>NZ_JBQCIV010000011.1:0-5271 GCF_051953405.1 Trinickia sp. | reverse complement strand
TGCCGCTTTTATCCCTCCTGTTCTGATTACGCACGCGAGGCAATCCAGTATCATGGCGCCGCGCGCGGGAGTTACCTCGCGGTGAAGCGCTTATGTCGCTGCCATCCGTTTTCCGAGGGCGGGATCGATCTCGTTCCGCCCCCACCCCCGAAAAAGCGCTGAAACGCCGCTCCATCGACTCTGAGACCACGCATGGATATCAAACGCACCATCCTATGGGCGATCTTCTTCGTGTCAGCCGTCATGCTGTTCGACAACTGGCAACGCGATCACGGACGCTCGTCGATGTTCTTCCCGAACCCGACGCATACGCAGACGAGCACCGGCCCGGCATCGGCCACGCCCGGCTCCGAAGCCGCTGCAACGTCGAACTCGATCGCCCCCGTCGCTAATACCGCGGCCGGCCAGCCGCAGGCGGCCGCGCAGCTGATTCATTTCAGCACCGACGTCTATTCCGGCGAGATCGACACGCGCGGCGGCACGCTCGAGAAGCTCGTGCTGACGAAGAACGCCGATCCGAAGGGCGCCCCGCTCAACGTCACGCTGTTCGACCACACGGCCAGCCACACGTACCTCGCGCGGACGGGCCTGATCGGCGGCGATTATCCGAACCATAACGACGTCTTCACGCCGGTCCCGGGCCCGCTCGCGCTCGGCCCCGATCAGAAGACGCTGACGGTATCGCTCGAATCGCCCGTCAAGGGCGGCGTGAAGGTGGTCAAGACCTATACGTTCACGCGCGACAGCTACGTCATCGGCGTCGACACGAAGATCCAGAACGTCGGCACGATACCGGTGAAGCCGAGCCTGTACATGGAAATCGTGCGCGATAGCCAGCCGGTCGAAACGCCGCGCTTCTCGCATACATTCCTCGGCCCGGCGCTCTACACGAACGAGCACCACTTCCAAAAGGTCACGTTCAGCGACATCGACAAGAACAAGGTCGACGTGGCAACTTCGGCCGACAACGGCTGGATCGGCATGGTGCAGCATTACTTCGCGACGGCCTGGATTCCGCAGCAAGGCGCGCCGCGCAACATCTACATCGAGAAGATCGACCCGACGCTGTATCGCATCGGCGTGCAGCAGCCGCTGGCGTCGATCGCGCCGGGGCAGTCGACCGACGTATCCGCTCGCCTGTTTGCCGGCCCCGAAGAAGAGCGCGTGCTCGAGGGCATCGCCCCGGGGCTCGAACTCGTGAAGGACTATGGCTATGTCACGATCATCGCGAAGCCGTTGTTCTGGCTGCTCGAGAAGATCCACGGCGTGGTGGGCAACTGGGGGTGGGCGATCGTCTTGCTGACGGTGCTGATCAAAGCGGTGTTCTTCCCGCTGTCGGCGGCGAGCTATAAGTCGATGGCGCGCATGAAGGAGATCACGCCGCGTATGCAAGCGCTGCGCGAGCGGTTCAAGAGCGATCCGCAGAAGATGAACGCGGCGTTGATGGAGCTGTACAAAACCGAGAAGGTGAACCCGTTCGGCGGTTGCTTGCCGATCGTCATTCAGATTCCGGTGTTCATTTCGCTGTACTGGGTGCTGCTCTCGTCGGTCGAAATGCGCGGTGCGCCGTGGATTCTCTGGATCCACGATCTGTCGCAGGCCGATCCGTTCTACATCCTGCCCGTGCTGATGGCCGTGTCGATGTTCCTGCAAACGCGCTTGAACCCGACGCCGCCCGATCCCGTGCAAGCCAAGATGATGATGTTCATGCCGATCGCGTTCTCGGTCATGTTCTTCTTCTTCCCGGCCGGTCTCGTGCTGTACTACGTCGTGAACAACGTCCTGTCGATCACGCAGCAGTACTACATCACGCGCGTCATGGGCGCTGCCAAGAAGAAGGCCGCCTGATCGGTCGAAGCCGGCGCGCGGCGGCAAACGCTGCGCGCCCTGGCGGAGCCGTGCAATTCAGCGTGCCAACTTGGCGCGCCCAAGCAAATCGCCCGGCATGCCGGGCGATTTTTTTACATCGTCGTTGCGGGTGGTCTGCGTAGGTGTCGCTGCGCGACGCATTGGCGCAAGCTACGCGGCGCAATTGGCGAATCGCTAGCGAACGCTTGCCCGACTACGCGTGCGAGGCGTCAGCGCTCTCCGCCATCGCCATAGAACTGTTCGACTAGTTCCTGCACTAGGTAGCGATGGTGCGCCGAAAGCGATTCGATCTTCGATGCCAACTCGATCGTCTCCGGTGTGAGCGGATACTTGTCGTCGCGCGGAAGCGGCTTGGGCGTCGTGCGTGCCGCCGCAGTGGGCGCTGGGCCGTAGTGGAGCCAGTGCAGGTCGACGCGCAGCCAATTGGCGAGCGTCGCCAGTTTGTCGCGCGTCGGAATCGTGCGCCCGGTCAGCCATTTGTGGGCCGTTTGCGGGGAAATCGATTGAGCGCCGCGGTGGCGTAAGTTGAATTGCAAGGCAAGCTGCGTCCCACCCGCAACCTTTTCAGGGCTGCGCTGCAGGGCAAACTTGAGGCGCTCGGAGAACGCCGCTTTTTCTTCGACGGTTGGCATCGGCAAATTGTGCAATCCAGACCGTATCGAGAAGACAACCGGCCGGGTCAGCTTTAGCCTGATCGGGCACGAATACGCCATGCTCGCGGCGGACAACGCGCCAAGTCCCATCGGGACTCATTGGCTGAAACCCGCGTAGCGTCCGGCCTTTTGGCACTACCGAGCGCGGCGCATGCTTCTCTTCGTCCTAATATTACGCTATCTCAAATGAGATAAATCTTAACTATGGTATCGGGGCAGCAGCGCTCAGGCTGAGATCGAAGGAGAGCGGACATCGGCAAGCTACAATGCCGGGGCACAGGCCCGTGCGCCGGTTCCGGCGTCCGGCACATTCGTCGATATGGAGGGTGCGCGGAGGGCGTCATAGCGCCGGTTGAATTGCCAGTACATGCCGCGCTCGCACCCTACCGATTTCACGTTACCCGCCGGGCGAGCCAGCGCCCTGTCTTCCGCTCATCGTTATTGCTCCCGTTTCGACCATGCTTGCTCTCGATTCCGATCCGATCGTCGCCATCGCCACCGCTCCCGGACGCGGAGGCATCGGCGTGGTACGCGTTTCGTTCGGCCGAGCGGGCGAAGCCGCCGCGCTTGCATTGACGGCCGCGCTTTGCGGGCAGGCGCTCGCGCCGCGTCATGCGAGCTATGTCCCGTTCTTGGATGCGGGGGGCAACGTGCTCGATCGCGGCATCGCGCTGTACTTCCCGGCGCCGCATTCCTACACGGGCGAACATGTGCTGGAGCTGCAGGGCCACGGCGGCCCTGTCGTGCTGCAACTCGTTTTGCAGCGGTGCCTCGATGCCGGGCAATCGTTCCGTCTCAGGTTGGCCGAGCCCGGGGAGTTCACGCGGCGCGCTTTCCTGAACGACAAACTCGATCTCGCGCAGGCCGAGGCTGTGGCCGACCTCATCGAAGCCAGCACCGAAGCGGCGGCGCGCTCGGCCGGGCGTTCGCTCGACGGCGCGTTTTCGCGCGATATCCATGCGCTGGTGGACGAAGTGATCGCCTTGCGCATGCTGGTGGAAGCGACGCTCGACTTCCCCGAGGAAGAAATCGACTTCCTGGAAGCGGCGGACGCGCGCGGCAAGCTTGCGCACATTCGTACGCGGCTCGATCACATTCTCGGCGAGGCGCGCCAAGGCGCGCTGTTGCGCGAGGGGCTGTCGGTCGTGCTTGCGGGGCAACCGAACGTCGGCAAATCGTCGTTGCTCAACGCGTTGGCCGGGGCCGAGCTGGCGATCGTGACGCCGATCGCCGGAACCACGCGCGACAAGGTCACGCAGACGATTCAAATCGAGGGCATTCCGTTGCATGTCATCGATACGGCCGGGTTGCGCGAAACGCAGGACGAAGTCGAGCGGATCGGGATCGCGCGCACGTGGAGCGAAATCGAGCGGGCGGATGTCGTCTTGCATTTGCTCGATGCGCGCTCGGGAATGACTGCGGAGGATGTCGTCATCGCCGAGCGGTTTCCGTCCGGGGTGCCTGTCGTGCGGGTGTTGAACAAGACCGATCTCACCGAGAGCGGGTCGTCGGTGAATCGGCAGCGCGTGGAAGGCGGCGAACCCGAGGTTTGCGAGATTCGTTTGTCGGCGAAGAAGGGCGAGGGTATCGATTTGCTGCGCGCGGAGCTGCTGCGTATCGCGGGGTGGCAGGCCGGAACGGAAAGCGTGTATCTCGCGCGCGAACGGCATTTGATTGCGCTGCGCGCCGCCCAGGATCATGTGGCGCTTGCGACGGCGCACGCGCAAGAGCGCGCGCAATCGCTCGATTTGTTCGCCGAGGAGTTGAGGCTGGCGCAGGAGGCGTTGAACTCGATCACCGGCGAGTTCACCTCGGACGATTTGTTGGGGGTGATTTTTAGCCGGTTTTGTATTGGCAAGTGAGGGTTGACCTCGTGGATAAGCGCAAACGCAAGAGGCTCTCGGCAACAATCACCGGCGCACTGATCGCGGCGTGCATAGCGTCGGCGCCGGTCGCACGCGCCAAGGTCTGCTCAGAACGCGACGCAACGACGGCCGACGCGATGGTCGACCACCTCGACAGCTGGGCCCAGGTGAACGCCACGTTCACAAAGTACGGACAATGCGACGACGGAGAGATCGCCGAGGGCAACTCCGAGGGCATCGCACGCCTGTTGGTCGATCACTGGGATACGCTGCCGCAGCTCGGCACGTTGATTCGGCATAATTCTCGACTAAAAGGATTCATCCTCCGCCATATCGATACGACGCTCGATACGGACGATTTAACGAAAATCGCCACGCTTTCGGCGTCTTCGTGTCCGGCCGGCATGAATGCGCTGTGTCGCGAGTTGGGGGGTGCGGCGTTGAAGGCGAGCCAATAGGCGCGGGGCGCGGGCAGGGTGATTGCAACTTCCCGAATAGCCGCCCGCGCTGCTCAAAACGGCTACGCAGTCGTGAGTCTATGATGCGCCGCACCGATCCCCATGCATGCGCTCCCGATCTCGGCCTTCGAACTCAAGCTCTTTGACGACTGGCGCCGGTGGCCGAAGGTCGAGTCGCTGGCTCGGGCGGGTGCGTCATGGCCCTCGCCCTGGACGGACACGCCTTCCTGTGCAGTCAAGCCATTTTATCAATCAGGTGCCGCCCCGAAATTTGAATCGACAAGGGTAGTGCTGTACCATTTGCGTCGCACTTGAGAGGGTGCCTTCACTAAAGATTCTTTCAAAAAGATAAATGAGCCGTTTCGAACCTAGTCTGCTCGACAAATTATTCGGGGATGGCGCGCATCAGCCGGCGCCGGCAGTGGT
>NZ_JBQCIV010000010.1:0-61437 GCF_051953405.1 Trinickia sp. | reverse complement strand
CCGGCATTGTGGCCGCCCTGGAAACGTACGACGCCTTGCGCGTGGTCCGTCAGCCAGTCGACGATCTTGCCCTTGCCTTCATCACCCCATTGAGTCCCGACCACGACGACATTGCGTCCCGGGGCTGCATTCACTGCGCTGGCAGACATGTTGTTTCGTTAGCTGGTTAAAAACGTATTCTACCCATGTTCGTGGAAGCTTCCGAATTTTTCCGTTTCGCTTCAACGGCATGGACCCATCGAGTGCATGACGGCGGTGCGCGCGAGCGCGCCGTTCATGCCCCTGCGTTCGGCAGGCAAGGCTCCACGAGCCAAGCCC
Source organism: Trinickia sp. (assembly GCF_051953405.1). GTDB lineage: Bacteria > Pseudomonadota > Gammaproteobacteria > Burkholderiales > Burkholderiaceae > Trinickia. Next base: position 61,119 of record NZ_JBQCIV010000010.1, on the reverse strand, counting down.
CGTCGCGCTCTACGAGCACGCGATCGCATGCGAATTCGTCGAGCGCGTGATCGTGCCCCGGCAATGCCTGAATCACGACTTCGCCCGCATCGCGCAACGCGGCGACGCGTTCGCGCAACAGATCGTCATGCTTCCAGGGCGCGAGGATTGCGCTGCTGCGTGCCTCGATCGGGGAAATCCGCGCGATCTCGCGCAAGTCGAGCGAAAAGCCCGTTGCGGGGCGAGCACGGCCGTAGGCCTGTCCCACATGATCGTAGCGCCCGCCGCGCGCGAGGGCATTCGGCACGCCGTCGACGTAGGCGGAAAACATGACGCCGCTGTGATAAGCGTAGCCCCGCAAATCGGCGAGGTCGATCGTGGCGTGTCCGCCTTCGACACGCGCGGCGAGGAACGCCAAATCGTCGAGCGCCCGTGCGATCGTGGGCCATTGCGGCAGCCGCTGCCGCGCGAGTTCGATGACCGAGACGTCGCCGTACAGCGACGGCAACGCACGCAACGCATCGCGCACCACCGGATCCAGATCGTGCGTCAACTCGACAACGCGGGGCACATCTTTGCCGGCGAGCGCCTCGTAAAGCGTTTCGCCGCGCGCGGCGGCCACGGCGTCGCGCTCGAACAGCGCGAGCAGCACGCCCGCGTGACACAGGTCGAGCCGGACATTGTCGATGCCCGCCAGCCGCAGCACGTCGAGCATCAACTGCTGGATTTCGAGGTCGGCTTCGAGGCCGCCGTGCCCATAAATCTCGGCGCCGATCTGGATCTGCTCGCGCGTGGCGTGCAGGCCGCGCGGGCGCGTATGCAGCACGCTGCCGGCGTAGCAAAGGCGGGTGACGCCCTGCCGGTTCAACAAATGCGCGTCGATGCGCGCGACTTGCGGTGTCGTATCCGCTCGCAGCCCGAGCGTGCGCCCCGACAGTTGATCGACGAGCTTGAACGTCCGCAAGTTCAGATCGCTGCCGCCGCCGGTCAACAGCGATTCGAGGTACTCGAGCAGCGGCGGCATCACCATCTCGTATCCGTAGGTACGGAAGCGATCGAGCAGCGCGCGCCGCAGTTCTTCGATTTTGCGCGCCTCGGAAGGCAGCACGTCGGCGATATTTTCGGGAAGCAGCCAGGTCGACATCGTTGGATCCTACGACATTAAAGGAGGCGCGCAGCGCGCAGCCGAAAGCGAGTCAAGCGAAAAGCGGCGCGGGCACGAGCGCCGATCGCGCAAAGCGCCGCGACGGTTTCAGGTGGCCGCGACGAGCAACAGCAAACCGAGCGCCATGACGATCAAACCGCCGATGCGAATATGATGCGCCGGGCGTTCGGCTATTTTACGAAAGGTCTCGCGCCATGCCGTCGGGAAGACGAACGGAAACATGCCCTCGATGATGAGCATCAGAGCGATCGCAAGCAATAACGAACCGGCCATGTCCATGAAATGCCGGCGCCGCCGGTCGATCGGCGGCGCCCCTGAATCAATGTTTGCGTGAAGCCGAGACGGCCGGGGACGCTGGGACGCTACTCCCATCGGGATTGCGCATGAAGCGGAAGAACTCGCTGTCGGGATCGACGACGATCACGTCGCCCGCCTTGAACACGCTTCGATACGCTTGCAAGCTTTCGTAGAACTGGTAGAACGCCGGGTCGCGCCCGTAGGCGTCGGCCGCAATGGCCGCGGCCTTGGCGTCGCCTTCGCCCTTGACGGCTTGCGCCGTCGAATCGGCATCGGCCAAGACGGCTTCCCGCTGTCGCTGCGCGTCCGCTTTGATCTGCGCCACTTCGGTGGCGCTTTGCGCGCGTTCGTCGGCCGCTACCTGCTCTTGCGCGGCCGCCATCCGCTTATAGACGGCGTCGGCACTCGTTTGCGGAAAATCGACACGTGCTAAACGCAAATCGACGATTTCGATCCCGAGCGTTTTCGCCGCCGCGCCGATCGCGTTCTGCGCTTCCTGCGCCACATCGCGCTCGTGCGACAGCACATCGGCGAGCGAGCGCTTGGCAAACGATTCGCCGAGCGCGGCTTGCATTTGACCCGAGAGCTTATCGAGCGCGCTTTGCTGATCGCCGTCGGTTTCGGCGAACAGCGCCAACGGGTCTGCCACGCGGAATTTCAATACAGGCGTGACGAGCAAGTCCGATTTGTCGGACGTCACGAGACGATCCGCGTCGGGCGGCGTCAGCGTACGAACCCGCGTGTCGACGAGCATGGCCGCTTGCAACGGGGTGGGCAGTTTGACATGCAGACCGGGCCCGACAAGCACCGGGTGCTCGCCGCCGCGCGAATAAACGACGGCGACATGGCGCTGGTCGACGACCAACAAGGTCGACGCCCCGGCGAACAACGCGGCCACCACCACCACGACGAGCGCAACGATACGATTCATCTCGAGCGCTCCTTATTGCTGCAAGTCGTCTTCGCGCGCGCGGCTACGCAGCGTATCGCGCGAACGGAGGGCGTCGCTCGCCGCCGCTTGGCTAGCGGCGTTCGGCTCGGCCGGCGCCTGAGCGGCCGATGCGCCCGCGGCACCCGACACCGCGCTCGCGGCCGCGGCCGCGGGGGCGGATGCCGCCGCCGGATTCGCGCCGGCGGACGCGCGGCGGTTAGCGTCGAGCAGCTTATCGACGGAGAGATTCACGACACTGCTGCCCGGCTTTCCGCTGACGAAAATTTTGGTCGAATTGGCGTAGATATCGCGCATGGTTTCCAAATACATCCGTTCCCGCACGACGGCCGGCGCCTTCGCATATTGGGCGTAGACCTGCTTGAAGCGCTCGGCGTCGCCCTGTGCATCGGATACCACGCGCGCGGCGTACGCCTTCGCGTCGTCGATCGTCCGCTGAGCTTGCGCCTTGGCGCCCGGTAGAATTTGGCTCGCGTAAGCGTCCGCCTCCGCTTTGGCGCTCGCTCGATCTTGTCGTGCGCGAGCGGCGTCCGCATAGGCGTTTCGCACCGCCGCCGGCGGATCGATCGACATGACCGTGACGCCCGTCACGGCGAGCCCCGAGCGATACCGGTCGAGCGCGCGTTGAATCGTCTGCATGAGCGGCTCGCGAATGGCGTCCCGATTCCCGTCGAGCAAGCTCGCGGCAGTACGCGTGCCCACGATTTCGCGCACGGCAGCCTGCGCCGCTTGCGTCACGCTGAGATCGGGATCGGCCGTGCGAAACAGGTAATCGGTGGCGGATTTGACTTGATATTGGACCCCAAGGCGCACATCGACGATGTCGCCATCTTGCGTGACGACCGAGGCGTCCTTCGTACCGGCGTCGCTCATCGCATTGCCGCGGCCGATCTCCACGGATCGAATTTGCGCGATATTGACGATTTCGTGGGTCTCGAACGGATAAGGCAGCCGCACGTGCACACCCGGTTCAACGGTGCCGCGATACTTGCCGAATTGCAGGACCACGCCAGCTTGACCGTCTTGCACGACGAACACGCCGCTGCCGATATAGATCGCGACGAGCACGCCGATGACGATGCCCACGCCGATACGCGCAGCGCGCCCGTTGTCGGGACGCCGATCGCCCGGACCCGAGCCCGGCCCCTTGCCGCCGAAGAACCGCGACAAGCGCCGGTTGAACTCGCGCCACATTTCGTCGAGATCCGGCGGGCCGTCACCGTCGCCGCCGGGCCCGCGCTTCGGCTCATTAGGCCGCTGCCGGCTGCCGTTGCCGTCGCCCCGACCCCAGCGAGGATCGCTGATCGACAGAATGGCGCGCGCACGCAGCCAGAAACTCCGCTCGTTGTATTCGTTCACCTGTGTTCGTTCGCTCGAGTTGGGAGAGCCGGTCAATGCAAATCGGAGCGCCATGTCCGCGCATCGGACGACGCCGATGCGTCTGAATCTTCGTGCCCCTGCGCCGGCGGCGCCGCTTCTGGCAGCGCGCCCCCGCTATCGGGGAGATGTTCTGAGGTGGCGATTTCGGCGATGGCTGCGCGCAGCGTATCCAAACCCTGCCCCGTGCGCGCGCTCAAAAAGACGCGCGAAATATTACCATACTCGTCCCGCTCGACCGCGTCGCCGCGGGCCGCCAGTTCCGGCACGGCGTCGATCTTGTTGAAGACGAGGATCTGTCGCACCGTATTCGCGCCGATTGCCGCCAGGACCTCGTTCACCTGATCGATCTGGTCGAGCCGCACCGCGCTCGATGCATCGACGACGTGCAGCAGCAAATCGGCGTGGATCGTTTCCTCGAGCGTCGCCCGAAACGCGGCAACCAATTGGTGCGGCAATTCGCGAATGAAGCCGACGGTATCGGAAACGATCACCTGCCCTGCCTCGTCGCCGAGGTACAACCGGCGAGAGGTCGTGTCGAGCGTGGCGAACAGTTGGTTGGCCGCGTAGGCTTGCGCCTTGGTAAGCGCATTGAACAACGTCGATTTTCCGGCGTTGGTGTACCCGACGAGCGACACCGACATCGCACGATTGCGCGCGCGCTGGCGCCGCTGCGTGCCGTGCTGACGACGCAGCTTCTCGAGCCGCCCCTTGAGCATCTTGATGCGCTCGCCGATCAAACGGCGATCGGTTTCGAGCTGCGTCTCGCCCGGGCCGCGCAAGCCAATACCGCCTTTCTGGCGCTCGAGGTGGGTCCAAGCGCGCACGAGGCGCGTGGCGAGGTATTGCAGTTGCGCCAGCTCCACCTGCAGCTTGCCTTCGTGGCTGCGCGCACGCTGAGCGAAGATATCGAGGATCAGACTCGTGCGATCGACGACGCGGCGGTTAAGCGCCCGCTCCAAATTGCGCTGCTGCGCCGGTGCCAATGCGTGGTTGAAGATGACGATTTCGACATCGTTGGCCTCGCAAGCGAGGCGCAATTCCTCGGCCTTGCCGCTGCCGACGAACAACGCGGCATCGGGACTGGAACGACGCCCGGTCAAGGTCACGGCGGGATGGGCGCCCGCACTTTGCGCGAGCAGACTGAGTTCTTCGAGACTGGCTTCGAAGTCGATCTTGCCGAAATCGATGCCGACGAGCGCTGCGTTGATCAAATTGATGGGCGTCTAAATAGGAAGCGGCCGGTGCCAGCGCCGATTAGTCGGCACCGCGCCGGCCGCTAGGATGGAATCAGGCCGTTTCCGAATCGGGATGGAAATTGACCGGACGGGCCGGCACGACCGTCGAAATGGCGTGCTTGTAGACCATCTGAGTCACGGTGTTTCGGAGCAACACAACGTACTGGTCGAACGATTCGATGTTCCCTTGAAGCTTGATGCCGTTGACCAAATAGATGGAAACCGGCACGTGCTCTTTGCGCAGTGCGTTCAGAAACGGGTCTTGTAACAGTTGCCCTTTGTTGCTCATAGCAAACTCCGTCGTTTTTTTGCAGGTTGGATCCAGATTGGGACGAAGAAAAAGAAATCCGCCGCCAATCGCTACACTATAGCCGATTTTCGTTGTGGCACGGGGCGCCCAGGCCATCCGGCCAAGGCGCGAGAGCCCCGAATCAGCCCTTGTCCGCGTAAGGATTCGTCGATGAGCGGAACTCTATGCGCAATGGAGTTCCCGTCAGCGAGAAAGTTTCGCGGAAACGATTTTCGAGATACCGCTTGTACGTCTCCGTCACGGCGTCGAGCGCGTTGCCGTGGATGACGATGATCGGCGGGTTCTGGCCGCCCTGGTGCGCGTAACGCAACTTCGGACGGACGGGGCCGCGACGGCGAGGCTGCTGGAACTCCACCGCCTCGATCAGCGCGCGCGTCAATTTTGGCGTGGGCAGCTTGGCCATGGCGGCGGCGTAGGCGTCGTCGACCGAGCGCATGAGCGGACCGATGCCGGTCTTCTCGGTGGCCGACACGAAATGAAATTTCGCAAACTCCAAGAATTTGAGCTTGCGCATCAAGTCTGCTTTCGTCCGCTCGCGCACGTGCGCGTCGAGCCCATCCCATTTGTTCACGCCCACCACGAGCGCGCGGCCTTGCTCGACCACGAAACCCGCAATGTGAGCGTCTTGGTCCGAGATGTCCTGACGAGCGTCGAGCAGCAAGATAACAACGTTCGCGTCGGCGATCGACTGCAGCGTTTTCACAACCGAAAATTTCTCGATCGCTTCGAATACTTTGCCCCGCCGCCGCAATCCGGCCGTGTCGATCAGCGTGTATTTCCTGCCCTGGCGCTCGAAATCGACGTAGATCGAATCGCGCGTCGTACCGGGCATGTCGAAGGCGATCACGCGATCTTCACCGATCAACGTGTTGACGAGCGTCGACTTGCCGACGTTCGGCCGTCCGACGATTGCGATCTTGATCCCGCGCGCCGCGTTGTCCTCCTCTGTTTCCTCGGGGTGCCCCGCGTAGGCGATTTCGAGGGCGTCGTTGATCGTTTCGGTCACGCCGTCGCCGTGCGCCGCCGAAATCGCGCGCGGATCGCCCAATCCGAGTTCGTAGAAATCGGACGCCACGGCCGTGTACTTCATCCCCTCGGCCTTGTTCACGACGAGCACGATCGGCCGGCCCGTTTTGCGCAGGTAATCGGCAATCGATTTGTCTTGCGGCGCGAGCCCATTGCGCCCGTCCACGATAAACACGACGACGTCCGACTCCTCGACCGCCTGCCGCGTTTGGCGCGCCATCTCGTGCAGGATCCCGTCCTTGGCGACAGGCTCGAAGCCGCCTGTATCGACGACCAGATAGGCACGGTCGCCCACACGCCCCTCGCCGTAGTGCCGATCGCGCGTCAAGCCGGGCAAATCGGCGACAAGCGCATCGCGCGAACGCGTGAGCCGGTTGAACAGAGTGGATTTCCCCACATTGGGGCGCCCGACTAGGGCAATTACGGGTTTCATCTGACGTTGTCTAAGTGAGGCATGCGCCACCGCACCGGCTCGCCGGAGCGGCGAGTTGCGGGACCATCGGCGCATCGATATGCCGCATGCGGCATGGACCGGCATGACGCGCCGGCTTGCGGCAACGTCCTTCAGGCGAACGGCCGAGGCCAGCGCCAGCGCACCGAAGCACGCCGCTGCTCGAAAATTATCACGATACGGCGGTGCGCGAGGCACCTCGTATCGATCGGCCGGTCGCGCACTACACGCACCGGCGCTCGAAAACGCCCGCAGCCGGCTTCGCCGGCCACGGGCTAGGACTCGACGGTCGTTGCGCTCAGTGCGAAACGAAGCCGTACAAATGGCCGTCGTGCGTTTGCACGATCAGCGTGTTGCCGACCGCTACCGGTGCGGCCGTAATCGGGCTGCCGTCCGTCTTGACGCGCGCGAGGAACTTGCCGTCGTCGCGCGACAGGAAGTGAACGTAACCCTTGTAATCGCCGACCACGACATCGGGCCCGAGCAAATACGGCGTGCTCAGGTCGCGATTCTTGAGCTTGTCGTTCTTCCACAGCGGCTTGCCCGACGTCGCGTCGAACGCTTGCAGTACCGACCAATCGTCGGGCGCCACCACCGCGGTGCGGTCTGCGGCAAGCCCGCTCACGCCGGAAAACGGTTGCTCCCAGACAGGCTGGCCGCTATTCGCATCGAAGCAGCTGATGCGTCCTTGGAACGTCACCGCGCACGCTTCGGCGCCCACCAAGGTCGGCGCACCCGTCACGTCGTTGATCCGTTCCACCTCCGTCACGCCCTTCGGGAACGACACCGGCGCCTGCCAATAATCGTCGCCCGTTTTCAGGTTGACTGCCGACAACGAACCGCCCGGAAAGCCGGCCAGTACGGCGGCATCGCCCGCGAACGCCATCCCGGCCGACACGCGCAGGTTGAGCGGCACGGCGCGATTGCGGTACTGCCAACGCAGCTCGCCGGTGGACGCATTGAACGCGCTGATCTGACCGTCGATCGTGCGCACGATCACGTAGCCGTTGCCGACGAGCGGCGGCGAGACGATTTCGCCCGGCACCGTCGTCTTCCAGAGCAGCTTGCCGTTAGCGTCGAGCACGTCGACGCCGCCCTTTTCCGCACCGACCGCGGTATAGGTGCCGTCGCTACCCACGCCGGAAGTCAGGTCGGCGTGAACCTTGGTACTCCAGAGCGTCTGCCCCGTCTTCCCGTCGATCTTCGCCACCGTGCCGTTCGAGCCGGCCGCGTAGACGGCGTCGCCTACGACGACCGGCGAGAAGAAGTAACGCCCCGCCTTGCCGACGCTCGTCTTCCAGGATTGCTCGACGTTGAAGACAGGCTTGAACTCGGTGAGCGGCACCGGCTCACGGCGCGGGTCCTTGGTGGACGAGCAAGCTGCCATCGCGAGGACGGTCATCGCGCAAGCGACGGGCACAGCGAAACGTTTCAGCAAATTCATCGGTGAGCGAGGCTTCGTCAAAGGTTGTTCAGGTAAGCGCGGCCGACGGCGGTACGGACGTACGCCGCTCAACCGCCAAGCGCGTCGAGCTTGAATTGAATGAGCTGGCGCGCGGACGTATCGCTCTTGCCCAGCGACGAGAGCGCGACCCCATAGGCGCTGCGCGCATCGGCCCGCTTGCCGGCAGCCGCCAGCAGGTCGCCCCGTCGATCCGCCACGACGCCTTGGAAGCCCTCGAGCGGCGTGCCGTCGAGCAGCGCGAGGCCGGCGTCGTAAGCCTTTTCGTCGAGCAGTACGGCGGCCAGGCGCAGCTTCGCGATCTGCTTGTACTCGTCGTCCTTCGCGTGATCGATCGCCCACTGCAACTGCGCTTTCGCACCCGCCGCGTCGCCCGCTTCATAGAGCGCCTTGGCCGCCGCGAGCGCCGTCATTTCGCCGTACGCGGTATGGCCGTAACGCGATTCCATGTCCCCGGCATCGCGTGCGACGGCGGCCTTGTCCTTGGCCGCAACGGACTGCAGCACCTGCTCGTAGAGCACCGCGGCTTGAGTCGCCTGACGCCGCTGCCAGAAGTGCCAGCCGTTCCATGCCGCCGCGGCAACGAGCGCCACGAGCACGATCCACGTGGACGTATTGCCCCACTGCGCCCACCAAGCCTTGAAACTCTCAATCGATTCTTGTTCGTCGTGATAACTCATCGCAAAGCGATTCCTTCTTGTCTCGCGCCGTTCTTGTCATGAGCGGCGACGGTTGCGTCAGTCGTCGCCGTCTTCGGCGGTTGCAACCATCGCATTGATTAGAAATTCGGTCAAGTTTTCGACCGCCACGGTGCGTTGCTCGCTCTTTTCGCCACCGCCCGCCGTATCGCGCAGCGGTTTGATCCCCACCGTCCCGTTCTCGACCTCGTCGTCCCCGAGGATGACCGCGAAAGCCGCGCCGCTCGCGTCGGCCCGCTTCATTTGCGACTTGAAGCTGGCCGAAGCGCCATCGGCGCTGCAATGGAGGATCACGTCGAGGCCCGTATCGCGCAGGCGCTCCGCGATGATGAAGGCTTGCTCGCGCGCGCTATCGCCCTGGTGGACGACATAGACGTCGCACCCATCCTCCTGCGGCACGAGCGATTCCTCCTTCAGCAATTCGAGGATACGCTCGACACCCATTGCCCAACCGCAGGCAGCCGTCGGCTTGCCGCCCAGTTGCTCGATGAGCGGATCGTAGCGGCCGCCGGCGGCGACGGTACCTTGCGCGCCGAGCTTATCGGTGACCCACTCGAACACCGTGAGATTGTAGTAATCGAGCCCGCGCACGAGACGCGGATTGACCGTGAAGGGAATGTTGTTCGCTTTGAGCAGGCGTTGCAGCCCTTCGAAGTGCGCCAGCGACACCTCGCCGAGGAAATCGATAAGCTTCGGCGCGTTTTGCGCGATCTCCTGCAGCGCGGGGTTCTTCGTATCGAGCACGCGCAGCGGGTTCGTATAGAGCCGGCGCTTGGCGTCCTCGTCGAGCAGATCGACGTGCTGTTCGAGATAGGCGATGAGTTCGACGCGATGCGCCGCGCGTTCTTCGGCGAGGCCCAGCGAGTTGATTTCGAGCCGAATGCCGGTCAAGCCCAAATCATCCCAGAGCCGCTGGCACATCAAGATGATTTCGGCATCGGTATCTGGACCCGCGAAGCCGAGCGCTTCCACGCCCACTTGGTGGAACTGGCGATAGCGGCCGCGTTGCGGGCGTTCGTGACGGAACATCGGCCCGATGTACCACAGCCGCTTGGGGCCGTCGTACAGCAGATTGTGCTCGATGGCCGAACGCACGACCGCGGCGGTATTTTCCGGGCGAAGCGTGAGATGCTCGCCATTGAGCGAATCGACGAAGCTGTACATCTCCTTTTCGACGATGTCCGTCACTTCGCCGATGCCGCGCGTAAATAGCTGCGTGTGCTCGACGATCGGCGTGCGGATATTCTGATAGCCGTACGCGCGCAGCATCGATTTGACCGTGGCCTCGAAAAAGTCCCACAGGGCGGCATCGGCCGGCAGGATGTCGTTCATGCCTTTGACGCCGGCAAGCTTCTCGAGCTTTCTCTTCTGTTCTGTCATCGTTATTCGGTTGAGTCGTTAATTCGCGACGCTCGCGCGGCCGTAACGGCGCTCGACATAGTCGCTCACGATTTGCTGGAATTCCTCGGCAATCCGCTCGCCGCGCAGCGTCTTGACCTTTTCGCCGTCGATGAAGACGGGCGCGGCCGGGTTTTCCCCCGAACCGGGCAAGCTGATGCCGATGTTGGCTTGCTTCGATTCGCCCGGCCCGTTGACGATGCAGCCCATGACCGCCACGTGCATTTTCTCGACGCCGGGGTATTGGTCGCGCCAGACCGGCATCTGCGCACGCAGATAATTCTGGATTTGAGACGCGAGTTCCTGAAACAGCGTGCTCGTGGTGCGGCCGCAGCCCGGGCAGGCAATGACCATCGGCGTGAACGAACGCAACCCCATCGTTTGCAAGATTTCCTGGCCGACGATGACTTCCCCCGTGCGCGACGCACCGGGTTCGGGCGTGAGCGAAATGCGGATGGTATCGCCGATGCCTTCCTGCAGCAGCACGCCAAGGGCGGCCGTCGACGCGACGATCCCTTTCGAGCCCATACCGGCTTCGGTCAGGCCCAGATGAAGCGCGAACGAGCAGCGGCGCGAGAGTTCGCGGTAGACGGCGATCAGATCCTGCACGCCGCTGACCTTGCACGATAGGACGATCTTGTCGCGGCCGAGGCCCAATTCGACAGCGCGTTCGGCCGAGCCGATCGCCGATTGAATCAGCGCCTCGTACATGACGCTCTGGGCTTCCCACGGCTCGCTACGCGCAGCGTTTTCGTCCATCATGCGCGCGAGCAAATCTTGATCGAGACTGCCCCAATTCACGCCGATCCGAACCGGCTTGTCGTAGCGGGCTGCCGCTTCGATCATCTGTGCGAACTGCGTGTCGCGTTTCGCGCCATGGCCCACGTTGCCGGGATTGATCCGGTACTTCGACAACGCTTCGGCGCAAGCGGGATAATCGCGCAGCAACAAGTGGCCGTTGTAATGGAAATCGCCGACGAGCGGCACCGTCACGCCCATGCGGTCGAGTTGTTCGCGAACGACCGGCACGGCTTGCGCGGCTTCAGGCGTGTTGACGGTAATCCGAACGAGTTCCGAGCCCGCCTGGGCGAGTTCCTTCACTTGGATAGCCGTGCCGATCGCGTCGGCCGTATCGGTATTCGTCATCGACTGCACGCGCACGGGCGCGTCGCCGCCGATGGTCACGAGCTGGCCGCCCCAGCGGACATCCACCGCGTGCGAGGCGCGACGCTTCGCGGGACCGCCGAAAATCGGCACGGAAGAACAAATCTGACTGCTGCTGTCGGTAGGCATCGAAAGACCCATGAGTCCTGGTTACGCTGCGTGCGCAGTACGCCGAACGGCTGCACACCCGAATGGAGAACGGGCCGCGGCGGGCTCGCCGCGGCGTTGGATCGTTACGGCAACGTGAAATGCGCGACGTTGCCCTTGTTAGGACCGAACTTCGCCGCATCGACGGCTTGCCCGTCGAGCGTCACCGATTCGAGCCCTGCGCGGTTACCCGCCGTGACCTTGAAGGGCGGCACGCCCGACACTTCCTTCGTGTCGCCGGCATGGATCATCCCCGAAAACACTTCCTTGCCGCTCTTGTCGCGCACGCTAAACCAGCTGTCTTGCGACACCTTGACTGCGAGCGTCGCGGCGCCCGAAGCGGCGGCGGGCGATGCGGCCGAGGCTGCGGCAGCCGACGTCGCGGCGCTCGATTCGGGCTGCGCGGCGGGCACCGACGCGGCGGCCTCGGTTTGCGCCTGCGCTTGCGTGGCGGCCGATAGCGACGCGGGCGCGGCCACCGTTGCCGAGGCGCCTTGCACCGGAGCCGGCTGCGAGGCCAACGCCTGCGCCGTCGGTTCGAGCGGCGTGATCGCCGGCGTGCTCGCGTCCGTGGAGGCGGCCATGCTTGCCGACGATGCGGCCGCGGCGCCCTGGGTCACGACGCCCCCGGTCGACGTCACCGCCGAAGCCGACGCCCCCGCGCTCGATGCCGTGCCGCCCGGATTAGCCGCCATTCCGCCCGCGCTGGACTTCAGGCGCGCAAGCCATGCTGCCGACTCGCCACCTTGGTGCCACATGGCGAGGGCGATGACGACGATGACGCCGGCCGCGACGCCCCACCACCAGGACCGGTGCTTGGGCGTGCCGCCGAGCGACACGGAAACGCGGCCGCGCGGCAAATCGGCACCCGTCGAGGCGGGCATGGACAAATCCGGCTCGGGCTCGCCTTTCACGCGCCGAAGCGCCTGCGCGAACGGCTCCGGGTCGGTCCCGAGCATCTTAGCGTAACTGCGGATGACACCCAGCGCGAACGTCGTCCCGGGCAATTGGCTGATGTCGCCTGCTTCGAGCGCTCGCATCTTGTTCGGCGAAACCTTCAGCCGAGCCGATACGTCGTCGACGGACCACCCTTTCGCTTCCCGCAACTGGGCAAGGCGAGCGCCGACCGCAGCCAGCGAATCGAGGGGCGCGTAGGCGGCGCCCGGCGCCGTCTGCGGCACGGTGCCTGCCCCTGCGCCCGAACGTCCCCCGCTGGTCTGTGTGCCTTCTGATTGCGGATGCTGCGACTCGCTCATCCCTGATCCTCGCGTCGATTCTCTTTTTTCCACTCCACACCCCAAGGGCTCTTTCGATGCCCTCGGCGTGCAGACCGTCTGTCTCACTGCTCATCGGCGGCGCGCACACAGCGCCGCCTCGGTCGTGCGGCCGACTGCGTCAGCGCACGGGCCGCACTTCGATGACCTTGCTCGTGCGACCATCCCCCACCGGGCCATCCCCGACCCGGTCATTCGTGGCCCGGCCATTCGTGGCCCGGCCCATTCGCTCGGCCACGCGCGTGCGATCTTTCACCGCACCCGCGAGCTGGCCGCACGCGGCGTCGATATCGTCGCCGCGCGTTTTGCGCACCGTCGTGACCACGCCGGCATCGATCAGGATCTGCGCAAACCGCTTGATCCGATCGGCTTTGGAGCGCACGAGCCCCGATTCCGGAAACGGATTGAACGGAATCAAATTGAACTTGCACGGCACGTCGGCCGTCAGCGCAAGCAATTCGCGCGCGTGCGCGTCAGTGTCGTTCACGCCATCGAGCATGCAGTACTCGAACGTGATGAAATCGCGTGGCGCTACCGCGAGATAACGCCGACACGCGGCCATCAGCTCGCGCAGAGGATACTTCTTATTCAGCGGCACCAACATGTCGCGCAGCGCATCGTTCGGCGCATGCAGCGAGACGGCCAGCGCCACCGGCAGGTCCGCCCCGAGCCGATCCATCATCGGTACGACGCCCGAGGTCGATACCGTCACCCGTCGCCGGGACAGGCCATAGGCGTTGTCGTCGAGCATGAGGCGCAGCGCCGGTACGAGCGCGTCGTAATTGAGCAGCGGCTCGCCCATGCCCATCATCACGACGTTGGTAATGACGCGCTCGCCCTTGTTATCCGGTGCATGCGGACGGCCAAGCGCCGCGCGCAAGGCGAATTCGGCCATGCGCAACTGGCCGATGATCTCGCCCGTGGTGAGATTGCGCGAAAAACCCTGCTTGCCCGTCGAGCAAAACCGGCAGTTGACGGCGCAGCCGGCCTGCGACGAGACGCACAGCGTCCCGCGCGTTTCTTCGGGAATGAACACCGTTTCCACGGCGTTGCCGTTACCGACGTCGACGAGCCACTTGCGCGTGCCGTCGGCCGAAACGTGATCGCTGACGATCGGCGGCATCACGATCGCCGCGCGATCCTTGAGCTTCGTGCGCAGCGACTTGGCAAGATCGGTCATGCCGTCGAAATCGGCGGCGTTGTACTGGTGAATCCAGCGTTGCAGCTGCTTGGCGCGAAACGCCTTTTCGCCGAGGCTGTCGCAATAGGCGACCAGCCCCGCGGCATCGAGGTCGAGAAGATTGACGGAAGGACTGCTCGTCATGTCGGATCCTGCTGTTTCAATGCGGCTTGCCCGCGGCCGCCGCGCCTAGCGCGGCGACACGCCGGGCGGCCGCGCGCGCCAAGCGTAATACGCTAACGTCGTGCCCGGCGATCAGCGCGAGTAGACGTTGATTTCCGGGAAAAAGAATGCGATTTCCACGGCAGCCGTTTCCGCGGCGTCCGAGCCGTGCACGGCGTTCGCGTCGATGCTGTCGGCAAAATCGGCGCGGATCGTGCCCGCCTCGGCCTTCTTCGGATCCGTCGCGCCCATGAGGTCGCGGTTCTTCAGGATGGCGTTCTCGCCTTCGAGCACTTGGATCATCACCGGGCCCGAAATCATGAATTCCACGAGATCCTTGAAGAACGGACGAGCGGCGTGCACGGCGTAGAACTTCTCCGCGTCGGCGCGCGAAAGCTGTGCCAGGCGTGCTGCGACGATCTTCAGGCCTGCGTTTTCGAAGCGGCTGTAGATCTGGCCAATCACGTTCTTCGCCACTGCATCGGGCTTGATAATCGACAGGGTACGCTCGATCGCCATAAAAACTCCAAAAAATTAAGGGGTTACGAATTCTAATGAATCTGCAATTGTAGCATGTTCCAGTGTATGATTGCGATCGATCCCTAGCTCAGACGAAAGTTCGTCCGAAAAGTCGATGGGGAGCTTGAAACTCGCGCTCGTAGGACCGATCTTAGGAAGCGGGTGGCCAAATGCGCGGCACGTAAGCCGGCGCGGGGCACGACCCGATTCGAGTGCGTTTTTACGCAAGGAGAAAGCATGAACGAGTACCCGTACAACGTCGCCCGCGGCGGAGCAGTCGGTTCAGCGGCCGCCCGCAATCGCGTGCTGCGCAACACCTACTGGCTGCTCGCGCTGTCGATGGTGCCGACGGTCGTGGGTGCATGGATCGGCGTCGTCACCGGCTTCTCGCTGTTCGCCGCGACGAGCCCGATGATGAGCATGCTGGCCTTTTTCGCGATCGCGTTCGGCTTCATGTTCGCGATCGAGCGCACGAAGGAAAGCGGGCTAGGCGTGGTCTTCCTGTTGGGATTCACCTTCTTCATGGGGCTCATGCTCTCGCGGCTCCTGACGATGATCCTGCACTTCTCGAATGGTCCCTCGCTGATCATGCTGGCATTCGGCGGCACGGCCGTCATCTTCGCCGCGATGGCGTCGATCGCCACGGTCAGCAAGCGCGACTTTTCGGGCCTCGGCCAGTGGCTCTTCATGGGCGTGATCGTCATCCTCGTGGCGATGGTCGCCAACATGTTCCTGCATTTGCCGGCCCTGATGCTGACGGTTTCCGTGCTCGCGATCGTCATTTTCTCGGGCTTCATGCTGTTCGACGTGCAGCGCGTCGTGAATGGCGGCGAAACGAACTACATCACGGCCACGCTGGCGATCTATCTCGATCTTTACAACGTGTTCGTCAACCTGCTTTCGCTGCTCGGTATTTTCGGCGGTAACAACCGTAATTGATCGACGCGGGTGGTAACGCCCGTTCGCCGTCACGCAGGTCGGCGCGCTCGCCGGCAAAGCGGCGAGCCATCGACAAAAAAGCCCCCATCTCAAAAATGGGGGCTTTTTTTCGCCCGCAGGCCGGCTCGGAGCCGGCCTGCCTGATCAATCGCACCCATCGAGCGCACCCATCAAGCGCGCTCGAATAACGCAATCGATTCCACGTGCGAAGTATGCGGGAACATGTTGACGACGCCTGCCCCCTTGAGCCGGTAGCCCGCTTCGTGCACGAGCAGTCCGGCGTCGCGCGCAAGTGTGGCCGGATTGCACGATACGTAGACGATCCGCTTCGGCAGCGGCCCTTCCCCGCTTTGGGCGATCTGAGCCAACGCCTTGGAGACGGCTAGCGCGCCTTCGCGCGGCGGGTCTACGAGGAATTTGTCGAACGGGCCCAGCGCGCGCAAATCGTCGGCCGTGACCTCGAACAGATTACGGCAGGCGAATGAAGTATGGCGATCGACGCCGTTGACCTTCGCATTCGCGAGCGCCCGGCTCGTCAGCGCCTCGCTGCCTTCGATCCCCACCACTTCGCGAGCAAGACGCGCGAGCGGCAGCGTGAAATTCCCGAGACCACAAAATAGGTCCAGGACACGATCGGTGCGTGCGGGCGACAGGAGCCGCAGCGCCCGCCCCACGAGCACACGGTTGATGGCGTGATTGACCTGCGTGAAGTCGGTCGGCTTGAACGGCATGCGGATGCCGAATTCGGGCAGCGTGTAGTCCAGTTCGACGTCGAGCGGATAGAACGGCACCGCTGTGTCCGGGCCTTTCGGCTGGACCCAGAATTGCACGCCATGCTCGTCGGCGAACGTCCGCACGTGCGCTTCGTCCTCGGGTGTCATGGGCTCGAGCACGCGCAGTACGAGCGCCGTGACGCTCGTGCCGACGGCCAGCTCGATCTGCGGCAAGCGATCGCGAATGGACAGGCTTTCGACCAGACGACGCAGCGGCACCAGCATTGCCGACACATGCGGGGGCAGAACCTCGCAACTCGTCATATCGGCCACGTAGCTGCTCTTTTTCTCGTGGAAACCGACGAGCACGCCCCCTTTCTTGGCGACGTGGCGCACGGTAAGCCGCGCGCGGTACCGATACCCCCACGTCGGTCCGTGGATCGGCCGGAAGACGGTTTCGGCACGCAGCTTCGACAGATGCCAGAGGTTGTCTTCCAGCACGCGTTGCTTGATGGCCACCTGCGCGCGCTCGTCGAGATGTTGCATCGAACAACCGCCGCAGGTGCCGAAAAAGCGGCATTGCGGCGCGGTGCGCATAGCGCTTGCTCGCAAGACATCGACGAGCTGCGCCTGCTCGAAGCTCGGTTTTTTCCGATAGCTCGAATAGGTGACGCGCTCCCCAGGCAGTGCGCCTTCGACGAAAATGACCTTGCCGGGCTCGCCGTTTTCGGTCGTCAAACGCCCCACTCCACGCGCCTCCATATCGAGCGAATCGATCTCGATTGCGGGCCGTTCGACGGGCGATGCGCCGCCCTCGGGGCGACGCGCGATACTACGGGGAAATTCGGACACCTGCGGTTTCCTGAGGGACATGGGACGGAAGGCGAGATTGTAGACGAACAGCGCAATCGGACGGAGGCGAATCGTGAAGCTCGTGAGTTGGAACGTCCAATGGGGGCGAAACGCCCAAGGTCACGTCGATCTCGGGCGAACGATCGACACGGCCAGGCGTCTGGCCGATTTCGACGTGCTCTGCATGCAGGAGATCACGCGCGGCTTCGGCGCCTTGCCCGGCGGCCCGAGCCCCGATCAATTCGAAGAAATCGCCCGCCGCCTGCCCGGCTTCACCGTGCTCGACGCGATCGGCGCCGACCTGCCGTCGCTCGACGGTTCGCCGCGACGCCGCCAATTCGGCAACGCGATCGCCACGCGATTGCCCGTCTCCCTGGCGATCCGCCATTCGTTGCCCTGGCCCGCCGATGCCGGCGCGCCGTCGATGCAGCGGGTTGCGCTGGAGGCGGTGGTCGAGACCGACCGCGGTCCGCTACGGATCGTCGTCACCCATCTGGAATTTTATTCGCTGACGCAGCGCCTCGCGCAAGTCGACGCATTGCGCCGCATGCAGCTCGAAGCGGCAGACCACGCGGCCCATCCCGCTCCGGCCGAGAATGCAACCGGCCCATTCGCGGCGACCTCGCGTCCGGTCAGTGCCATCGTCTGCGGGGATTTCAATAGCGCATTCGGATCCGAAGCCTACCGAGCCTTTCTTGCCCCACTGGCGAACAGCCCCGGTTTCATCGATGCCTGGACGGCGCGCCATCCGGGTGCCACGCCGCCGCCCACGGCCGGCGTGTACGACACCGCGCAATGGAGCGACGGGCCGATAGCCTGCGACTTCGTCTTCGTCACCGAGGATTTGAGGGGCCGCTTACGAACCTGCGAAATCGACGGCACGACACAGGCATCGGATCATCAGCCGATCGTGCTCGAGCTGGATTGATCGATGGAGGTCGAACGAACACGCGGTTCGTCGCGCATTCAGCGCGGCGCAGCCGCGGCCGGAACCACGGCGGGTTCGGCGAAAGCAGCGAGATATTCGCGCCAATGGGGCGCGCTTTCCTGCGCGAGCGCCTGTTTCACGAAGGCCACTTCGTCCGCATATTCGTCCGGCGAAAATGCGCCTCGCATGAGCTGGAAGCGGCAATACAGCAGGTAGGTATTGACGACGTCCGTTTCGCAGTAATTGCGGATCTCTTCGATCCGCCCTTCGCGAAAGGCCGTCCACACTTGGCCGCCGTCCATCCCGAGCTTGCCCGGAAAGCCGCAGAGCTTGGCCAGCGCATCGAGCGGCGCATTCGCGCGAGCTTGGTACATCGCCAGAACATCCATCAGATCGGTATGGCGCGAGTGATACCGGCTAATGTAGTTGTTCCACTTAAAGTCGCGATCGTCCTCGCCGAGGTCCCAATACCGCGATGCGGGGATGCCGTGCACGAGCGCACGATAATGCAAGACCGGCAAATCGAACCCGCCGCCGTTCCACGAGACGAGTTGCGGCGTGTACTTTTCGATCACGCGGTAAAACGACTGAATCAGCACCGCCTCGCCATCCTCGACGGTGCCGAGCGAACGTACGCGCAACCCCGTCCGATCGCGAAACACGCAAGAGATCGCGGCGACGCGCTGCAAGTGATGAGGAAGGAAATCGCTGCCGGTCTTTTCGCGCCGTGCCGCAAAGGCGTGTTCGGCGACCTCGGCGTCGCTCATCGAATCGGGTAAATCGTCGAGACGGCGAATGCCGACGACATCGGGGATCGTCTCGATGTCGAAAACGAGAATCGGAATCATGAATATCGATAGAACTGCGTCCGGACAGGACGTGCGCCGCTCAAAGGACGGCGTCCTTGCGCACGCCGTTGGACGCGAAAAAGCGCTTCAAGCGCACGAGCGCCTCTTGCTGGATTTGCCGCACGCGTTCGCGCGTGAGGCCCATTTCGTCGGCCAGCTCTTCAAGCGTCGCCGGCTCGATGTGATTGAGCCCGAAGCGCCGCTCGATGACGTGCCGATGCTTGTCGGACAAACGCGACAACCACGCCCGCGTAAGCGTTTCCAATTCGCGATGCTGCACTTCCGCGTCGGGAGACTGGCTTTGATCGTCGGACAGTAAATCGAGCAAGCTGCTGGCCGGATCGAGATCCAGCGGTGCATCGAGCGAAGCCGTATGCTCGTTGAGCGCGAGGATATCGGTGACTTCGTCGGTGGTCTTGCCCGTCAGGTAGGCGATATCGTCGATACTGGCGTCGCGCCGCTCCACCGGCTCGCCGGAGTTCATCGAGTTCTTCTCGAGGTGCCGCTTCGCGCGTAGTACCTGATTCAGTTCGCGGATCACATGCACCGGCAGCCGCACCGTGCGCGCTTGGTTCATGATCGCGCGTTCGATGCTCTGGCGGATCCACCAGGTCGCATAAGTCGAAAAGCGGAAACCACGCGTCGGATCGAATTTTTCGATCGCGTGCATGAGGCCGAGATTGCCTTCTTCGATTAGATCGAGCAGCGGCACGCCGCGATTGAGATAGCCCTTCGCGATACTGACGACCAGGCGCAGGTTGCGCTCGATCATCACCTGCCGAGCTTCGAACTCGCCGGCCTTGGCCAGGCGCGAATAGCGCTGCTCCTCCTCGACCGTCAACAGCGGCTTGATGCTGATGCGATTCAGGTAATGCTGAATCGTGTCGGCGGTCAGTTCGGCCTGCAACAGGGCTCGGAAGTCGTCCGGATCGGGGCCCGGCTCGGCCGCACCCTCGCGTTCCTCGCCTTCGTCCTCGGCGCGCTCCGCGGCGCCTTCCTGCTCCATTTCGCCTTCTGACTCCGCAGGGTCGTCCTCGGGCTCGTTCGTCGAAGCGCCGGTGTCGTGCACCAGGTCGTGCGTGACGCGGCTGAGCGTGTCCGTTTCGGCTTGCTGCTTGCGGCGCTTCGATGTCGGCATGGTCGTATCGCTTATTGCGGCGGCAAGTATTTCATCGGATCGACAGGTTTGCCCTGTCGACGGATCTCGAAATGCAGCATCACGCGGTCGGCATCGGTGTCGCCCATCTGAGCGATCTCCTGCCCCTTCGTCACCGCATCCCCCTCTTTTACCATCAAAGTGCGGTTGTGTGCATAGGCGGTGAGATACGTCGCGTTGTGTTTGATGATAATGAGATTGCCGTAACCGCGCAGCCCATTTCCTGCGTAGACAACACGTCCTGCCGCGGCAGCCTTCACCGGCTCGCCCGCTTTTCCGCCGATGTTCAGCCCTTTGTTCGTGTTGTCGTCGAACGCATTGACGACCGGGCCGCGCACGGGCCAGCCGAACGTCACCTCGCCCCCGGCGGCCGGCGAACTCGCCGCTGCACTCGCCGCGGGCTGCGGCGGAATGGTTGTCGCGGTCGCACCCGGCCCTGTGCCGTAGACCGGCGGCACACCGGCATTCGCGTTCGCAGCCGCCGCGCCCGACGTACCCGAAGGAGCGAGCGGCGCGCCTTGCACCGCGGCACCCGCCGTCACAGGTGCCGTTGCGACACCCGGCGTCACTGCCGCCGCGTTGGCGCCCGGCGGCACCACACGGAGCAGTTGATCGACTTCGATCTGATTGGGATTCGACAGATTGTTCCACGCGGCAATGTCGCGATAGTTCTGCCCGTTTTCGAGTGCGATGCGATAAAGCGTATCGCCAGGCTTCACGCGATAGTAGCCCGGTGGCGGCGGACCGAGCGGCACGGCCGGCTGCGCCGCGCCCGGTGCGCCGGCCGCGGCGCCCGTCGAGAGCGTGCTCGAGCGGTCGACGACGGGCGCTTGATCGAGCCGCGTCGCGCACGCGGCGAGCGTTGTGAGGGCTAGCACACAGACGACGCGCTGAGTGGCGGTCAGCCAAGTCTGTTTGTTGTTCGTTTGCATCGCGCGCAACGTAAACATCGGTGTCAAATCACTCCGGATTTTAAAGGTACAAAGAAAACGCGATCAAGACGAGACTCCCGCCATTGGGTCGGCGCAACGCGCTCGACCAGCGTGAGCACCTGGGCCTGCCCACTCTGTGAACCGACGGGTGCCACGAGCCTGCCGCCGATCGCCAATTGCTCGAGCAACGCTTGCGGCACGTCCAGCCCCGCCGCCGCGATGACGATCGCATCGAACGGCGCGGCGGCGGGCAAACCCACGCGACCGTCGCCGTAATGCAAGCGAATGTTCGGCACGCGCAACGGCCGCAAGTTGAGCTTGGCGCGCTCGTAAAGCGGCTTGATGCGCTCGATCGAATAGACATCGCGCGCGACACGGCTCAGCACTGCCGCCTGATACCCGCAGCCCGTGCCGATCTCGAGTACGCGATCGAGCGGACGGCCGGCGGCCGCAAGTTCCAGCATGCGCGCGACCACCGACGGCTTCGAAATCGTTTGGTGGTGCCCGATCGGCAGTGCCGCATCTTCGTAGGCCTGCGCCGCGAGGCCCGGGTCGACGAACATGTGGCGCGGCACGGCGGCAATCGCATCGAGGACGCGCGCGTCGCCGATCCCGTTCGCCCTGAGCCGTTCGACCATCCGCTCGCGCACCCGTTCCGAGGTCAGCGCGAGCGCGCTCGTCAGCGGCACGTTGGGCGCGCCCATTTTGTCGCCCGTGTACGACGGATGCGTGTCAGCGCGGCGTGCCGGGTGCTCGCGCGCGCCGACCGGGTCGCGCAGGCGGGCGCGCTCGTCCGAACGCGCGCGCGCATCGGCCGGTGCACGCGGCTTGCGCTCGAGATCGGCCAGCCCGAGCGGAAAGCGCTTGGCGCGTTCGCCCGTCATGAAGCGCGACGCCCCGCACGGGCCCACTCGCGCGTGGCAGCCATCATTTGGGTGTGGGTGAGATCGAGTTGCAGCGGCGTGATCGACACGCGGCCATTCGCGAGCGCGTGGAAATCGGTTCCCTCGCTGGCATCGAGCGCCGCCCCGGACGGGCCGATCCAGTAGATCGGTTCGCCGCGCGGATTGTGTTGGCGGATGACCGGCTGCGATGGGTGGCGCTTACCGAGCCGCGTCACCTCCCATTCGCCCAGTTGCTCGTACGGCAGATTGGGAATGTTGACGTTGAGCAGCGGATGCGAAGGCAACGGATGAGACAGAAAGTGGCGGACGATGTCGGCTGCGATACGCGCCGCATCGTCCAGATGCGCCCAGTCCTTTTCGACGAGCGAGAACGCGATGGCCGGCACGCCGAACATCACGCCTTCCGTCGCCGCCGCGACCGTGCCCGAGTACAGCGTATCCTCGCCGACATTTTGGCCGTTGTTGATGCCCGAGACGACCAGATCGGGCTTGTGATCGAGCATGCCTGTCAGCGCAATGTGGACGGAATCGGTCGGCGTACCGTTGACGTAATAGAACCCGTTCGCCGAGCGCCAGACCGAAAGCGGCCGCGACAGCGTCAGCGAGTTGGAAGCGCCGCTGCAGTTCTGCTCCGGCGCCATCACCGTCACCTCGCCCAACGGCTGCAGCGCGTGATAGAGCGCCGCGAGTCCGGGCGCGAGATAACCGTCGTCGTTGCTCAGTAGGATTCGCATCCGGCGATTGTAACCGAGGACCGCGGCCGCCTGAACGCCTGCCGACCGGCTCCGCATCGAATCGTTCCGATTGAAAAATGGTACGGTCGTTCGACTCGATCCGCACGGCGTCGATGCCCCCGCTTCAACGACGCGGCGACGCGGCGAAGCGGCGACGCAGCCGCAGTCCCGCCGGCGCGGGCCCTACACGATCTTACGATCGCGCAAGTCGGCAATTGCCGCTGCGTCGTAGCCGAGCGCGGCCAGCACTTCGTTCGTATGCTCGCCGAGCGCTGGCCCGAGCCAACGCGTGCCGCCGGGCGTTTCCGAGAATTTCGGCGTCACGTTGGGCAGTGCGATATCGAGCCCGTCTTGCCACTTGAAATGCTCGATCATCTTGCGGGCAGCGAACTGCGGATCGGCGAACATATCGGCGGCGCTGTAAATGCGGCCGACCGGCACGTCCGCCGCGTTCAAGATATCGAGCGCTTCGTCGATCGTGCGCGGTGCGAGCCAAGCCGCGATGGCCTCGTCGATCTCGTGCGTACGCGGTACGCGGCCGTCGTTGTGGGCCAGCGCGGGATCGTCGGCCAAGTCGGGCCGCTCGATCGCCACCATCAGCCGCTTGAAAATCGGATCGCTGTTGCCCCCGATCACAATGCTGCCGTCTTTGCATGCATAGGTGTTCGACGGCACGATGCCGGGCAGCGATGCCCCGGTCCGCTCGCGCACGGCACCGTAGACGCCGTACTCGGGCACGATGCTCTCCATCATGTTGAACACGGCCTCGTAGAGCGCGACGTCCACGATCTGCCCTTTGCCGCCGTTCGCCTGCCGATGGTGCAGTGCCATGAGCGCGCCGATCACGGCATGCAGCGCGGCAATCGAATCGCCGATCGAAATGCCGATGCGCGGCGGCGGCAACTCGGGATAGCCGGTGATGTGCCGCAATCCGCCCATCGCCTCGGCGATCGATCCGAATCCGGGCCGATCCCGATACGGCCCGCTCTGGCCGTAGCCCGACAGGCGGACCATGACGAGGCCGGGATTGTCCGCGCTCAGCACGTCGTACCCGAGGCCGAGTTTCTCCAGCAATCCCGGGCGAAAGTTTTCGACGACGATATCGGCTTCGCGCGCCAGCTCGCGAAGGATCTGCTTGCCCTCTTGCGCCTTGAGGTTCAGCGTCACCGATTTCTTATTTCGCGCCTGCACCGCCCACCACAGCGAGGTGCCGCCCACTTCCGGATACAGCATGCGCCACTTGCGTAGCGGATCGCCGCCGTTCGGATCTTCGATCTTGATGACTTCGGCGCCGAATTCGCCAAGCAGGCGCGACGCAAAGGGGCCGGCAATCAGCGTGCCGAGTTCGAGCACCTTGACGCCCGCGAGCGGGCCAGCCGATACGCTCATGTCTATCGTATCCTGAAAGGCCGTTGCGGCGACCTCGAACGCAGCGGCTCGAAGCTAGAGCGAGCGCCGATCGAGCATCGCGCGGGCGATGGTGCCGGCATCGACGTATTCGAGTTCGCCGCCCACCGGCACGCCGCGAGCGAGGCGCGTGACCGAGAGCTCGCGCGCTTTGAGCGTCTGCGCAAGGTAATGGGCCGTCGCCTCGCCCTCGTTCGTGAAATTCGTCGCGAGCACGACTTCCTTGACTATCCCGTCCGACGCGCGCTTCACAAGCCGCTCGAAGTGGATTTCCTTCGGGCCGATACCGTCGAGCGGGCTCAAACGTCCCATCAGGACGAAATAGAGCCCCCGATAGGTCATCGTCTGCTCGAGCATGATCTGATCCGCCGGCGTCTCGACGACGCAAAGCAGCGTCGGGTCGCGCGACTCGTCGCTGCATACGTCGCACACGCGGGCTTCCGTGAACGTATTGCACTTCTCGCAGTGACGCAGATGCTCGGTCGCGAAGAGCAACGAACGGCCGAGCCGTTCGGCCCCTTCCCGGTCGTGCTGCATCAAGTGATACGCCATGCGCTGCGCCGACTTCGGGCCGACGCCGGGCAGCGTGCGCAGCGCCTCGACGAGCGCGACGAGTGCGGAAGGCTGTTTCATATCGACGGTAGCTTCGCCAAGCGGATCGGGGGCAACGCGTCGTTAGAACGGCAGCTTGAAACCCGGCGGCAGCGGCAGCCCCGAGGTCATACCGCTCATCTTTTCCTGCGCGGTCGCCTCGGCCTTGCGCACCGCGTCGTTGAACGCCGCGGCCACGAGGTCTTCGAGCATGTCCTTGTCGTCGGCAAGCAGGCTCGGGTCGATCGACACGCGGCGCACGTCGTTCTTGCAGGTCATCGTCACCTTCACGAGGCCGGCGCCGGATTGGCCCTCGACCTCGATCTGTGCAAGCTGCTCCTGCATCTTCTTCATGTTTTCCTGCATCTGCTGGGCTTGCTTCATCAGCCCGGCGAGTTGACCTTTCATCATGGATCTGCTCCTTGGATCGTACGAGGTTGCATGCGGCCGTCGTATCGGCACGGACACGGCGCCGCGCATGGTTCTGGGAAGGTGTTTTCGTTCGTCGCGGTAGGTTAAGCGTAAGCGCCGGTGGCTCGGCGCTCAGCGCGCACCGGCACCGGCCTCGCCGTCGGGCGCCACCGGTCTTACCGAGCCCGGCACGATACTCGCGCCGAACTCGCGAATCAACGATTGCACGAACGGATCGGCACCGATCTCACGTTCGGCTTCGCGCTGGCGCTCCGCGCGTGCGGCGGCTTCCAGCAACGCGGCGGTGCGCCGCGCAGGGCCGACCGTCACACGCACATCGACGGCCGCGCCGAGCGTTTCCGCCAGCGCGGTTTTCAGCTTGGCGACTTGCGCCGCGTCCGCATACTGCGGCACCGGGACACTCAGCGCGAGCGTGCGGCCGTCCAATTCGGTGAGTTCGCTGTTGAACGCGAGCTGATGCGCGACGCCCGTCAGCCCGAGGCTGGCCGCAAGTGTCGGCCAGTCGCCCGAGAATCCCACCGGATCGAGTGCGATGGGCGGCGGCAGCTTGCTGAGATCGACCGCGGGCGTCGACGGCACGACCGGCGCATCGGGGCGCGCGTCGAGCCGCACGTCGTCGGGACCGGCACCGAATACGGGCACGAATCCGTCGTCGGGCGGCCCGGCAAAGTAATCGTCTTCCGAGGACGGTGGCGGGTAATCGTCCAGCGGCGGCATGTCGTCCCATGGTGCGGGCGCCGATGCGCGCTCGGGCCGTGCCGGCGCGGCCTCCTGCGCACGCGGGCGCGGCGTGGGCACGACGATGGGCGCGCGCGGCGGCGCAGGCTTAGCAGGAGCGGCCGGCGCGGCGGCCGGCTTCGCGGCGGCCGCTCGATTACGGTCGGTGGAAACGCGCAACCCCGCGTTACGCAACACGTCGAGTGCGGCACTCGCCCCACCCATGCGCGGCCGCGTGTCGAAGTCGGGCTCCGGGAGCGGCTCCCCCGCCTTGGGGGAAACGGGCGCGACGGATTGCACCGGTGCACGCCGTGTGTCTGCCGGGGTGTCCTGCGCGGTAGCCTCCGTAGGTGCCGGCGCCGCGTTCGGCGGCTCGGGCGAAGGCTCGGCAGGCAGTGCCGGCGCAGACTCGATCTCCGTGCGCTGCGCCGGCCGACGTTCGGCAACGTTCGGCGCGCGCTCATCCTCGTCGCGCCGACTGGCGGCGCTCGAGCCGGAACCCGCGACCGGACGCTCGGACGATGCGGACGATGCGGACGTCAGGGACGTCTCGCCCTGCGCGACAGGCGCCTTTGCTGCCGCCGCGGCGGAAAGGCCCGAGGCGGTATCCCTTATCGGAGCTGGCATAGCCGGCTTGGCCGCTTGAACGGCTGCCGGACGCTCTTGTGTGTCCGTCGGTACTTTGGGCACCGCCGAAGACGTCGCGGCCGCCGTGCCCGCCGCGCCGCGACTCGTCTGCGCAGCGAGAGCGGCACCGCGCTGGCCCACCGGTCCCGCCGACGTACCCGGCGCCCCTGCCCCCTTGTGCCCGGGCCCGGCTGGCCCCGACCCCGGCGGCAAGGCCGGTTCGAAGGCAAGCATGCGCAGCAATGTCATCGTGAAGCCCGCGTACTCGTCGGGCGCCAGGCCGAGTTCGGCGCGTCCGAGCGTCGCGATCTGATAGAACAATTGGACTTGCTCGGGCTCCAGCGCCTCGGCAAATCGGCGCAAATCGCTGGCCTCGGGCCACTCGTCCAGCACCGATGCCGGTGCAAACTGCGCCCAAGCCACACGGTGAAGCAGACTCGCCAAATCTTGCAGCGCTGTCGAAAACGACAGGCTACGCAACGCCATTTCGTCCGCGATCGACAGCACGAGCTGACCGTCGCCCGCGACGATCGCATCGAGCAGGCGAACGAGGTAGCTCTGATCGAGCGCGCCCAGCATGCCGCGCACGGCCTCTTCCGTCACCTGATTAGCCGAATAGGCGATCGCCTGATCGGTCAGCGACAGCGCGTCGCGCATGCTGCCTTCCGCCGCGCGCGCGAGCAGACGCAAGGCCTGCGGCTCGAACACGATCTGTTCGGCTGCGAGAATCCTTTCGAGATGACCGACGATGTGTCCGGCCGGCATCTGCTTCAGATTGAATTGAAGGCAACGCGACAGCACCGTGACGGGAATCTTTTGCGGATCGGTCGTCGCGAGGATGAACTTGATGTGCGGCGGCGGTTCTTCCAGCGTCTTCAGCATCGCGTTGAAGGCGTGGTTCGTCAGCATGTGCACTTCGTCGATCATGTAGACCTTGAAGCGCGCATCGACGGGGGCATAGACCGCCCGTTCGAGCAACGCGGCCATTTCGTCGACGCCGCGATTGCTCGCCGCATCCATTTCGACGTAATCGACGAAACGTCCCTCGTCGATCTCGCGACAGGCGCGGCAGACGCCGCACGGCGTGGCCGTGATGCCCGTCTCGCAATTGAGCGCCTTGGCGAAAATGCGTGAGAGCGTGGTCTTGCCGACGCCGCGCGTTCCGGTGAACAGATAGGCGTGGTGCAGACGCGCGCCGTCGAGCGCGTGCGTGAGCGCGCGCACGACGTGTTCTTGTCCGACGAGCGAAGCGAAATCCCTCGGTCGCCACTTGCGTGCGAGAACTTGGTAGGTCATCGCGAAATTGTATCAGCAACGTCGCGCCGCCAAGGCAACTGCGAATGCGCGGCCAACGCACGACGAACGCGACCCATGCGACGCTCGACGACGCGATGCGAGACAACGGGAATACGAAAAGGGAATTCGAAAACGGTGCTGAACGGTGCCGCGTAGCGATGCCGAGAACCGGCGAGGGACGACTGCGAGAACGACAAGAAGACAACGATGGAAAGCGTAAGGTGACGAGCCCGACCCTCGGCACTGGTGGAAAACGGCTGTGGCTGCTTCGTTCCCGACCTGACCAGGTTGACCGCCCCTCCATGCGAGGAGGCCCGTCACGGCGCATTCTATCACCGGTTCCCGCATGACGCGAGCACGGCGCGCGGATTCTGGCGGATTCTTTTATGGCGTGACGTCGAGCGATACGTTGGCGGTTGGCGAAACGTCGAGAAGGCGCCCTATCCCGCGCGCATCGCCGCAATGTCGGGCCGCTGCCCTGCGCGCTTTCACGCGCGTGCGGCAGCGCGCGTGCGCGGCTATCGGCTTCGTACGACGCATAGCGATTTGGGCTAATATGACACCCAGACGACCCGCAACCGAGCGAGCCGACCGAGCCTTTTGCATCGACTGGCTCCCACGCTTTCCCTCAAAGCCGGCGCCGTATCCGTTCCCGGCTTGTCCGATCGGCCGTGTGCACTCGGAACGATTTCCCGTTTTGGTGTATCGTGGCGAGCAATTTCAGACGCGGGCTTCGAACCCGAAGAGGTACTTTTACATGAGCGAACAAATCAAGCACATCAGCGACGCATCGTTCGAACAGGACGTCGTGAAATCCGATAAGCCCGTGCTTCTCGATTTTTGGGCCGAGTGGTGCGGCCCGTGCAAAATGATTGCCCCGATTCTCGACGAAGTCGCCAAGGATTACGGCGACCGTCTTCAGATCGCCAAGATCAACGTCGACGAGCATCAATCCACGCCGGCGAAGTTCGGCGTGCGCGGCATCCCCACCCTGATCCTGTTCAAGAACGGGGCGGTGGCGGCGCAGAAGGTCGGCGCGTTGTCGAAGTCGCAATTGACGGCATTCCTCGACAGCCACCTGTAATGAACGGGCTGCGCCTGTTGCAATAGGACAACAGGCGCAGCGCGCAACGCAGCGGCGAATCGAGCCGCGCGCGGCGTGTGCTATGCTAGAATCATAAGACTTCAAGACGTATAAGTCTCTGAGCGGTTCCGCTCAACTCTCCTCCCACATTTCTTTTCGTCGCACCTTCCCCGGCGGGATTTCCGTATGCATTTATCCGAGCTTAAGTCTCAGCACGTGTCTCAATTGATCGAGATGGCGAACGGCCTCGAGATCGAGAGCGCGAACCGTTTGCGCAAGCAAGAGCTGATGTTCGCCATTTTGAAGAAGCGCGCCAAAACCGGCGAGACCATCTTTGGCGACGGCACGCTCGAAGTCTTGCCCGATGGCTTCGGCTTCCTGCGTTCGCCGGAAATGTCGTACCTCGCGAGCACGGACGACATCTACATCAGCCCGTCGCAAATCCGTCGCTTCAACCTGCATACGGGCGACACGATCGAAGGCGAAGTGCGCACGCCGAAGGACGGCGAGCGCTACTTCGCGCTCGTGAAAGTCGACAAGGTTAACGGACAGCCGCCCGAGGCCTCGAAACATAAGATCATGTTCGAGAACCTCACGCCGCTGCATCCGAACAAGCCGCTCTTGCTCGAACGCGAAATGCGCGGCGAGGAAAACGTGACCGGCCGTATCATCGACATGATCGCGCCGATCGGCAAAGGCCAGCGCGGGCTGCTCGTCGCTTCGCCGAAGTCGGGCAAGACGGTCATGCTTCAGCACATCGCCCACGCGATCAAGCAGAACCATCCGGACGTCGTGCTGTTCGTGCTGCTCATCGACGAGCGCCCCGAAGAAGTGACCGAAATGCAGCGCTCGGTGGCCGGCGAAGTGATCGCCTCCACGTTCGACGAACCCGCCACGCGCCACGTGCAAGTGGCCGAGATGGTGATCGAAAAGGCCAAGCGTCTCGTCGAGATGAAGCAAGACGTCGTGATTCTGCTCGATTCGATCACGCGTTTGGCGCGCGCTTACAACACCGTCATTCCGGCTTCGGGCAAAGTGCTCACCGGCGGTGTCGATGCCAATGCGCTGCAACGTCCGAAGCGCTTCTTCGGCGCGGCGCGCAACATCGAGGAAGGCGGTTCGCTGACGATCATCGGAACGGCGCTGATCGAGACGGGCAGCCGCATGGACGACGTCATCTACGAAGAGTTCAAGGGCACGGGCAACATGGAAGTGCACCTCGAGCGTCGCCTTGCCGAAAAGCGCGTCTACCCCTCGATCAACTTGAACAAATCGGGCACGCGCCGCGAAGAATTGCTCATCAAGCCGGAAATCCTGCAAAAGATTTGGGTGCTGCGCAAATTCATCCACGACATGGATGAAGTCGAAGCCATGGAATTCCTGCTCGACAAGATTCGCCAAACGAAGAGCAATTCCGAGTTCTTCGATCTGATGCGCCGCGGCGGCTAAGGTATCGCGCCGCCTTCTTCTCTCGACGAAGGCGGCACTTGTTTGCGATCGCCCTCCCCGATGTTCTCCAAGCTCACGCGCTGGCTCGATACGCGCCGTCGCGAACGGGCGCTACGCGAGCACGCCATCGACGACGCATTGTGGCAAGCCACGCTCGAAGGCTTGCCCTTTCTCGGCTATCTCGATTCGGCCGATCTCGCGCGATTGCGCGAGATGACGTGTCTATTCATCGCGCACAAGCAATTTTCCACCGCCCACGCGCTGGAACTGACCGATCGGATGATCGTCGGTATCGCCGTGCAAGCCTGCCTGCCCGTTCTGAACCTGAGTCTCGATCTGTATCGCGGCTGGGTGGGCATCACCGTCTATCCGGGCGAGTTCGTGATTCGCAAGACCGTCGAGGACGAGGACGGCGTCGTGCATGAAGTCGAGCACGATGCCAGCGGCGAGGCGTGGGAAGGCGGTCCCGTCATCCTCTCTTGGGAAGATGCCCAGCTCACCGATGGCCAGGACGCTTACAACGTCGTCATCCATGAGTTCGCGCACAAAATCGACATGCTCACGGGCGAAACGGACGGCCACCCGCCGCTCTTTCGACGCTGGCACGCACCGCTGGACGCACAAGCTTGGGCCGATGTATTCGATCATGCGTACGACCGCTTTTGCGCCAGCGTGGACGCCGTCCCTCGCCGCCGTTGGGCGCGTTTCGAGCGCGAATCGCTGATCGATCCGTACGCCGCCGATCATCCGTCCGAGTTCTTTGCCGTATGCAGCGAAGCGCTGTTCGTGCAGCCGCAAGCGTTCGAGGCCCAATATCCCGAACTCTACCGCCTGCTCGCCCGCTACTATCGGCAGGACCCGGCGCGCAAAGGCGTGCTCGCCGATATGCCGACTGAGACGAACGCCGGCTGAGTCCCGATGGCCCGATGGCCCAATGGCTCGATGGTTCAGTGCCGATTCGACACGAGCTGCCTCCCCCTGCCGCACGCGTACGAATAAATCGTCAACCGCCTGATTTTCTGGCATAATCGCCGTTTTTCGACCTTAGGCAAGTGGCTCGCGCCTTCGGCATGCCAAGCGTCCGCTCCCTGGCGAGCTGGATCGGGCGGCAATGCAGCGTGGGTTGGCTACCGCCAGACTAAAGGAAACATCATGAAAGAAGGCATTCACCCCGATTACCGCGAAGTCGTTTTCCACGACCTGTCGAACGGCTTCATGTTCGTGACGCGCTCCACGATTCAAACGCGCGAAACGATCGAGCACAACGGCAAGACCTACCCGCTCGCCAAGATCGAAGTTTCGTCGGAATCGCATCCGTTCTACACGGGTCAACAAAAGATCATGGACACGGCAGGCCGCGTCGAGAAGTTCAACAAGAAGTTCGGTGCACGCGCAGCCGGCAAGGCAGCGAAGTAAGCAGCGAAGTCATTACGCGCC
This sequence comes from Trinickia sp., assembly GCF_051953405.1. GTDB lineage: Bacteria > Pseudomonadota > Gammaproteobacteria > Burkholderiales > Burkholderiaceae > Trinickia. The sequence continues at coordinate 29,276 of NZ_JBQCIV010000010.1, read as the reverse complement.
GCAACAGATGCGCCCGGCTTTCTCGCCGGATCGAACGAAAGGGCAGCAACGCGCTGCCCTTTTTTTGTGAAATGGGCAGCGTGTCGCTGCCCATTTGCTTTGGTGCGAGAGGCGCATTCGCGACGCTTCATGGCGGGCAAAGCGTGGCGCGTCTACAATGCCGGATCGCGCGCCGAGACGCCCGCACCATAAGCATGACAACCGTCGTCCGAGATCCGCAGCCTGCATGAGACCCGTCGTTCGCCTCACCGCTTCCGCCACGCGCGCGCTTCCGCGCTGGCTGTTGCTCACCCTTTGCATCGTTTATGCGGCGTTCGGCCTGTTCGGCCGCGACCCTTGGAAAAACGAAGATGCCGCGGGCTTCGGGGTCATGTGGACGATGGCCGGCGGCAACGCGCACGATTGGCTGCTGCCGAATCTCGTAGGCAAGTTCATCACCGAGGACGGACCGATCGGGTACTGGCTCGGCGCCCTCTCGATCCGCGGCCTCGCGCCGTGGGTCGATGCGGCCGATGCCTCGCGCGTCGCCACGGGTTTGCTCTTTTGCGCAACTTGCGCATGCGTCTGGTACGCCGCCTACCTGCTCGGCCGCCGCGCCGAAGTGCAGCCGTTCAAATATGCCTTCGGGGGCGAACCCGAGCCGCGCGATTACGGCCGCACGCTCGCCGACGGCGCCCTGCTGATTCTCGTCGCTTGCTTCGGGCTGGCCGAGCGCGGCCACGAAACCACGCCGCAACTCGCGCAATTCCTGGGCGTGGCCATGCTCGTCTACGGGCTCGTGCGCAGCGCCGACAAGCCGTTGCAAGGAGCGCTTTGCTGGGCGCTCGCGCTCGGCGTGCTCGCGTTGTCGGCCAACCCCTTGCTCGTCGTTGCGCTGCTCGCGAGCACGCTGGCGATGGTCGTCTTCGTGCGCGAATTGCGTTCGATATGGCTACCGCTCGTCGGACTGCCGCTCGCCGTCGCGCTCTCGCTCGCGTGGCCGCTCGTCGTGCTGCACCTTTATCCCGACGACGCGCGTTGGTTCGTCCAGCAATGGATCAACGGCAGCATCGATCGTTTCACCGCCCCGTCAGGCCATGTCTGGCTCTATGCGTTCAAGAATCTGCCGCTGTTCACGTGGCCGGCCTGGCCGCTGGCGCTGTGGGCCTGGGTGAGCTGGGGCGGGCTGCGCCGCAAGCCCCATGTCGCGATTCCCGTATCGGTCGCGTTGCCGTTGCTGATTTTAGCGGTCCTGCAGAGCCATCAAACGAATCGGCTCTACATGCTGCTGCTGCCGCCGCTCGCAACACTAGCCGCGTTCGCGTTGCCGACGCTCAAGCGCGGCGCGATCAACGCCATCGATTGGTTCGCCGTCTTGAGTTTCTCGATCCTCGGCATCTTCGTGTGGCTCGTGTGGCTCGCGGCACAAACCGGCTTTCCGCATCCGTTGGCGCGCAATCTTGCCCGCCTCGTGCCCGGTTTCGCACCGCAGTTCAGCGTCCTGGCGTTCGCCTGCGCGGTGGCGGCAACGCTCTCCTGGCTCATGCTGGTGCGCTGGCGCATCGCGCGTCATCCGAAGGTGCTCTGGCGCAGCGTGATCCTTTCGAGCGCCGGCACCACGCTGATGTGGGTGCTGTTGATGACGCTCTGGCTGCCGATGGTCAACTATAGCCGTACCTATCGCGACGTCGCGCTGCAGATCGCCGAGCACCTGCCCGACGATTACACCTGCATCTCCCCGGTCCGGCTTGGCGATGCGCAGCTCGCATCGTTCGCTTATTTCGCCGACATGCAGTTCTCGTTCAGTCAGGATTGCGACGTGCTGCTGCGGCAAGACAGCGCCGATTTCAGCGCGCCGAGTCCCATGCTGAACTACGCGTGGAAGCTCGTCTGGGAAGGCCGGCGCGCGGCCGACCGCGACGAGCGGTTCCGGCTCTACGTGCGCGTCGATCGACCCAAGCCGAAAATCGAACGGCATCGGCCCCTCATTCGCAAGCGTCGTTCTTAACGCCATGTTCACCGACATACGCAAGATCGCCGGCCTCGCATGGCCGGTGCTGATCGGGCAACTCGCCGTCATCGCTTTCGGGGTGATGGACACGGTCATGGTGGGCCGCTTCTCGGCCGTCGATCTCGCGGCGCTCGGGTTGGGCTCGTCCGTCTACGTCTCGGTGTTCGTGGGGTTGATGGGCGTCGTGCTCGCGCTGCAACCGATCGCGGGACAGCTCTTCGGTGCGCGGCGCTATACGGAAATCGGCGAGGAAGTCCGCCAAGCCCTGTGGCTGTCGGCGGGGCTGACCGTAGTCGGCTTCGTGGTGATGTTCTTCCCGGGGCCGTTGCTCACGATTTCGCATGTGCCGCCGGCGCTATACGAGCGGACCGAGGCTTATTTGCGCATCGCCGCGTTCGGCTTGCCCGCGAGCCTCGTGTTTCGCGTCTATTCGTCGCTTGCGAACGGCGTCGGTAAGCCGCGCCTCGTCATGATGCTGCAAGTGTGCGCGCTGCTGATCAAGATTCCGCTGAACCTATGGTTCATCTTCGGCGGCTTCGGCGTGCCGGCGCTCGGCGGCCCCGGTTGTGCGCTCGCCAGCACGGTCATCAACTATGCGCTCGCCGGGATCGGTTTGACGCTGCTTGCCAAACTGGATCTGTTCGAGCCCTTCGAAATCTTCAAACGGTTTTGTTGGCCCGAGCGCAAGCGGCAAATCGCGTTGCTCAAGCTCGGCGTGCCGATGGGGTTGTCGTACCTGATCGAAGTGACGTCGTACACGTTCATGGCGTTGTTCATCGCGCGCTTCGGTACGACGACGCTGGCCGGACATCAAATCACAGGCAATTTCGGCGCCGTACTTTATATGACGCCGATGTCGATCGGGATCGCCACCTCGACGCTGGTCGCGCAAGCGCTGGGCGCCCATCGACACGACGAGGCCCGCACGCTGGCGCGGCACGGCATCGTCATGGCCTGTGCCATCGGGCTCGGCTACGCCGCGATCGGGTTCGTCCTGAGGCCGGCGATTCTCTCCGGCTACACGACCAACGCCGCTGTCGTTGCCGCCGCGATGCCGCTGCTGCCGATCATGCTCGTCTACCACATCTTCGATACGTTCCAGACGGTGACGGCCTTCGTCTTACGCGCGTACAAGGTCGCCGTCGTACCCACCGTGATCTATGCGATTGCGCTGTGGGGCGTTGGCTTGGGAGGCGGCTACCTGCTCGGCTTCGACATCGGCGGCGCGGTACCGCGGTGGCTGACGGGCGCGCGCGGATTTTGGGCGGCGAGTGCCGCTAGTCTCGCCGTCGCCGGCTGCGGGCTGTTCCTGCATTGGCGTTCGATCAGCGGGCGCCGCGCACTCGGCGAAGCGGTGGCGCAGTAGCGCGCGCCCCGCGCCGTAGCGGACTGTCGGACGACCGGGCGAGCCGATCATCCTGTCGCCGCCGCAACGCCACGCCTACCCGGGTACGTTCATGCAGCCTCGGCAGCGAGCGCATCGCGCGCCTCGAACACCTCGCGGGCCGCAAACAACGCGTTCAGCGCGGCCGGGAAACCCGCATAAAGCGCCATCTGCATGAACACTTCGACGATCTCCTCCCGCGTGCAACCGACGTTCAGCGCACCCTCGATGTGCACCTTCAATTGCGGCTGCGCATTGCCGAGCGTGGCCAGTGCGGCAATCGTCGCTATTTCGCGCGCCTTCAGATCGAGCCCCGGCCGGCTGTAAATGTCGCCAAACCCGAATTCGACCAACAGCCGCGAGAAATCCGGCGCGATCGCTGCCAGCGAGGCGACGACACGCTCTCCGACTTCGCCGTCGACCTCCTTCAGCTTTGCCCATCCGCGCGTGTAGCGGTCGTTGTGGTTTGCGTTCGTGTCGTTTGCCATGGTCGATCCTTTGACGATTGAGGGTTTTGCTTGTCATTCGTCATGTCGCGCACCATCGCGTCGTAGTCGAGGATTTTCTGCTCGATCGCGGCCAGATTCGCCTGCCACTGCTGCAGCTCCGCTAGCACCGCCTCGCGATGTTCCACGAGCAGTGCGCGGCGCTGCGCCGCCGTAGCGGGGCCTTCGGCCCGCAGCACCGCGATGGCCTGGATGCGAGCGATCGGCATTCCCGTCGCCTTTAGACGCATCACGAAGCGCAGCCATTCGATATCGGCGGGCGAGTACAGGCGATGCCCCGCGCCGGAGCGCGAGACCGGCTGAATCAGCCCGGCTTGTTCGTAGAATCGCAGCGTGTGCGTCGAAACGCCGAGTACTTCGGCCATCCGGCCGATGGTGAGTGCTTCCGACATGACGACCTCAACGTTAAGACTTCGAGTGCACTCGAAGTCAAGCGCATTTACGCGCATTCGATGAAAACAAGCGGCCGAGCGCGCGAACGCTCGGCCGCTTCGGAGCCAGGGCAATGCGGGATCGATGCCGAGCTTGGCGCTCGGCACCGACGTCAATGCACGACCCGCTCGAACACCAGTTTGCCGCCTTCCACTTCGACCGGTATCACGTCCTTCGGACCGAACCTGCCCGCCAAAATCAGCTTGGCCACCGGATTTTCGATCTCCTGTTGAATCGCGCGCTTGAGCGGCCGCGCGCCGAACAGCGGATCGTAGCCGACCTTCGCGATTTGCTCGAGCGCGGCATCGGACACCAAAAGCTGCATGTCGAGCTTCGCGAGCCGTTCGTGCAAACGCTGCAGTTGGATCTTCGCGATCGACTCGATATTGCTGCGATCGAGCGAGTGGAACACGACCACTTCGTCGATCCGGTTCAAGAATTCGGGGCGGAAATGCTGTTTGACCTCGGCCCAAACCGCATCGCGCACCGCTTCCTGCGGCTCGTCGCTCATCGACTGAATCATCTGCGAACCGAGGTTCGACGTCATGACGATGACCGTGTTCTTGAAGTCGACCGTGCGGCCTTGGCCATCCGTCATGCGCCCGTCGTCGAGCACTTGCAGCAGAACGTTGAACACGTCCGGATGCGCCTTTTCGATTTCGTCGAGCAGGATCACGCTGTACGGCTTGCGCCGAACCGCCTCGGTCAAATAGCCGCCTTCCTCGTAGCCGATGTAGCCCGGCGGCGCGCCGATCAGCCGGGCAACGCTGTGCTTTTCCATGAACTCGCTCATATCGATTCGGATCAGATGCTCCTCCGAATCGAACAGGAACGACGCCAGCGCCTTGCACAGTTCCGTCTTGCCGACACCCGTCGGACCGAGGAACAGGAACGAGCCATAAGGCCGGTTCGGATCGGCCAGGCCCGCGCGCGAGCGACGGATCGCATCGGCCACGGCGACGATCGCCTCGTCTTGTCCCACCACGCGCTCATGGAGCTTCGACTCGATCTGCAAGAGCTTTTCGCGCTCGCCTTGCATCATGCGCGAAACGGGGATGCCCGTTGCGCGCGACACGACCTCGGCGATCTCTTCGGCGCCCACTTGCGTGCGCAACAGCCGCCGGCGCGTTGGGTTGTGCTGCTCCGTGGCCTCCGCTTGCGTCACTTGCTTCAGGCGCGTTTCCAGCTCGGGGAGCTTGCCGTACTGAAGCTCCGCTACTTTCTCGAGCTTGCCTTCGCGCTGCAAGCGCGCGATCTCGGCGCGCGTCTTCTCGATTTCCTCCTTCAACTGCGCGCTGCCTTGCACGGCTGCTTTTTCGGCCGTCCAGATCTCTTCGAGGTCGGAGTACTCGCGGTTTAGCCGCTCGATTTCTTCTTCGATCAGTTGCAGCCGCTTTTGCGACGCTTCGTCCTTCTCCTTCTTCACCGCTTCGCGTTCGATTTTGAGCTGGATCAGGCGCCGGTCGAGCCGGTCCATCTCCTCGGGCTTCGAGTCGATCTCCATCTTGATCTTCGAAGCGGCTTCGTCGATCAAGTCGATCGCCTTATCCGGCAAGAAGCGATCGGTGATGTAGCGATGCGAGAGTTCCGCCGCCGCAACGATGGCCGGGTCGGTGATTTCCACGCCGTGGTGCAGCTCGTACTTTTCCTGCAGCCCGCGCAGGATCGCGATCGTCGCTTCGACCGAAGGTTCGTCGACGAGCACCTTTTGAAAGCGCCGCTCGAGTGCCGCGTCTTTTTCGATGTACTTGCGATATTCGTCGAGCGTCGTCGCGCCGATACAGTGCAGCTCGCCGCGCGCCAGAGCCGGCTTCAGCATATTGCCGGCGTCCATCGCGCCCTCGGCCTTGCCCGCGCCGACCATCGTGTGAATTTCATCGATGAAGACGATCGTCTGGCCTTCGTCCTTCGCGATGTCGTGCAACACGGCCTTGAGCCGCTCCTCGAACTCGCCGCGATACTTCGCGCCCGCGAGCAGCCCCGCCATGTCGAGCGACAAGACACGCTTGCTCTTCAGCGATTCGGGCACCTCGCCATTGACGATGCGCTGCGCCAAGCCCTCCACGATGGCCGTCTTGCCGACGCCCGGTTCGCCGATCAGCACCGGGTTGTTCTTCGTTCGACGCTGCAGGATCTGAATCGATCGCCGGATTTCGTCGTCACGGCCGATGACGGGATCGAGCTTGCCGGCCCGCGCGCGTTCGGTCAGATCGATCGTGTACTTTTTGAGTGCTTCGCGCTGGCTTTCCGCGTCCGCGCTATGCACTTGCCCACCGCCGCGCACCGCCGCGATCGCCGATTCGAGCGCCTTGCGCGCTAGACCGTACTGACGGGCGAGCCGCCCCGCCTCGCCCTTGTCGTCGGCACAAGCGAGCAGGAACATCTCGCTCGCGATGTACGTGTCGTTCAGTTGCTGCGCTTCCTTGTCCGCTTGATTGAGCAAGCCGTTCAACTCGCGGCTGATTTGGACGTTACCGTCGGTGCCCTGCACCTGCGGCAGCCGCGAGATGGCCTCGTTCAGCGCCGTTTGCAGCGCCTGCACGTGCACGCCGGCGCGCGAAAGCAGCGAACGCGCCGAGCCGTCCTGTTGAGCGACGAGCGCCGCCAGCACATGCACGGGCTCGATATATTGCTGACCGCGACCGACCGCAAGGCTCTGGGCATCGGCGAGCGCTTCTTGAAACTTGGTGGTGAGCTTGTCGATTCTCATGAAGAGACCTCCAATTTTTGACTATCACCAAAATGAGGCGCTCTTGGCTCGTTTCAAGCGATTTTTTCGCTCAGGCCATCGCCCGGCAATCACGCTCCAGCCTATGCGGCGGTAATCGGCACGACAGGCCGGGCTTTCGCGCTTGCCGAGGCAGGCAGGCCGAGCAATTCGGCCAGCGGCGCCGCCGGCCCCGCGAGTTCGCCCAGCGTATGCCGGTCCAGTTCCGCAAGGAACGCGCCGCGAGCCGCCTCGAAGACGTGCTTGAGCCGGCACTGCGGCTCGATGACGCAGTGGCGCACCTCGGCCCCCTCACGCGGAAAGCAGCCGACCAGCGCAAAATCGCTCTCGGTCCCGCGCACGACCTCGCCGATCGTCAGGCCGAGCGAGCGCGCATTGAGGCGCAGTCCGCCGTTGCGCCCTCGCACCGTCTCGATCCAGCCCAATTCCCCGAGCCGTTGGACGACCTTCATCAGGTGGTTCTTGGAAATGCCGTAGGCTTCCGAGATGTCTTGAATCGTCGTCAGCCCTTCGTCGCGAACGGCTAGGAACAGCAGCACGCGCAACGCGTAGTCGGTGTAATCGGTCAGTCTCATTGGCGGGCAACGGCTCGAGTGGAACACGGGGCGATTAGCCGGGACGAAAGGCGTCCCGCGGCAAGACCGCACCGTGCGAAGGGTTGTACGAGTGATGGCGTGACCATAACATGCATTAGATACGCAGGTATCATGATGCTTGCTCTAACGACGCTTTTCGATAATTTAGCTCGCTTTGCGGGCAATTTGCGTAGGATTTGGCCCCAAACCGGGCACAACACGGCTTTTCATGTCCACCTCTACTCCTCTAGGCGATTCGGGCGGCGACGCAAACCCGATACGCCATCCCGAACCCACGGAAGCGAATATTCGCGAACTGGTCTATGCCTTTTACGACCGAGTACGCGCGGATCCGCTGCTCGGGCCTGTATTCGACGCGGTCCTCGCCGGCCGATGGGACGATCATTTGCCGAAGATGTGCGTGTTCTGGGGCAGCCTCGTGCTCGGCGATAAGCGCTACCGCGGCAACGTGCAGCAAGCCCATCAGCCGATCGCGGGCATCGAGCCGCGTCATTTCAGCCGCTGGCTGCATCTGTTCCTCGACACGGTGTGCGATCGCTACGAGAGCGCCGCAGCCGTACGCTTCATGGAACCGGCGCTTCGCATCGCGCAGAGCCTGCAACTGAGCCGCTTCGGTTGGGACTACACGATCCCGCCGGAACAGCAAGCCTTGCTCGAGCGCATCGCCCCCAAACGCCCGCGGGACGATGAGTCGCATCACGAGAGGCCGGGCCATGGGAGGCCGGGCCACGAAAAACCGGGCGACGATACGTCCCACGTTGCCCCCGCAAAACGGCGGGAACCGTTCCCGACGAAAATCATCGGCCGATCCGCCAAGTCCGACACCGAACGAGGTCAGTCCGACTAAGCTCGCCCCACGGCTTCGCGGCCGTTCGTCGATTGCAGGAGCCGACCGGCCCTCCCCGCTCGCGATCCGCCACGGTCGCGCCGAGCAGCGCGCTACCCGCACGTGCCTATCAACGCGGCGTGCCGTCGTCGGGTTTGGCGTTTGCCCCGGCAATCCCCCAGCGCGCGAGCGCGGCGTCGTCCGAGACGCGCGCATCCACCCAGCGCGCGCCGCTTGCGGTCGTCTCTTTCTTCCAGAAAGGCGCCTGCGTTTTCAAATAATCCATGACGAAGGCACAGGCGTCGAATGCATCGTGCCGATGCGCGGACGTGGCCGCTGCCAGGACGATCTGATCGAGCGGCGCGAGCTTGCCGACCCGATGCACGATCAGCAGCGACGATCCGGGCCAACGCCGTTTCGCTTCATCGACGATGGCCGCTAGCGCCTTTTCCGTCATACCGGGATAGTGCTCGAGTTCCATCGCGGCAACGTCTTCGCCATCGTTCAGATCGCGGACGGTCCCGACGAATGCGACCACGGCTCCGATTTTCGGATTTTCGGCTCGCAGCGCCGCGATTTCAGTCGACAGATCGAAATCTTCGGTTTGTACGCGGACAGTCATGTCATTGGGCTCCGGATGCTTGGCCGCCACCCGGCCTCAGCCGCCCGTGACGGGCGGGAAAAACGCAACTTCGCAGCCGTCGGTGAGCCGGGCTCCCGCATCGGTCATCGTGTGGTTGCAGGCCATACGCAGCGCCCGACCTTCCGCGAGGGTCTCAGCCCACACGCCGCCGCGAGCACGCAACCACGCACGCACGTCGCCGACGGTCGCCACGCCATCGGGCACCTGGACCGATTCGGCGGCGAGGCCCAACGCCTCGCGCACGCTCGCAAAATATTTCAATTCGATGTTCATATCGGAGGGCCGCTTCAAAATGCCGCGCTCGCGCGCACCATCAGCCGAGCAATTCGGAAAAAGGAAGAAAACGCACCGTCTCGCCGGCGCTGATCGCATGATTCGGCGGGTTGTCGATGAGGCCATCGCCCCACACGGTGGAGGTCAGCACCGCGGAACTCTGATTCGCGAACAAATCGAGCCCGCCCGCATGGTTCACGCGCGCCCGCAAGAACTCGTTGCGGCGGTCGCTCTTGGCCTGCGTGAAATCCGCGCGCAGCGACACGGCCCGCGGCTCGACCTCGCGCACCCCCGCGAGCCGCAGCAGGAACGGCCGAACGAACAACAGGAACGTCACGAAGCTGGACACGGGGTTGCCCGGCAAGCCGATGAAGTGCGCCTCGGCAGCCGGTTCGCCGGCCCGATCGCGCCGCACGGCGCCGAACGCCAGCGGTTTGCCCGGCTTCATGGCGATCTGCCACAGCGCAATCCGGCCCAGCGACTCCACAGCCGGCTTCACGTGATCCTCTTCGCCGACCGAGACGCCGCCCGAGGTGAGGATCAGATCGTGGTCTCGCGCGGCCGCCGTCAAGGCCGCGCAGGTCGCGTCGAGGCGATCGGGGACGATTCCGAAATCCGTCACCTCGCAGTTCAGACGGGACAGCAGGCCTGTCAACACAAAGCGGTTCGAATTGTAGATGCCGCCCGGCTGCAATGGCTCGCCCGGCATCGTCAATTCGTCGCCCGTGAAGAACACGGCGACCTTCAGGCGCCGCGTCACAGCGAGGCGAGCCGCGCCGATCGACGCCGCCAAGCCAAGCGCCTGGGGCGACAACCGCGTGCCGGCCGGCAGGATAACGCCACCGCGCCGAATGTCGGCGCCTTGCGGGGTGATCCATTCGCCCGCTTTCGGCGTGTGCAAGATCGCGACGGCCTCGCCGTCCGCTTCGGTTTGTTCCTGCATGACCACGGCATCCGCGCCGGGGGGCACCGGCGCCCCCGTGAAAATGCGAGCGGCGGTTCCAAACGCCAATGGCTGCGGCGAATGCCCGGCGGGAACCCGCTGCGAGACCGGCAAACGGCGCTCGCCGTGCAATAAATCGCCTACCCGCACCGCATAGCCGTCCATCGCACTGGTATCGACAGGCGGCACATCCAATTCGGAGACGATGTCGGTCGCCAGGACGCGCCCGAGCGCGTCGAGCGTCGCGACCGTTTCCGTTTCGGCGATGGGAACGGCGGCGGATAGCAACGCGGCAAGCGCTTCGGCCGTGGACAAGAGCGGTGGGCGGGGGGCGGATTGGGATGGCGTGGACATCGGCAAGCGATTCTCGCTGCGAAAGCCTTTATTGTAGCGAGGCACCGGCCCGCCGCACATAGGCCGAACGGCAAGCCGCGGAGAGGTCCGCATCGAGTATGCCGGAGCGAGCGACGGCGGATGGCGCGCGCTTGCGCCATCCGCCGCTCGATCAATCGGCAGCGTGCGCGGCGATGAACGCCTTAACGCGCGCCGCGTCCGCCGGCAGCACCTCGAAGCGCTGCGGGAGCGCTTCCAGACCGGCGAACGCCGCGGGGCGCTGCGGGTCGCGCCCGAGCGCCTCGCGAATCGTTTCGCCGAACTTGATCGGCTGGGCCGTTTCGAGCACGATCATCGGCACGCCCGGCTCCAAATGCTCGCGCGCTACCTTGAGCCCGTCGGCCGTATGGGTATCGATCACCTGGCCGTAGCGAGCGTCGATGTCGCGGATCGTCGCCACGCGATCGTCGTGCGTGCTGCGGCCCGACACGAAGCCGAACTCGCGGACGCGAGCGAAATCGCCGCTCGCAGCCAGATCGAATCCGCCCTTTTCCTCGACATCGCGGAACAGCTGCAGCACGCGCGCGGGATCGCGGCCGAGCAGATCGAAGACGAAGCGCTCGAAATTGGACGCCTTCGAGATATCCATGCTCGGGCTGCTCGTATGGTACGTTTGCGCCGCGCCGCGGACGCGGTAGGCGCCGGTACGGAAAAACTCGTCGAGCACGTCGTTTTCGTTCGTGGCGACCACGAGCTTGTCGATCGGCAAGCCCATCATGCGGGCGATGTGCCCCGCGCACACATTGCCGAAGTTGCCGGAGGGCACCGTGAACGAGGCGCGCTCGTCGTTCGACTTCGTCGCTTCGAAGTAGCCCTTGAAGTAGTAGACGACTTGGGCGACGACACGGGCCCAATTGATCGAATTGACCGTGCCGATACGATGCTGCGCTTTGAACGCGTGATCGTTCGAGACGGCCTTCACGATGTCCTGACAGTCGTCGAAAACGCCTTCCACGGCCAAGTTGAAGATGTTGGGCTCTTGCAAGCTATACATCTGCGCCGTCTGAAACGCGCTCATCTTGCGGTGCGGCGAGAGCATGAACACGCGGATCCCGGCTTTGCCGCGCATCGCGTACTCGGCGGCGCTGCCGGTATCGCCGGACGTCGCGCCGAGAATGTTCAGCGTCTGTCCGTGCTTGGCGAGCGCGTACTCGAACAGATTGCCGAGCAACTGCATCGCCATATCCTTGAACGCGAGCGTCGGCCCATTCGACAGCGCAAGCAGCGAGATGGGCGCGCCGTTCTCGACGCCGAGCGGCATCAAGGGCGTGATCTCGCTCGCGTCCTCGCCGGCGCGCGCGTTGCGATAGACGTCGGCGCGGTACGTGCGGTGCGTGAGCGCATGGAGATCGGCGGCGGGAATGTCGTCGCAGAACTTGCTCAGTACCTCGAATGCGAGGTCGGCATACGGCAGCGCGCGCCAGCGCGCGAGTTCTTCGGCGCTCACGCGCGGATACTCGGCTGGCAGATAAAGGCCGCCGTCCTTCGCGAGGCCGGTAAGCAAGATGTCGGAGAACGTATGACGCTCGCCGATTCCGGCGCCGCGCGTAGAGATGTAGTTCATGTTCGGCTCAATGACTTCGAATTCGGTGACGGGCTCAGCTTTGGGCTTCGATTCGAAGCTTCGTGACCTTCGAGACGACCGTCGTGAGCGCTTCGATACGCGCGATGGCCGCGTTCACGTTCTTCTCGAGCGTGTCGTGCGTGATGATGACGACATCGGTTTCGCCGTTGTCGGCCACCTGCTCCGCTTCCTTTTGCAGCAACGCATCGATCGAAATACCGGCCTCGGCCAAGATGCGCGTGATGTCGGCGAGCACGCCCGTTACGTCGGCCACGCGCAAACGCAAGTAATAACCGCTCGTCACTTCGTCGATCGGCAGCACCGGCGTATCGGCCATGCTTTGCGGCTGGAAGGCCAGATGCGGCACGCGATGCCCCGGGTCGGCCGTGTGCAGACGCGTGACGTCGACGAGGTCGGCCACGACGGCCGATGCTGTCGGTTCGGCGCCCGCGCCCTTGCCGTAGTACACCGTCGTGCCGACAGCATCGCCATGCACCTCGACGGCGTTCATCGCGCCCTCGACGCTCGCGAGCAGACGCTTCGCCGAGATCAGCGTCGGATGCACGCGCAGCTCGATGCCGCGCTCGGTACGGCGCGTGATGCCGAGCAACTTGATGCGATAGCCGAGATCCTCGGCGTACTTGATGTCGATCGATGCCAGCTTGCTGATGCCTTCGACATAGGCGCGATCGAACTGCATCGGGATGCCGAACGCAATTGCGCTCATGATCGTGAGCTTGTGCGCCGCGTCCACGCCTTCGATATCGAACGTCGGATCCGCTTCCGCATAGCCGAGCGCCTGCGCGCCCGCCAGCGCGGTGGCGAAGTCCAGCCCGCGCTCGCGCATCTCCGAGAGGATGTAGTTCGTCGTACCGTTGATAATGCCGGCGATCGACTGGATGCGATTGGCCGTCAGCCCCTCGCGCAGCGCTTTGATGATCGGAATGCCGCCGGCGACGGCGGCCTCGAACGCCACCATCACGCCCTTGGCGTGCGCCGCTTCGAAGATCTCCGTGCCGTGTACGGCGAGCAGCGCCTTGTTGGCGGTCACGACGTGCTTGCCGTTCGCGATGGCGCGCAGCACCCATTCCCGGGCGACGCCGGTGCCGCCCACCATTTCGGCGACGATGTCGATCGCCGGATCGTCGATGACGGCTTCGAAATCGCTGCCGACCTGCACCGTGCCCGCGGCCTCGCCGAGCGCGGCGAGCGCCTTGGCCGGGCTGCGCACGGCGATGCGCGCGACCTCGATCCCGCGGCCGGCGCGGCGTTTGATTTCTTCCTGGTTGCGGCGCAGCACCGTGAAGGTGCCGCTACCCACCGTGCCGAAGCCTAATAAGCCAACTTTGATCGGTTCCATGCAGCGTTTTCTGGTTAGATGATTCGTAAATGGGTCGAGCGGCCGGTATGTTCCGCCGCGCGAGGCGCGGCGAGCGCCGCCGTGCAATGCGCGCCTAGGTGCCGCAACGCTTGCGATAGCCTTCGAGAAAGCGTCCGATGCGATTGATCGAATCGGTCAGGTCGTCCACGTTCGGCAAAAATACGACCCGGAAATGATCGGGCCGCGGCCAGTTGAAACCGCTGCCTTGCACGAGCAGCACGCGCTCTTCGAGCAACAGATCGAGGATGAACTGCTGGTCGTTCTCGATCGGGTAGATCTTCGGATCGAGCCGCGGGAACATGTACAACGCCGCCTCCGGCTTGACGCAGCTCACACCCGGAATCGCATTGAGCATCTCGTAGGCGACCTGCCGCTGGCGGTACAGCCGCCCGCCCGGCGCGATCAGATCGTTGATGCTCTGATAGCCGCCCAGCGCCGTTTGGATCGCGTACTGGCCCGGGACATTCGGGCACAGCCGCATCGAAGCCAAAATGCCGAGCCCTTCGAAGTAGTCCTTGCCGCGCCGCCGGTTCTCGCCCGTCAGCCCCGACACGTACATCCAGCCCGCGCGGTAGCCGCAAGAGCGGTAGCTCTTGGACAGGCTGTTGAACGTGACGGTCACGACATCTTCCGACAGCGCCCCGAGCGATGTGTGCTGCTTGCCGTCGTAGACGATTTTGTCGTAGACCTCGTCGGCGAAGACGATCAGCCCATGCTGGCGGGCGATCTCCAGCAAATCGAGCAGCAGCTCGTCGGAGTACAGCGCGCCTGTAGGGTTGTTCGGATTGATGACGACGAGCGCACGCGTACGCGGCGTGATTTTCGCACGCAGATCGTCCAGGTCGGGCATCCAGGCGTTCGATTCGTCGCACAAATAGTGCACGGGCGTACCGCCCGACAGGCTGACCGCCGCCGTCCAAAGCGGGTAATCGGGCGCGGGCAGCAGTACTTCGTCGCCATCGTTGAGCAGCCCCTGCATCGCCATCACGATGAGTTCGGACGCACCGTTGCCGATGTAGATGTCATCCAATTCGACGCCGGCCACGCCCTTTTGCTGCGAGTAATGCATGATGGCCTTGCGCGCCGCGAAGACCCCTTTCGAATCCGAATACCCCGACGAGGCCGACAGATTGCGAATCATGTCCTGGATGATTTCGTCCGGCGCGTCGAAGCCGAACGGCGCCAGATTGCCGATATTCAGCTTGATGATGCGATGGCCGTCGTCTTCCAGACGCTTCGCGTGCTCGAGCACGGGCCCGCGGATGTCGTAGCAGACGTTGAGCAGCTTGTTCGATTTAAGAATCGGTTTCACGGCGGACACAGTTCCTGGGGAGAGCCGAAAGACGGGGCGCGGGCCGAGCGCGCGAGCACCGAACGCGCCCAAAAGCGTTGCTGCGCCCAAGTGGCGACGGGTTCGCCGGCGGGTTCGCCGGATACGGCGCACGCATCGGGTTCGGCCCGTGAACGGCGCGCTTGTGGCGCGCGCGAAGGGCGACGGATGGGGGTTCGCTCGCGCGCGTGCACGATGCTGGGCGCCGCAGGGCGGCTAAAAAGTTATAATTTAGCGGATTTCGGCCGACTTTCGCAATGCACCATTCGCCGCGAGAGCCCCTTTCGGCCTCGAAACGGTCGTGGCGGCCACGCTCCGCCAGACGGAACCACGGAAACCGATTTGAAATTACACCAGGACTCAAGCGGCGCGCTCAACACGGTGACCGGCTACGGCGCCCATTACGTCGACGTCAATCTCGTGCGTCATGAAAGCAGCATCTTGCTGCTGCCCGACTCGCCCGTGCTCGAATGGCCCGTGTCGTCGTTCGACGCGCTCGCGCCCGAGCATTTCGAGTTCATCCTCGCTCAGGCGCCCGAACTCGTCGTGTTCGGCAGCGGCGCGCGGCTGCGCTTTCCGCATCCCCGGCTCACGGCCCTGCTCGCCGCCCAGCGCATCGGCGTCGAAACGATGGACTTCATGGCCGCCTGCCGCACCTACAACATCCTCATGGCCGAAGGCCGGCGCGTGGCGGCCGCCCTGCTCATCGAGCAATGAACGCGCGAGCGGCCCGCCTGCCCGCGTCCAGCCTCGCGAACGCCCGCCCGCGCACGCCGGCGAGCCGCGCCCTGCGCGCCGCCCGATGCCTCGACCGCTAACCCACCACGTTGCCCTATGCCCTTTCAACGCTACTCGCGCGCCGACAACGCCGTCCGACCCACTAGCCCTTCAGTGTCCGGCGCCGCCGCGACGAACTGGCCCGTCGGCGGATGGACGATCGTCCTGCTGCTCGTGGTGCTCGCCCTCGTCTGGTTCGTTCCCCTCGGCTGGCGGCATCTCGTGCCGAGCGACGAGGGCCGCTACGCCGAGATGGCACGCGAGATGTTCGTCACGGGCGACTGGATCACGCCGCGCTACAACGGCTATAAGTACTTCGAGAAGCCGCCGCTGCAAACCTGGATGAATGCGCTCACGTTCGCCTGGTTCGGCATCGGCGAATGGCAGGCGCGGCTCTATACCGCGCTGGCGGGGTTCGCAGGCGTGCTCGTCGCCGGCTACACGGCGGCGCGCCTCGTCAATCCGGCAGCCGGCTTCGCGGCCGCCCTCGTGTTGGCCAGCGCCCCGTATTGGCAGTTGATGGGGCACTTCAACACCCTCGACATGGGGCTGTCCCTTTGGATGGAAATCACGCTGTGCGCGCTGCTCTTGGCGCAGCGCGTCGGCATCGGCGCGCGCGAAGCGCGCCGATGGATGTGGCTGTGCTGGGGCTCGATGGCGCTCGCCGTGCTCTCGAAGGGGCTCGTTGGCCTTATTCTGCCGGGCGCCGTACTCGTGATCTATACGCTGCTCCAACGCGACTGGGCCCTATGGAAGCGCCTTTATCTGCCGAGCGGCCTTGTCGTCTTCTTCGCGATCGCGACCCCGTGGTTCGTGCTCGTGCAACAGCGCAATCCCGAATTTTTCAATTTCTTCTTCATCGTTCAGCAGTTCGATCGATATTTGACCCCGGCCCAAAACCGGCCCGGCCCCGTGTACTACTTCGTGGGGGTCCTGCTCGTGGGCTTGCTGCCGTGGTTGTCGGTCGGTTGGCAAAGCATCCGCTATGCGCTCGCCCAGCCACGCCAATTGAATGGCTTCGCGCCGGGTAAGCTGCTCGTCGTTTGGTCCGTTTTCATTTTTCTGTTCTTCAGCGCGTCCCACTCGAAGCTCGTGTCGTACGTGTTGCCGATCGCGCCGGCGCTCGCGCTCATCATCGGCATGTACTTGCCGCACGTCTCGCGCGCCGCTTGGCGCCGCCACCTGATCGGTTATGCGGTTTTCCTCCTCGTCGCGGCGATCGGCGCTATCTTCATCGCCCGCTTCGGCGATGCGCGCACCCCCAATGCGCTGTATCGCGAATTCCGACTCTGGGTGTTCGCCGCGATCGGCGTCGCCCTCGTCCTGACGCTCGCCGCGCTGGCCGTGCTGCGGCGCACCGAGCGCAGCATCCTGCCCTCGGCCGTGGCGTTCGCGGCGGCTTGGATCATGCTCTGCACGATCGCCGGCTGCGGGCACGAAGTATTCGGGCGCCAAAGCTCCGGGGCCCTGCTCGCGCCCGCGGTCAAGGCGGCGCTCGCCAAGCTGCCGGCCGATACGCCGTTCTACTCGGTCGGCTACCTCGATCACACGTTGCCGTTCTACGTCGGCCACACGACGACCATGGTCGAAAGCGCCGACGAGCTGGGTTTCGGCGTATCCCAAGAGCCCTCGAAGTGGGTACCGACCGTTTCCGAATGGATCGCGCGCTGGAAGGCCGATCCGCACGCGCTCGCCGTGATGCGGCCCGACCGCTACGCCGAACTCGAGGGCCAGCACGTCCCGATGCGCGTCATCGCGCGCGATGCGCGGCGCGTCGTCGTCGAAAAGCCTTGATTGCAATCTCGGCCGCCCCCACCTTTTTTCCGACTCGATGAATCCGATCTCTCTTTTTTGTATCCTGGCAGGCGTCGCATTGAACGCCTGCGCGCAATTGCTGCTCAAGGCCGGCGTGAACGCCGTTGGACACTTCGAATTCACCCGTGCGAATATTGTGCCGATCGGCCTGAAACTCGCCATGCAGGTGCCGATCATCGGCGGCCTGTCTTGCTATGTGATCAGCGTCGTCGTTTGGATCGTCGGCCTCTCGCGCGTCGATGTTTCGATCGCTTACCCGATGCTCTCGCTCGGCTATGTCGTCAACGCATTCGCAGCCTGGTATCTGTTCGGCGAAGCGTTGAGTCTGCAACGGCTCGTCGGCATCGGCATCATTTTGCTAGGCGTGCTCGTATTGGCACGCAGTTGATCGGCGCGGCGAAGGGATAATCGCCCTTCGCGTCGCGGCGCGCCCCGAACCACCCAACGCAAGCAAGTCCACGGCGCCAGACGCGCCGTCAACATCCTAAGACCACAAAATACTCGAGCGAAGCCCATGACCCAAGACTCACTTCCCTTCCTGCCGTTCGTGCGTCCCGAGATCGACGAAGAGACGATCGCCGGGGTCGCCGACGTCTTGCGCTCCGGCTGGATTACGACGGGTCCGCAAAATCAGGCATTCGAAGCGCAGCTTTCGGCGTTTTGCGGCGGCCGCCCCGTGCGTACCTTCAACTCGGGCACGGCCACGCTCGAAATCGGGCTGCGCATTGCAGGCGTGGGGATCGGAGACGAAGTCATTACGACGCCCGCCTCGTGGGTGGCGACGGCCAACGTGATTCTCGAAGTGGGCGCCACGCCCGTTTTCGTCGACATCGATCCCGTCACGCGCAACATCGATTTGAATCTGCTCGAGAAAGCGATCACGCCGCGCACCAAGGCGATCATCCCCGTCTATCTGGCCGGGCTGCCCGTCGACATGGATCGGCTCTACGAGATTGCGCGAGCGTACAAGCTGCGCGTGATCGAAGATGCGGCGCAGGCGTTCGGTTCGACTTGGCGAGGCGAGCGGATCGGCAAGCTCGGCGACCTCGTTTCGTTCAGCTTCCATGCGAACAAGAACTTGACGTCGATCGAAGGCGGCGCGCTCGTGCTCAACGACGAAGACGAAGCCGAGCTGGCGCGCAAATACCGGCTGCAAGGCGTCACGCGTACGGGGTTGGACGGCATGGATTGCGACGTCCTCGGCGGCAAGTACAATCTGACCGACGTGGCGGCGCGCGTCGGCCTGGGCCAGCTCGCGCATCTCGAGCGCTTCCTGGCTCGGCGCAAGGCGCTGGCGCGCGCCTACTTCGCGGGGTTCGAAGGCGGTGCGGCGGCGGCGATCGGTGTCGGTCTGCCGACAGCCGATTTCGAAAACGGCAACTGGCACATGTTCCAGATCACGCTGCCCCTGGAGCGCCTGACGATCGACCGCGCCGGTTTCATGCAGAAGCTGAACGACGACTACCGGATCGGCTCGGGCGTGCATTACCCGGCGATCCACTTGTTTACGCTCTACCGCGCGCGCGGGTTCGCGCCCGGCATGTTCCCCCATGCCGAGCGCTTCTGCGCGACGACGGTCACGCTGCCGCTGTTCACGCTGATGACCGAGCACGACGTGGCGCGCGTGTGCGGCGCCGTCAACGAGATCTGCGAACAATATGGGAAATAAGCGGACATGAGTTATTCGGAACACCGACCGGACCAACCGGAAGTCTCGATCATCATCCCCGTCTACAACGAGGAGGCGGGGCTGCACGCGTTGTACGCGCGCCTGTATCCGGCGCTGGATGCGCTCGGCACAACCTACGAAGTCATCTTCATCAACGATGGCAGCCGCGACAAATCGCCCGCGCTGCTGGCCGAGCAGTTCCGCGCGCGCCCCGATACGACGCGCGTCGTGCTGCTCAACGGCAACTATGGGCAGCACATGGCGATCCTCGCCGGCTTCGAAGCGTCGCGCGGCGAGATCGTCATCACGCTCGACGCCGATTTGCAGAATCCGCCCGAGGAGATCGGCAAGCTCGTCGCCAAAATGCGCGAGGGCTACGATTACGTCGGCTCGATCCGCATGCAGCGCCAGGACACGCTGTGGCGGCGCAAGGCCTCGCGCGCGATGAACCGCCTGCGCGAGCGCATCACGCATATCAAGATGACCGACCAAGGCTGCATGCTGCGCGCCTATAGCCGCCAGATCATCGATACGATCAACCGTTGCGGCGAAGTCAATACGTTCATTCCGGCGCTCGCCTACACGTTCGCCCAGAATCCGATCGAAGTCGAGGTGGCGCACGAAGAGCGCTTCGCGGGCGAGTCGAAGTACTCGCTGTACAGCCTCATCCGGTTGAACTTCGATCTCGTCACAGGCTTCTCCGTCGTGCCGCTGCAGTGGCTTTCGTTCATCGGCGTGATTTTGTCGATGGGCTCGGCGGGCCTGTTCTTGCTGCTTGTCGTGCGGCGCTTCGTCATCGGTGCGGAGGTTCAGGGCGTGTTCACGCTATTCGCCATCACCTTCTTCATGCTCGGCGTCATCATCTTTGCGCTCGGGCTGCTCGGCGAGTACATCGGCCGCATTTATCAACAAGTGCGCGCACGGCCTCGCTACCTCGTGCAAACGGTGCTCGAAGCGCGCCCGGGCGACACGGCGCCCGCGGCCCGCGCACCCGTGACCGGCGAATTCGCCGCCGGGCCCCGCGTCCATCCCGAGGAGCGCAACCGATGAAGCCGCGCGCCGTCGTCTTCGCTTATCACAATGTCGGCGTGCGTTGCCTGCGCGTGCTGCTCGCGCGCGGCGTGGACGTGGCGCTCGTCGTCACGCACGAGGACAATCCGGCCGAACGCATCTGGTTCGGCAGCGTCGCGCAAGTGGCCGCGGAGCACGGGATCGAAACGATCACGCCGGCCGACCCGGCAAGCGCCGAGCTGCGCGAGGCCGTCGCTCGCGCGCGCCCCGAGTTCATCTTCTCGTTCTACTATCGCCACATGCTGCCGGCGCAGTTGCTTGCGCTGGCGCCGCGCGGCGCCTACAACATGCACGGCTCGCTGCTGACGAAATATAGCGGCCGGGTGCCGACGAACTGGGCGGTCCTGAACGGCGAGACCGAGACCGGGGCGACGCTGCATGAAATGGCGGCCAAGCCCGACGCCGGCGCGATCGTCGCGCAAACGAGCGTACCGATTCTGCCCGACGACACGGCGCAAGAAGTGTTCGACAAAGTGACCGTCGCGGCCGAGCAGACCCTTTGGCGCGTCCTGCCGGCGCTCTTGGCCGGAGAGGCCCCGCATCTGCCTAACGACCTCGCCCGAGGCAGCTACTTCGGCGGACGCAAACCCGAGGACGGCCGCATCGACTGGTCCAAGCCCGCCCAGCAGGTCTACAACCTGATCCGCGCCGTGGCGCCGCCGTATCCGGGCGCGTTCACGGAGGTGAACGGGGAGCGTTTCGTCATCGCACGTGCGCGCTTGGCCGGCTTGGACGACATCGCTCGCATCGGCGCGGCCCACGGCGGCCCGACCGATGGCGGCCCCACCGATTTGCCCCCGGGTCTGCACGTAAGCGATAATGCGTGTTTCGGCGTTTGCGGCGACGCGCGCGCCATCGTCATTTCCGAGCTGCGGCACCAGCGCGACGGGCAAGAAACCGTCGTCACGCCCCAGCAGTTCGCTCAGCTCACTTATCGTTCCCCTCATCCATGACTTCCGCCAAAACCGAACGTTCCGCCAAGAAAGTCCTGATTCTCGGCGTCAATGGCTTCATCGGCCACCATCTGTCCAAGCGCATCCTCGAGACGACCGACTGGGAAGTGTTCGGCATGGACATGCAGACGGACCGCCTCGGCGATCTGACGCAACACGAGCGGATGCACTTCTTCGAAGGCGACATCACGATCAACAAGGAGTGGGTCGAGTATCACGTCAAGAAGTGCGACGTGATCTTGCCGCTCGTGGCCATCGCGACGCCCGCCACCTACGTGCAGCAGCCCCTGCGCGTGTTCGAACTCGATTTCGAGGCGAACTTGCCGATCGTGCGCTCGGCGGTCAAGTACCGCAAGCACCTCGTGTTTCCGTCCACCTCGGAGGTCTACGGCATGTGTGCCGACGAGCAATTCGATCCCGAAGCGTCGGCGCTCACGTATGGCCCTATCAACAAGCCGCGCTGGATCTACGCGTGCTCGAAGCAGTTGATGGACCGCGTGATCTGGGGCTACGGCATGCAAGAAGGGCTGAACTTCACGCTCTTCCGGCCGTTCAACTGGATCGGGCCGGGCCTCGATTCGATCTACACGCCGAAGGAAGGCAGCTCGCGCGTGGTCACGCAGTTCCTCGGCCATATCGTGCGCGGCGAGAACATCAGCCTCGTCGACGGCGGCTCGCAAAAGCGCGCGTTCACGGATATCGACGACGGCATCAGCGCACTGATGAAGATCATCGACAATCCGAACGGCATCGCCTCGGGCAAGATCTATAACATCGGCAATCCGACGAACAACTTCTCGGTGCGCGAACTCGCGCACAAGATGCTCGCGCTGGCCGCCGAGTATCCGGAGTACGCCGAATCGGCCAAGGCCGTGAACCTCGTCGAAACGTCGTCGGGCGCTTACTACGGCAAGGGTTATCAAGACGTGCAGAATCGCGTGCCGAAGATCGAAAACACGATGGCTGAACTCGGGTGGGCGCCGAAGGCGACGTTCGACGAAGCGTTGCGCAAGATTTTCGAGGCGTACCGCGGCCACGTGGCCGAGGCCCGCGCACTCGTCGAGCAGCAGTAAGCGCGGCGCAGCCGTCGCCCGCCCGTAGTCTGCCCGCAGCCTACCGTCTCGCCGAGGACCGCCTTTGCCCCGTATCGTTCTGAAAATCGACGTCGACACGCTGCGCGGCACGCGCGAAGGCGTGCCGAATCTCGCACGCATGCTCGACCGCTACAAGGCGCGCGCGACGTTCCTGTTCAGCCTCGGCCCGGACCACACGGGCTGGGCCCTACGGCGCGTGCTGCGGCCGGGCTTCCTGAAGAAAGTCTCGCGCACCTCCGTGGTCGAACACTACGGCATCAAGCAATTGATGTACGGCGTGCTGTTGCCGGGGCCCGACATCGGCCGGCGCGCGACGGCGGAAATGCGCGCGATCCACGAAGCCGGCTTCGAATGCGGCATCCATACGTGGGATCACGTGTATTGGCAGGACAACGTCCGTGCGCGCAGCCGCGAATGGACCGCCGGCGAGATGCAAAAAAGCTTTGCGCGCTTCGTCGAGATCTTCGGGACGCCGCCCGCCACGCACGGTTCGGCCGGTTGGCAAATGAACGAGCATGCCTTCGAACAAATCGACGCATGGGGCATGCGCTACGCCTCGGACGGGCGCGGCCACTCGCCGTATCGGCCTGTCGTCAATGGTAAGACGCTCGACCACGTGCAGTTGCCCACCACCTTGCCGACGCTGGACGAGCTGATCGGCGTGGACGGCTGCGACGAAGGCAACGTCGCCGGGCGGTTGCTGGCGGCCACTGAACGCAGCCCGCACGATCAGGTGTTCACGCTGCACGCCGAACTCGAAGGACAGAAGCTCGCGCCCATCTTCGAGCAGTTGCTGGCGGGCTGGCATGCGCAAGGTCACACGTTCGCGACGATGGGCGATTACCATGCCGCGCTGGACCGCGACGAGCTGCCATCGTACCCTGTCACCTGGGGCGAGATTCCCGGCCGTTCGGGCGAGTTGATCGTCCAGCCGGACTGACGGCCCACCGGCACCGGGGCGCCGCCGCCTAGCCGTTCGGCGTATCGAATCGCTGGCCCCTTTGCGCGATAACAACAGGAGAAACACGTGCCCATTGCAGTCGACCAACCCGTCCCCGATTTTTCAGCCCCTGCGACGGGCGGCGATATCACGCTGTCCGGCCTGCGCGGCAAGAAGCTCGTGTTGTATTTCTATCCCAAGGACAACACGCCCGGGTGCACCACTGAGGGTTTGCAGTTTCGCGACCTCTATCCGAAGTTCAAAAAGGCCGGCGCCGAGATTATTGGCGTCTCGCGCGACAGCTTGCGTTCGCACGAGAACTTCAAGGCGAAGCTCGAGTTGCCGTTTCCGCTCATTTCGGATGCCGACGAGGCGCTGTGCTCGTTGTTCGGCGTCATCAAGATGAAAAAGATGTATGGCAAGGAAGTGCGCGGCATCGAGCGTTCGACGTTTTTGATCGATGCGGAAGGTGTCCTTCGGCGCGAATGGCGAGGGGTAAAAGTACCGGGCCATGTGGACGAAACGCTGGAGGCTGTACAAGCACTTTGACGCGCGTTATATTGCGTTGCAATGAGTTCCCGTTCACTTCGTCTTGTTCGCTCGAGCGCCGTCGATCCGATCGACGTTTTATCCGTCCGGCGCTGCGCGATGCTCGAAACCGAGCCGCTTGCTCCAATTGCAACAGGAGCGGCGGCTTTTTTGTTTTTCGGCGGCAGGGTGCTTCCCGCCCGCCGGATTCTTGCGAAGGAGCTGATCGAAATCTAGGCGAACCGGCGAACCGAAACCTGAAACGCGCTGCTTGATGGCTCGCCCCGCGAACGAGGACCGAGCGTCCGGCGGCGCACGAGATGCGACCCGATTCTTTGAGGGAAACCATGCCTTTGCCTACCCCGCCCAGCAAACTCGGCAGCTTGTTGCCGCCCGACGAATTCAAAGCCAAAGCCAGGCCGGCGCGCGGCGCCAAAAAACAGGGGTCGATGGGGGATCAAACCGAGGCGGCCGAGTACGGCTCGACCACGCACGTCGCCGCGCCGATGGGCACGGCCGCCAATGCCGGCGCAACGCTGCGCCCGTTGCCGTCCTCGCCCGCCGCCGAACCTGCTTCCGTCGCGCGCAGCCGCAAGTCGAAGCAAACCGCCGCGCTCTTGCAACCCGCGACGCCCGCACCTGTGCCCGTTTCCGCGCCCGTCCCGGCGCAAGCGCGCCAGCAAACCCCTGCCGCCCCCGCCGAGCCGGCTCGAGCGAGCGCGCCGCGTGGCGCCGTCAAGGCTCGCACGACCAAGGCGGCCGCTGTCGAAACCGAGTTGCGCAAGCTCTTCGTACTCGATACGAACGTGCTGATGCACGATCCGACCTGCCTGTTCCGCTTCGAGGAACACGACGTCTATCTGCCGATGATGACGCTCGAAGAACTCGACAACCACAAGAAGGGCATGTCGGAAGTGGCGCGCAATGCGCGTCAGGTCAGCCGCACGCTCGACGCGCTCGTGGCGAATGCGGGCGTGATCTCGGAAGGACTGCCGCTCGCCGGCCTCGGTAGCCGCGAAGCGCTGGGCCGGTTGTACTTCCAGACGAAGCTCACCGACATCGAACCGGTCGAAGGGCTGCCGCAGGGCAAGGCCGATAACCAGATTCTCGGTGTCGTCCGCGCATTGCAACGCGACCGCGAGGATCGCCAAGTCGTGTTGGTGTCGAAAGACATCAACATGCGGATCAAAGCCCACGCGCTCGGGCTGCCGGCCGAAGACTACTTCAACGACCAGGTGCTCGAGGACAAGGATCTGCTGTTCTCGGGCGTACGCGCCCTGCCGCAGGACTTCTGGACGAAGCACGCCAAGGGGATGGAAAGCTGGCAGGACAACAAGACGGGCACGACCTATTACCGCGTGACCGGCCCGTTGTGTCCGTCCCTGCTCGTCAACGAGTTCGTCTATCTCGAACCGCAAACGGGCGAGCCGCCGTTCCAGGCGATCGTGCGCGAACTGAACGGCAAGACGGCGGTGTTGCAGACGCTGCGCGACTACAGCCACAACAAGAACAACGTTTGGGGCATTACGGCGCGCAATCGCGAGCAGAATTTCGCCTTGAACCTGCTCATGAACCCCGACATCGACTTCGTGACGCTGCTGGGTCAAGCCGGTACCGGTAAGACGCTCGTCGCGCTGGCTGCCGGCCTTGCGCAAGTGCTCGACGAAAAGCGATACAACGAGATCATCGTGACGCGCGCCACCGTGCCGGTAGGCGAAGACATCGGCTTTTTGCCGGGCACCGAGGAGGAGAAGATGCAGCCTTGGATGGGTGCGTTCGATGACAACCTCGAAGTGCTGCAACGGACCGACGACAGTGCAGGCGAATGGGGCCGCGCGGCCACGCAAGAACTCATCCGCTCGCGCCTGAAGATCAAGAGCATGAATTTCATGCGTGGACGCACGTTCGTCGACAAATACCTCATCATCGACGAAGCGCAAAACCTGACGCCCAAGCAAATGAAGACGCTCGTCACGCGCGCGGGTCCCGGCACGAAGATCGTCTGTCTCGGCAATATCGCCCAGATCGATACGCCTTATCTGACCGAGGGTAGTTCGGGCCTCACGTACGTCGTCGATCGCTTCAAGGGTTGGACGCATAGCGGGCACGTCACGCTGGCCCGCGGCGAACGCTCGCGGCTTGCGGATTACGCTTCCGACATTCTCTGAACGATCGGCGGGGCGAAGCGTTCGCCCTGGCCTCACGCTCACTTCGGCGCCC
This sequence comes from Trinickia sp., assembly GCF_051953405.1. Taxonomy (GTDB): domain Bacteria; phylum Pseudomonadota; class Gammaproteobacteria; order Burkholderiales; family Burkholderiaceae; genus Trinickia. Next base: position 3,220 of record NZ_JBQCIV010000010.1, on the reverse strand, counting down.
GGTTGCCCCGGGCGCTTTTCTTTTTGGGGACACCCGGGCCCATCCGATGGCGCGCAAGCGTATCGGCTAGGCAACGCTTGCGCCCACAACTTCAAGTAAATTATGAAGAATTCTTGCCGAAGCCCCGCCAGCAGGGCTACTATCGGCCGCAACGGCGGGCGCGCGAGCCAAGCGGGCCGCGCGCCGTTCGATCGACCTATTCGTCTTGTTCGTCTATCCGCTTCTGGTGCCAGGGCGCCGGGGCTATTACTCCATGCTGCGATCTTGGCTTGTCATTTTCGTCGTGCTCTCGTTGGCGGCATGCTCCAGTGCACCGCCAAAGAGTGCGCGCACGGGTGGCGGCGCCTACGGCGAGAACGCGCTGCGGACCATGCCGCCGGGCTCGCCGCGGTTCGTCGATCACAGCATTGGCCGGGAAGAGATTTCGATCGAAGCCATGAGCCTCATCGGCATCCCCTATCGTTGGGGCGGCAACACGCCCAATAGCGGATTCGATTGCAGCGGCTTGGTGAGATATGTAGTGGGCCGCGCGGCCGATATCGACCTGCCGCGAACGACAGCCGATATGAGCCGCCGCGGCGAGCCGATCGAACCCGACGAGATCGCACCGGGCGACCTCATATTCTTCAATACGACCGGCAGAGCGCACTCGCACGTGGGCATCTACGTCGGCAAGCTGCGTTTCGTGAATGCACCGTCGACGGGCGGCACCGTCCGGCTCGACTATCTGACGAACCCTTATTGGGCTAGGCACTTCGACGGCATTCGACGCGTTGCCCCACCGCTGACGAGCCCCTCGCCATTCGATGCGCCGACCGAATTGGCCGCGCCTAGAACGCCGTCGAGCCCCGCACCCGCAATGCCGGCCGAGCCGCCCGCGCGGACCGCCGCGGCGGCCTCAAGCGCGCGCCCCCGAACGTCGTCTATGCCGGTGCCGTCGAATGGTATCGCCCCCATGCCCGCGCAGGCGGCGGCCTCGACCTCGGCCAACGCTTCGAGCGTACCCGTTAGCCCGGTTGCGTCGATTGCGCCGATTACGCCGATCCTCAGCGACGCTCCGGCCGCGTCAAAGGCGTCTACCAGGGCGGCCACCCCACCCCCTCGTGAAGATGCGATCGATGCGGCAGCGGACGCCTTCGAACCGCCTCCGCCCGCCGCCCTGCAGGCGGCTCGCCAGGCTCGGCAAGCCGGAGCGATGCCGCTGCAGCCCTCGTCCACGGAATCGAGCGTACCGGTCATGCGAGCTTCTTCTGCAAACGCGCCCGCATCCGCACCCACGTCGACGAACGACGACCCCATCGCCCGATTCGCCAACAACGGCGACTGACGACCAAGCTCGGCTAGCCACGACAAGGGAAAGGCCGAAACGACAAGGGCGATGCATGGGGCGGTGAGCCCATGCATCGCCCCTCGGACGACGGACGCTTTCGCGTGACGGGATCGGTTCCGCGCTTAGAGAAAGCGCCGGCCGAGCCACCAGGCAGCTGCCGAAAGCAGCGCCGAGGCGGGAATCGTCAATACCCAGGCCCATACGATGCTGCCGGCGACGCCCCAACGCACGGCCGACAGCTTGCGCGTGGCACCGACACCGACGATCGCGCCCGTGATCGTATGCGTCGTCGACACGGGTACGCCCATGGCCGACGCCACGAACAGCGTGATCGCCCCGCCCGCTTCGGCACAGAACCCGCCAACGGGCTTGAGCTTCGTGATCTTTTGCCCCATCGTCCGCACGATTCGCCAGCCGCCGAACAGCGTACCGAGGCCCATCGACAGGTAGCAGGCGCCGATCACCCAGACCGGCGGCGCCGCCGCCGTCGCCGACGCGTAGCCGGTCGCGATCAACAGCATCCAAATGATGCCGATCGTCTTTTGCGCGTCGTTGCCGCCGTGCCCGAGGCTATAGAGACCAGCTGAGAGGAACTGCAAACGTCGGAAGCGCCGGTCGACCTTACTGGGTGGCGTTCTGAAGTAGATCCACGACACCGCCGTCATAAAGAACGACCCCAGGATGAACCCGAGCAACGGCGAGATGAAGATGAACGCGACGGTTTTCAGGATGCCGTCGATGTTCAGCGCCCACCAGCCCGACTTGGCCAACGCGGCGCCGACGAGCCCGCCGATCAGCGCGTGCGACGAGCTGGCGGGAATGCCGAAGCGCCAGGTCAGGATGTTCCAGACGATCGCGCCGGCCAACGCGCCGAAGATCACGTAGTGATCCACGATCCTAGGATCGATCGTGCCTTTGCCGACCGTTTGCGCAACCTTCAAGTGGAAGATGAAATAAGCGATGACGTTGCACGCCGCCGCGAAAGCAACGGCCTGCTGCGGCTTGAGCACGCCCGTCGAGACGACGGTCGCGATCGAATTGGCCGCATCGTGAAAGCCGTTCATGAAGTCGAAGGCCAGTGCGACGACGATCAGCGTCGCAAGCCCCCAAGTGGCGATCTGTATCGATTGCATCGGTGTGGTCCGCCCGCCTTACGCGTTTTCCAACACGATGCCTTCGATGATGTTCGCCACATCCTCGCACTTGTCCGTGATCGACTCGAGCAATTCGTAGACGGCCTTCAGCTTGATCAGCGTCTTGACGTCGTCTTCCTCGCGGAACAGCTTCGACATCGCCGCGCGCAACACGCGATCCGCTTCCGATTCCAGTCGATCGATCTCCTCGCAGGCCGAGAGGATCTGGCGAGCTTGGCTCATGTCGGACAGCATGCTCACCGCATTTTGGACGTGCTTGGCAGTTTGCGTGCAGATGTGTGCGAGCTGGCTTGCCTCCGACGTCATCGCCTGCACGTCGTAGAGCGAGACGGCCGTGGCGACGTCCTCCATCAGATCGAGGATGTCGTCCATCGTCGTGATGAGCTTGTGGATTTCGTCGCGGTCGAGCGGCGTGATGAACGTCTTGTGCAGCAGATCGATCGTTTCGTGCGTCAGCTTGTCTGCCGCCTTCTCGCTGGCCTGCACACGTTGCTTGTGGACTTCGGCTTCGCTGAGATTGTCGACCAGACGCTCCAGCTCCTCGCTGGCGGAGACGATGCACTTCGCGTGCTCGTTGAAAATTTCAAAGAACTTGCCCTCGGTGGGCATGAAACGACCGAACATTGAGATCCCGATAGGTGGTCATATTGGGCGCCCCAACGCGGCCGCGGCGTGCACCGCCGGACCGAAAAGCGTCCGCTGCGCACGCGTTCGGGTCGAACGCGTGCGCAGCGGC
>NZ_JBQCIV010000009.1:0-21726 GCF_051953405.1 Trinickia sp. | reverse complement strand
GCGTGGGCCGACGAGACAGCGAACGGACCGAACGCGAATGCCAGCGCGGAAGTGAAGGTCGCGGCGAACGTTCTCAAAGCGGCCTTGCGGGTGCCAAGTCTCATTTGTCTCCACCTATTTCGAAGTTATGTCGTTGGGAGCGACGCATGACCGACCCGCGCCGCTCACGAAACAGAGTAGGCGAAGTCGAACGCGATTGCAAAGAAAATTTCATTGCGCTGAAAAATGGAAAATCCGTTCCATTTTGCTCCGGGCCTGCCTATAATCGGCATCGTCGGGACGCGCGTGTGCCGGCTAGGGAAAGCCCTCGGTGCCTGTAGCGCCCTGAGTCGGAGCGGCTACCCGCTTACAAAAGGACAAGCCATGCAGGAAGACACCACCGACGAGCTGCCGAGCGTCGACGAGCTCATGCAGCGCGTCGCTGAGACGTACGATTCGCTGCCGCGGCAACTGAAGAGCGTGGCCTCGTACTTGGAGCAGCACCGCTCGAGCGTGATGGTGGATCGCACGAGCGATATCGCCACGAGCTGCGGCGTGCATCCCTCCGCGGTCGTACGGTTCGCGCAGCGTTTCGGTTTTTCCGGGTTCTCCGATCTGCAGGAAGTGTTCAAGCAGGCGTACGCCGGGCAGAGCCCGTCGGGGCAGACCTACAAGCAGCGCATCCGCAAACTGATCGACGAAAAGCCCGGGCGGCTTTCGGGCGGCAATGTCGCGCGCGAGTTCGTCGCCGCGTGCCGCAACGGTCTCGACGAGCTGGAAGCGACGCTCGACGACGAACAGTTCGAGGCCGCCGTCTCCATGCTTCAACACGCGGAAAACATCTATGTGATCGGCGTGCGGCGCTCGTTCGCGGTGGCGAGCTATATCGTCTACGCGCTGCAGCACACGGCCAAGCGCGTGCATCTCGTGTCCGGCTTCGGCGGCATGTTTCGCGAGCAGATCCGCAGCGTGAAAAAGGGCGACGTCGTCATCGCCATCAGCTTCGAGCCGTACGGGCGCGAGACGCAGTATTGCTTGCGCGTCGCCCACCATCATCAAGCGCAGACGCTCGTCATCACCGATAGCCGTCTGTCCCCGCTCGCGCGTTACGCGAGTGCCCAATTGTTTGTGAAGGAAGGCAGCGCGTTTGCGTTTCGCGCGCTGACCAGCACGATTTGCTTGTGCCAGGCGCTGTTCGTGGCGCTTGCGTACCGGCTCGAGTTGAACGTTGAAGAATCCAAGGACACAGGAGGATACGATGACTAGTAACAGCACGGGCGGCCGGATAATCGACGTCGCGGTGTTCGGGGCGGGCCGCATTGGCCGCATTCATGCCGGCAACCTCGCGCGCCATCCCGGCGCGCGGCTCAAATACGTCGTCGACGTCAATCGCGTTGCGGCGGCCGAGCTGGCGGCCCAATACGGTGCGACGGTGGTCGAGGCCGACGTGGCGCTTGCCGACGCATCGGTGGGCGCCACCGTGATTTGTTCGAGCACGGATACGCACGCCGATCTCATCGAACGCTCGGCCGCCCGCGGCAAACATATCTTCTGCGAAAAGCCCGTCGATCTCGAACTCGAACGTGCGCGTGCTTGTGCGCGTGCCGTCGAAGCGGCGGGCGTCGTGTGCATGATCGGCTTTCAGCGCCGGTTCGACCCGACCTTTGCCGCGGTCAAGGCGCGTATCGCGGCGGGCGAGATCGGCACCCCCGAAATGCTCGTCGTCACGAGCCGCGATCCGGGGGCGCCGCCCGTCGAGTACATCCGCCGCTCGGGCGGCATTTTCAAGGACATGCTGATCCACGACTTCGACATCTTCCGCTGGATTCTCGACGACGAAGCGGTGACCGTGCATGCCAACGGTAGCTGCTTGACGGATCCAGCGATTGCCGATGCCGGGGATGTCGATTCGACGGCCGTGACGATCCGCACGAGGCGCGGCCGTCTGTGCCAGATCAACACGACGCGCCGCGCGGCCTACGGCTACGATCAACGGTTCGAAGTGCTCGGCAGCGCGGGCATGCTGCAAGCCGGCAATGTGAGGCCGACGGAAGTCGTCTCGTATACGGCGAACGCGGTGTCGAGCGACGTGCCCGAGGCGTTCTTCCTGGAGCGCTATCGCGCCGCTTATGCGAGCGAAATCGCGCATTTCTTCGATGCGGTGACGCAGGGCGCACCCGTGCGCACGACGATAGCCGATGGCGTCAAGGCGTTGGAACTGGCTGAGGCCGCGACGCGTTCGTGGCGCGAAGGCCGCATTGTGAACGTGGGCGAGTAGGGTCGCGGTGCGTGGCGGATCGCGCGCGGCGTTAGTGTGCGCGATTAGCTCGATCCGCTGGATTCACTCGGCCCACCTGAGCGCTCGATTCGGCCGTAGCCGCCGCCACGAGCGAAACGATTGAAGCGATCGAAGACGATCGCGATAAGGAGCGAGACAGTGACGACGATGGCGAAGCGCGGGCCGGTGAAGATCGGCATCGCGGGATTGGGCCGTTTGGGCAAGCGGCATGCGACGAACTTGGCGTATAGCGTGCCGGGCGCGATCCTAGCGGCCGCGTGCAGTCCCGTGAGCGAGGAACGCGATTGGGCGCGCGACACGTTGCCCGCGCCGCGACTTTATTCGGACTACGAAGCATTGCTCGCCGATCGTGAACTCGACGCAGTTTGGCTCGTTACGCCTTCCTCGCTGCATGCGGAACAAATCGTGGCGGCCTTGCAGGCGGGCAAGCATGTGTTCTGCGAGAAGCCGCTCTCGCTGAATGTGGCCGAATGCGAGCGCGTGCTCGACGTCGCGCGCGAATATCCGCATTTGGAAGCCACAATCGGCTTCATGCGCCGGTTCGATCCGAGCTACCGCGACGCGTACGAGAAGGCGGTGGCGGGCACGATCGGTCGGCCCTTCATGGTACGGTCGCAAACGACCGACCAAAACGATCCGGACGGTTTCTTCGTCCGTTTCGCGCCGACCTCGGGCGGTATCTTTCTCGATTGCACGGTGCACGATATCGACGTCGCACGGTGGTTCTTCGGCGGCGCGCGTGCAACACGGGCGTTCGCGACGGGGACGATCGCCCTGCACGAGGGCCTGCGCGAGTTCGGCGATGTCGATAACGGGGTGGGCGTCGTGGAGTTCGAGGGCGGACGGTTGGCGGTGTTTTATGCCTCGCGCACCATGGCGCACGGCAACGATACGCATAGCGAGGTGATCGGAACGGCCGGCGCCCTTGCGATCGGCCACAATCCGCGCAAGACTCGCGTGGAGATCTACGAAGCGGGCGGCGTGCGTAGCGAAAGCACGCCGACCTTCTTCGATCGCTTCGAGGACGCGTTCCTGCATGAGGCGCAGGCGTTCGTGCAAGCGGTGGCGACGCGCTTGGCCGGCGGCGAGCCCGAAACGGCAGCCGGCGCAACGTTGGCCGATGCGCTCGAAGCGACGAGAATCGGTAAAGCGTTGCGGGAAGCGTGCGTGAGCGGTTCGCCGGTTTTGCTGTAGGCATTGCACGGCAATGGCGGGCCATGCCGATTGCCGCTTAGTCGCTTGGCGCTGGCGAGTGCGATGGCTCGCAATATGGGATATCGATAGGGTAAATGGCTGTTTCCTCGTCGACGAAACGGGTTGGCGCCGTTACGATTGCGGCGTAGATCGTTGGCTCACAGGCAGAGCAGCGGTCTTTTAAACCGCCGAAACTTGGTTCGACTCCAGTACGATCTGCAGCAAGCACAAGGGCTACGGGCATTGCGTCTGTAGCCCTTATTCATTTTTATCGTATCCGTTTTAATCGTTCCCGGGTTATCTCAATAGTTGAAATCGGTAGAGCGCTCTCGATGCGCTTAGACCGAGACAAGGTGTGTCTCGAGAAATTACGGAATAGAGTTACAGCACGCGGCATACCTTTGATAGCGCGTAGCGTCGCAGTCGAACAAACACCGTAAGCCGGCTTGCCACCTTGACGACGGAGTGAGCATGACAATTAGCCCCTTGATCGAACGCGTGGAGTCGATATTTAGCTTGGAGGGCGAACTCAGCAGCCTCGGTTATACGTCGGTTTTCGATGTGGCAAAAATTCCCCGCGAACGGTTCGTCAAGCTGCATCGCGGTACATTGGGGATAGAGGGCGGGGCGATCTACGATTTGGCAATCGGTTATGCGCTGCAAGTCGCTCAGAAGTATCGGCACGGAGGCGTGACGACGGGGATCGACGCCGCGGTGCGTGGGGTGTTCTCCCGGCCTGGCCCGGACTATCCCAATCAGTTTCTCGATAAAAGCACCGGGTGGAAGATCAATGCACCCAGTGGTGCACCGGAAGCGAACGACGGGCCGGTCGCTTATCTTTCGTATATCTACAAAAGGGCGTTGGATCAGGAGAAGGCCGGGGATGCCACGGCTATGAATACGCTCGCACAGCGGAGGCCCGATATTGGGAATCTCTTGATCGACGACGCTGCGATCAATGAGGAGGTGTCGCAGCTTCAATTGGTCAATGAAGTGTTGACGTCGGCAATTAAAGGAACGAGCGATTTTCAGGGGGTGAGCGACGTCAATTCGAAGTTCGATACGGAGCGCTATCCGAACTTCTTTCCTTACAGTTTTGCGAATCGACAGATTGTCGCGGCGCAGTCGACGCTTAATGTCGAAGTTGAAGACTACTTGTTGGCACAAAACCCCGCGCTGCTGCCGAGCTTTTGGTCGTCGACAAAAAATCTCAGCGACGACCAAGCCGAAGATCTGACTAGATTGCAGATCATGGCTAGTGGATTGTCCAGCGAGCAACAAAACATCGTCGTGGAGCCGCCTTGGTTCGCTGCCGGAACGAACAATGGGCCAGGATTCTATGAGAAGAATTTCGGCAGTGCCGCGCTCACGGTCTCCGACTTCGCATCGATCGACACGCTGTGCAGTCATACCGGCCTGACAGTGCCGGAAGTCGAGCAAATGTTATGCGTGACGGCGGGACAGAACAATGTCATCCGATCCGGCAATTGCCCAGCCGAGCCGGAAGCGAATCCCGGTGTCTACGGTGCACGATTCGTTAATGCGATGCAGATCAATTCGAATGGGAGCAATTACATTTCCATCGAAAAGCAAAAGGACGGGACGCTGGTAGTTAATTCGCTCACGGACGATAGAATGGATCGCATCAATCGTATGGTGCGTCTGAAAAAGTGGCTTGATCTTCCGTTCGAAGACGTCGATCTTCTCGTGTCATCGCTTGTGGCGGATGCTCAAGTATCGAGCCAGGCGCTGATGGATGACCATGTACTCCGCCTGCTTGGAGTCTACCGACACTATCGAAAAATGCACTCGGTCTCCGTCAAAGCGTTTGCCGCTTGGTTCTCGCATGTGACGCCTTATGCGGTTTCACCGGAAGCGCCGTTTTTTGATCGGATATTCAATAGCGGTAACGGTTTCGATGCGCCGCTTGTGGCTGATAACCAAAATTTCGACTGCACCGCTACGTCCGGGGATGATGGGGCACGCGTACAGAAGATCTGCGCGGCGCTGCAACTGTCTCGCGACGAATTCCTAACGATCGCTGGGGCGTTGATCAAAACTCGAGGGCTGGTGCAGATATGCTGCAGTCTTGATCATCTTTCTGCGTTCTATCGGGTCGCGTCGCTTTCGGATGCGCTCGGGGTCGCCACGATTGACCTCCTTGAGATCGTCGATCTCATGGATCGGGACACGGGCTACGTATGGGCAGACTTATTCATTGCGTCGATTTCAAGCATAAGCCTCTTTCAGACGCTTAGCCACGTTGCACTTTGGTTTAAGAATAGACGGCTATCGGGCCAGAGTGCATCGATCATGCTGACACCTCGGACGGAGTTTGTCTCGACGGGGGTCTATCGTACGGCTAATGTTAATGCCGAGTACTTGAGCAATTTTTCGCTCAGTTGGAGCGATGTGATTGACGGCGATGGTTCGGGATATGTTTATTTTACGCAAAGAATCGATTTTTCGACTAACGGTGATCAGTGGATTTACCCGATATCCTATCCCCTTCCGAATGGATTGTCTTTAAACGGCTACCCGTATTGGGCGACCTCCGATTCGCTATCCGAAATCAACAAAGATTACGCGGTAAACGGGGGGGTTCAACAGGACTTTTTGTTCACCTTGGATGCCTACCGGAAGGCGTCCGGTGGCGTAAAATACGCAATTTGTATTCCTTTAAAAATAAAACGCGACAAGCTGTCCGGGCTGCATGAAATGTCGTCAAAATTGAAGATATCGGTTAATGTGACCGTAATAGCGGGGTCGCTGCAGGTGCCGCAGGATTCGATCGTGCGAGCCGGGGCGATCAGTCCGCAGGGAACGGCCTATCAGTTGGAATTTATTCAAGATGTCTGGCGGCTGCTTGGTAACACATTGGTTAATTCCGCATTATTCCAGCGCAGCGGAGCTCCGTTGATCAATAACAGCCAGAAGCCGATCGACTGGCTGCAGTTGCTGACGGCCAGCAAGCTTGTGGACGGAGCCGGGCTGGTCACCGACGCCGCCAGCGACACGGTTAACGTCACCGGCATCGCGTTGCCGATAATCAAGGCGATCCGTGATGTCGTCAACGGTCAAGCGCTCACCGCTACCGAAAAGACGCAAGCGATGGTGGCGCTCAACGCAGCGATCGTCCAGGCGCGTCAAACGCAGACAGGCGTGGCGACGAGCCTGCTGGCGCAGACGCTGAACGTGACGCAATCGCTATCCGCGTTGTTGCTTCGCTGGGTCGGGCAGACGCCTTATCAGTTTTTGCGCGCGACTTGGGCGTTGAAGTCTGCCGTTAACGCCGCAGTGGATATTCCAGGCGGTTACTTAACCACCCTCGAGGAAACCGCTCGATGCGCGCTGCTATGCCAACATTTTTCGGTGAGTCCCGCGGCGCTCGAGCATTTGCTCGATTACCCGCATCGGTTTGGCGTGCGCTCGGCCCACAGCGGCGATGTGACGCTCGCTTCGGCTTACCTCCTGGGCCGATACGAAGACTTGCTTCATCGAATCGGCGCGGCGAACAGCGGGACGGAAGACGACGTGCTGGCATTCCTCGATCTAGCGAATAGTCCGGCGCCGCAACCGGAGACGGCCGCGGGCCTTATGGCGCGGATGCTGGGTTGGAAGCGGGAAGCGGTCCTGGATTGCTGGACGGTGCTAGGCGGTGTCGCCAAGACGGTTTCCGACCTCGATTCCGTCGTGCGGATGCAGCAAGCCGAAGTGGACACCGGGCTCACCGTATCGCAGCAGCGACAGGCTTTTATCTTGGATCGCAGCTTTACCTACGCCGCCTGGCAAGCCGTAGGACAGGCGATGGTCGCGGGAGCGAATCGCGTCACCGGCATGAACTGACGCTCCAGTATTGGACGTTGTACAGGCGAACTTCGTCCCGAAACACCCCACTCATTCCGGGCGCCTTCTTCGGTGTGCCCGACGTCTCATCGAGGTGACTACTATGCCGTCGGCGCTGGAAAAGCAGTTGATCGAATCCCAACGCGATGCACTCGTGGCGGGGTTTATGCAGTTCGTGGGCCCGACGTTGAAGAGCGTGGGGAACGCACAGCTCACCACCGAAGATTTGTACGACTACCTACTGTTCGATCCCGAGGTGGCCGATGACGTGGCGACGAGCCGCGTGGCGAGTGCCATATCGAGCGTTCAAACGTATATGACACGGATCGTGAATGGTTCGGAGCCGGGCTTTCCCGCGGTAGCCGCGTCCGTGGTCGAGATGTGGCGGGAGAACGATAACCAGTACGGCGACTGGGCAGCCTGCGAGGAAGTGACGGACTACCCCGAGAACTACATTTCGCCCGTGACGCGGCAGACCAAGAGTCATTACTTCACGGATCTCGAAACGACGCTCAACCAAAACCGGCTCGATCAAGATCGCGTTCAGGCCGCCGCGCTCGGGTACCTGAACGAGTTCGAAGCGGTCAGCAATCTCTACGTGTTGAGCGGGTATATCCATATGCAGGACTCGACACAGGATCTAAACAAGGCTACCTATTATTTCGTGGGGAGAACGACCGCCAAGCCGTATCGTTATTACTGGCGATCCATGGATCTAAGCAAAAATGGAAATGGCGGCGCTGGGAAACCCGTTACGCCGAATTGCTGGAGCGATTGGCTACCGATTGGATTGCCGTTGGCCGGCGATGCGGTGCTCGAAAAGACGGTTCGACCGGTCTTTTACAACGAGCGGTTATACATTGCGTGGGTGGAGCGCAATCCCGTTCGCGATAAAAATCAAGACGGTACGGAAGCTAACACGCGATCGTATCGGCTATATTTCGGCTATAAGCGCTTCGACGATACTTGGACGGCACCGAATGGCGCGTCGTTGGCGGGATCGACGGTGAGCGGGAATGCATTGTCGATTAATGAGTTGTCTGGCGATTTTCACGTGGACTACGTTGAGCTGCTGGCAACGACCGATTTCAGCGACGATGGCGGAGTGCACGGTAGTAATGTCTACGGTCGCCTCATGCTGGGCGTGTTCGTGCGTGATTTTTCCAATGGCAATGTTAACAAGCCCACCGTCTACGGTTATCAGTACTGCGACTCCTCGTTTAATGAGCGAAATTTGATCGAGGATACGCGAAACAAACTTTTTGCTTTGTTTAAGGATAACGGGACGGGCTACAACCAGGATCCATCGGGAACGATTGGCACTTTGCAGTACCCGCTCTATACGCATACGTATAGCATTGGCTCGGTCGCGCCATTGTCGGACGTCAATGATATTCCGGTCAAAAGCGGGCTCGGGGCGGGAAACCTGCACGCGGCGAATACGAGCGACATTAGTTGCACGGAGCAGTGGTGGACGAGGATCGCCGATCTGGTTCATGCTAAAGCCGGCGCGTCCTCGCTGGTCTATTTGTCGGGTGATTCGTTGTGGGTCGATCTTGCGCTTAATGCCGATTTTGTGAATGATTTTACATTTACAGTGGATGAAACCGTTGGATCTTTGGGAGGGATATACGCTGCTAATGGTGGGTTCGGATATGTGCCGTCGAACGGAGATGGAAATGTCGGCAGCGGAAGTGTCACAATTAGACGCGTGGATATCGATAATTACGTTTTTGTAAATACGGGGTTAACACACAATCCGAAGTTGTTTACGGGTCAGTTATCGGCTTTGCAGGATGGAATGTATCGATTGTCTGTTGCTCTCTATTTTGGATGGCTGCCGGAGATTGAGGTGCAGAAGGAAAAGCTTAGATTTTATGCCACTGGTGGTGATTTTTTGGATGTGCTCGATGTGACGGGGACGCCCATAAAGGGATCCATAGTAAATTCTTTGTTTAATATGGATTGTTTGCTTACTGGTATGCGCGCAGTTACCACGAAGCAGGGGTGTATCGTAAATGGAATAATGAATTTGGCGAAGATGAAAAATCTTCGCGAATATTCCTGTGCGTCCATCATATGGACTGCGAACGGCAGTAAGCAAACCGACCCGCCTAGCACTGTTGCATACGGACTCTCCGCCTCCAGCACGACCAGCCTAAGTATCCCGGTGAGCCTGCTATCGCCAGGCACGAACGACGTCTATATCTGTCTGGCGGTCACGGATAAAGAGTCCGTGACGGGCAACGACGATGACGTCTGGACATGGTATAAAGTCACTGTAACGAGCGGCGATCTAGTCGACTCCCTCACCCAGCCGCCTCAACTGAAATGGAATTACGACTCGAAGCTGGGGCTCGCTCAATATCTCGATTTCTGTAACCCGAAGCTTCCCGCGGACACGCGCCTGAACACCACGTTCGTTCGTACTTTGATCGCCAAGGCGCGCTTGGGGCTGGACAGCTTGCTCGATTACGCGCTACAAATCGCCCTCCTCGAAGCCCCGCTGGTAGCGGGAGATCCCCCGGAGCCGATGGATTTCAACGGCGCAAACGGCCTCTATTTCTGGGAGTTGTTCTTCCACATGCCGTTTTTTGTCGCCTGGCGCTTTTCGAACGAACAGCAATTCGCCGACGCTCAGAGCTGGTTGCACTACATCTTCGACCCCTCCGCGGCAAACAAAGCGAATAGCGCACCCGATTACTGGAACGTGTACCCCCTTTGCCATTCGAAGGGCCAATACGCCTACTTGGTTGAGGATCCTTTGGATCCCGATGCCCAGGCCTACGCCAATCCGGTCATTTATCAAAAGGCCGTCTTCATGGCCTACGTAAGCGACCTGATCGATCAAGGCGACGCGTGGTATCGCCAGCTCACGCGCGACGGATTGACGCAAGCGAGGGTCATCTACGATCTGGCCGCGGAACTGCTCGGGCCAAGGCCTGACGTCACATTGAGTAGCGCATGGGTGCCGCAAACGCTCGATGCACTCAGCAAACAGTCGAATTCCGCGCTGCGCGAGTTCGAGCGCGAGATGGTTCCAGCCAAAGAGGGGATCGTCGATCTAGGCGGGCGAGACGTCAGTTACCTCCTGCTCGCCGACAACACCAATTTCATTGCGCCGCTCAATGCCTACTTGCTGGCCTATTGGGATGCATTGGACGCTCGGCTATACAACCTTCGCCACAACCTAACCGTCGACGGCAAGCCGATGTCGCTGGCGCTCTACGAGGCGCCGGTCAACCGGGTGGCGCTGCTCGAGCAGCGCGCGCAACCCGGCACCCTGAACAGCGCAGGCGGTGCAGTCTCGCTAACGATTCCGCCGTACCGATTCAGCGCGATGCTGTCGCGTGCGTACAGTGCGGTGGCGATGCTGTCTAGCTTCGGCGACAGCTTGTTGTCACTCTATGAGCGCGGCGATTCGGCCAGGAGGGAGGAATTGCAGCAGCAACAGTTGCTCGACATGTCGAGTTACTTGCTCACGCTGCAACAGCACACGATCGACGGCCTGGCGAGGGATGACGAAGCCTTGATCGCCAGCGCGAACACCGCGGCAGCGCGTCGCGATTGGTATCACGATCTCTATGTCAAAAATATTTCGGATACCGAGCAGAAGGTCATGGATGTTCACGCGGGTGCGGAACAGCTTATGACCGTTTCGCAAGGCATGATGGTGGCAGGCGGAGCGTTGAAGATACCGCCGACTATTTTTGGCATGGCGGACGGGGGGATGCGGCTAGAGGGCGTCGTCGACGCCGTCGCAAACGTCATGCTGACAGCAGGGCAAGTGCTGAGCGTGACCGCGGACCGGCTAGCCACGAGCGAAAGTTACCGCAGGCGCCAGGAAGATTGGAAAAACCAATCTCAGCAGGCTGATTCGGAGTACACCACGGTCGGTAAGCAGCGCGATGCGCTATCGGTGCGTGCGACGGCCGCACAATTGGAACTCACGCGGGTAGAGGCGCAACAAGCGCAAATCAAAGCCGTGCACACCTTCCTCAAAACGCGCGTCACGCAGGCTGCGCTATATCAATGGCTACTGGGCCGCCAAGCGGCGCTTTACTACCAAGTGTACGATGCGACGTTATCGCTGTGTCTTGCCGCGCACGCTTGCTGGCAGTATGAAACGGGGGATTTCACGAGTACGTTCATTCAGCCGGGCGCATGGAATGATCGCTACTACGGCTTGCAAGCGGGGCAAGCGTTGCAACTCAATCTGCAGCAAATGGAGGCCGCGTACCTCGCTCGCCATGAGCGCCGCTTGGAGATTACTCGCACCGTGTCCTTACTAGAGATCGCGGGGGCGTCCGCTTTCGAGCGACAAAAGAAAGACGGCGCCTTCCACTTCGGTCTCTCCGAATTGCAGTTCGACAAGGACTATCCGGGTCACTACCTGCGGCAGATAAAGTCGGTGGCGATCAGTTTGCCGGGCTTGCTTGCGCCCTTCCAAGACATCAAAGCGACGTTGATGCAGACGGCGAGCAGCACGCTGCTGAACGCCAGCATCGACGGTGTGAACTATTTGAACGGCAAATCGAAAAGCGTGGGACAGGCGCAAATCGTCACGAATCTTCGCGCCAGTCAACAAATCGCGTTGTCCTCTGGCTTGAGCGACGCGGGCTTGTTCGAACTGAATTTCGGCGACGAACGCTACTTGCCGTTCGAGGGCACGGGTGCCGTGTCGAACTGGGTGCTCTCGTTCCCGCGCTACAACAAATCGATGACGCAAATGGCGTTTCTGAAGACGCTCACCGATGTGATCGTTCACGTGCGTTACACAGCGATCGACGGCGGGAGCGATTTTGCCGCCCAGGTGGACAAGACGTTGGGCAATTGAGCTGCAGTCGGATCCAACCTACTACGACCGAGCGACCATGCCGAACCATTCTTCGCTGTCTGTCCAGCAGCTGGCGTTGCCCAAAGGCGGCGGGGCGATCGTCGGGGCACGCGACAAGCTTAGCCCGGTCAACGCCAGCGGGATGGCCGAATTCTCTTTCCCCTTCCCGATTTCGGCGGGCCGAGGCTATGCGCCGACGTTGGTGCTGAACTACAGCAGCGGGGAAGGAAACGGTCCGTTCGCATTGGGATGGGGTTTGAACGAGACGGTCATTCGACGCCGAACGAACCGCGGCGTTCCGAGCTATGACGGCGGGACGGAAGACGAATTTGTCGGCCCCGATGGCGAAGTGCTCATCGCCGAGCGAAACGCGGATGGGCAGACGATCACAAGTACGGTCAGCCAATACGGCAACAAGAACCTGGGAAAAACATACCAAGTCACCCGCTACTATCCCCGCGTGGAAGGTTCGTTCGATCGTATCGAACGCTGGCAATGCGCCGAAACGACGGACGATTTCTGGTTGATCCACGGTGCCGACGGACAACTGCATTGCCTCGGCAAGACAGGCGGCGCGCAGGTAGCCGATCCAAAGCACGCGGCGCACATCGCCGAGTGGCGTATCGAGGAATCCGTCAACCCCCTGGGCGAACACATCTACTATCGCTATGTCGGGGAAAACGCAGACAACGCGACGGCCGATAACGAAAAGCCGCGCGATCAAGTGGCGAATCGGTATCTGGCCGAGGTGTACTACGGGAATCGAACAGCCGCCGCCGATCTGTATGTTTGGGATAGGGCCGATGCGAGCGGGCAGGGGTGGTTGTTCAGCGTCGTATTCGATTATGGGGAGCGCGGTGTCGATCCCAATGAGCCTGCCCCCTACACGGCGGCTAGCGGCAGCAAATGGCCGCTGCGGGAGGATAGCTTTTCCCATTACGACTACGGGTTCGAAGTCCGTACGCATCGATTGTGCCGGCAGGTCTTATCCTTCCATCACTTCCCGGCCGAGCTGAAACAGGCGCATACGCTTGTACGACGGTGGTTGCTGACCTATCGAGAATCGCCGGTCGTCAGTCAACTCGTGCAGGCCCGTACGTTCGCGTACGAAGCGGATGGTACGGTGCTGAGCATGCCGCCGCTCGAGTTCGGCTATAACCCGTTCGATCCGAGCCAGCTTATTGCCGACTATCAGGTGTTCGACGGCATCGCGCAATTGAACGATGCGTTGCATTATCAGATGGTCGATCTCTATGGCGACGGCGTGCCCGGCGTGCTGTTTCGCGAGGGGACGTTCTGGTACTACCGCGCGCCGGTTCGCGGCACACCGGGCACCGACGAAATCGCGTATGGCGACGGGAAGGCGCTGCCTGCCGTGCCGTCGATGCAACCGACGCGCATTGCCTTGATGGATATCGATGGCGACGGACGTCTCGATTGGCTGGTCGCACAGCCCGGTATGTCGGGGTGCTTTTCGATGCAAGAGGGCAACGCGTGGTCGCGATTTACGCCTTTTACCGCCTTGCCGACAGAGTTTTTTCATCCGCAGGCGCAACTGGCGGATTTGGTGGGCGCCGGGCTGGCCGATGTGGCGCTGATCGGGCCGAAAAGCGTCCGGCTGTACGCCAATCAACGTCGTGGATTCGGCGCGGGAGCGGATGTCGCGCATGAACTCGCCGAAGGGGAGCTGGGCCTGCCGATCGCCGGACGCGATGATCGCGAGGTGGTCGCGTTCTGCGATATCCTCGGTTCAGGCCAGCCTCATCTCGTTCGCATTCGTTACGACGGGGTGACATGTTGGCCCAATCTTGGCCGCGGAAATTTCGACGCGCCGTTCACCCTCGCGGCACTCGATTTCGATCAAGCCTCGTTTAATCCGGATCAAGTGTTTCTGGCCGACATCGATGGGAGCGGCGCGGCGGATCTGCTCTACGTCGAACAGGATCAACTCAAGCTATTTGTCAATCAGTCCGGCAACGGGCTGGCTGCGCCGGTCACGTTGAAACTGCCGCAGGGTTTGGTCTTCGATCGTTTGTGCCGTGTCAGCTTTGCCGATCTTCAGGGCTTGGGCGTCGCGAGCTTGTTGATCTCGCATCAACACATGATGCCGCGCCATTGGCGGCTGGATTTCACGAAGTTCAAGCCTTACTTGCTGAAGTCCATCAACAACAATATGGGCGCTGGAACGACGCTCGAGTACCGCAGTTCGGTTCAGTATTGGCTCGACGATAAGTTGGCTGATCCCGATCTGACCTCGGCGTTACCGATGCCCATGCATACGCTCGCCCAGGTCGAGACGGTGGACGAGATGACCGGGAACGTGTTCACCTCATACCATCGTTTTCACGATGGCGTGTACGACGGCGTTGAACGCGAGTTTCGTGGGTTCGGGTTTGTGACGTCATGGGACGCCCCGCGCGCCACGCCTTTGCTCGGCTCGAACATACCGGCATCGCCGCCCATGTTCACCCAATCGTGGTATCACTGCGGGCGGGAAAGGGATGAATCGATCCAATTCGGCACACCCTATCGGGACAAAGACGCCATGATCGTCAAGCCGACCCGATTGACGCAGTACGACGCGCACCGGCGGCAAGATGTCGACTTGGGTGCAGTTGATGCAACCACTCGCTTTTGGCTGTTTCGCTCGCTCAAAGGTATGCCGTTGCGGCAGGAAACGTACGGGCTCGACGGCAGCGCCGAAGCGGGCGTACCGTATTCGGTGTCGACCTGGCGTTATCAGGTTCGGCTCGTACAGCCGGCGAGCGGCAATGTCGGCCCTGTCGCGCTGCCTGGCGAGCTAGAACAGGTCAGCTACCGCTACGAACGCATTCCCGTCGATCCAGTGGTCAGTCAACAGGTGCGGCTGCGTCGCGATCAATACGGTGCGGTCACATGGGAAGTGGGCGTGAACTATCCGCGCCGCCCAAAGCCGGACAAGAGTCCTTACCCGGACTCGCTGCCTGCCACGAGTTGGGATAGCAGCTACGACGAGCAGCAAACTGGCTTGGTGCTAACCGAGTATTGTAGTCAACCGATAGAACGCGACGCGGCTCAAGCGTGGCGATTGCGCTTGCCTTACCAGAGGCGGGAAAACGTTCTGACCTACGACCGTCACCAAGTGCCCAGCGGCGGGCTCGACTTCGAATCGTTGAGCGGGCAAGGCGGTTTGCTCGACCCGAGTAAGCGGCGCGTCTACGCTGGACAGGAGCAGGTCGTCTATACCACCGATCCGGGCCCGTTTGTCGGTCTGGTCGATCACGTGGAGACGGCCGAATTCGATGATTCGTGCTTGAAGGCATTCGACGGTGCGCTCGACGATCGCGCGCGCGACGCGCTGCTGAAGCAAGCCGGCTATGAACTCGCCGATCGCATTTTGTCGCCGGGCAAGAGCGCGGAATCGCAAGTTTGGATTGCTCGGCGCGGGTATTCCGTCTATCGGAAGGCGTCCGCGTTCTACCGGCCCAGCAGCGCGCGCGCTAGCCTCCTGTCCGGCGCCACGACGTACGAATTCGACGATTACGTTTGTGGTTTGACGAAGACGACCGACGCGCTCGGCAACGAAACGGCCGCTGAGTACGACTATCGGTTTTTGGAGCCGAAGCGCGTGGTCGACCTCAACGCGAATACGCATGAGGTTCTGCTCGATGCGCTCGGGCGTGTCGTGGCGACGAGTTTTTACGGTACCGAGGAGGGTGTCGAAGTGGGCTTTTCCCCGGTTTCGACATTCTCGATGAAAGGCCTGACAGTCGAGGGCGCGATAGAGGCGGCCGGCACCCAGGCGCAGCAGGTGGCGAGCGTTCATGTCGAAGATGCCTTCAGTTGGATGGGGCAGCTTTCGCAAGCGTCATTGAAAGACCTCGCCGATGACGTGGCTGGTCTATGGAAGAAGCTCGTGCAATGCGGTTTCATGACGTCGGACGGCTGGATTTTATCGGCAGGTCGAGCTTGGGGCACCGGCTCGACGAACATTTCCGGCATACCCGATGGATTGCATTCGGCGATTCGAGCGGTGAGTCGGGTGCCCGTTCAATTCGCCGTCTTGGTCGCCGATCGCTATCCGTCGGATGCCGCACAACAGGTACGGGTGAGCGTGCACTACTTCGACGGAATGGGGCGCGCCTTGCAAGCGGGGGCGAAAGTGCCTCCTGGGCCAGCGTGGCAGCGTGAAGCGAATGGCGAAATCGTTGTAGACGGCAACGGGTTGCCCGTCATTGTCGATGCCCCCTCTCGATGGGCCGTGTCGGGAAAGGTCGAGTACAACAACAAGGGACTGCCGGTACGCAACTATCAGCCGTACCACGTGGACGATTGGCGGTACGTCGTCGATCGGGCGATGCGCACGTGCGGGTATGCCGATACGCATTTTTACGATGCCGTCGGGCGAGAGGCCAAGGTGGTGACGGCGAAGGGTTATTTGCGCCGCAATCGCTATTACCCGTGGTTTACGGTGGTCGAAGACGAGAACGATACGAGCCCCGATTTCGAGCCGCCGTATCAGGGCGACAACGCTTAGCCGTGAACCGGGCCAATCCCGCCGATCCTTTCGGATGTCGCCACGCGGGCCGAATAAGATGGCGTCGCCATCGGAGGCTAGAAGCGGGCCGGCCGGGAAGCGCCAACCGCGGCGGCTCGCTGCTGTAAAATTTCTGCTTCACGCGGGCCGCGTCGATCACCGCACGAGTCCAAGCGTTTCAAAGAAAGGCGATTCCCCATGGAAATCCACAAAGAAGTCGATGCGCGCGGGCTGACCTGCCCGCTGCCGATCCTCCGCGCCAAGAAAGCATTGGCCGACATGCAGAGCGGCCAGATCCTAAAAGTGCTGGCGACGGACCCAGGCTCGCAACGCGATTTCGCCGCATTCGCCAAGCAAACGGGCAACGAAATCGTCGAAAGCTCGACTCAGGACAAAACGTTCGTCTTCCTGATGCGCCGCCGCTAGGTCCGCGCCAGCCGATCGTGCGAATCGGTGCGGCGTATCCATGCCGCTACGCGCCGCGTTCAGTTGCCATCGAGCGTTCGGTCGAGTTCGGCGCGAAGCAATGCCTGAAACGCTGCAACATGCTTGGGGCCCATTAGGGTGTAGTGTTCGCCTGGCACGTCGATATAACGGTTTGGACGACGGGTGAAGTTGTCCCACTGCCTGAGTTGCACATTCAGCCAGTCATCCTTCGTGCCGCGCAGCGGAATGGCGTAGAACACCGACATCGATTCGACACTGCCTGAAGGCACATAGGTGCGCCCGAGCGAAACGAGAGAGTGCCCGAGGTTCGCCCACGCCCGGAATTTCTCGAGATCGATCTGAAGTTCCGCCAATCGCTCGGGCGGTGCAATGTCCATGAGATACGCGTACGGATCCCTTCCTGGTTCCAGCGCTCGCAGTGTGGCGGGTAAAGTCTGCGTTTGCTTCCCGTCGATCAGCGAGAGAAAAAAGGCGAGATTGACGGCGTTCTCGATCGGATCGAGTTCGTCCATTCGGTACTTGATATGGGGCGGCAAGTTGAAACTGCCGAGGAAGCCCACGCGCTCGCCTTGGGATTCGAGCACCTTGGCGATCTCGAAGGCGACGGCCGCACCATAGGAATAGCCGGCGATCGCATAGGGGCCATGAGGCTGGCGCTGCCTGATCGCATCGACGTACGTGCGAACCATTTCGTCGAAACTCGAAAAGTATGCCTCGCCGGCGTTGAATCCGCGCGCGCGCAACGCATAGAACGGACGTTCGTCGACGAAATACCGGGCGAGATTAACGAAGACGAGAATTTCACCCACACCGGGGTGAACGCAGAAAAGCGGTGTCTTGTCGCCGGTCGATTGGAGGGGGACGACGGGGTCGTAACGCTCGGATGCCGCTCGCGCCCCCGACGCGACCCACCCGGCCAACGTCTGTACCGTGGGGTGCTTGATGATGGCGAGGACCGGCACGTCGGCGAGGTCGATACGCAACTCGAGCAGGCGTTTGAGTTTCAAGATTTCGAGCGACGTGCCTCCGAAATCAAAAAAGCTGACGGTTGCGCTGACGGCGTCGTGTGCCACACCAAACACTTCGGAAAAAATTCGTGCGATGGTCGTTTCCAGCCTGCCCTGCGGCGAGACATGCTCGCCCGTTTGACGTCTTGCCACGTTGTCGACGTTTGACTGATGAACGGCTAGCAGCCCCGTCTCGAGCCGCTGGCGAAGCAAGTTTCGCTGGATTTTGCCGAGGCTCGTTTTGGGAAATTCGTCTTTCGGCAGCGGCAAGACGATCGAGGGCCGAAAACCCCACAGCAAAATGGTTGCATTGCGTACTGCGACGAGAAGCCGATAGAGCGCTTTCGCGTCCTCAATCGGAAACGCAGTGGCAAACGTCACGACAAGGCGCTCTGTCGCGTCTCCGCTTTGCCGCGTGGGGAATGCCGCGACAAAGGACTTTTCGATGCCGTCTAACTGTTCGATGGCCGTTTCGAGTTCGTGGCTGAAGTAATTCACACCATTCACGATGATGCTGTCCTTGCTGCGGCCGACAAGATGAAGACGACCGCCCTCGATGCTTCCCAGGTCGCCCGTGCGGAACCAGCCATCGCTTGTGAACGCTGCACGCGTGGCTTGCGCGTTGTTGTAGTAGCGCGTAAAGATCATCGGGCCGCGCAGTTGCAATTCGCCCTGTGCGCCGTCGGGCAATGGCATGCCGCACTCGTCGACGACGCGCATCTGCAGTGCACGGATCGGCCGGCCCAGGTCGGCGAATTCGCGATCGGCAGGGGTGTCATGGAACTCGGTGGAATAGATCGATCCCGCGCAGGTCTCGGTCATGCCGAATGCCGGCCATAGAGCATCGCGCGAAAGCCCGTAAGGGGCGAGCAGATCGAGGAAGCGCCGAGCGGTATCCGCGACAATCGCCTCGCCGCCCGAGACGATATGCTTGACGCAGGAAAGGTCGAAGGGCCGCTGCGCGACATCCAGTGCAGCATGATCCGCCGATTCGCACACGGCATTGATTTTTCCGAGGAGGAAGTTCGGTGCGAACGTCATGGATACTCGGTGACGATCGATGAGCCGCAGGAACAGCAGTGGGTCCGCCACCACCGCTGCCGAATCGACATGAATCTGCGTCGCGCCGACGTAGAGCGGCAACATGTGCGCTTCCAGGAGAGCCGCGACATGATCGAACGAGATCCAGTTGAGCGTGGTATCGGCGCAGGTCAGACGCTGACGTTCGGTCTTGCCTGCCATGGAGGCGAGCAGATTGTCGTGGCTGAGAACGACTGCCTTCGAATTGCCGGTGGAACCCGACGTGAGCATCAGCACCGCCGCGTCTGCGGGTTCCGGCGTGTGCGCGGATCGGTCGGGGCGGCCGGTGCGCAGCGCGTCGATCTCCGCCGTTTGTACAGCGCTGCGAGCAAGCTCGCCTTCCAAGGCGGATGTCGTGACGAAAAGCGGATGGCTTAGCAAGCGATCGACATGATCCAGATGGGCGGCCCAACGCGTTGCGTCGTTGCGCACGGGTAGAAGGGGGCACGGCACATAGCCACCCAGTAGGCACGCCCAGAAGGCGGGAATGAAATCGCTGGCGTCTTCGAGCAGCAGTACGACATTCGCGCCCGCACGAAGGTTGTGAACGCGAAGCCCTCCGACAATCCGCTGCGCTTCATCGAGAAGATCGCTGTATGACTTCATTGACGCGGCGCTGTTGCCGTCGGATGCGATGAATTGCAGTCCGGAGTCTGGGTACTGTTGTGCCGCACGCACCAGCAGGTTGCCGATACCCCCTGAGCATTCAGTTGTCCGGGAGTCGAGCATGCGCGTCAATCGTTCCATTGCAAGTGAATCCTTTTTCGGTCAAGTAAGAAAGGGTAAATTTTTGAACCGTCGGTTCGGAAAGTTGTAACCCGAAGCGGCTCGATCTCAGTGTGTATTCGGTACGATTGACGGCTTATATCCATCGGCTCCGGTGGCTAGGAGCGCCATTCGTTCAGTGCTTGAAAGAGCGGACCAAAAACGTTGAGAACTTTAGTCTCGATGTTTAGCTAAAGGTCCTGTCAGGTGTGACAGGACGTACATGCAAAGGTCGTCAACGCCCCGCCACGACAAGGCATGTGTGCGATCGGCAGAAAAATCGGACGTCAGTTTCAGTGAATCCCTACCAAGGCGCGCCCTTAACGGCGGCTTGATGCATATCGGGTAATGATTCGGCCAATTGCGATCCCAAGACGGTATGTCTACCAATCGAGCTTCGCGAATAACCTTCTATCCGACCTTCTCAACGGGAATGCCAGGCAGAACATAGCGCATCTTGTAAAAGAGGAGCGGCTGCTATGATCCGGGGGAGCGTTATTTGTGAAAGAAAGACGCGACGATGTCGATCGCTAGCGCGAGTCGTTGCGAAGGAGGGCGGTATCGGTAAGATACCGCACGCGGATTGCGAAGTTGATCGATTGAATCCGATCGACTTGTGGGCGAGGGAGGAACTCGATAGGTGCGCGTCGGATATGCCACCGAATAGCAAACGAAGCCGCCAACCGCCGATCCATGTAAATGGGGGCGAAGCCTACCGGCCCCGCCCCCGCACCGATTTCACCGGCGCCGCCAGACGCCCGCTCAGCTATCCATCACCGGCGAGCGCGTGCGCAAATAATGCTCGAACTCCTCGGCCACTTCGGGGTGGCGCAGCGCGAACTCCACCGTCGCCTTCAGATACCCGAGCTTGCTGCCGCAGTCGAAGCGCGTACCGTGATACTTATACGCCAAGACTTGCTCGTCGCCGAGCAGCGATTGAATACCGTCGGTGAGTTGAATCTCGCCACCCGCGCCCGGCTTCAATGCACGCAGATGATCGAAAATGCGCGGCTTCAAAACATACCGGCCCACCACGCCCAAATTCGAAGGCGCCACTTCGGGTGCCGGTTTTTCCACGATACCCGACATCTTGATGATCGCGTCTTCCCATTCCTTGCCGTCGACGATCCCGTACGAACGCGTCTCTTGCGGCGGAATCTCTTCCACCCCGATCACGGAGCTGTGGTAGTGATCGAAGACGTCGATCATCTGCTTCATGACGGGCGGCTCCGCATAGAGCAAATCGTCCGCGAGAATGACGGCGAACGGGTTGTCGCCAACCAGCTTCTCGGCGCACAGCACCGCGTGACCCAAACCGAGCGCTTCGGGCTGGCGCACATAGAAGCAATCGACATGGCTCGGCTTGATGCTGCGCACGAGTTCGAGCAGCTTTTCCTTACCGCGGGCCTCGAGCTCGGCTTCGATTTCATACGACTTGTCGAAATGATCTTCAATCGCGCGCTTGCTGCGGCCCGTCACGAAGATCATCTCGGTGATGCCGGCGGCCATCGCTTCTTCGACGGCGTACTGAATCAGCGGCTTGTCGACGATCGGCAGCATTTCCTTCGGGCTGGCCTTCGTGGCAGGAAGAAAACGCGTGCCGAGCCCCGCAACGGGAAAGACGGCCTTGGTGACTTTTAGCATGGCATTACCCTAGTTGTTACGGGTGGGACCACGTGCCCAATCGATGCGAACGGTCAAGCCGGCAGGCGCGCGATTTGCGCGCTGAGCTTTGCGATGGTGTCCCGGTATTGTG
>NZ_JBQCIV010000008.1:0-2893 GCF_051953405.1 Trinickia sp. | reverse complement strand
CTTGTCCGACAGCCCGGCTTCGAGCGCCTTCTGCTCGCGCTCGATAGCACCTTGCAGCACCGACTTGAGATCGTCGTTGCCGATACCGCTGCCGATCTTGTCATAGACGCTTTTGCGCACCCGGGCTTCGAAATCGGAGAGCGCCTCGGCCGAGAGGTTCTGAACCGACTGATTGAGCGCGCCAACGGTCAGATCGAGTTGCTTGTCGACGAGTGCACAGTCGTTTCGGAAGGCATCCGTCAATGGAGCGAATGTTTCGCGCTGCGTTCTGACAAGCTCGTCCGCGGCCTTCTGCACAGCGAAGTGAATTTTGTTGAGATTGGCGGCGCGAATACGCTTTTCCGAGTCCGCGTGTCCAGCGACAATTACTTTTGCCGGTGGCGACAACTAGATTTGCCGGTTTTCGACGGCTGACCTGTTGAGGTCGCGGCCGTCGCTATCATGCGGCTCCTTCCGGAGCCAGCATGAAAAAAGACGGAGAAATCAAATTGTTGCGGGAAGAACGGCGGAAAGGAGCGAGCCAGAAGCTGGCGGCTGCGCGAACGGGTATGAGTGAGCGCACGGTCCGCAAGTACGAGCGTGCGGGCACGTTGCCCAGTCAGATGAAGAAACCGCGCACGCATCGCACGCGGGAGAATCCGTTTAGCCTCGATTGGCCGTGGGTCGAGGAACATCTCAAGCGGGACCCGGCACTGCAGGCCAAGACGCTGTTCGCGCTGCTGTGTCAGGCGTTTCCGGGGCGATATCAGGAAGGCCAACTGCGCACGTTGCAGCGGCACATTCAAGCCTGGCGAGTGCGCCACGGCCCGGAACAGGAAGTCATGTTTCCACAGGAGCATGTGCCCGGGCGCATGGCTCAATCCGATTTCACTTCGATGAATAGCCTGAGAGTAACGATCTCGGGCACGGTGTTCCCGCACCTGGTCTACCACCTGGTGCTGACTTACTCGAATGTGGAGGCCATACGCATTTGCTTCTCGGAGAGCTTCGAGGCACTGGCTGAAGGGCTTGAAGCGTGCCTGTGGCAGATCGGCGGTGTTCCCGAATGGCACCGCACCGACAATCTGACTGCGGCGGTACGCGACCTCGATCGTGAAGGAATGCATGAGTTCACGCAGAACTATCGTGCATTGCTCGCCCATTACGGCATGCAGCCGTCGGCGAACACGGCCGGATGCGCCAACCAAAACGGTGACGTCGAACAATCGCACTTCCGCTTCAAAGAGGCCGTGGATCAGGCGCTGCGGGTTCGCGGCACGCGAGACTTCGGGACGCGTAGCGATTACGAACACTTCCTTGGCGAGCTTGTTCGGCAGCGCAATCTTACGCGCACGCAGCGATTCGAGGCGGATCGGGCGGCGCTTAGGCCGCTGCCCGCGGCGCCGTTGGACTTCACGCGCGAGCTCTCGGTGCGCGTCTCTCGCTTCAGTTTGGTCCGGGTGCTCAACAATCACTACTCCGTGCCGTCGCGATTGATCGGTGCGACGCTGAAAGCACGCATCCGCTCGGAGCGCTTGGATCTTTACCATGGGGCGGCGCACGTTCTTACTCTGCCGCGCTTGACCGGCCGCAATCAGCGGCGAATCGACTATCGGCACCTAATCTGGTCGCTGGTTAGAAAGCCCGGGGCGTTCGCGGCCTACTGCTACAGAGACGAGCTGTTTCCGACGACCACGTTCCGCCGGGCCTACGACGCATTGCTTGCCGCAACGCCGACGAAGGCGGACCGGGAATACCTACGCCTGTTGCATCTAGCTGCGAGCACATCCGAGGCGGAAATCGATGAAGCAATCGGCCGGGTGTTGCATGACGAGCGCGTACCGACGCTCGATGTTGTGCGCGAACTCGTCGCAAGCCCGACGCCGACAGCGGTACCGAAGATCGGCAAGGCCGCCATCAACTTGCGCGACTACGACGCCCTGATTCCGTCACGGAGCAACCATGCATAACCCCCGTGATGAATTGCTGGTGTCGCTTCGTGCGCTCAATCTCGGCGCCATGGCCGCAGCTGTGGAGGACACGGCACTGCGAGCAGCAAAGGAAGGGCTGACTCATGAGGCGTTCCTTCTCGAGCTGGCTCGTATCGAACGCGCAGCGAAGGCATCGCGCCGAATCGAGCGGCTACTAAGGCAATCCGAATTGCTGCCCGAGAAGAACTTCCGTTCCCTAAAGCTGGAAAGGTTCGATCCGGCCACGCGCATGCAGATCGAACGGTTGCGCAGCGGCAGCTTCCTCAAGGATGCCACCAATGTGGTCGCGGTCGGCCGACCTGGTGCGGGGAAAAGCCATCTTGCCTGCGCATTGGGGCACGCGCTCGTCGAACAAGGGTACCCGGTCCTGTTCACCCCCACGGGGGCCTTGGTGCAGCGGCTCCTGGCAGCAAAGCGCGATCTGCGTTTGCCGCAGGAGCTAGCGAAACTGGACCGCTTCGAGTGCCTCATTCTGGACGACATCGGCTACGTCCAGCATGACCGAGACGAAATGGAAGTGCTGTTCACGTTGCTCGCCGAGCGCTACGAGCGCAAGAGCATCGTCATCACGACAAACCTCGTGTTCTCGGAGTGGGAGCGCATCTTTAAGGATCCGATGACCACGCTAGCGGCCATCGACCGGGTCGTCCATCACAGTGTCGTTCTCGACCTGATGAGCGTTGAAAGCTATCGGGCGAAAGCTGCCGGCGCCAAGCCGACGGCGTCAGCCCCGGTAGCAGCATAGGGCGGCAATTTTAGTTGTCGTCGGCGGCGGTTGTAGTTGACGTCAGACAGTCCGCGACCATCGACCCGCTCAGCTTGTCGAGAAACGCCTGGAAACCGGACCTTGCGATCACATCCTCAGGACTGGATCTGGCGAGAAACTTGGCGCGATTGCGAGCGAGATCCGAGAACGGCACCAG
>NZ_JBQCIV010000007.1:0-159645 GCF_051953405.1 Trinickia sp. | reverse complement strand
CAATCAGTTCATCGCCGCCGCCAATGCCGCCGGCATACCGCTCGAGGTGCTGCATCGCGTCGCGTCGATGGCGAGCGGCGGCATGGACACGCTGCCTCACAACGGGGCCGTCATCACGCTGCTGGCCGTGACGGGGCTCACGCACAAGGAATCCTATCGCGACATCTTCGCCGTCACGCTCATCAAGACGCTGGCGGTATTCTTCGTGATCGGCGTGTATTACACGACCGGCATCGTGTGAGGTCGAAGGGGCTTACGATCCGCCGACAGGCAACGCTTGCCGTAGCATAGGCGGCGACTTCATTCCAACCGGAGGGATCGATGTCCACGACGCAAAGCAAGCTCATTTTCATCACAGGCGTCAGCAGCGGCTTCGGCCGTGCGCTGGCGCAGCAAGCCCTGGCCGACGGTCATCGCGTGGTCGGCACGTTGCGCGATCAAGCCGCGCTCGGCGAATTCGAACTGCTTGGCCCGGGCCGGGCCATCGGCAAACTGCTCGACGTCACGCACACCGACGCGATTGCCGATACGATCGCCGACATCGAAGGCAAAGTCGGCGCAATCGACGTCCTCGTCAATAACGCCGGCTACGGTTACGAAAGCACGCTCGAAGAATCGACTCTCGCCGATTGGCACAAGCAATTCGACGTCAACGTGTTCGGGGCGGTCGCCATGATGCAAGGCGTGCTGCCGTATATGCGACGCCGCAAGCGCGGCCACATCGTCAATATCACGTCCGTGGGCGGCTACATCACGCTGCCGGGTTTGAGCGCCTACCACGGCACGAAATTCGCGCTCGAAGGCATTTCCGAAAGTCTCGCCCAGGAGGTGGCCGGGCTCGGGATCAAAGTGACGGCCGTGGCGCCAGGCGCGTTCCGCACCGATTGGGCCGGGCGCTCGATGGTGCGGGCGGAACGTTCGATTGCGGATTACGATGCCGTATTCGATCCCGTCCGGGCGCGACGTCAGTCGATCAGCGGCAAACAACCGGGCGATCCGGCCAAGGCCGCGCGCGCGATCCTGCAGATCGTCGCATCGGAAAACCCACCCGTGCATTTGCTCCTCGGCCCCGATGCCGTCAAGCGAGCCCGCGACAAACTCGATGCATTGCGCGCCGAGATCGACGCCTGGGAATCGCTCTCGACCTCGACCGATTTTTCCTCGTAACGAAACCGCCGCGGCAGGCCGAGGCCCAGGCCCAAGCCCAGCCGCTACGGCGAACGAGACAGCGGGCGGGCGATCGTTACGGCGCCCGCCGTCTTGCGCATCGCACTTATGAGCGTAGGCCGAACATCCCGTGCCAGAGCGTGGTAAAGAGCCCCGCGTGCGCAGCCGCATCGGGCTCGGCAGGCTCGTCGCCGGGCGCTTCGCGTGACGGCGGCGTATCGGAGTGCGTTTTCCGCGAACCGTCCGTGCGGCTCGCGCCGGGCGCGGCTTCACCGGTTTCGTCCGATGCATCGATACGGCTCGCGCGAGCACCTTGCGCCCGCGCCGCGGCGAGCGCCGCAATGCCGTCGGCGATCCGGGCAGCCAGCGTCTCGTCGCATCCGCGGCCGAGTAATACGCCGAATACGACGTCGCGGTTGTGGCCCCGTTCGGCATAGCGCATCGCCTGTGCGACGAACTTCTCGTAGCGTTCGCGCGCCGCCTGCGCCTCGCGTTCGGCCCGCTCGCGGGCCGCCTGGGCCTGCTGCGCCTCGTGCTCTCGCAGCTTCTCCATCTCCTGCGCGAAAACAGCGTCGTAGACGCGCCGCTGCTGCGGATCGGACAAGATCGAGTAAGCCTGCTTGATTTCCTGAAAGGCATCGTGAGCCGCGGCTTCGCGGCCTTGATTGCGATCGGGATGCGCGCGCATCGCGGCCTTCCGATACGCGCGTTTGATTTCGTCGTCGGTGGCGTCTTCATGAACGCCGAGCGTGTCGTACAGCGTCACCATGTCTCGTCGAAGGAAGGGTTACCGGCTTAAGGAGAGATCGTATCACCGCGCTCGCCGGCACGGCGCGTTGCCCCGGAGCGGTCATGCCGAACGAATGACTGAAAGCAAACTGTCAGAAAGACATGATCGCCACGCCAACTGTGCGAATAAATCATGCGAACGCCAAAATAAAACGCTCGTGCAATCGGATTAGTAACGTAAGGGGCTTGATTTCAGCGCGCGCTTAGATTTGAATGACGAGGCTTCGAGATCATTGCCGCACATTGAGAGACTGCGCGGCATAGCCGAACCGAGTCATACGCTGCGAAACGTTTCTTCTAAAAGCCGTTTTTTTGGAGGAAGAAGCATCGTTCCCGACGAGGTTTCGACGATAAAACCGATAACTTTCACTATAGAAGCGGGCCTCTAAATGAGCGAAAAAAAGAAAGCGCTGATCGAAACCGCGACTCGGCTATTTTCGCAGTTCGGTTTTCATGCCGTCGGCATCGATAGAATCATCGCCGAATCGCGCGTCGCCAAGATGACGATGTACAAGCACTTCCCATCCAAAAGCCGCCTCGTCGTAGAAGTTTTGAACGAGCAGGGTGCAGCCTTGGCCGCCGGCATCGCCGCCGCGATCGCGGCGCACACGGACGCGCTGGACAAGCTCCACGCGATTTTTCAGTGGCACGATGCGTGGTTCCGTACCGATACGTTCACCGGCAACATGTTGATTCATGCGGCTGCGGAATTCCATGCGGAAGAAAACGAAATTCTCGCCGCGTCGCAAGCGCAGCGCCGTCACTTCGTACAAACGCTCGAACGCATCCTCGCCGAACGCTTCGACGCCGAAACGGCCGCGCGGCACGCGCGCCGCTGCGCATTGCTGCTCGACGGCGCGACCTTGGCGCGGCAGTTGAGCGGCCGGGTCGATGCCGCGCGCGACGCATGGGACATCGCGCAGACCTTCCTCGAGAACGAACGCATGCATGTTGCCTGACGATCGGCGCCGGCACGCGCGCCGGCGGTGAATTTCGAGAGCGTCAAGTCCTGGCGCGGGCGGTGTGGCGCATTGTGTTCGCGCACTTTTAAAATGCGCTGACGCGACCGGACTTCGCGATACACTCATCGACACGAAATGGGCGCGAGGCACGCGTGGCGTGTCTTTCGCAGGCAGCGCTATGCGCGCGCGGCGACAGACATGAGCCCCTCGTAAGCCCGTACAATCGCTTCACCCACGACTCGAGGAAACGTTCGATGCGCACCACCGGCTCTTCCGGGGCAATGACCCTGCTCACCGAAATCCACGACACGGGCGGACATGTCGTCCGCACATTGCGGCTTGAAGCGACGGACGACGGGAAAAGCATTCATCTGATCGAAATCGACGAGCGCAAGCCCGGCATCCATCGGGAGGTCCGCTACGAAATCACGCCAGCCGAATTGATCGCGGCCATCCGGGCGCATGGGGCAGAGTTACCGGGCGAGCAGCACGTCCGATAAATTTACCGAACCGCCTTCCAGTCGGGCGCGATCGCCATCGCGCTCCCCGAACGCGCTTTCTCTCTTTCTCCCCTTTCCCATGCTCGCGGCCGCAGGATCGCCGCCGCGAGCCGCTTAGCCGCTTGGGCGCTTAAGCGCTCGCGGTCAAAACACGCGCATCGGCACGGATACCACGAGCCGATAGACCTGGTTCGTACCGTCGGCATAGTCGGCCGAGCCGACATGCCATTCGGCAATCGCCGCCACCTTGGTATGGCGCAGCGGCCCGCTTTGCACGACATAGGTGGGCATGAATCCGAACTCGTGATGCCGCCCGCGAATGGGTTGTCCGTTCCGAAAGTAAAGCGCGCCGAACGGCGGTCCGCCCGGTGTATACGCCCGCGCAGCGGCCGACGCGTCGGCACCCCAGCCCTGCTGCGCCCAGACCATAGCGGACAGACCCGGCACGCCTGCCTGTTTGCCATCGAACCAATAGCGCAACTGCAATGATTGTTCGTGCGGCGCGTTGTAATCGACGTCCATCGAATTGACCAAGTAGACGCCGGCGGTTTCGTCGATGTAATCGAAGAACTGATCGCCGAGTATTTTCTGATAGCCGACGAGCAATCCGTGCGGACCGTGCTGAGCCGAAAGCGACACGCTGTAGGCATTGTTATGAATGGGCCCTTGCATCGCCGCGCCCGTATCGTGCGTGGAATAGACGTTGGCAAACCCAGTCAGCCGGATGGATTGCACATGGCCGATGCTGTGTTGCACCGATCCGTAATATTGGCGCCAGACGTCGTCCGCCTGATCGGCATAAAGCGACACCGACCCGTTCGGCGAATAATCCCACGTGGCACCGGCATAGCTCACGCGCTTGAACGGGACACGCCCATAGGCCGTGCGCAGCGAGACCAGATTGGTCTGGCCTCGCGGGTCTACCTTCGTGAAACTGCCGGCTTGCATCGATAAACCGGCGATTTCGCGGCTGAGCAGCGAAGCGCCGAAAAACGTCGGGGGCAAAGCACGGTTGTCGTGCGGATCCAAGAACGGGTTCGATACGTTTTGCAGGCCATAGCGCAGTACCGAGTCGGAAACGCGTGCTTTGACGCTGTACATGCCCGGATAGGCCCAGGCGGAACGACGCTCGCCGTCGCCGTGCCGGCCGAGGTACACCATGTTGCGGGCGCCTTGTCCGCCGTCGAGCTTGAGCGCGCCGAAGAGCGCCGCATCGATCCCCAAGCCGATCGGCCCGCGAGTGAAACCCGACTCGATTCTCGCCTGAAGACCCTCGACCCATGCATGCCGCCTAATGCCGCTCGCATGAAAGTAATCGGTGTAGTTGCGCCATTCGAGATCGAATCGGCTATCGGCGACGAATCCGGCACTGGCTGCCTGACCCTTGCGCGGGGCGGGCATCGGGGCGGACGCAAGCGCCGGGCGTTCGTCGGCGTATGCCGCGGCGACGCCGACGAGCGCCTGCATGCCGCACGTCAATGCGACGACGCGCGATTTCATCGAAGCCGGCCTATCAACCGAGACTGGCTTCGAACATGTTCGTACAACTACGGGTACGATAGCGCCCGTCGCATCGATAAGCGACGAGGCCCTCGCAAAGATTTGCGTGGCTTTCATGATGACGAATGATGGGTTGGGGGGAGCGACGAGCGGTGGCAATCGGCCTATTGCAGCGCGCATCAAAACACGCGAGCGCTTGCGTGCGCAGCTAGCAACGCTGTTGGGGCAGCCCCTGGGGCATACCCGAAGTGACGCTCGGCGGCGAGGCTAGGAGAATCGCGCGCGGCGCTGCATGGCCGCGGCGTACCGGCGTTAAGCTCGCACAGCGAACGCCTCGATTCGCGCGCTATCGCGCGGCGTATCGACGGCGTTCGCGCTCCGCACGCACAACGTGCGAAAGTCATTCGACCTATCAGGGAGAACTTTTAATGAATTCGTCGGCTTCGCAAACACGATCGTTTACGACGATCTTTCTAGTCGAAATGTGGGAGCGCTTCGGCTATTACGGCATGGGCGCGCTGCTCGTGCTGTATATGGTCGAACGGCTCGGTTTCGGCGACGCCCGCGCAAACCTCACTTGGGGCGCCTTCACCGCGCTCGTGTATGCGGCTCCATCGATCGGCGGATGGATCGGCGACAAAATCCTGGGCGCACGCCGCACGATGCTGTTCGGCGCGCTCGTGCTCTCGATCGGGTACGGCATGCTCGCGCTGCCGAACGATCATCTCTCGTTCCTCTACGCGTCGCTCGGCGTTATCGTCGTCGGCAACGGGCTATTCAAGGCGAATTCGGCCAACCTCGTCCGCCGTATCTATGAAGGCGACGATGCCCGCATCGATAGTGCGTTCACGATCTACTACATGGCCGTCAACATCGGCTCGACGATTTCGATCCTCGCCACGCCTTGGATCAAGGATCGTTGGGGATGGCGCACGGCATTCGCCGTCTGCTGCGGCGGCATGCTGCTCGGCGTCTTGAACTTTCTGCTGCGCTATCGCTCGCTTTCGCACGTCGGCTCGGCCCCCGATTCGAAGCCGATCGTATGGCGCCGCCTCGGCGCTGTGGCGTTGGGCGCCGTGGCGGTCGGCACGGCTGCGACGCTCGTCCTTGGCAACAAGTCGCTCGCCATTGCTTGTGTCGACATTGGGGGGATCGTCATCCTCGCTTTGTTCGCTTACATGATTGCCAAATGCGACCGCTCCGAGCGCGCCGGCCTGATTGCCGCACTCGTGCTCGTGCTGCAATCGATCTTGTTTTTCATCTTCTACCAGCAGCAGATGACGTCGTTGACGCTGTTCGCACTGCGCAACGTCGATCCTTCCTTCTCGCTGTTCGGCGTGCATCTGTTCTCGTGGAGCGCGGCGCAATTCCAGGCACTGAACCCGATCTGGATCATGCTG
Source organism: Trinickia sp. (assembly GCF_051953405.1). Lineage (GTDB taxonomy): Bacteria > Pseudomonadota > Gammaproteobacteria > Burkholderiales > Burkholderiaceae > Trinickia. Next base: position 153,327 of record NZ_JBQCIV010000007.1, on the reverse strand, counting down.
CTGAGCCCCGTGCTTGCAGCCACTTACACGAGGCTGGCGAAGGGCCGCGGCGATATCAGCATCGCCGCGAAGTTCGCGCTTGGGTATGTGGCCGTCGCGGTCGGGTTCGTGATCTATGCGTTCAGCGGCCGCTATGCGGTCGACGGCCGCGTCTCGTCGTGGTTCATGGTGTGGGGCTACGGTTTGAATTCGCTCGGCGAATTGCTCGTCAGCGGTCTCGGCCTGGCGATGATCGCGCGTTATATCCCGGCGCGGATGAGCGGCTTCATGATGGGCGCGTACTTTCTGGCGACAGGCATTTCCCAATACTTGGGCAGCATCGTCGCGAACTTCGCGCAAGTGCCGTCGGGCGATTTGCCGGCCACGCAGTCGCTCACGCTCTATACGAATCTGTTCGCGGAACTCGGCTGGCTAGCCGCAGCCGGGGTCGTCATGTCGCTCCTGCTGCTGCCGCTGATGCGCAAGCTGTCGGATCAGCATCGGCGCGCATCGAACGAAGCGCTCGCGGACGCGAACTCGCATAGTATGGCTACGGAGTGACGGGCCGACGGCACACCTAACATGGCCGTCGTCTTGGACAGCTCGGCGTTTTCGCCCGCCCCGGTGGGCCTGCCATGGTCGCCAGGGCGAAGTTTGGATGGTCGTTTCCGGAGGCTACGGGACAGCAACTCGTTCTTCCGTCGGCGACGATGCTATACAGTCCGTCGAAACAGCGAAGCCTAACTGAAAATGGAGCCCCCATGGCCGCCACGCGTCGCAACCGAAAAGAGGCAGACTCGACAGGACGCATCCGCATCGGTATCGGCGGTTGGACCTATGAACCGTGGCGCGGGCGCTTCTATCCCACCGATTTGACGCAAAAGCGCGAACTCGAGTATGCGAGCCGCAAACTGACTTCGATCGAAATCAACGGCACGTTTTACGGCACGCAACGCGCGACGAGCTTCGAGAAGTGGCACGACGAGACGCCCGAGCATTTCGTCTTCTCGTTGAAGGCGCCGCGATTTGCGACGCATCGGCGGGTGTTGGGGGAAGCGGGCGATTCGATCGAGCGTTTCTTTGCGAGCGGCGTGCTCGCACTGAAAGACAAGCTCGGCCCGATCAACTGGCAATTCGCCCCGACGAAGCCATTCGATGCCGAGGATTTCGACGCATTCCTGAAGTTGCTGCCGAAACGCGTAGACGGCCGCGCGATCCGGCATGCTGTCGAAGTCCGGCACGAAAGCTTCCACCATCCCGAGTTCGTTGCCCTCGCGCGCGAGCATGGTGTTGCAGTAGTCGTGGCGGGCGATAGCGACTATCCGCAGATTGCGGACCTGACCGCCTCGTTCGTCTATGCACGCATCATGGGCACCGTTGAAACCGAAACGTTGGGATATTCGGAGCAAGCTTTGAATGCATGGGCAGTGCGCGCAAAACAGTGGGTCGTCGGCGCTCAGCCGGACGATCTGCGCACCGTCCTGCCGAACGCCCCCGAGCCAATGCCGCACGACGTCTATCTTTATGTCATCAGCGGCTACAAGGCCAGCAATCCGATCGCCGCCATGGCGCTGGAAGAGCGCTTGACCGACCGTTAGCGCTCGCCGGGCGTGCTGCCTATCGCAACAGGCTCCCTTTTCGACAACTCTTCGCCGACGGTGAACTGGCCCACGACACGGGCGAGGTGTTCCGCTTGCTGCGTCAGCGCCTGCGACGCCGCGGCAATTTGCTCGACAAGCGCCGCGTTCTGCTGCGTGGAATCGTCCATTTGCGTGACGGCTTGGCTGATCGCCCCGAGACTTCGGCTCTGTTCCTCGGAAGCCGAGGCGATCTGGCGAATCAAGCCGAACATACGCTGGATGGCGCTGCGCACTTCATCCATTGCCGCCTTCACATGCCGTGCCTCGCTCAGACCATGTTGGACAGAGATGCCCGATGCAGCGATGAGCTGTTTGATTTCATGCGCCGCGCTGGCTGCACGCTGCGCGAGAACGCGAACTTCGCCGGCGACAACGGCGAACCCACGCCCCGCCTCGCCGGCACGGGCAGCCTCGACCGCTGCATTCAACGCTAGGATATTAGTCTGAAATGCAATGCCGTCGACCAACGCGTTAACGTCCGCAATCCTATTCGCATTGCCGCCAACTTCTTCCATTGCTGTCAGCATGCCGGCGACGGCCGCATTGCCCCGCTCGGCCAGTCCGACGGCCGCCGTTGCGAGTGTACTTGCCTCCCGAGCATGGTCCGCGTTCTGCTGTACGGCGTCGGTCACTTCCAACATGCTGGAAGCCGTTTGCTCGAGCGACGCCGCCTGCTGCTCCGTCCGTGCGGCAAGGTCTTGGTTGCCCGATGCGATTTCGGCCGTGGCACGCGCCACGCTGTCCGTACACCAGGAGACCATCGCCACCGTCGACTCGATACGGCCAAGCATCCGATCGAACTCCGCGGCCGCCTGCCCGAATTCGTCCGCGCTAAGCCGTGCTGCACGCTTCGACAAATCCAGCGTGTCGGCCAGCTCAGCGAATTTGCCGCGCATTCTGAGTAAGCCGCCATACGCAACTTTCATCAAACTGGCCATGCCCAGGCCGGCACTGAAAACAAGCGCCAGCGACAGCGCGAACTCGGCACGAATGGCGGCCGGCGCGGACAGCCCAATGGCCGGTATAAGCGCTGCCGCCGCGGTGAGCCCTGCCGCCAGCGAGGCCGCCAGACAGATCCCAAGCGGGATCAAGATGCGTTGCCGCACGGTCAGTGCCGGGAATTGCATGCCTTGCGTCTCCTCTTGTTATATCGAGCGCATCGCACCGACGCCTGGCGCAAACATAGGTAAGCGTCTACGCGATTCTTTCGATGCGTGACATAGTGCGCTCATCAAGGGCCCTGGCATACCAAATGCCGTGAATATCCGACATTCATTTCGGTGATACAGGCTCTGAACACGACACTGCTAGGGATCGAGTTCCCTATCGGGTTCGAGCCCGAGATGCACGCACGCTCTATGGGGCGGGCCATCGAACACGGGCGCGTGAGCTTTGCGCACGATCCGCCGAGCAGTGCATGTCACGCGCCCGTGAACGCCAGAATTTGACTCGCGACCACGCGTGGCGCCTCTTCGGGCATGTAGTGTCCGCAATCGTCGAAGACCCCGCCACTTACGTCATGAGCCACCACGCGCATGGTGTCGAACAAGATCGCTCCGGCTCCGCGCTGTGCCCCGAATGCGAGCACCGGTATATCGAGCCGGGTTTCGGCGCGCCGGCGATTGCACTCCAGCCCTTCGGCGCTGAAGATGTGCCGGTAGTACGCCAGTGCCGAGCGCGTCGCGCCGGGTAAGGCATTCACTCTCGCATACTCTTCAAGGTCCGTGGGCGTGATGGTCCACCCTCTGAGCGATTTCGCGCGGAACAACCATGCCAGGAATTCCCGCTCGCGACCCTGCAACAGGATCTCGGGCAGATCGTCCAACCGGTTGAAACCGAAATGCCAGGTCCGGACGTTAGCTTCTTCGCTCGGAATGCCTGCCGGCTGAAACGCCGAAATACCCGGCAGCGCCGAATCGAAGACGGCAAGACGGCGCACGTCTTGAGGCCACTCGGCAGCCAGCGCATAACCGATCCAAGCGCCGATATCGTGCCCAACGATGTCGATCGAACCATCGGCCGTCAGTTCGAGCGCCTCGATGAAACCGTGTATCTCGGCGGCCACCGTTCGCATGTCATACCCGGCGGCCGGTCGATCGGAATCGCCGATTCCTCTCGGATCGACGGCGATCACGCGCCGGCCTGCCTCGGCGAGCAGCGGCATGACGTATCGCCACGCATACCAGCTTTGCGGCCATCCGGGCAACAGCAGCACCGGTGCCCCGCGGCCGCCCGCGACGAAGTGCAGACGAACGCCGCCGACGGTGACGGTATCTCGATGGAACGCACGCCAGAATCCTGCAGCATCGAACGGTAGGCATGTATCGGCTGCGGAGGTGCGAATTGCGCTATGCGCCATGACGATTTTCTCCTGTTTGAATGAGATGCAACGCGTCGCCGATTGCCCGTACGAGGCATAAACGACCCTTGATTTACATTTGGAAGCGATCACTTCCAAATTAGACAAAAAAACTCAATCGAGCAATTTGAGCGCGTTTTCGACCACGCCCATCATTTCGCCGTGCGACCGGCCCGTCTTGCCCAGCACGCGCATGCCCTGAACGATGCACAGCAGCACACGCCCCGTCGATTCCGCGTCGAGCCGCGAGGAAATCGAGCCGTCTTCCTGTCCCCGCCGGATTGCGTCGACAACGCGCTTTTCGTGTAGCTTGAGCACGCTGCTCACGCGTTTGGCCATGTCCGCGTCCGAGCTTGCCAAATCGACCGCGCTTCCAACCACGAGACAGCCGCGCCGGCCAGCCGCGCCGTGGCTGTACTCCGCATACAGACTAAGGATTGCTTCGACGCATTCTCTGCCGGTTCGTGCCCCCGCCAACTCGCGCGCCATCCGTTCGCTGCGCTGGTTGACGTAGCGTTCGAAGGCCGCTAGGAAAATGCCCCGCTTATCCTTGAAGGCCTTGTAGATGCTGCCTTCTGTGATGTTCAACGCCTGCGTCAACCGGGCCATCGATGTCGCGTGATAGCCCAGCTCACTGAAGACAACGATTGCTTTATCCAATACGTGCTCGACCGCGAATTCTCGTGGTCGGCCCGGCCCGCGCGATTCGGCTTCGCTGTCGATGGAAGTGTTCATGCCGCGTATATTAGAAAGCAATCGCTTCCAAATCAAGCGTTTTTTCGTTCGTCCCCGCAAAAGGACCGCGCCGTGGCAGCCCCTCGTGCGATGCGAATTCGACGATATCGAAGGCAGCGTATGCCACGCCTTAGCGCCGTCCTGTCGATCAGATGGGACCTTCCTGCTCGATGGCCGCCCCATGCGCCGCGGCGCCGGAGACAGGGCTCGGAAACGCCGGCAACCCGGACATGCGACGAGCGCGCCGCGCCCACATCGCCGTAAAAATCGGCACGAGAATGGCCGTGACGAGACAAGAGGTGGCCACCATTGCCGTAGCGGCGGGCACAAGCGGCTTGAGGCTCGGCACCATTTCGCCGATGATCGCGGGGTTCGCCACCGCGGCGCCTGCCGTCGAAGATGCCGCGAGCCCAGCCGCCCCGTTGCCCCCGCCGACCCATTTGTCCGTCAGCATGAGCGGAACGCCGGTGATCGCGATCACGGTCAGCCCCAGCAAAAGGCCGGGCAAACCGCTCTTGGCGATAACGTTCAGATCGATGCCATTGCCGAGCGCGAAACCGAAAAACGGAATGAGCGGATGCACGCAGCGTCCGAATAAATCGCGCAATTGGCTATCGAGGTTGCCGAGCGCAAATCCGATCAGGAAGGGCAGCACGGCACCCACGAACAGCCGCCCCTCAAACACCGCCACGCCGGTCGCTCCCAGGATGAACATACTCACGAGCGGACCCGATTCGATCGACATCAGGACGAATGCACCTGCTTCCTCGGTCGTGCCGTATTGCTGCATGACCGCCGCATACAGCCCGCCGTTGGTCATATCCATCGACGCCGTGATCGCGAGTAGCGAGAGCCCCGCGAGTACGCCCGTCTTGATCCCGTCGTGCGGAATGAACTGCGCGGCGCACAACGTGGCGAGCCATGCCACGGCAATCTTCGTCAGCACGAGCGTGCCAGACTTGCGCAACACCACGCCCGTCGCACGAAAATCGATCGTGGCGCCCATGCAAAAGAACCAGACGGACAGGATCGGAACGGTGCCGCTGATCAGCCCGTTCGTAAACGAACCGAAATACTTGCCAGCACCCGGCGCGAATGTATGCACGCATGCACCCAGCAACATCGGGACGAGCATCAGCCCGCCAGGAATACGGTCTATCGCTTGTTTGATATTCACGTCTCCTCCGTGGACGGGATCGTCCGGTTGCCGGATGTGTCCGCTTTTTACGAATCGGAACGATATTCCGAATCGGAAACAGGCGCACTTCGGCGTATACCCTCGAGCTGCGACAGCACTTGCGCCGCTACAAGAAGTCCACGCCGAAGACCCTGTCGTCGGCACAAGCCGTGCTCGCCATTGTGCCCAGCGGACGCGAGCGGGGCTACGCCGAAGACAACGAGGAACAAGAGGACGGCTTACTGTGTCTCGCGGTACCGGTGTTCGATCGGTTCGGCCATATTCTCGCAGGATTATCGATCTCGTTTCCGACGATGCGCTGCGGCGCCGACACCAAGGCGCATTACGTTGCGCTACCGAAAGAGGCCGGGCGCACCGTCTCGCAGATAATGGGCTATCACTGACCGATCGAGCCCGCCGCCCTTCGAGCGTTCCTAAAACAGCCGCGGCGTACCGACCCAAACGAGCGTCGTTTCGATGTCGCCCGTATTCGCCCAACTGTGCGGCACCGTCGATTCGTAATGCGCGCTATCGCCCGCGTAGAGTACGAACGTTTTGCCTTCGAGCGTCAACGACATCTCCCCGGAAATCACATAGACGAACTCCTCGCCCGCGTGCGTCGTCACTTCCGCCGTCGAGGGCTGGCCGGCCGGCAAGCGCACCAAGATGCTCTCGAGCTGACTCCCCACCGACGAATTCGTGAGGCGGGCAAAGAGGTCTGTCGAATCGGCGAAGCTGAAAAACCGCAGCTGCCCCGAGCGACGCACCGAACGCTCTTCGCTCGGCGTATCCACGAAGTATTGGAGCGTGACGCCGAGTGCGGTGGCGATACCGGCTAGGGAAGTGAGGGACGGGGTGGCGAGGCCGCGCTCGACTTGCGACAGAAACGGCTTGGAGATACCGGCCACCGTTGCTGTTTCATCGAGCGTCTTATGCAGCCGGTGCCGCAGCGCTCGGATTTTGCTGCCTAAATCCGCAGCTTGGCGGGCACTTTCGACGTTCGAAACCATAGGAAATGCGCTGCTCGCAGTGGTTGGTGAAAACCGCTAGTTATCGGCGCCGATGCGCCCGTTGCGTCTTCGCGCAACGTTCTCCGGGTGGACGAAGCACTCTATGTTGCCAGAACAGAACTGCAATGCGCAAAAGGCATCGATATTCCGAGGGTTTACCGCAGAGGGCGAACGCCCGCTTTTAGTCGAGAAATTCGCCGGCTCGCCGCTTCAAAACCGCGCTGAATTCGTCGAGCCAGCCGATCGAAAGCCGCCAGCTCTGCCAATACAGATCGATGTCGAGGTGGCGGCCCGGTGCGAGTTCCACCAGTTCGCCCCGCTCGAGCAACGCACCGATCATCTGCGTCGGGCACATCCCCCACCCAAGCCCGGTGACGCAGGCGCGCAAATACCCGCCGACGTGCGGCAGCCAGTGCTGGGGCGGCTCGATTTCCGCGCGCGTCAAGCGGCGCATGAACCGCGCTTGCAACGCATCCTTCGGATTGAAAACGACGCACGGTGCGCGCCTGAGTGCCTCGCGACTCAGCCCGTCGCCGAAATAGCGCGCGAAGAACGACGGCGAGCACACGGCCAAGTAGCGCATTCGGCCGAGCCGGACCGAGCGGCACCCCTGCACCGGTTCGGCCTGCGTCGTCACCGCGCCTTGTACGCTACCGTCGCGGATCCGCTGCGCCGTGTGGTCTTGATCGTCGATCACGAGATCGAGCAGCATGCGCCGCTGCGCGCAAAACTCGGCAATGGCATCGACGAACCAAGTGCCGACGCTGTCGTCGTTCACGGCGACGCGCAACGTGGGCCAAGACTGGCCGATGAGACTGCTCGCCATCGACGGCATGTCGTCCGCCAGTTGCGCCTCGAGCAGCCGCACACGTTCGGTGTGACGGCACAGCAGCGCCCCCGATGCCGTCGCTACACAGGGCTGCCCACGCTTCACGAGCACACTGCCGACACGCTCCTCGAGCAGCTTGATGCGCTGAGAGACAGCCGATGCCGTCACGTTCAGCTCGCTCGCGGCGCGGTCGAACGAACCGTGACGCACGACCGCCGCGAGCGCATCGAGCAAGGCATAGTCGATCATTAGCATTCCTTAATCGGCTTTAGCCGATTTAGCTGTCCTTAGATGCATTCGGCATGCAGACTAACGTCATTCCTCGGCATCGTCTACCCGCTCCATCATGAATTGGACCGCCTATTCGCATGGCGCCGCGCTGTGCGCCTCGCTAATCGTCACCATCGGCGCTCAAAACGCGTTCGTGCTTCGTCAAGGCATCATGCGTTCGCACGTCGGCAAGATCGTGACGTTGTGTACGCTCTCGGATTTCCTGTTGATCGCGGCCGGCGTCGGCGGCGCTGCCGCACTCGCCACGCGCTACCCGCGTCTGGTCGAAGTCATCTTGTACGGCGGGCTCGCCTACCTCGCGTGGTTCGGGCTATCCACGCTCCGGCGCGCTTGGCGCCCGAGCCATGCCGTGATGGAAGTCGCCGGCGAGCGCGGCCAGGCGGCGCCCACCGCCGCACAGAGCGGCTGGTCGGTCGTCCTCATGACTTTGGCCTTCACTTGGCTCAATCCGCATGTCTATGTCGACGTGCTTTTGCTCATCGGCACCGCCGGCGCGCGCGAACCGGAAGGCGCCCGCGTGTCGTTCGCACTCGGCGCAATGACAATCAGCCCGCTCTGGTTCGCCTCGCTCGGCTACGGCGCCCGAGCGCTAGCCCCGCTCTTTCGCAAGGCGCTCGCCTGGCGCGTGCTCGATGGCGCGATCGGAAGCATGGTGCTTTTCGTTGCGGCCGCGCAACTGCGTTGATGCGATCGGCCGGCACCTTGCCGGCTCGCTCCCAATAGATCGGATACCTAACGATCCACGTAGACGAACTGTCATACGTCCATGCTATAAACGGACACCGCAATCGTTTGCACACGCGAACGCGGCTCAACGGCTGGGGGTCCGTCCATGAAAATCGTCGGGTACTGTTCACTTTGGGCCATCGTGCTCGCGCTGCTCGTTTCGATGTGCGCCATCCTCAAGGAAGGCTATATCGGCGGCCGTAGCGCCCCGGATAGCGAAGTCGTCGCCGGCAAAGTCGCCGGCCATGTCGCGGCGCGGCCGCGACCGCCGAAACCCACCTTAAGCGCGTCCCTACACGCGGCGTAGGTCAATACGGCTTGGCCATCGCGGCCACTGCCGCAATCGATCGCCCGCGAGTCGCGCCGGATATCGCGCTTAGATCCGATTGACGCCGCATATTGCAGCGCAGAATAAACGTTTCAATCGGCAGCCGACCATGCGATATCCTCCGTCGCCAGCTAAACGCATTCCATTTTTTCTAAACCTATTAATCACCAGGCGTGCTCGATGCATTTTGCATCGGTTTCGATCGATCTCAATCGCCTATTGCGGCAATCCCACATACCGCATACGCATGTCAAAGCACACGGCGCATCGATTCGATGCACCATGAGACGAACGGGTTTGTTCGGCGTATTTCAAGCATTTTTCTGCCACCCCGACCCGCGAGGCGCGTAGGCGTCGAGCATCCACCACAGCAGAATCGAAGAGCGTTTCACGCGATCATCTCGAAAAGATTCACTCGCTACGCATTGAAGGCGGGTGAAATCTCACATCAGCGGCTGTTTTAAACGGTCGATCAAACCCTCGTAAATACTACGAAATTTATAAAAGTTCGTTTGGATCCGCGTCTCTATTTACACAAAACGCGAGACGCTCGTAAGGTAACGCCCGCCGCCCTCGATATGCCAATTGAGGGCGATGACCACCCATCCCTATTTCGAACTCCGCCGCGACCGGAGTGCTGCTTTTTTAAACCCGAATTGGCGATAACGACGGCCATTCCGGGCGAGCGTCGAAGCACGCACTTTGGGCGACTGCGAAGCATGGGCCCGGCATCGCGAAGCATGGACCACAGGAGACAAATCATGGCGCCTACCGCGCGCATTCAATCCCTTTTCGCGGCGGCGGCCGCGGCCTTGGCCGTCGCGCTGCTCGTAGCCGGTTGCGGCGGCGGCGGATCCGACGATCCGGCGCCGATCGCCACCGCGCCCTGCTCGGGCAACGTCTGCTCGGGCTCGGGGGCCACCACGCAGCCTTCGGACCCGACAGCGCTTTGTCCCGCTTCGCTCGATTACAGCACGACATTCACGGGCGGCTCGGGCAGCGGCGAATACATCAAGGTCAAGTTCGACACGTCGAAAAAGCAGTACCAAATGACGTTCATCGAATCGGAAGTGCCGACTTCTGCAGGGCAGGTGAACACGACGCGCGCGGGCCTGACGATCACGGGCGACTACCAGAACGCCAACCTGTATCAGATCAGAAACGGACAGGGCGTCGCGACTACGCCTTTGAAGCTGCCCACGGCCGAGCAGAACCGCTGTGCGTTCGTGCTGGAAAACGGGCAAACGGCCGACGGCAGCTACAAGGTGGCGATCAATCCGAACGATCCGCCGATGCTGTTCGTGGGCAACGGGATCGTCGGGGGTGGGATACCGGGTTCGACAGTACAGTTCGACGGCGTGACGATTGCACCCGGCATCGTCGTCGCCACCGTGCCGAGCAAGACGTTCGATTATTACCCGTTCGTTGCGTTCAGCCAGACCGTCACCGATTTCTCCAAGGTAGCCGGTCGCTATAACGAACTCGGCATCCACTTCACGCCCTCGGGCGGTCTGATGCAAACGACCGCGGCGGTCCCGACCGGCACACCGCTCGGGTGGCAAGTCGATGGCGTTCAGGTGATCGAGACGATGAACGCCGACGGTTCATGCACGCCCGATAGCGGCCAGGCCTACACGTCTTGCCCGACAACGGGAACCAATTGGACCTTGCGAACGAACACGGACGGCTCGCCGGACGCCGTGTTCACGAGTGCGGCGAATATCAACAACGGGCTCGGCAATATCTATCCCGACTTGGGCGTGGGCGCGATGCAGTCCGCTTTTGCCGGCAACCAAGCGCACGGCATCATGATCGCGGGCCTGCTCAACGGTCAGGTGATCCCCGTCATCATTCGCGTCGGGTACGCGCACTCCGGCACAGGGCTCGCCGATTCGACCGTCGACGATCAGCTCGGCATTTCGCTGCTCGCGCCGGTGCAAGCCGTCGATCCGACGACATTGAAAGGGGCGTTCATCGGCGCCAATAGCGTGACGGCTTGTGGGATCGTCAGCGCGTATGGCCCCACTCCGGCAGAGCCGCTTTTCAACGAAGGCGCTTGCCTCGACGATACGACGACGACGAATCCGGGCGTCAACTATACGTCCACGATTTTTCAAGGAACGAGCGCCGCGTTCTTGAACCCGTTCACGTCCACAGCCGCGACGAACTTCTCGCTCGACTTCACCCAGACTCAGCCTGGGCTCGTCAAAGTCACCGCACAAAACAATTTCGCGTCGGGGGCCGCCACCGTTTTCAAGACGGGGGATACCGGCTACTTGATCAAGGCCGGCTCGGTGTTCGCGTTGCTCATGAACCCCTCCGGCATGCCGAACCCGTTTTTCACGATTGGCGCGTTCGTACAGTAAGAGTGGTCACGTATCGAGGGGCGGACGGCAGCGCCAACCGGCCGCCATGACATCCTGCCTTAAACCTAATGAGAGGTACACGACATGAAGCGTATCAAGCTCATCCCCGTAGGTGCGGCACTGGCTTTGTGTATTGCGGCTTCACCGGCGTTCGCGGTCACCGTTTCGCCGGCAGGCCCGATCAGTTTGACCGGATCCACCACCTTGACGAAAGGGATTGCGCTCGGCTGCACAGCCACGATGTCCGGCACGGTCGACGCGAGCGGCGCAATCTCGATCACGTCGGCGAAATTCACCGGAAACTTCCTGTGCGCGGGCGTCACGGCAACGTCTCTGCCGTGGAAGGGGCAGGTGCTTTCCACCACTAGCCTTTCGTTGAGCGGCGTCGCCGTCAGCACGCCGTTGGGCGCCTGCGGTCCGAGCACTATCGATGCCGGCATCTCGGAAAACACGACACTCAAGGAAACCGTCATCGGCCTTTCGAACCAAGTCCTCGCTGGCGGTTGCACGGTATCGGGCTCGCTCACGACGACGCCGTACCTGACGGTTCACTAACCCGCTAGTCGCGGCCGATCGGCCGCAGCATCGAGCGCCCGCCTCACGAGGAGCGGGCGCATGCACCCTGACCGGCGCGACGCATCGCGCTCGAGCATCAAGACCGGCGCCGCTGCCAGGCGCCGGTTTCCATTCAAAATTATTTATTCGGGACTCCTCATGATTTGGCGTCGTCTGCTTTCGATAGCGCTGGCCGCTCTTGCTCTGTCCGCCTGCGGCGGCAGCGGCGGCGGCGATCCGCCCGCCCCGGTCGTAACCCGGCTTTGCCCGCAAGCGGTCGACTACAGCACCGTGTTCACCGGCGGCGCCGGCTCGGGCGAACTTGTGCGGATCCAGCTCGATACCACGGCCATGACGTACAAGATCACGTATCTCGCGTCGCCCGTGCCCGTGACGAAAGGCACCGTCTTGCCCACGCGCGCGACGGCGCCGAACAATGTCGTGTCCGGTACGCTGACGCAAGAAACGCTGCTGCCCACGACGAAGCTCAACCAATGCGCGTTCCGCTTGAACAATGCCAGCCTGAACCCGGCCAGCCCCGCGCGCGTATTCCTTGGCGAAGGCGTGCTCGGCGGCACGATTCCAGGCGCCGAAATCCAGTTCGCCGGCGTGGCCGGCGTTGGGGTGGTGCCCGATACGACGTTTCCGTACTACCCGTTCATCGCGTTCGCGCAAACGTCGACCAGCCTTGCCGAAATCGCCGGCAAGTATTCGATGCTCGGCTATCACAAAGTGCCATCGCAGAATTTCGCACCGGTCGCGGTCGACTCGGCGATGACGATCAACGCCGACGGCAGCTTCACCGAATGCGACAACAGCGGGATCTACGCCGGTCAATGCAGGCAGTCGGGCACGAACTTCGTCGCGCGCACCGATTCGCCGACGTTCGAGACCGACCATTTCACGGGCCAGGTCGCGCCTACGCAAGCCGTGAACGGCCCGCAAGCGCAAGGCATTCTGATCGTCGGCAAACTGCGCGGCCAACTCGTGCCGATTTTGATTCGTGTCGGCGCAGCCAATCCATCGATCGTTTCGCCGCCCGGTGCTCCGCCGGCAACGCCGCTGGCCGACGACGAATCCGGCATCGCCATGCTGGCGCCGCAAACGCCCGTGACGAACGGCACGCAAAACGGCGAATACATCGGCGTGGATAGCAATTTCGCCTACCGAACGACGGCGCTCACGAACGCACAGGCAACGATGCTCGATCCGTTCAATGCCTCGCAAGCCTCGCTCGCAACCGCGCTCGATCTCGATTACACGCAGGCGCTCCCCGGGTTGGTCACGACGACGAAGGGTGCGGCCGGATCGGCGCCCACGGGAAAGATGATCTTCACGGGCGGCACGATCGGATACCTCGATACGTCGGATCCCAGTGCGCCGTATTTCGCCGTCAGCGCGTTCGTGCAGTGACCCAATAACGACTCAGGCCTAGGAAACGAAGATATGGGGATCAGGAAGCTATTCGCGCCGCTCGTCGCGGCGTGCGTCTCGACGGGCGCGTATGCTCAGCAGGCCGGCGACAACGTCGTGTCGCTGGGCTGGTTTCATATCGCGCCCCAAGACTCGAGCGATCCGTTGACGACTCACGTGGCACCCATGCCGATCAACGGGCCGCTCGACTTGCCGTCGGCATTCACCTCTGCGGGAACGGGGCTCAGCGTCAGCAGCGCGGACACGCTCGGGATCACCTTCAGCCACTTCTTTACCGATCACATCGCGCTCACCACGATGGGCGGCGTACCGCCCGAATTTCACATCAACGGCTTCGGTGTCATCCAGCCGCCGGGCCCCGCGGGTGCGCTCGGGCACGAAGACCTGAACGAGCCGTCGAACAACCCGATCGTCGGCAAGGTTCGTCAGTGGACGGCCGGCGCGATGCTGCAATACTTCTTCGGCAAGGCCGAGGCGAAATTTCGGCCGTTCCTTGGCGTGGGCGTCACCTATACGTGGTTCAACTCGTTTCGGCTCAACCCCTACTTCTCGCAATCGCTGAACGAGAACCTCGGCAGCGTCCTCGCCGCCGGGGCCGGCAAGCCGGGACCGACCAGCATCACGGCGAAGTCGTCTTCGTCATGGACGCCGATCTTCAATATCGGCGCGAGCTACGCGCTCACCAAGCATTGGCAACTCAATGCCTCGGTGTCCTACATGCCGCTCAAAACGTACGCCGAAACCGACATCAAAGCCGCAGACGGTACCTTGCTCGCCGTCAGCAAGGCCAAACTCAAGGCCGATCCGATCATCACGTTTCTTGCCGTTTCGTATCGGTTTTGACGAGCGAACGCCCGGCGCGAATCGTTCAACGCGCCGGCGTCGCCTGTTCGATCAGCATGTCGTAGAGCGCCCGCGCCGCCGGCGACAACTGCGCCGTCTTGCGCGTCACGAGCACGAGTGTGCGCGAGATCGACGGCTCGACGAGTTCGATCGTTCGCACCATGGGATAGGCATTCTTCTGCATCGCAAGCTTGGGGACGACGGCGGCACCTAAGCCCTCGGCGACGAGGCCGAGTGCCGTCGAGCTGCGCTGCACTTCGTAGAACGAATGCAATGCAATCCCGCTCGACTTCAACGCCCCATCGAGCAAGCCGCGGTTGCCGCTCATTTCGCCGGCAAAAATCAGCGGATAGGACCGCAACGCCTCCCAGCGCACGCGCCGCCGCTTGGCGAGCGGATGATCGTCGCGGCAAACCAGCACATAAGGATCGATGGCGAGCGGCACATTCGCGAGTTCGGGATGGCGCTCGCCCGCGATGCCGATGCCGAACTCGGCCTCTCGGCGCAGCACCGCTTGCAGCACCGACTCGGACGCGTGATCGAGAATCTTGACGCGATCGTGCGGCCTCCGAGCGGAAAACGCGCGCAGGATACGGGGCAGATACTGCACGCCCACCGTCGGCACGCAGGCGATGGATACATCGCCACGCTGGCTCAAGCCCGTTTCGCGGATTTCCGTCAGCGCATCCGACAGTTCGTTCAGCAGCCGGCGCGCTTGCGGCAGAAAGCGCCGGCCGATCTCGGTCAGCGTCGTGCGGCGCGTCGTACGTTCGAGGAGCGCGACGCCCAGATACGTCTCGAGTTTTCGCAGCCGCTGCGTGATCGCGGTTTGGGTGACGTGCAGGGTATCCGCGGCCTGCCTGAAACTGCCCCCTTCGGCGATCGCAACGAACGCCTGCACGCCCAGAGTGTCGATCTTCATCGTGAAATAAGTAAAATGAATCAATCGTGACATTAAATTCATTTTACTGATAAACGAGACAGCCGCAGAATTCGCTGCATCGACGGCTTCCCCCCCGATACACGGGCACGGCGCGCCGTCGAATCGATAAGGAGCCGCATCGTGACGACATCCCCCGATCAACGTTCGAAGCAATACGGGCAGTTCGAAGCCAAGCAATATGTGAAATTCGAGGAGGAACGCACACGGCCGGTCAAGGATTTGCTGGCCGCCGTCCCGCCCACGCCGATTCGCACGGCGATCGATCTCGGCTGCGGGCCGGGCAATTCGACCGAAGTCTTGGCCGCGCTTGCCCCGGCTGCGTCAATTCGCGGTCTCGACGTGTCGGCGGACATGGTCGAGGCGGCGCGCAAACGTCTGCCCCAGATCGATTTCGACGTGGCGGACATTACCGAGTGGGACGAGCCGGGCCCCTACGATTTGATTCTCGCGAACGCGGTATTCCAATGGATACCCGCGCACGAACCGCTGCTTCTTCAGATCGCGAGCAAGCTCGCGCCTGGCGGGCACCTAGCGATACAGATGCCGGACAATCTCGATGAGCCCTCGCACCGGCTCATGCGCGAAGTGGCGTCGGCCGGGCCTTGGGCGGAGAAACTGAAAGGCGTGGGAAGAACCCAGCGATTCGATGCAGCTCACTACTACGCATTGCTCTCACCGCTGTGCTCGCGTGTCGACGTGTGGCGCACCACCTACTACCATCCCTTGCGCGAAGGCGCGGCTGCCATCGTCGAGTGGACGAAGGGAACCGGCTTGCGGCCGTTTCTGGCGCCGCTGGACGATAGCGAGCGCGAGGAGTACCTCGCCCGCTATCGCGAGGCCTTGGCCGCGAACTACCCGGCGCTCGACGACGGCACGGTCCTGTTTCCCTTTCCGCGACTATTCATCGTGGCGACGCGCAAGTGAGCCCCCCTCAAACGCCAGCCGGTTTCCGTCGTGCCATGGTGTAGGCGTTGACGTATCGCCCATTTCGATACGCGTAGTCGACGAGTTCGCCTTCGATCGCGAACCCGTGCTTCTTATAGAGCGCGACGGCCCGGTCGTTGTCGACGAACACGGTCAGCTCGAGCCGCGTGAGATTGATCCAATTGTCGGCGAGATCGATCGCGCTACGCATCAACTGACCGCCGATGCCTTGTCCTTGGCGAGCACCCTTGACAGCCAGCGCGATGAAGCCTGCGTGTCTGCGGCGCAGGTTCGCCATCGGCTCGAGCACGATGCTTCCCACGACTTGGCCGTCGATTTCGGCCACCAGATGATAGAGCGTCGGCGCAGCGTCGCTCAATCGCTTCTTCCACGCTTCGTACGACGGAAACGGCAGTTGCAGCGTACCGGCATAGACATCGAAGTCTTCGTAGATTTGCCGCAACGGTTCCACATCGGCATCCTTGCTGCGTCTTATCGTGACATGCTCCACTATCGGCCCTCTCATTCGTGATTCATGTTTGGCGATTGGCCTCGAAACTGCCTCGAGTTCTCGCTCGAGGTATCGAGCTTAACCGTTGTTCGGCAGCCATGCACCATGGAAACCCGCCGGTATTCGCGTCGGCAAATGTACGGTCGCGATCGGCCCTGCCGCGACGTTACCCGCGTCGAGCACGACGACATCGCTCGTTGCCGTCGCTTGGCGATAGACGCAACACAACAGCCAGCCGTCGTCCTCCGAGGTGGCCCCGCGCCGAGGCACGAACACTGGCTCGCTGTTCTGGTCGCCCGGCGGCAGCGCACAGCGTTCGAACGAGCCGCCATCCCAATCGAACCGCACGATGCCTCGCATTTCGACGGTACTGGGTTGCTCTACAGCATAGAAATACCGATATGAGCGTCCCGTGCACCGCTCGTTGATTCGGGGCAGCTCGATCCCCTCGTCGGCGGCCCGATACTCCCGCACAGTTCCCGCGGCTAGATCGATCCGGTATCGCCGCAAGGTTCCGAGCGGGTTGTCCTCGAACGCTCGCCCGTCGGAGGTGAGCCGCAGAAACGAGGGATACCAAATGGCGTCGAGCACGATCGTCGTATCGTCTTCGTCATAAGCATTCACGACGTGCTGGATGAAGCATGGGGCAATCTCGAACCAGCGTATCTCGCCGCCGTGGCGCGGGATTACGCCTAGCCGCGCGCTTCGTTCGTCGTGCCAGCGCAGCGGCATCCGATGTCCTCGCTGCAGCATCGAGAAGTCGTAGCCGACATTCAAATCGAGCAAGATGCTATGCGTTTCCGTGATCGCCATATCGTGCATCATCGACGCCTCGGCCAACGGAATCTCCATATCGACGGTCGGCTCGCCCGCCTTATCGGCCACGCCGTAGCGAAGGAACGGCGGCCGCCAGCCAGCGTGGAACATCATCAATTCGCCAGTTTGCGGGTCGACCTTCGGATGCGCGGTCATGCCTTGCGCCGCGCCCCGATGCCGGCGGGCAAGCCCGACCGTGTCGAGCGTCGACGTAATCGCGAGCGGCATGCCGCCTTCAGCGAGCGCTAGCGTTTCGCCTGCGTGACGAAGCACGTTGACGTTTGGATTGGTGTCCGGCCACGCCGCCGTATTGTCCGGCGCATAAGCTTGCGCCCATCGTTGCGTTCGCAACCATCTGTTGCGATAGCTCGTTGCCTGGCCACCTGAAAACGCGATGCCGTGCAACATCGCCGCTTCGGGCCACCACGCGAGCATGCCTTCGCCCTCGAAACGCCCCGAGAGCGGGTTCGGCCCGTTGCGAACGAGTACACCCTCGAGATCATCGGGCACCGTCCCGGTCACGCGCAGCTCGCCAAGTTCGACTTCACGGGCAACCGGAGCGACGGCCCCGGCATTCAGATCGATGGTTGTCATTGGAGGTTCGATTTTCAAATGTGGAATCAGGTGGGACGGCCCCTCACCGTCGGCAAGGGTGATCGCAATTTATACCCGGGTGAAATTATTGTCAATATTACCCGGATGAAAGTATGCGGCGGCGTAGCACTGCGTTAGCCGGTGCCGTGGTCGCGACATCGGTCAAAAGACATGGCGGCTACATGGGGTTTTGTGACTTCGCGCGCGGCAACGCGGATACGGATCACAGATGTGCGTCTAATCAGGCGCAGCACCTGATCGAGCGCAAAAGACTGATGCAGTTGCGGAATGGCTACTTGGCCGGGTTGGCGGCTTCCCCGACACCCGGTCATGATGTGGTCGATCCCAAGGCAAACGGTCTGCCTTGAAACGTCGTAAACTGCAATTATATACTGCGTGATATAGTGTCGACCCCGGAACTAGTCGATGGCGAACACCTGAAAGCTGACCTCGATGCAATCACTGCTCGAGAGGGATCGACGCGGACGGCGGACATGCTGGAAGCGTTCCTGGACCAGATGGACGAAAGTGAGGAAGCGATTTGGAAGCTCACGCGTGACTACGCCGAGCAAAACTACCCTGATCCCATCTTCAACTGTCGACTGGTGCGGTCCTTTCAGGATGCTGGGTATTTCGTCTATCGGCTCCGTCCGCTGAAGGCGTTAGGGCAATTCCGAGTCCTCTACGCGTACGATGGTCGGACCGAGGAAATTCACCTTCTCGCCGCGGTACGCAAGCGGCCCGAGGGCCCTGAATTCGAGGGAGACGATAGTTACTATGAATACGAGCGCGATCACCCGATCTCAGTGCGTGTCCGAGCAGAATATGACAAGCTCGGGCTTCCGCGCTTTCACTGATGTGCCGGCTACGGCCTCCTCGGGGAGCGCCGCCCTCAGCATATTGGTCATTGGTGACGGCAGTGGCCCATTGGACGTCGCAGCTTCGCGCCGCAGGAGCGCCATTTCAGCGAAAAGAGAAGCTGAGGATCCGGCATTTCGAGAGCGTAAGCGTGCCGCTCGAGCTGCACTGATGGCCGAGATGGGCCTGGGACGCGCCCCTTCGACTCTCGCCCAAGCCCGAATGGCGAGGGGGTTGTCTCAGCATGAGTTGGCGGCTCTTACTGGATTGACGCAACCACATATCGCGAAGATCGAGGCGCGCAAGCTGGCGATCCAGCTAGCTACTGCGCGTAAGATTGCCGCTGCGCTTTCAATATCCATCGACGAGCTAGCCCCGTTGGTGCTGCCTCCGGAAGCCACGGACCAGGCTCCGAAAGCGATCATGGAGCCGCGATGAGCCGACACGCTTACTGCAGCTTCTGCGACGATGTCCGGCTGGAGGTCGGCAACAAACTGTCGATTATGGGCATCTATGGCGGAGAGCTTGTCGTTCCCGTCGCACCATTTGTCCTTGCGAGGTTGTGCTGCGTCATTGGGTTCGTCACGCCAGCGGAGAACCCGGTTTCGTCACTTTCCCTCGTTTTGAGGGCGAACGGCGCTGACATCGCCCGCGGGGAGATTCCTTCGCAGCAGTTGGTTGAAATGAGGCAACGGTCCGAAGCACTCTCTTGCACAGACGATCCCATTTCGCGCTACTCGCTCTCGTTTCCCCTTGCCGTGAACCCGTACCTCGTTTCTGAGCCTCACGTGATCAAAGCGTTTGCGATCGCCGATGGCGACGAGTTGCCGGCCGGGCGTTTATACGTGTCCGTAGGTAAGCCTCGATCCTAGACTGTCGGTTTCTAGGACAATCGACCGCCCGGTGCGGGCTTGAGCAGCGTCACATGGCCCACTCGGGCACAAGAGGGGCATGAAACGCATGAATCTGCGATCTTCACCGAGGCGCTGACGTTGGCCATGCCGGTATTCGCGTCGGCAAATGTACGGTCGCGATCGGCCGTGTCGCGACGTTACCCGCGTCGCGCGAGGCTGATCGCTCGGCGTTGCGCCGTCGATCGGTTTCGCGGCCCGCGCGCTCATCGAGCGCATCGGGCCGTGACGGCAAAGCGCTTTTATTGCCCCAGCTTGCTGTCGACGCAGCCGGTGCTGTTGCATTCGCGTTCGCGCTCTTGCAGGAACGCCTGGCGTTGCTGTGTCATTTCCACGGCGCACTCGAGGTTCACGAAGTAGCCGCTGTCTTTTTCTTCGCTGCATTGCTGATCGCGCTGCTTCAGCCATGCGAGCTGCCCGGTCTTCAGTGCGGCCTGCTGGCCCGGATTCAAGTGCGTGCGCAAACGCGAATATTGTTGGTTCAGGTCGCGATCGGCCTGCGAGAAGATATTGCTGGCGCAATACACTTGATCGAAAGCATTGCGCGGCTTCGCGCACCCTGCGGCGTGCGCGGCGAAAGGAATCAGGGTTGCAGTGAGGATAACGGCCAGCTTCTTCATTGTTTTTCCTTTTTATGGATTGGCAAAGAACAACATGGGGAAAACTTAGGTTACGGCTTTAAGGATGACAATCCACCACGCCCTGGGAGATCGCATTCGCCAGCTTCGCGATCGTGGCCGGATCCGCCAATCTCCGCTCTTCGTCGGGATTCGCGATCACGCCGGCCTCGACCAGCACCGCCGGCATGCGCGCCGTTTTCAGCACGACCAAATCGTCGAACCGGTGAATGCCCAGGCGCTTGTCGATCAACGGCCGATTTTCGCCCTTGATGGGCGTCGCGTGGTACAGCGACGGCGTTTCTCCTGCCGCGAGCAAACGCTCGCCGATGGCCTTCGCGCAAGCGAGGCTTTGTCCGTAGTGCGGATTGAGTTCCGACACGAAAATCGCATAGCCTTTGAATTCTCTGCGGCGCCCGGCGTCGATCCACGCCTGTTGGATGGAATCGTGATGAATGGAGATGAAGAAATCGGCTTTCGGTTCCGCGTTGGGCCGCTCCGCCAACGCGATCTCGCGGTCGTCCGCTCCGGTGCGGGTCACGCGCTCGCCGGCCTTTTGAAGATCGTCCGTGACGGCTTTGCTGAGATCGAGATTGTAGAGATGCTCGACACGGCCGCTTGCGCCGGTCGCCCCCGGATGGGCGGGCGTGTGCCCCGCATCCACGATAACCCACGCGGCGTGACAACTCGCCGCGCATAGAAAACTAACGACCGAGCAAGCAAATCGAGAGAGAAAGGTTCGCGGCATTCGAAAAATGGAGCAAAAAATGGGAGCCGCCATGCTCGACGGCACGATGTGCGACAGGCTGCCTTTATATTGCACGTTGGTGACGGAAAGATGTTTTGCCTTGATTCACCCAGGTCCCGATCGGTAGCAGCACCGTCGCGGCGACGCGCATTTTAACGGATCGCGGATACGGGCGGGGGCGAGTGGCCGCATGTCGCGAGCCGTCGGGCGTGGCATTGCGCGACGGCGCGAAGGCTGCTGCCGGTCACCGAACAAGTTTGGGGACAACCCCAAACTTGGGGCGCATTGCAGTTTCTGCGATCACCATTATAATGACAGTTGTTATCCGTTTTTTGCCATAACTGTCATTTTAATGCTCTTTAACTTAGCCACCGCACAGGAAGTCGCGCGCGAACTTGGGCAGCGCCTGCGGATACGGCGCCTCGCCTTGAATCAGTCGCAAATGGAGACGGCGGCGCGCGCGGGTATCTCGCTCGGGGCCCTGCGCAATTTGGAGCGAACGGGCCTCGTTACCGTCGAGGTACTGCTGCGCGTGGCGGGTACACTCGGCGTTCTCCACCAACTCGAGTCGGTTTTCGTCACTCGGCCGATGAGCATCGAACAGATGGAAGTAGCCAACCGCTCGCGCCGTCGCGCCGGCCGTCGGAAGGATGCGACATGAAGACGCTTACGATCGTGTACGCAGGCTGGGGCGAACGATTTCCCCTAGCGCGGCTGGCAGACGACGGCCGCGATCTGTTGTTTCAATACACGCCGGACGCGCTGGCCCGCGGGCTTCAACTATCGCCCTACCACCTTCAACTCTCGCGTGAGGCTTACCGCGACTTCCCCCAGCATCAACACCGCCTGCCAGGGCTAGTGAGCGACGCGCTCCCGGATGGTTGGGGCCATATTTGCGAGAAAGTTGCGCAATCTCGTCGGCTTGTCCGCACAGGTCAGTAAAACGACGGCGAGGTCGCGTCAGCAGGGCGGCGGGGCGTGCTGCGGTGGGCAATCGCACTTAAAAGTAAAACGCCGCAATAGCCTGCACGACGTTGCTCTGCGAACCCGCACCAAAGGTACTGCGCGAGCCGCCGTGGTCCGCCTCCCACTGTACGGCCAGATCGGCACGCGGCCAATGATAGCGGGCTTCGACCCAAGCGAAAAAACTATCGTCGACCAGATCGAAACGGCCCATCACGGTGGCGTCGAGGTGACGGACGATCGCATCCTGCCAACTGATATAGCTGAAAACCGATTGCTGCGTGGTCAGTTCCTGCCCGCGCGCCACTGCGTCTCGGTACGCGCCGTAGCGAGACGGATCCGTTCGCAGTGCCGCCCAAGCGGACCGGTTCGCGCTGACACCGTCGTAGTCGTATTCGAGCGTCACCGACACCTTGCCGGGAAACGTCCGCGTCAGGCCCGTCGCCAGTCGCGAATGGAAGCGATGCGCCGCGCGCGGACCGTCCGTCAGCGACCGGCTCCGTCCGCCCGCGTATTCGACGAATAGCACGGTTGCGTCGTCGAGCAGCGCGGTGGCATCCGTGCCGAACTGCGGCGGGATATCGGCGCCGCCGTAGACCAGCCATTGCGGAGCGACGCCACCGAACCAGCGTTGCGTACCCGTCAACAAGTAACGCCATTGCCGATTGGTGGCACCGAAGTCGGGGCTGAATGTCGCGTCGCTCGCATGATCGGCGAGGCGCGGAGAGATCGATGCGCTCACCGATCCATCCGCCCACAAGGCTTGGCTACGAATCATGACGCTACCCAACCGGTTCTCGCGCAGACTCGCCGGGTCGATGGACGCGACCGAACGAATGGCATCCGCCTTGAAAAAATCGGTTGGGTTAAAGCCGGATGCCACGCCACCGCGAACATTGATGCGCCCCATATCGAGCAACGCCGATGGCGTCGGTTGCCAACTGACATAAGCCTGCTTGAGCGTATCGACCGCGTTATACGTACCGTGCGCTTCTCGCCAGCCGGTATCGAGCCGATTCGAGAAAACGGCTCGCCACCCGTCGAACAAGCGACGATCGTAGGATATCGACGACGCGACCCGAGCCGTGTCGTTCAATTGGCGGGCGGCTACTTGCTGGGCTGCGCCGTAGTTTGCCGCCGCCGCTTCGAACGAGCCGCGCCAGCGGCTCGGCGCCGCAATCGGGGCTGTCGCGCCCGCCTGGTCCGCCAAACTCAATGCATCGCTATCGATGTCCGTTGCCGCATGGGCCAGCGACATCGACAACACCCCCATCGCGAGCCACGCGCCCTTCATTACTGCTCGCATCGCTCAATTCGGCTCGAAGTGCGAGAGATAGTCGTGCTGCATCCACGCATCGGGAATGGCTCTCCACGCGTAGTTCGAATAGCGCATCACCGTCACCCATCCGGGATCGAGCCCATCGATGATGACGATTTCCGTGGGGCGCTCGGCCCCCAACTCCTCTTGAAATCGGCGGAAATACGACACTTTCAATAACGTCCCGCTTTCCGCATAAAACCGGGCTTTGACCGGGCGCTTCGTCAGGCTATCGAGCCATAGATCGATCGAGTGATAGGTCGCCTCGTTCGAACGCGCGACTAAGTTCAGCTTGTAGCAATGCCTGCGTTGCCGATCGCCGTCGTCGATATCTTCTTCTGCGGCCAGCGAAGGCGCGTAATCGTGCGCCCAATTGACCGTCACGACATCGCCGTTAGCGGCTTGCCCAAGCAATCGCTGCTGCGGCGAAATCCGAACGCTGGCCTGGCTGGAAGGATCGTAGAACCATAGGTCCGAACCGTTCTTCAATAAGAGTTTGTCCAGGTCTCGCGCCGGCGCGTCGAAGTGGACGAGGCTCCGATACTGGCCACCTACGGGGTCGCTTTGGGAGTAGACGGTCAGTAGGTTTCGGTCCGTCTCCCGGCCTTGGTGGAACTCGATAAGCGTGGTCGTCAAGCTAAAGGGCTTGACCGGATTGCGAATGGCATCGCTCGCTTCCAGTAATTGCTGCGCATTCGGTGCGGCGTAAGCCGCCATCGATAAACAACACAACATCATGCCGACGAGGCGGCGCGACGCGACGAGTCTCATGGATGCTCCGAATCGAAATGAATCACGAGAAGCGCAGCGCTTCGACGATCGGCATGCGAGCCGCCCGCCGCGCCGGGAACCAAGCGGAGACGGTGGCCACGAACCAGATGCCGAGCGCATTGCGCACGATCATCGCGTTCTCGCCCCACACGCGCACCGTCAGCGCCACGCTATCGGTCTGCCCGGGCGGCATCCAATGCAATCCCGCATGATTGATGAGCGCCGCTCCACCGAGTGCGAGCAGCGTGCCGAACAGCGCGCCGCAAAGCCCGAGCAGAAAGCCCTCGCAGACGAAAATTCGACTCACCGCCGCGTCGCGCACACCGATGGCGCGAAGCGTGCCGATTTCGCGCGTGCGCTCCATCACCGCCATGTTCATCGTATTACCCACGGTAAACATCACCACCGTCGCGATCAGCAGCGCGATGAATCCGAACACCGCACCGAACATCCCTGTGATCTGCCCGTATTGAGGGTTTAGCGTGCCGAAATCGAGCACGTCGAGCGCATCGCCGCCGGGCGTGCGGCGCAGTACGGCAAGAAGCCTCTCTCGCGCGCGGCGCATATCGGCGGTATGGCGCAACTGCACGACGATCGAGGTCACCCTCGGCTGTCCTCCGCCATAAACCAGGCGCTGTGCTTGCGCGAGATGCAATTGGACAAACATGTCGTCGACCGCCTTCACGCCCTGCTTGCGAGCTGCCACAACGTGAAGGTCGGCAACGTTCGGCGCGCCGTACGCGTTCGACGTCAGCAATTGAATCTGCGCGGCCGGTGCCGCCGCCCTATCGGCATGCAGCGATAGCGCCTCGGCAGCCGCTAGTCGAACGACGTCATCGGACGCGGCAGATGGGGTAGACGCGCCAGGTATCGGCTGCGGATCGGTGCAACCGCGTACCTTCAGCGAGGCGCACAGATGCAATATGCGGGCGACGCCCGTGCCGATCACGACCGCGTTCGGGGGCGTTGACGCCAACGCCAACGGCTCGGGCTGCGTCGGAAAACCGTAGTCGTTCCACTGGCGCATCCGGCTTTGCTCGTCCACGACGATTCCGCTGCCGAACACGGTACGCGACACACCGGCCGCGAAATTGCCGGCAATACCGTTGACCGCCAGCACGGGGGTCACGACCGTGATCATCGAGCGAAGCTGCGGGTCGTCGTGCACGGCATCGACGATGCGCATGTAATCGGCGATCGCATACGACACCGGGTCGCCGCTGCCGTATAGGAAGTAGCCGCGTCGTTGAATCTGCAAATGTCCGCTGTCCCGCACGAAGCTCGTTTGCAGGCCGTAGTTGATATTGCGCGTATAGCCGCCGAAGAGCAGCACCGCTGTCAGCCCGATCACCATCGCGAGCAGTGTGGTCGAGGACCGGCGGCGATTGCGCCGTAGATTGCGAAAGGCCAGGATCCAGGTCTTCATTGCAGGACCTCCGACGGCGCCACCCGTTTCACCGAGACAATCCGTCCGTCTCGGATATCGACCACGTCGTCCGCCGACGCGACCAATTGCGGATCGTGCGACGAAAAGACGAACGACGTGGCGCGTTCGCGCTGCATCCGCCGCATCAAGCCAATGATCTGAGCCCCGGTCTCGCTATCGAGATTCGCCGTGGGTTCGTCGGCCAACACCAGTACGGGACGCGTAATCAACGCGCGCGCGATTGCCACGCGTTGTTGCTGCCCGCCGGAGAGTTCCCCGGGTAGACGGCGCGCATGCCGCGCCACGCCAACGGCATCGAGCAACGCCAGGATCTCGTCACGGCGCTTAGCTTTGGATCCGGCCAGTAACGTGAGCGGATATTCGACGTTCTCGTAAGCGCTCAGAACGGGAATCAAGTTGAACGACTGAAACACGAACCCGATATGGCGCGCACGGAAATCGGACAGCGCGCGACCTCGCAGCGTCTCGAGTTCTTGGCCGGCGACGGCCACTTTCCCGCTCGTGGCTCGGTCGATCCCCCCGAATAAGTTGAGCATGGTCGTCTTGCCGCTGCCCGACGGCCCGCGCAGAACCGTGAAGCGGTTGGCCACGATATCGACGGACGCCTCGTGCAAAGCCGATACAGCCGTCGCGCCGGCACCGTACGTCCGGGTTGCGTTTTTTAGACTGGCGGCGATCACAAGCACCCTCGTATGAATTGTCGACGGCCACACTTTGAGGGGTTCGATGGCGCCTGCCGAGTCGATGCGACGAACGGCATGCAATGCCGATGAAATGTCGACTAGCGCGATGAATGCGTGCGCAAGCGTGTCGCAGCGCGTCGCACCGGGTGGCTCGCACGCCGGTCGACTTTCGTCATGGTGGAACAGCAGGCGCGTTTGCGGCTACCATACGGGCGCACATCCACGACCTCCATGACCGCCATCGACGTCGCAAGCGAATCCAGCCCGATCCGCCAACGCCTCTTATGGCCGTGGGCCGCGTTTTGGCTGCTCATGTTCGCCGTTGCCGTGCAGCAATCGCTTTGGAGCGGTCGGCTGCAGTTCTGGCGTCCACTCGTCGAAATCGGCTCGGCCGCGCTCGTGGCGACGGGCATCGCCGCCATACAACGCCGACGCGCAAGGCAGCTCGACCGATTACTCGGCCGGCCGCTGCACTGGTTTTTCCGGCTTTGGACCTGGGTGCCCGTGCAGTTTCCCACCTACGTCGTGGCCATGTACGGCCTGCGAATCGGTGTGTACGCGCTTGCCGGAAAGCGGTACCAGCATGGACCGTGGGCTGAAGTCATTGCCTATGAAGCGACGAATTTCTTTCTTTTCTATGCGCTGTTCAGCGGCATTCATTTTGGGCTTTGTTCGTATCGAGCGTGGGCCGACGAGCGCTTGGCAGCCGAGCGCAGCGTCAGCCTCGCACGGCAGATGCAACTGTCGCAGCTCACCCACCAGTTGCAACCGCACTTCCTGTTCAACGCGCTCAATACGATCTCGTCGCTGATCCGCAGCGATCCCGATACCGCGGATAGCCTACTGACTCGCCTTGCCACGTTGTTGCGGGCCACGACCGACGCTAGCCTGCGCGTCGAGCAGTCGCTAGAAGAAGAGCTTGCCTTGCTGCGCGCCTATGCGGCGATCATGACCCAGCGCTTTGCCGACCGCGCATCGATTTCATGGGACATCGAGCCGCAAGCGCAGTCTTGTCGCGTGCCGACGCTCGGGCTTCAGCCGTTACTGGAAAACTGTTTCCGTCACTCGGTGGAACGGCGCAGCGCCGCGACGCATATCGTCGTGCGCGCCGCGTGCCGAATGGGCCGGTTACAGATCGAGATCGAAGACGACGGAGACTTGCACACCCTTCCCGACAGACGCGGCGTCGGTCTTGGCAATCTCGGGCTCCGCCTGCAATCGTTGTATGGCTCGCAAGCGCGCCTCGAGCTGAAGCTGCGTGCCGGCGGCGGCCTCTTGGTTGAAGTGAGTTTGCCGTGCGCGCACTGATCGTCGACGACGAGGCGCCCGCTCGGGCCAAGCTACGCCACATGCTCGGAGCATTTTCCGATGTGGACGTCGTCGGCGAAGCGGCCGATGGCGCAAGCGCGCTATCGTTAGCGGCCGAGCTTCGACCCGACGTGATTTTCTTGGATGTGCAGATGCCCGAAGTCGACGGCTTCGACGTGGCGGCCTCGCTGCCGGACGATGCGCCCGCGCTCGTCTTCGTCACGGCCTACGATCGGTATGCATTGAAAGCGTTCGATGCGCAAGCGGCCGACTACCTGTTGAAGCCGGTCGATCCCGAGCGCCTCGAGCGCACGGTGCAACGCCTGCGCAAGTCGGCTCTGGCTGCGATTCGCCCGAGCGTCGGGATGCCGGCGAACCTGGCGATCGTCGATCGAGGGACGACCCATATTGTGCGCTGCGCCGATATCGAGTGGCTCGAAGCCGCCGACAACTATGTCGACATTCATCTTGCAGAGCGGAGCCTGCTGTTGCGACGCACGCTCACCGCCTTGCTGCGCGACCTCGGGGCCGGCTTCGTGCGTACGCATCGCAGCTTCGCGGTGGCGGTCGATGCGGTGCAAGCGGTGAACACGAAGTCGAAAGGCGATGCTACGGTCGTGCTGCGCAGCGGCGCGCAGGTGCCGTGCAGCAGGCCATACCGTGAAGCGCTGCTGCAGGGCCTGCGTCGATAGCTAGAGAGCATCCGGCTCCCCCCGCGGCAAACCCTGTTCGTCCCATAACGATTGCTGCGCTATAGGCGTCGGCCTAGGCTGACCGGCATCGCTCACTCTCGACGACTCGGCTATGGCCACGCTACTCGCCCTGCTCAGGTACGCCAATGCGCTCGTTCTCGTTGCCTCGCTGGTCGAGGCGCTGATGCTGATCGCCCGGGATGGGCTACGCCGCTACGATTGGAAAGCTTCGGTGGTGTCCGTCGTCGATTTTCTCGTGCGCGAATATCCGCTGCGCTGGCTGTTGCCGCTCGCTTTTTGGGGCGATGTTGCCCACTGGTTCTGGCGGCATCGGCTATGGACACTGCCGATGAATCATTGGAGCGGATGGCTGGCTTGCTTTATCGGCCAAGAGTTTTGTTATTACTGGTTCCACCGCACGGCCCATCGCATGCGTTGGTTTTGGTGTACACACGCCGTGCATCACTCTCCGAATGAATTGAATCTTTCGGCGGCCTATCGGCTCGGCTGGACCGGACGACTGACGGGATCGACAGCGTTCTTCGCCGTGGCGCCGCTGTTCGGTCTACCGCCCGCGGTCGTATTCATGTTGCTTTCGCTCAATTTGCTCTATCAATTCTGGTTGCATGTGACGTGGATTCCGCGGCTGGGTCCGCTCGAATGGGTTTTCAACACGCCATCCGCGCATCGCGTCCACCATGCGTCGAACATCGAGTATCTGGACGGGAACTATGGCGGCGTGCTGATTGTGTTCGATAGGTTGTTCGGGACATATATCGCGGAAAGGAGGAGCGTTCCGTGCCGCTTCGGTCTGGTCGAGCCGATGACGAGTCATCGCTTGTTCACGGTCGAGTTCGAACACTGGGGGGCGTTATGGCGCGACCTTCGTTTGGCGAGTTCTTGGCGGGAGATCGGCGCCTACCTGATCGCGCCGCCCGGCTGGCGGCCGGATGGCGAGGGGCAGACGACGGAGGACTTGCGGCGGCGCGCCACTATTCGAAGGGAGGGCGTGGGGGATTGCGCTAACGGCATGGAATTGGACGTGACGCCTAGTACCCGAACTGCTTCAAGAACCGATCGACCGGCACGGACCACATCTTGTGCCCATAGGTGAGCAGCATGTGGCCATCGTGCCCCGGTAGAACGCCCGCGTCGACGAACTGCGCCGGTGCCCCGCTAGATTCGAATGCGTCGAACCACTCGCGAGGTACTTCTGGACCCCAGTAGAGATCGTTTTGCGCGTATAGCCAAATGCCGGGAATCGTCGTGGTTTTGCCGAATTCGGCCATCACCGCCTTCATTTGCTCAGGATCGCAGCTATGCCCGGGCGCGATCTCCGGGGCGCCCCCCGTTCCCCCCGAAAAATTGATGTAGCCGATGACGCCCGGCGGATGCGTCGCGGCGGTAGCGATCGTCGCAAAACCGCCTGCCGAGCGGCCTTCGAGCACGATGCGTTCTCTATCGGCCCAGGACTGTTCACGCACCCAGCGAATCGTAGCCAATAGGTCTTGCGATGCCGCCTTCGCCACACGTCGAAAATCGGGCACCCCGTCGCACAGGCCAGTGCGCGTAAAGTGCGCCCCCGAATTTTCGCGATCCGGACCACCCGTCTGTCCATACCCGACCCGAATCGGTGCGACGACGGCGAAGCCTTTGCCTAGCCAATACTTGACGTGCCCGTTTAGCACCGGATGCTCGAGCAAGGCACGCTCAGCACGCTGCGCGGAACGCCCATGAGAGAAGATGAGCACGGGAAACGGCCCGGCACCCGCGGGCTTGTAGACTTCGGTGTGCATGGACACATCGCCGCCGAACGTCCCCATGTCCGGCACGACGATCGACACGATCTCGGGTTGGGTGCCGACCGGCGTCGTTAGCTCCGCCGATGTCGGCGACGCTTGCGCAAGCGCATGATCAATGAACGGGTAGCACAGTGCGGCAGTCAACAACGCGGCGCCAACCGTGAGGCGAGATCGTCTTCTTATCATGTTCCCGTCGACGTGGATATGCCACGGTCCGATCATGCTAGGGCAATGCCCCTATCGAATTGCATACGATCGCCGATGGCAGTTTGCGTATCGTTGCCCCTGCGATTATAAAGCGACTATTGAATTAGCCATCAACACGCAAGGATCGACATGACGACGTTGCATATCGTCGTAGATTTGCAAACGCAAACGCTGACGCTATCGGACGAGGAAACACTTCGCCGCCGATACCCGATATCGAGCGCGAGGAACGGCGCTGGCGAACGTATGGGTAGCGGCTGCACTCCGCGCGGACGGCACGTCATACGCGCGATGATTGGGCGAGCGCTTCCGCTCGGCTCGGTTTTGGTCGGCCGCAGGCCGACAGGCGAAATCTATTCGCCGGCGTTAGCCCGCGAGCGGCCGGACAGAGACTGGATACTGTCTCGTATCATTTGGCTGAGCGGGTGCGAGCCGGGACGCAACCGATTCGGTCAAGTCGATACGATGCGCCGGTACATCTACATTCACGGTTGCCCCGATTCCGAACCGATGGGCATACCCGCCTCACTCGGCTGCATCCGAATGCGCAACGCAGACATCATCGAGCTATTCGACTTAGTCGCACCGGGCGTGCCGGTCGACATCTGGGAATAGGCGGCGCGAACAGAAGGAGTCGTCTTGGTGTGTACCGCGCCGCTGGAGTGCACGACCGCTTCGCGTGGCGGCTCGGGGTGCCGATCCAAAAATGCAGCCCGGCATGGTCCAGGTCGCTTTGAGGCGTTAGCACGCAGTGGTGTCTTTTGGCCTAGACTCGATGACTTTCCGTTCCGATACGGCGCCCCTCGATGCGATACCCAAAAGCGTTTTTCGATTTGCAAATCCGCTTCGCCGAGGCCGCGAGCCGCTTGGGCGATATCCCCCTCGAGCGGGCGTTACTGGACTATACGAATCTGTACATCCGCTTCGGCCTCGGCCGCGCGTTCGATCCGTACGACTCGATATGGCGGGACTACACGGACGGGCTGCGCCAGGCAACGGATATTTCCGACTGGACGTATCGCTTCTATTTGACCAGATGCGAACAGGCGGCATCGCCGCCCACGACGCCAAGCTTCGGCTGCTTTTCATATGTCATGCAAGACGCGCAATGCGTGCGGATCCACTTTCAGAACTGGGACCCGGTCACCGTGTCTCCGTTGAGCACTGAACGCTATCCCATCCGGCTCGCCGAACTTCGCTCGCTGTTTTGCGACGTCTTTGCGAACAACCCCGACGCGCGCCGCGTTGTTGGAACTTCGTGGCTGTACAACCTCCGCGCGTATCGTCGGTGCTTTCCTGAGGAGTACGTTGCGGGCGCCAAAGCGGAATGCCGGTTTCGCAACATGTCGCTATGGGGCCAATTTCTCGATCGTCACGGGTCGATCAAAGCGAGCAGCGCCGAAGATTTTATGCAGCGGCTAACCGCCGTGGCCGATCTACGAACGCTAGCGAGTATCTTTCCGTTGCAAGCGCTTGCCGCAGAAGCGCCGATCGCAGCGTTCTATCGGTTCTATGGAATAGCGCCTCCCAAGCCGGTCACCACGTTGCAATCGATCTAATCGACGAACCGACCCTCCCGCGCTTGGCCACCGACTAACCGGCTAACCGAACAACGAAGAACGGCCCGCACATCACCGCGGAGAACGGACATACGGCGCACCCCGCCGTATTAAAATCCTCTCCGTTCACGCCGACCGCCGAGTATCGCTTTGACCGAGTTCCAGGAGGGTTACATTCTGACGCGCCATTGGCGCGATCTCGGCACGCATACCGAGGTGGAATTTTGGCTGTCGACGCAGGCCGGGCCACGGCTCTTGCGCTTGCGGAACGCGCCGTCCGTTGCGTTCATCCCCGCGAATCAAGCAACTCACGCCGAGCAAATCCTAAAGGGCGACGCACGCGCCGAGCTTCGCCCACTCTCGCTCAAAGATTTTCGCGGGCGCCCGGTCTTCGGCCTATACACGCAGCAATATCGCTCGCTAGTCGGTCTGGCCAAGCGCATGACACAAGCGGGCGTCGATGTCTACGAAGCAGACGTCCAGCCGCCCGATCGCTACATGATGGAGCGATTCATCACGGCGCCGGTGCTCTTTCGCGGCCAAGCCGACGAGCAAGGCCGGTTACTCGACGGCGAGATGAGGCCCGGAACGCAATATCGCCCGCACCTTAACCTGGTTTCGCTCGACATCGAAACCAGCGCACGTGGCGAACTTTATTCGATCGCGCTCGAAGGTTGCGGACAGCGCCAGGTCTTCATGCTCGCCCCGGAAAACGGCAACCCAACGGGCCTCGATTTCCAGCTCGAATATTGCAACGATCGTGCGCAGATGGTCGAGCGTCTCAACGCCTGGATCGCAAAGTACGACCCGGACGCCATCATCGGCTGGAACCTCGTTCAATTCGACTTGCGCATACTGCGCGAGCACGCCGAACAATACGGCGTCCCGTTGCGCTTAGGGCGAGGCGGTGCGCCGATGGAATGGCGCGAACACGGTGCACGGGCGCAGCACTACTTTGCCGCGGCGGCCGGCCGCCTCATCATCGACGGGATCGAAGCGCTGCGCTCGGCCACTTGGAGTTTCCCCTCCTTCAGCCTCGAATACGTCGCTCAGGCGTTGCTGGGCGAGGGCAAATCGATCGACAACCCCTACCAGCGCATGGACGAGATCCAACGCCGGTTCGACGAAGATAAACCCGCCCTCGCGCGCTACAACTTAAAGGATTGCGAACTCGTCACGCGTATCTTCGAGAAGACGGACCTCATAGCCTTTTTGCTCGAACGCGCCGCGGTAACAGGATTGCCCGTAGATCGCAGCGGCGGATCGGTGGCGGCCTTCACACATCTATATCTCCCGCGAATGCATCGCCTCGGTTACGTCGCACCGAATCTCGGCGACGTCTCGGGCGAGAACAGCCCGGGCGGCTTCGTCATGGATTCGCGGCCCGGCCTTTACGACTCGGTCCTCGTACTGGACTACAAAAGCCTCTATCCATCGATCATCCGTACCTTTCTGATCGATCCGGTCGGATTGATCGAGGGTTTGTCCGATCCGGCCGACGAGAAATCCATACCGGGCTTTCTAGGAGCGAGGTTTTCCCGAGACAAGCACTGCCTTCCGGAGATCGTGCGCCAGGTCTGGGAGAACCGCGATCGCGCCAAGCGTCAACAGAACGCCCCGCTCTCGCAAGCCCTAAAAATCATCATGAACGCATTTTACGGCGTGCTTGGCTCGACCGGCTGCCGCTTTTTCGATCCGCGGCTAGCCTCGTCGATTACGATGCGCGGCCACGAAATCATGCGTAAAACGCGCGAACTCATCGAAGCGCAAGGCTACGATGTGATTTACGGCGACACCGATTCGACGTTCGTCTGGCTGCGACAGCCCTACACCGAGCAGGATGCGGCACGGACCGGGCAGGCACTCGTCGAACATGTCAATGCATGGTGGAAGACAGAGCTGAGCGTTCGCTATGGGCTCGAGAGTGCGCTCGAGCTGCAATACGAACGTCACTACTCGCGCTTTCTCATGCCGACCGTGCGCGGCGCGGAAGAAGGGAGCAAGAAGCGTTATGCGGGACTGACGCTCGCCAAGAACGGCAACGAGGAAGTCGTATTCAAGGGACTCGAAACCGTCCGCACGGATTGGACACCGCTTGCGCAGCAGTTCCAGCGCGAACTCTATCGCCGCGTATTCAAACGCGAACCGTATGCCGACTACGTACGCGATTACGTTCGGCAGACGTTGAACGGCGAATTCGACGAGCAACTGATCTACCGCAAACGTCTGCGACGCCCGCTACACGAGTATCAGGCCAACGTGCCGCCGCACGTGCGCGCCGCGCGAGTAGCCGACGAATTCAATCGCGCGAAGGGACGCCCGCTCCAATACCAGAACGGCGGATGGATCAGCTACGTCATGACCGTCGCCGGCCCCCAGCCGCTGGAAACGCTGGCGGCACCGATCGATTACGGGTTCTACGTCGAACGTCAGCTGCAACCCGTTGCCGATGCGATCCTCGTGTTCATGGGCATCGACTTCGAAACCGTCATGTCCGGTCAGGCGCGGCTTTTCTGACCGCCACGCGGCCTCGGGCATCTCCGGGGCTTCCCCGGGCAGTCTCAAGCCGCCTCGCGCGCTTGCGCGATCCTTTGCGGTGCCTCCGGCCGCGAGTACATGCGTTCTAGGTACGCCTGCATGCGCGGGAATGCGTCGATCAATCGAACTTCGTTGGCCCAATCGATCAGGAAAGCCGTGACGCAATCGGCCGCCGTGAGGGCGTCGCCGACAATGAAGCGACGGCCATCGAGATGCGATTCGAGCACCTTGGCCATCGTCTCGAAATCTTCTTTGGCCAGCTCGATATCGGCGGCAATGCGCTTCTCCGGGGGATAAAGGAAAGAGTGTCGCGTGATTCTCCAAAGCGGCTGCTCGAGTTCGGTCACAGCGAACATCACCCAGCGAAACACCTGCGCGCGCTGGTCTAGATCGGCGGGCATCAAAGCCTTCTGCGGATATTTTTCCGCGAGATACAGCACGATCGCCGCCGATTCGGGAATGACACGATCGCCGTCGATCAGAACGGGGATTTTTCCCGCGGGGTTCAAGCGCATAAATTCGGGCCGTTTCTGCTCCCCTTGAAGTAGGTTGACCGATATGTATTCAAAGTCGGCATCGACCTCTTTGAGCCCCCAAAGGGCGCGCTGCGAACGGGTTCCGGCAAATCCATACAGTTTCATGACGTTCTCCCAATCCTCGAAGAATTCGCTCGCCCGTGCAACGAGCCGATATCGCTCGCCATCGAGCCTTGACAGGATAGGTTGATATCAACATAATTTCAACATGCCTCGCTCGAAAAATCTTCCTTTCGAAACCACGTTGCTGGTGCGCGATTGCTGTCTGTGTCTGCACATGCAACGGGCGGCGCGCAACCTCGCGCGGCTATTCGACGATGTCTTGCGTCCGCTGAATCTCACGAACGGGCAGTTTTCGTTGCTGATGTCCCTCAATCGGCCGCATCCGCCGGCCATGAAGGACGTCGCGTCGTTGCTGGCAATGGACCGCACCACCCTTACGGCTGCCCTCAAGCCGCTCGAGAAGCGAGGCTTGGTCGTCATCGAGCAGGATCCGGCGGATAAGCGCAGTCGTCTACTGAGCCTCACGCCCGCCGGCCACCGGTTGCTCGCCGAAGCGTTCCCTTTATGGCAACAAATGCATGCGGAAATCGAGAAGCCATTCGCGCCGGAGGAGATGGACCAGTTGCGCCGTCAGCTACGCGCACTTTCGTAGTTTTCGGCCCTATCGAGCAAATCTCCGGTTTCGCGTAGACTCCCCCAGATCCCCGTCCGCCGGCACGAAAACGCCCGGCCACGGCCATCGCTCCCGATACAGAAGGAGGCGTCACGCATGCATGCAATGTCGTTGCAGCGCAGCAGTGCCATCGACCCGCCCGCAACCGCGCCCGTGCGCGATCTGCGCCGCGTGCCGATCCATCCCGATCACTGGTATCCGCTCGCCTGGTCGCACGAACTGAAGCGCGGCAAGACGCTCGGGGTGCGCTTCGCGGGCGATCCGATCGTTCTCGCGCGAACCCAATCCGGTAAGATCTTCGCACTCGAAGATCGATGCGCGCACCGGCAAGTGCCGCTGCATGCGGGCGTGGTGGACGGCGAATCGATCCGCTGCGGCTATCACGGCTGGACTTACGACTGTACCGGCAAATGCGTCGATGTCCCGTATCTGGGGAAAGAGCGGCTACCGAACGGGGTGCGCGCCTACCCTTGCCGCGAGATGTACGGCCTGATCTTCGTCTTCCCCGGCGACGCAGCGCTGGCCGAGGAGCGTGCGCTCCCTGCTCTGCCGTCGGCGGAGGACAAAGCCTACAAAACCCGCCGCTTCGGCCGCGAGGTCAAGTGCCACTATTCCTTCATGCATGAAAACTTGATGGATATGAACCATCAGTTTCTGCATCGGCGTCAGATGGGACAAATGCGGGCGCGCTCGCTGGGCCGTCGACGCGGCGACGATTGGGTGGAAGTGGATTACACGTTCGCGCGGATGGAGGGCAAGCAGCCCGTCGGCGAGGCGCTGGTGTTCGGCGCGGCCAAGAAGGAGGGCGACCAAAACGATCAGGACGTGATGACGGTACGCACGGGCTATCCGTACCAAACGCTCACGATTCGCTCCGGCAGCGGGACCCTCGTGATGGACCTCTGGATCGTTTATGTGCCGCTCGATGCGGAGCAACGCACGAACCGCACGTTCGGCCTGCTCTCCATCCGCCGGCCCGGTATCCCGTTTGCGCTGGACTTGGCTTGGCCGCTGCTAGTCTGGTTCACGGAGCGCATTTTCAAGGAAGATCGCTGGATCGTCGAACGCGAGCAAGAAGCGCACGATCGGCAAGGCGCCGACTGGAATCACGAGGTGTTTCCGGTCATCAACGAGCTGCGGGACCTTTTACGAAACTGCGGCGGCCGCGCCGTCATACCGATCCGTCAAGTGCCGGACGCGATTGCGGCGCGCGGCGAGGGGGAATAGCGCGAGGCGCCCGCGAATTCGACAGTCGCATCATGTGCCGCAACGCCATCATCGCGCCGATCGTCTCCAATAGGGCGGCGGGAACCCACATGATCAATCCGCCTAGACTTTGATCGAGCGCGGGCGGAATCGAAGTGAAGGCGCGTCCGCACAGCGTGAACACCGGGTAAAGATCCCGCGAGGTGAAGGTAATGACGGCGCCGGCGAGAATCTGCGGCGTCATCGTGATGATCGGCGAGAGCACGCGCAACCCGGGGCGCGTGCGGCTTGGCGGGCTGGGCCGATGGTCGAGCACCATCCACCAATACAAAAGCCCGCTGACGGCGACGGACGCATTCATGAACAGATAGATCCGCCAATCGAGCATCGAAACGAATTGGACGGAAGGGATCAGCCAAACGAGCACCGAGACGACGAACGTGGCCGAGATGAATGCGGGGTTGAGCAACACGAACGCCGCGATCCGTGCGGTACGGCCCCGTTGCCACTGCCTGAACGGACGGCGCCATGCGAACGGCAAGCCGGCCCGCAGTGCGCTTCCCGGATACGACGCCATCAATATCAGCGGCGCCAAGTGATGTAAGACGAGGTGTTGAAGCCGGTGGACGAAGAACTGGTGTTCCGCGTAGTAGTCCACCTTCGTATGAAGCGCCACGTAAAACAGCGCAAGACCGATCCAGAACGCCGCGCGCCGCCACGCGTTCATGCGGACACGCCCCGCCCCGCGCGCAAACAGCACCGCTGCGACAACGAAGAGTGCAACGAGCCCGTATGACGGCTCCCAAGGGTCTAGAAAACGGATAAACGACATGGCGAATGAATACGGGAAAACAGGTGGCGATCAAGCGGCGTAAGGACGACGCCGTGCATGGTATCAGCTACGCGGGCGCCCAACGTCGGCGGCGCCCACGGTGCATCGCAAGCGTGACTCAAGATTTCCTGCGAATTGCTCCCGCACGCCGTCGCGTGCCCATGACATCGCTCAAGTTCGAACCGCCGACGCCGTTAAACGTGCATCTGGTCTCCTCTTCGAATCGATGCAACCCCAACGAATCGTAGGCGCACTTTTAGCATGCTTGGTATTCTCAAGCATGGCCGCCCAAGCGGATGAATGGAGGCCCGTCGCCCCTAAAACCGACCTCGACTACCTGGTCGATTCCGTCCATAGAATTGGCACCCACGTCTATTTGATCGACCGTGGCACGATGTTCGCGCCTCGAGGCCTGCTCAGGTACGAAGCCTCTGTCGAATTCGACTGTTCAAGCCACGCACTTCGTATGGCGTGGGCCGATATCACGGGCCCGGGTCAACCCACCGTGCGGGCATACGGCAATACCAACGGACACTATGCCGCGAGCCAATTCGTTTCCGCGGCCGCTTCGGCGTTCGGCGAGCCGATACTCGAATGGGCATGTCATCTGCCGAATCAGCCCGAGCGCCTTGTCAACGTGGCACGCACCAGCGATGGCAAATTGATTCAAATCGATTCGCGCAGCATCGCACGGTCCGGGCCGATCGCGTCGTTTTGGACCCGTTACGACTATCCTCAATTGCGGTTCGACCCACCTTACGATGCCCCGTACGATTCGAAGCGGGAAAAGGTCGTCGTAAATTGCGAGACGAACCGCTTTCGAATATCCGTCGGCTACGATTTCACCCCGGCCGGCGCGGTCACTGACGATACGATCGCCCGCGACGACGTGGAAACGCCCATCGATTCGACCGACGATTATGAAGCCGCGATCAAAGCCGTTGCGTGTGGACCGTCGATCGATCCTGAAACTTTTACGGGGATCGGCGGTGACACGCAGCGCGCAAAAGCGCCCCTTGTTGCCGATCTCGATATCGATAGCGTGCCGGCTTCGAACGCCGTCATCGCGGCGGCGGAACGATTCAACGCCGGTCTTCCCGCGCCGTCTTCGTTCAAATCGGCCCGGCTTGTCGAAACGATGAAAGGGAGCAAGACCGGCACGAGCACAACGGTGATCGTCATTCGGCCGTCCGCGTCCCGTATAACACGTATACGCGAAATCTACAGTCCGGACTTCTTCGTGGACCGCGACATGGTCGGATTCGTCCAACTCAAATCGAAGATGAATATGAGTCGGTCGGAAAATAGACGCGTATACGTGACGCAAGCGCTAACCGTCAAAGCGAACGATTGGCGACAGGGTGGCGAAATTTCTTTTGCGACCGAGGGCGTCAATGTTCCGGGCGAGGACAGGCCCCAGACGTCCGGATTGGACTGCCAGGTGAAAGACGCCGTGAAAGCGAGCGTCCTGGCCGACGGGCTCGACGGGCAGGCGTGGCCGCTCGATTGCACCCGACTCAACGGCGACACGGTAAAGGGATACTACATCGAAGCGCTGGGCTATTTCCTCGGCGCTCACGAGGAATCCAAAAGCTTTGGCGTCGGCGACACGACCATCGATAGCGTAACGATCGAACGATAGCGTTGCGCACAACAGTCGCCGGCGGTCTTCGACGTATTACCGCGGCGTCAAGTGAAAAAAACCGTCAGCCACTCAATGCGACGACACATACGCTGAATCGGCAAATGCCGGGGGTATAGAGAAGCTCTCTCGCATCCGTTTCGTCTCCGCCGCCGGCGTCAACCCAAACAACCGCTTGAACTCTCTGCTGAACTGTGACGGGCTCGTATAACCCACGGCATGGCTCGCCGCTTCTGCGGTCAAGTCTTGCCGAACCATCAACAGCCGAGCCTGATGCAACCGCGTCGACTTCACGTACTGCATCGGCGAAACGCGTGTGATCGCCTTGAAATGGCTATGAAAGCTCGGAACGCTCATACCCGCTTCGTGCGCGAGCTGCGCCACATCGAGCGCCTGCGCATATCGGGCATGGATAAGGCTTAGCGATCGGCCGATCCGCCCGAACTGGCCTCTCATCGCCAAGGCTTGACGCATCGCGCTTCCTTGCGCCCCGGTGAGGACACGAAAATAGATTTCGCGCAGCAAGCTCGGCCCCAGCACCGCCGCATCGAGCGGCCGGTGCAACGCCTCGAGCAATCGCAAGACGGACCCCTGCATGGCGTCGTCCATCGGCGTCGACATCATGCTCCGGGGCGGCTCAACGTGCGGCGCCGCACCTGTCCGTTCGATTTGCGCCATCAATTCGGCGGCAACCGGAAACTCGAGATGCAAATACAGCGCGAGCAGCGGGTGCTCCTGCGTGGCATCGGTCTCCATGCTGAACGGCACAGGCACGGATACGGCCAGATAATGATGCTCGTCGTACAGATAGAGTTCATCGCCAAAATACCCGCGCTTGCGGCCCTGGCACACGATCACGATGCCGGGATCGTAGAGAACCGGCGTCCGCGACAACGCCCGGTTCGATCGAAGGATGCGAAGGCTCGGCAGGACGGTCAGGTTGTAGCCCTCTTCGGGGGCCAACGCGCCGAGCAGGGCAACCATCCGTTTCCGGCTCTGAGAACCTCGACCCGGCCCGCCGGCACTGCATTTCGCACTCATAGCTTTAGGCAAGAAAAATAGCGTATTTCGGCTTATCCGCCGTCTTAGGTAAGACTAGCATGCACGCTCCATTCGTTATTTGGAGAACCACCCATGACATCGGGCAAAACGCTTCTCATCACCGGCGTCAGCAGCGGCTTTGGCCGTGCGCTCGCGCTAGAGGCCCTGGCACAGGGTCATACGGTCGTCGGCACGCTAAGAAGCGAGCAAGCGAGGCGCGAATTCGAGTCTGCTCACAGCCGGGCTTACGGGCGCGTGCTAGACGTGACCGACTTCGACGCGATCGATGGCGTCGTAGCGGAAATCGAAAGGGCCGTGGGACCCGTCGACGTTCTGGTCAACAACGCCGGGTACGGACACGAAGGCATCATGGAAGAATCGCCGCTGTCGGAGTTGCGCAGCCAGTTCGACGTCAACGTATTCGGTGCGGTCGCCATGATGAAGGCCGTCCTACCCTGCATGCGCACGCGCCGGCGCGGTCATATTCTGAACATCACATCGATGGGTGGCTATATCACCATGCCGGGCATCGCGTACTACTGCGGCAGCAAGTTCGCGCTGGAGGGCATATCCGAGGCACTGGGCAAAGAACTCAAGCCCTTCGGCATCGCGGTGACCGCGGTTGCCCCGGGCTCGTTCCGGACTGACTGGGCGGGTCGCTCAATGACCCGCACGCCGCGCTCGATCGCCGACTACGACGAATTGTTCGATCCCATCCGCAAAGTGCGAGAGGACAAAAGCGGCAAACAATTAGGCGATCCAAAGAAAGCGGCGCGCGCGATGCTCACGGCGATTTCTGCGGACCACCCGCCTGCACACCTCCTGCTCGGCAGCGACGCACTCGCGCTGGTGCAAGAAAAGCTGGCGGTGCTCGCGGCGGAATTTCGCGAATGGGAACCCGTGACCGTTTCGACGGACGGTTAAAAGACACCGCCGTTCGCGGCTAAACGCGTCGAAATGGCACCTTCACCGCATGGCTCGTATTGCAGGCCGAACTTCAGCTACTTCCGTGGGCCCGCTACTTGCTCTGAGCTTGACGACCTGGGGAGGTTTCGGTGACAGACGACAAAATCACGGTGCCGGAAGAGGCAGTCAAAGACCCGATCGAGCGCTCTTGGATCCGGCGCCTGGGCCCCGGCTTGATCACGGGCGCTGCGGATGACGATCCGTCCGGGATCGGGACGTATTCGCAGGCCGGGGCGCAATTCGGGTTCAATTTGCTATGGACCCTGCTCCTGACCTATCCGCTCATGGCGGCGATCCAGTTGGTCAGCGCCAGCATCGGCCGCGTGACAGGCAAGGGGCTCGCATCGAACATGCGGGCGCACTATCCCAAGTCTTTGCTCTACGGCGCGGTGGCGCTCCTGATCGTCGCCAACGTCATCAACATCGCCGCCGACTTATCGGCAATGGGCGCGGCCATGCAGCTGCTCGTCGGTATGCCGCAGCAATTCAATGTCGTCCTGCTCGGTGGGCTATCCGTCGTTTTGCAGATCTTCGTTCCGTACGATCGATACGCACGCCTGCTCAAATGGACCGCCTTGGTGCTGCTCGCCTATGTCGCCGTCGCCCTCATCGTGCCGATTCACTGGGGCGATGTCGCGCGGGCGATCGTCATGCCGCACTTCTCGCTAAGTTCGGATTACTTGACGACGATCGTGGCCGTATTGGGCACCACCATCAGCCCGTACCTTTTCTTTTGGCAGGCCTCGCAGGAAGTGGAAGAGATGCGCTCCGAACCCGGTCAAAAGCCGTTGCGCCGCTTCCCACAGCAGGCGCCGGCGCAATTGCGCCGCATCAATTTCGATACCTGGGTCGGCATGGGCGTGTCGAACGTCATCGCGTTTTTTATCGTATTGACCGCCGCGGCGACCTTGCATCTGCATCACATCGACGTGAAAACATCGGCCGACGCGGCGAAGGCGCTCGAGCCCATCGGAGGCCGCTTCGCCTACGCCCTGTTTGCACTGGGCATCATCGGCACGGGACTGCTCGCGCTGCCGGTCCTCGCCGGGTCCGCGGCCTACGCGGCCGCGGGCAGCTTTCGCTGGCGCAGCAGTTTGAGCCTGCACTTGGCGCTGGCCCGCCAGTTTTATAGCGTGATCGCGCTTTCCATCGTCGGCGGTGTCGCGATTACGTTCATGCACTTCGATCCTATTCGTGCGCTTTACTGGAGTGCGGTCATCAATGGCGTCAGCGCGGTACCCATCATGGTCATCATCATGCTCTTGGCCCGCAACCGGCACGTCATGGGCGAGTTCGCCATCAAAGGCCCGCTCGCTTGGGGCGGGTGGCTCGCGACGATCGCCATGGCGATCGCAGCGGTGGGTCTCGTGGTCCCCAACTGATAAAAACCAGCAGAGAATTAAAGATCGAACTGAGTAGGCATCAATACGACATCGCGGATCGTCACGCCGCGTGGCCGGGTCAACATGAACAGAATCGTTGCCGCCACCTCGCTCGCTTCCATCAAGCTGCCCGATGCCTTGGCTTCCTTCAGCTTTTCCTCGGGCCAATCGGCCAGCAGCGCGCTGATAACCGGCCCCGGCGACACCGAGCCTACGCGGATGCCATGCTTGAAAACCTGACGACGCACCGTTTGAACGAAGCAGTTGATCGCCCATTTGGACGACGCATAGACCGGCTCCCACGGCGTCGGAAAATGCGCAGCCAACGAACTCGTCACCACGATGTCGCCGGTCTGGCGCTCGATCATATGCGGCAGAACGTCATGCACATTCTTCATCACGACGTTGACGTTCAAGTTCAGCATGCGATCGATCGCGTCCGTATCGGCGTCCACCAGATCGCCGCCCACGTACAGACCCGCGTTCGCATGAAAAACATCGATCTGCCCAGCCAATTCGAGCGCTCGCGGCACCAGCGCGGCGCAGGCTTTCGGATCGAGGAGATCGGTTACTAACGGAATCGCACGATCGCCGCGTTCGCCGCAGCGCGACTTCACCGCGGCCTCATCGCGGTCGACCAGCACGACTCGGGCGCCGGCCGATAGCAGCGCATCGGCACTCGCCAATCCGATTCCCGAAGCGGCGCCCGTCACTACCGCGACCTTTCCGTTCAATTCTCCTGCCATCGTCTCCGCCTTTATCGTTGGCCCTCATTGCAGCGCCGAGGCATCCCCGCGCTGATCAGACGGCATTCAGTCACCTGCGATTGCCCAACCGACCGCCATGGCCGCTCGCCGCCGCCGAGCGACATTGCCGGACCGCGCGCACATTGCACGCAGATCATTTGCTCTCAACAAGAACAAATGATCTTACTCGGTATCCGCGTTGTCAAGGCGCGGGGCGCTTGACGCTGCGCGCTTCGGCGCGGCATCGCCGATAAACCTTCTTTCCACCTGTCTTCGCGCCAAATAGGGTCGCATCGTACACACGAAATGTTCGTTTTCGAACTTTTAATCTTCGTTATTTTTCGTTATCATCCGAAGAACGGTATTTCATGCGCGAATTCGATCAGGAGACGTTCAGTGTGTGCAACTGAGCAGGTGGATCTGCTTGTCGTCGGCGGCGGCATCAATGGGGCGGGCATCGCG
Source organism: Trinickia sp. (assembly GCF_051953405.1). Lineage (GTDB taxonomy): Bacteria > Pseudomonadota > Gammaproteobacteria > Burkholderiales > Burkholderiaceae > Trinickia. Next base: position 109,356 of record NZ_JBQCIV010000007.1, on the reverse strand, counting down.
CGCGACGCAGCCGGCCGTGGGCTGTCGGTGTTGTTGTGCGAGCAAGACGATCTAGCGGCGCACACCTCGTCGTCGAGCACGAAACTGATTCACGGCGGCCTGCGCTATCTCGAGTACCGCGAATTCGGGCTGGTGCGCAAAGCACTGCAGGAGCGCGAGACGTTGCTCGCCGCCGCCCCGCACATCATTCGGCCCCTGCGCTTCGTGATGCCGCACATGCCGAACCTGCGTCCCGCTTGGCTCATTCGCACGGGCCTGTTTCTGTACGACCACTTGGCGCGGCGCAAGCGGCTGCCCGGTTCGCGCGGCATCGTCATGCGGCGCCACGCGGCCGGTGCGCCGCTCGTCGAATCCATCGCGCGCGGCTTCGTCTACTCCGACGGTTGGGTAGACGATGCGCGGCTCGTCGTCCTCAACGCCCTTGACGCCGCCGAGCGCGGGGCGAAGGTTCTCACGCGTACGAAACTCGAGAAGGCGGTGCGTATCGGGACGCAGTGGCATGCGCAGTTGCAGCGCACCGACGGCACGATCGTAAAGGTTCGGGCCAATGCGATCGCCAATGCAGCAGGGCCATGGGTAGGCCAGTTGCTGGCCGGCGCGCTCGGCCGCGGCGCGCATCACAGCGTGCGGCTCGTCAAGGGCAGCCACATCGTCACGCGGCGGCTGTTCGATCACGACCACGCCTACATTTTTCAGAACCCCGACAAGCGGATCGTCTTCGCCATTCCGTACGAGCACGAATTCACGCTCATCGGCACGACGGACGTCGAGTATCGCGACGATCCATCGCGCGTCGCGATCAGCGGCGAGGAAACGCATTACTTGTGCGAATCGATCAACCGCTATTTCAAGCGGAAGATTTCGCCGAGCGATGTCTGTTGGACTTACTCGGGCGTGCGTCCGCTGCTACAGGAGGAAAGCACCGACAGCCCTTCGGCGGCCACTCGCGATTACAAGCTCGAACTCGATGCAACGGAAGGTCAGGCTCCGCTGTTGTCGGTATTCGGCGGCAAGATCACGACGTTTCGCAAGCTGGCGGAGGAAGCTGTCGATACATTGGCGCAGGCGCTCAAGCATCGCGCGGCCGCGTGGACAGCGGGCGTGCCGCTTCCCGGCGGCGACATCGAAGACACCGATTTCGAGCGCTTCGCCACGCAGTTGGCCGCGCGCTACCCATGGCTGCCCGCCGCGTTGGCCCGCCGCTATGCGCGGGCATACGGCACGCGTGCCGAGCGCTTCCTTGCCGGCGCACAACGCATGGCCGATTTGGGCCCGTCGTTCGCCGGCGACCTGTACGAAGCCGAGCTTCGCTACCTGCGCGACGTCGAATGGGCACGCGACGCGCAAGACGTCCTGTGGCGTCGAACGAAGCTCGGATTGCACGTCGACGCGGCCCAACTCGACGCCGTCACGCGCAACATCGACACGTGGCTCACGCAACCCCACACTGAACCGGTACCGGCGCTGTAAGTGCCATCGAAGCCAGAGCAACCGTCGGCACCTGTTTGCTCGCGCGCTCGCCCCCTGTGATCATCCGAGGAAATCGAGTCTTTTAAAACCGAGGCGCCGGCCGGCGCGCCTCGCAAATCGCCTGCTTTGTCGCAACAAAGCCAGCGCTTTGTCGGAAACGTTCCTGCGCCGCGCGGTCTTCGACGGTTATAGTGCATCGGTTCTTCGCCACACTATCCAAGGATCCGAGCGTATGTTCTCTGCGGCAATTTTCGACATGGACGGGCTATTGATCGACTCGGAGCGGACGATCATGAACACGTGGATCGACGTCTCCCGAGAATTGGGCACCCCGATTCGTCCTGTCGACTACGTCGAGATCATCGGAAGATCGCTGCCCGAGTGCCACGCGATGCTGGCCGAGATGTTAGGCAGCAGGCCGATTTTTCAGGAGGCGCTGACAAGAGTGCGTCGGACGTTGCAGTCTCCAACGAATCCACCCGTATATCCGCTCAAGCCCGGCGTGAAAGCACTGTTGGATGCCTTGGTCCAAACGGCCATACCCTGCGCCGTTGCGTCTTCATCGAGCCGGTACGAAATCGCATCTCGGCTTTCGCGGGTGGGCGTGCTCGATGTGTTCGATGCGATCGCAGGCGGCGACGAAGTCGCCCGCGGCAAGCCGGATCCGGCCGTGTACGCACTCGCAGCTTCGCGCCTAGGCAAAGCACCGAGCCAGTGTCTGGCGTTCGAAGATAGCGAGAACGGCGTGCTCGCCGCGCATCGCGCCGGCATATCGGTGGTTGCGGTACCCGATCTAAAACGACCGCCCGATGAGATCATGGGACTGAGTTTCACGACGCTCGACAACCTCGATCGAGCGATCGACCATGTTCCCGCCTGGTTCGAAATGGGCGCCTTGGCAGCATGAGCGCGTGACGCTCGATCGCTGCCGCGGCGCGACCAGAGGTGATGGGACAGCCCAATCAAAATGTAACTAAATGTTACACCCCCTCTTGAAAATCTCGCCTCGCTCACTACTTTCGGTTCCGCAAAGCAGTCGCAGTTGATTGATGCGCTGCGTGTTTCTATTTGTTTGTCGGCGGTCTCGCAAGGGCAAACGAACTGGAGCGCGTGGTCCGGTTCCGGTTCGTCCTCCTTGCGGCCCCTCAATCAGGAGCCAACCATGAGCGATCTGTTCTTCAGCGCCAATTTGCTGGGCGAATTCGACCGTCTCCAGCGCCAAATGGCGAACCTATTCTCCGACTTGCCCACCAGCCTTCGCGCCTCGCGATTGGGATCCTTCCCGCCGTTGAACATCGGCAGTACCGACGACAGTCTCGAAGTCGTCGCCTTCGCGCCGGGCTTGGATCCAGCCACGATCGAGGTGTCCATCGACAAGGGTCTGCTCACGATCAGCGGGGAGCGCAAGCCTGTCGAAATCGGCAGTACCGAAGACACGCGAATCTACGCGCGCGAACGTTTCATGGGGACTTTCCGCCGGGTGGTGGAACTGCCTCCGCACGTGGACCCCGACAGCGTCAGCGCGACCTATGCGAACGGATGCTTGTCGATCAGCATCGCCAAATCGGAGGCGTCCAAGCCGCGTTCCATCGCGGTGCAATGAGCGTCGAGGGATCCCTGCGGGTGCTGGCCGCCTAGCGCGGCTCCCGCGATATGTTAAGGAGAACGAAATGAGTGACCGTACCGAATTGACGACCGGCGCGCGCCAACCGAGTAGCGCCGTCGGCAACAAAGAGGCTATGCGCGACATCGCACGGCAAACGCGTGTCGCGCCCGCCGTGGACATTTTCGAAGACGCTCACGGGATTACCCTGTTCGCCGATCTGCCCGGGGTGCCCCGAGACAAACTCGATGTCCATGTGCAAGACGGCAACCTGCACATCGAGGCCGAGGCAGTCGTGCAAACGCCGCCCAGCTTGCGGCTGCAACACGCGGAAATGCAGCACCCGCACTTTGCCCGAGCGTTCACGTTGAGCCCCGACTTCGACGTGGCGCGCATCGACGCACAGCTGAAGGACGGCGTGCTGAAATTGACGATCCCGCGGCGTGAAGAGGCCAAGCCGAGGCGTATCGAAGTCAAGGTCGCTTAATTTAAAGCGGTCATTGCGCCGGATCGGGCGGCAGCCGCAGCGTCTGCCCTGCCGCCCGATTGCGGCGCTTAGTGTCCCGACAAGCGCGGCGTTCGACGATCAGTAGCTGCGCGCCTTCATCGATCATGCGAAGCGCCACCATCATGTGACGCGCCACCAGGCAGAGGATGGCAACGGTCCGCTTTCGAAGCGACGATCTCCATACAGAATGCGCAACACGGTTCGAGACGAACTCGGCCGATAATTCGCAGCGGCCCCTGCGCAAGTGAGCCATACTGTCCAAATTCTTCACCGTTTCCCGGAGGCGAGCGTGCCAGGTTTACTTCCCCAAGTCGATCGCGAAGGACTTCTCGAATATTCCGTGGTCTACACCGATCGCTCGGTCAACCATATGTCTCAGCGCTTTCAAGGCGTTATGCGCGATATTTCGAGCGCTTTGAAAAAGGTCTATCACGCGAAGTCGGCCATTGTGGTTCCGGGCAGCGGGACCTTCGGGATGGAAGCCGTCGCCCGGCAGTTCGCGACGAACAAGAAATGTCTGGTCATACGCAACGGCTGGTTCAGTTTCCGTTGGTCGCAGATCTTCGAGATGGGAAGCATTCCTTCCGAATCGATCGTGTTGAAGGCGCGTCCGGTCGAACCAGGCAGACAGGCCGCCTATGCACCGGCGCCGATCGAGGAGGTGGTCGCGGCGATCGGGGAACACAAGCCGGATCTGGTCTTTGCGCCGCACGTCGAAACCGCCTCCGGGATGATGCTCCCCGATGCGTATTTGCGCGCGGTGGCCGAGGCCGTGCATGCCGTCGGCGGCCTGTTCGTTCTCGATTGCATTGCCTCCGGTACGATTTGGGTCGATATGCAGGCCACGGGTGTGGATGTGTTGATCAGCGCGCCGCAAAAAGGATGGAGCGCCTCGCCCTGCTGCGCGCTCGTCATGCTCGGCGCGACCGCCCGCGAGAGAATCGACGGGACAACCAGCACGAGTTTCGCCTGCGACCTGCGCAAATGGCTGCAAATCATGGAGGCCTACGAGAACGGCGGACACGCTTATCACGCCACGATGCCGACGGACAGCCTCGTGACGTTGCGCGATGTGATCAAGGAAACGGAGGCGTACGGCTTCGAGACGGTGAGAGCGGAGCAGCTCGAACTCGGCAAGCGCATTCGTTCGCTCTTGGTCGGCAAAGGCTTTAAGAGCGTGGCGGCCGAAGGTTTTCAGGCACCGGGCGTAGTGGTTAGCTATACCGACGACGACGGCATACGATCCGGGCAGAAATTCGCCGAGGTCGGCTTGCAGGTGGCAGCCGGCGTGCCGTTGCAATGCGACGAGCCGCCAGAGTTCAAGACCTTCCGCATCGGATTGTTCGGCCTCGATAAGCTGCATGACGTCGAAGGTGCGGTGGCTCGGTTCGCCGATGCGTTAGAGCGGATTCGCTCGTAGCCGCGCCCATCTGAAATGTCCGAGCCGGTACCGCGTCAGTTACCGCCGCCGCGCAATAAGCCGATGCACGCGCTTACCCGAAGACAGATTGACCGTCTCCGTGTCGAGCAACAACGTCATATCGCCGAGTCCTTCTCGGACCCGGGCGGCGTCGAACTCGGCATAGAGTCGGCCGGCACCATCGCGGGTGGAGACCGACTCCGTCACTCGCCAGCTCAGATACAGCGTTCCACCCGGCCTGAGAATGTCGAATAATCGCGCGCAGGCTCGGGGGACCTCCTCCGCCGGCAAATGCATCAGGACCGTTTCGCACAGCACGTTGTCGTACGTCTGCGCACCGATAGAGTCCAACGCGGGAAGCGCGTCGCGCTTGAAAACTAGCGACGGAAACGCGGTCGCGGCCTGCTCGAGCAGCCCCTCCGCCGCGTCATAACCCACAGCGGGGAAGCCATGCTCGTTGAGCCACGCGACGTCGCGACCCGAGCCGCAACCGATATCGGCGGTTTTGCCGCCTGGGGCGAAGTAGCGCAGCAGCAGCGCGTACATGTCGGCCGGCGGAGGTTGGTCCCGCCACTCGGCCGCAAATCGGCTCGCGCCCGTCGAGTAGGCTTCGATAGTTTGTTCGTCCAAGGCGAATCGCTCCGATCAAGTAGTAACGATTGCGCCGTAGTTTAAGCGCGCCTGGCTTGGCAGGAAAGGCAAGTCGCTTTGCCATTCGCTACGATTGCCCTATGGCATGCGCCGCCATCATCTCGACGACAAACGAAAGCGCAACGAATAACCGCACCGAAAGCGACGACGGCGCCATAGCGCCTCAATGACCCAGCCCCGCCGCGGCGATCCGCTGCTCGACATACTGCGCGAACAGCGCATGTAAATGTGTCGTTGGGTGCAGATCGTCCGCGAACATGTACGTCTGATCGGCATTCGACGCGACGTAGGTGCGCGGCGAGCACAACAGCGAGGTATCGTCCGGTGTCTTCGATGCGTCGCATGCCTGTCCGGTATTCGACACGAGAAAGCCGTTGGCTTGGTAATTGGCGAAGATCCCGTTCAGCCACGTGTACGAATCGACTTGAATCACCTTGTTTTGCAGGCCGCCGGCCTGCAAGGCGGCAGTCAAATCATCGTTGAACAGCTGCGATTCCTGCGTGAGCGTCGCGCCGCCGTCCGATGACGCGAGGCCTTTCGGGGAGAGCCCGACGTTCGGCACGTTGACCAGCACGACGTGCGTCGCACCGTTGGCGACGATTTGGCCGACGGCCTGCGCGAGCGCATTGGCAGCCGTTTGCACGGTGGTTGCGGCAGCCGGCAACGCCCCAGCGCGCAGCACATCGTTGGCCCCGGCCCATACGAGGACGAGTTGCCCCGAGTTGAAACTTCCATGCTGTGACAAATAGCTCGACACCTGCTGAGTCACGGGCATCTCGACATCGCCGATCACGCTGGTGAGGAAGTCGTTGAGGTTGGCCGGCGTCGCCACCGTGGCCCCGCCCTCCGCGTAACCGAAGCCGCCTTGCGGACTCAACTTTTGAGTGGCGTCGATCGTATAGGCCGCAGTTAGCGTGTCGCCGTAGTACTGCGCGACATCCTGCGTCCACACTTGCCCAGGGTTGGTCGTAAAACGCCCGCCTCCCACCGCGCTAGCGAGCGGCGCGTATGTGCCGACATCCGACAAGCTGTCGCCGAATGAAACGACCTGCAAATGGATGCCCCCCGCCGGCGTCGTGCCGGCTCCGGCACCGCTGCCCGCGCCGGCGCCCGAGTCGCCGCCGTGTCCGCCGCACCCAGCCACCAGCGCCACTGCCGCCACGAAGGCCACACGGCGCGCCATCGCATCGATCGATCTTTTCATCGCTCACCTCTTATTGGCCGGTCGGACGCTTACGCCCCAATGGACCCACCGTCGCGTTTCCCGATCGGCGGCCCTCCGATCGGTACCCCAATCGAGCAAAAAAGATGCTCGCTCCCCAAGCGGCATCGGCACGCACATTGCAGGGCGCACCCGTTCACGGTTTGCCGCGGTCTTCGCGAAAAAGCAGCGGGTCGATGCGAACCGGGCTTTCGTCCGATCTTGAGGACAAGTTGTCGTCGCGGCGCCGTAACGGCGCAACATCGGCGACCGCACACACTCGAGCGAGCGATACACCATGAACGATCAACAACGTCAAAAGCGTTTCTGGCACCCGATGGGCTCCGCGGCCGCCGGCCACTGCGGTTCGACTGTCGTGATTGCGCGGGGAGACGGCAACTACATCTTCGATATAGAAGGCCACCGCACGCTCGACGCCGTAGGCGGGCTGTGGAACGTCAACGTCGGCCACAATCGGCCAGAAGTGAAAAGCGCCATCGCACGTCAAATGGATGAGCTGTCTTATTGCCAGACTTTCGACGGCGTTGCGCATCCGCGTGTGTATGAGCTGGCCGATCGCCTCTGTGCGATGTTCAAACAAGAGGACATGCAACGCGTCATGTTCGGCAGCGGCGGCTCCGATGCCGTCGAGACCGCATTGAAAATGGCGCGCCAATACTGGATCGCGGCCGGCGAGCCCGCGCGCACGAAATTCCTTTCGCTGCGCAACGGCTACCACGGCGTGCATTTCGGCGGAACGTCGATCGGCGGCAGCGGCGTGTTTCAGTACAACCACGGCCCCCTCTTGCCCGGTTGCGTGCTGCTCGACACGCCCTGGCTCTATCGCAATCCTTGGCGCTGCCAGGACCCCGATGAACTCGTCGCGCATTGCATCGGGCAGATGGAAGAAACGATCGCCTTTCACGGCGCACACACCATTGCGGCGTTTATTGCGGAACCCGTGCAGGGGGCAGGCGGCGTGATCGTGCCGCCGGCTGCGTACTGGGACAGCGTGCGCCGAGTGTGCGATCGAAGCGGCATCTTGCTGATCGCCGACGAAGTGGTGACCGGCTTCGGCCGCACCGGCAGCATGTTGGGTAGCCGTGGCTTCGGCGTAGCACCCGACATCCTCTGCCTGGCCAAAGGGATTTCCGCGGGCTATGTCCCGCTAGGCGCGACGATGTTCAACCACCGCGTCGCGCACGCCATCGAGAACGGCGATGGCTTCTCGCACACGATCATGCATGGCTACACCTACAGCGGACACCCGCTCGCCTGCGCGGCGGCGCTCGCTGTGCTCGATATCGTCGAACGCGAGGCGTTGCCTGCCAACGCGGGGCGCGTCGGACAGCATTTGTTCGAACGATTGCTTCCGCTAAAGCGGGAATTCGAAACAGTCGGCGATGTGCGTGGGAAGGGCCTCATGCTGGCATTGGAGCTTGTCGCCGACAAGGCCGGGCGAACACCGCTCGACTCGGCGGAAGGCGTCGCGGCGCGCATCGCCGAAACCGCGCGCAAGCGCGGCGTTTTCGTGCGCGCCATGACCAATAAGATCGTCATCTCCCCGCCGCTGACGCTCACGCTGGACGAGGCCGACGTCATCGCTCGAACGTTGCGCGAAGCGCTGCAAACGGAGTGAGGCTCGAGCGAGCCACGCTGGAGATGCGTGAGTGGGCGGGATGGGCGAACCAACGTCAACGGTAAGGGTGCGGATCGGGATACAGAAACATCGCGTATCCCTTTGTCGGATATAGTGTCGGCGCTCTCCCTCGAAAAATTTCTCCCACCGTCCACAATATCCGCGCGCCTCATTCGTCTTCAGGCGCATGGAACCGCCATTCACCTCGGATGCGATGAACGAACGAGACCGCGACATGACCGCGACGATCGTGCGCGAGCGCACGAGGCTCGGGAATTTCATCCGTCGCCGGGTACGCAACCCGAGCGACGCCGAAGACATCCTGCAGGACGTGCTCCACGAATTCGTGCAAGCCTACCGTCTGCCGGCGCCGATCGAGCAGGCAAGCGCGTGGCTTTTTCGCGTCGCTCGCAACCGCATCATCGACGCTTTCCGCAAGAAGAAGGAGCAGCCGCTTGTCGACCTGTCGAACGGCGACACCCCAGCGGATGACGACGATTACAGGCTGGATCTCGCTCTGCCCGCTCACGATGCGGGTCCCGAGGCCCTCTACGCACGCAGCATCTTGCTGGAAGCGCTGCAAGCCGCGCTCGACGAGTTGCCGGCCAGCCAGCGCGAAGTATTTATCGCGCACGAATTGGAAGGACGAAGTTTCAAGGAGATGGCGGCCCAAAGCGGCGTGGCAATCAATACGCTACTCGCCCGCAAGCGCTACGCGGTGCTGCATCTGCGCGAGCGGTTGCAGGGCACCTATGACGAACTCGATATCTAAGGGAGAGGATCGATGAAATACCGGAAGATGAAATGTGCCGGAATAGCCATACTCGTACTCGTGGCGATTGCTGCGCTTGGATGGGGCGTCACGCTTTTATGGAACTGGGTCATGCCCGCGCTGTTCGTCGGTGCGCGTACGATCGATTTCCCGCATGCACTAGGCTTGCTCGTACTGAGCCGGATCTTATTCGGCGGATTTCGCGGCCACGGCGGGCTCTGGCGCCACAGGCGTCACTGGCGCAAGTGGGAGGCGATGACGCCCGAGGAGCGCGAGCGTTTCCATTCGGCATGGCTCGCGCGGCGCGAAACGCCGGAGAGGCAATGACATGCGCGAGACATCGGCGACTATTTGCAAGCAGCCAGCCGGCGCGATCGTGCCGGCTGTCGATCTGCGCCGCTGCGAGGGCAAGGGGGATTGTGTCGCTGTCTGCCCCGAGAATGTATTCGAGATCCGGCGCATCGACGCCGCCGATTACCGCGGGCTCGGCGCGCTGCACCGGTTCAAGCTGCGCGTGCATGGCATGCAGGTCGCCTACACGCCGAATGCGCAAGCATGCCGTTCGTGCGGGCTGTGCGTGACCGCCTGTCCCGAGCGGGCGATCAAGCTGACCCGGGCGCGATGAGCGATTCGCTTTCTCACAACGGATGATTACAGTCCCGCCACGCACGTGTACTTCAGCACGGTGTAATCGTCTATCCCGAACCGCGATCCCTCTCGCCCTAGCCCGGATTGCTTTACGCCACCGAAGGGCGCCATCTCATTCGAAATTAGCCCGGTGTTGACGCCCACCATCCCGTATTCGAGTGCCTCGGAAACTCGGAAGACGCGGCCCAGATCGCGGCTGTATAGATAGCTCGCCAAACCGTACTCCGTGTCGTTCGCAAGCGCGATAACCTCGCTCTCCGTACTGAATCGAAACAGCGCCGCGACGGGCCCGAACGTCTCTTCGCGCGCCACCTTCATAGCGCTCGTCGCACCCGATAATATGGTCGGCTTAAAGAACGTTCCTCCCAGTGCGTGCAATGTCCCTCCGGTCAGTAGACGCGCGCCCTTCTGTAACGCATCTTCGATATGTTCCTCGACTTTTTCGACGGCGGAGCGATCGATGAGCGGACCTTGTGTAACGCCGGCCTCCTGGCCATTGCCGACCGTCAATGTCTCGACGGCGGCGGCCAGCCGCTGCGCGAACACATCATAGACTCCGTCCTGCACATAGAATCGGTTCGTGCAGACACATGTCTGCCCCGCGTTTCGAAACTTACTGACGATGGCCCCTTCCACAGCCGCATCGATGTCGGCATCGTCGAAAACGATAAACGGCGCATTTCCTCCCAATTCCAGCGATACTTTTTTCACCGTCGATCCGGCCTGCGCCATCAAACTGCGCCCTACCTCGGTCGATCCTGTGAACGAGAGCTTTTTCACGAGCGGGCTTGTCGCGAGTACTGAGCCAACCTCACCGGCCGAACCTGTCACCACCGAAAACACACCGGGCGGAACGTCGGCGCGCTGAGCTAGGACCGCCAAAGCCAGCGCCGATAAAGGGGTTTGCGATGCCGGCTTGACAACGATTGGGCAGCCCGCCGCTAAAGCGGGACCGGCCTTACGCGTAATCATGGCGAGCGGGAAATTCCATGGCGTGATGGCTGCGCACACACCAACCGGCTCGCGGGTCACCAGAATTCGTTTATCCGCCGAGGGTCCGGCAATCACGCTTCCGTCGATACGTTTTGCTTCCTCTGCGTACCATTCGAGGTATGCAGCCGCATAGCGTACCTCGCCACGTGCCTCGTCGAGGGGCTTTCCCTGCTCGGACGTGATGATCATGGCGAGGTCGTCGGTATGTTCGAGTACGAGCTCGTACCAACGGCGCAAAATTCCGGCGCGCGCCTTGACCGGTGTCCGCCGCCAAGCCTGCGCGGCATCGGTTGCGGCAGCGATCGCTTCGTTCGTTTGCGCCGCGCCCAATCGAGGCACCGTGCCGACAATCGCTCCCGTAGCCGGATTCGTCACCGTGATGACGCCGCCCGCACCCGCCGCCCTCCATTTTCCGCCAACGAATGCATCGCCGCGCAGCAACCCAGAGTCCTTCAATAGCATGTTTCGAGTCTCCAATCTTGTCGATTTCACCGCTTGTCCGTTGCGAAGGCCACTGAACGAAGGATGCAGTTCTCCTGCTCGATCAGCAGCCCACGCACATTCTTTCGAAAATCCGCAAACTGCTCGTCTGCCATGAGCGCCGCGCGGCGTGTCTCGCGGTCGGCAAAATTCTCGTAGCGCCACAAAAAAACCAATTGGTTCAAGCGGCCGACTTCCGATTGAAAGCAACCGACCATCGGCCCAAGATGGCGTTCCTGCGGCGCGCGCCCCAGCGCCTCGTACTGCGCGATGTATTGCGCAATCCCACCGGGGATCAACGTATACCTGCGTTCTTCCAATATCACAGCACCTCCTTCGGAAGATGATTCTCTGATCGAACCTGTGCAGCAAATGCGCGTGTGACTTCGGCTAGCGAAGCTTGAGTCGCAAGCGCCGCAACGTAGCGATCCGGACGAATGATCGCAATGGTGTGCCCTTGTTGCTCAAACCAAGGCTCCAGCACGTTTTCTAGGTCTTCGACGCACGTCGTTGTCTCCGATCCGAGGCGCCTTTCTGCTCGCGACGGGCCGCTGCGCGAACGCTCCACGCGAATGAATGCGGCATTCATGGACACCCAAAACGCTCGGGTTTGTTCGTCGAGTGCGTCATACGGGTCGACACGCCAGCCGACGAGCGCAAACCACGGCCCCAGCACTTCGTCGAACTTGCGCTTCTCGCCAAGGGCTACTTCGACGTCGGGCTGAATGAACATTCGGCCAACCGCCGTATCTGCCGAAGCATGCATCGGGTCGACAACCAATCCCCGGTTGTAGCGAGGCATCGGCTTGAACTTCATCTGCAGCACGTAATTGCGCACCACGCCGAGCGAACCGACGGACTTGAAAAACACGTCGCGCAAGAACGCCTTGAGAGGGTTCGTCGGCATCAGGATCCGGCCAAATGTATCCGCCAGATCGATCATCGCTTTCGCGTGGTCACGTCGTTCGGTTTCGTAGCTTGCGAGAATCGACGGATCCATTTGGCCTTTGACAACCGCCGCCAGTTTCCATGCGACGTTACCCGCGTCCCGCAGGCCGATGTTCAATCCCTGGCCGATCCACGGCGGGCTCAGATGAGCGGCGTCGCCTGCAAATAGCGTCCGCCCGACAATGAAGCGATCCGCCACCCGCGAGTGATGCGTGTAGATTCGGGCCCGAATGACTTCCAATTGCTCTACGTTTCGTACGTACGGCGCAATCAGCGCCTTGATAGACGATGGCGCGACGAGCTTATCGGGGTCCTCGTGCGGGAACACCATGAATTCCCAGCGACGATAACCGAATGGCAGGTGGATACATACGTTGGGTCGCCTTGGGTCGCAATGCAAAGCGGTGTAAGGTGCGTTCAGGTCCGCGTTGCGCACATCCACGACCAGCCATTTGATCGGGTGCGTATTGCCCAATAAAGTCACGCCGAGGAAGTCTCGAAGTTTGCTACGCCCGCCGTCGGAAGCGACGCAATAGCGCGCCTCGATTTCGTGCACACTTCCGTCTCGGTCGGTAACGGTAAGCGTGACGCCCTGGGCCCCTTGGCGATGCGATGTGACCTCGGACCCCAGCCGTGTCGCGACATTGGGAAAGCGCATCAAATGCACTCGCAGCGTTGCCTCCGCGAGCTGCTGCATGAAGACGTTTCGACGATACCATCCGAATTCCCGTGTGCCCGGATGCACATCGGCGAACCGCTCTCCCCTCGCCGTAAACATTTTCAACGAGACGTTCTGGATCATCTCGTCGAGCAGCGCATCGACCACGCCTGCTGTCTGAAAGACCCGCAACGCTTCATCGTCCATGCCTACCGCGCGAGGGTACGGGAGAATCTCGTCGCTGCGGTCGATCAGAACGGTATCTACCCCGTACATGCCGAGCAGAATGGCAACCGTGCATCCGACCGGGCCGGCGCCCACGATGGCCACATCGGTTCGTACCTTTTCCATGATGTCTCAGCTCAAGCGGCGTGCCCGGCTTCCACCTTCCCGAGGAAATCGCCGAGCGCAACCGCGAAAACGTTGCTGTTGTCGTCGTGGACGTAGTGCCCGGCATCGGGAATCTCGCGCCACGTCATGTTTGGATTCCGCCCACACATCTCCAACACCGTCGAATGCGGCAAGAAATCCGATCGCTGGCCGCGTATGACGAGCGCCGGGCACCGGATGCTTTGCACCGCCGGCCATAGATCGACGCCAAGTTCCGGGCGCCGTGCGAGCTGCAGGCGCGCATGGCCAATCCCTTCGGCGTCGTACTTCCAGACCACGGCGCCATCGTCGCGTTGCCGCAAGGTGTACCTGAGACGGGAGTTCAAGGCCTGCTCGGAGATATCCGGCCTCTTGTCGCGCCAAAATTTCCGCGCGGCATCCCAATCTGCGAACAGCAAAGGCGTGGACTCGATTTCTCGCACGATGCGCTCGGCACCCGCCGTCGCATTCGACGACCCGGGGCCAATATCTTCGATCACGAGCGCTCGCACTTTCGCGGGGTGACGCGCAGCGTAGACCATGGCGTTGGTGCCGCCGAGCGAATGTCCGACCAAGACGAACGATTCGATCCCGAGGTGCGTCACCAAGGCTTCGAGATCCTCCACATAGGCCGGCGTGTAATAGTTTCGCTGCGGGTCCCAGTCGCTATCGCCTCGACCGCGCTGGTCGAGCGCGATCAGCCGCCAGTGCGCGCAAAAGCGTTCGGCCGTCGGCTCCCATGTCATCGCATAGCTTCGCAAGCCGTGCAGAAGAATGATCGGGGGGCCCTCCTTCGGTCCCCATTCGACATAGCGCAGGGTTAGCGCTCCGCTGCGAAACTCGCCTTGACGAGGTTGGCACTCGTTCATCGTCCGTCTCTCTCGTCTCGCCCCAATCAATGCAATCCGTCGTCGCCACGGATCTCCGACGCCTTGATCCCGCCGAGCCGTGCGTGCAGCCGGCCGCGCGAGGCGAATGCGAATGCGATCACCACTTCGTCGCGGTTCGGCGCATCGGCAAACATCGTCGATACGGTGTCATAGTGAGAGCGCACGTAAAGCGCATCCTTATGAGCGAGCGGAATGTCGATCACCGTATTGACGCCGCCGCGCTTGCCGGTCGACGGCACCCATGCCTTGCCGCCGCCAACCGCATCGCGTACCGGGTCGGCAAACACGCTGGTGAGGAATGCATTACCGTGCTCGTACTCGCCGTCTGCTCCGACGACGCACGCTTTACCATAGCTCTCCACTTTGTCGTCGCCGAGCAGTTGCCGGATACGCCGCGCAAATTCGTGCCCAAGCGCGGGCGAGGCATTCACGACCTCGCTCAGATCGTCCACGCTCCGACCGGCAAACGGATTGAGAATCACGGCCGCAATCACGATTTTTCGCAACGGAGCGCCATCGGCATGTCGGCCGCTCTCGTTGGTGAGCGTGTCTTCGATCTGGGTGTACCACTTGCGAACTTGAAAGCCTTCGAAATTCGGAGTTGTCTTCATGGGTCGTTACCGGTTAGTCGAATAGGGGGGTCAGATCGAACGGCTCGCTGGGCGCGCCGTATTCGTGAAGAAGGCGTTTTCCTTCGGCATCGTCGAAGCCCAGGTCGCAAAAGAACTCGAGGCGATTACCGTCGGGATCGTTGAAATACAATCCGTAGCCGATCTTATGGTCGGTGGTCTTGACCACTTCGACGTTCTTTCGAATCAGCATCCCGTACAGGCGCCGCAAGTAAGTCACGTCGCAGCCGATTTCGAGACCGTAATGTTGCAGACCGCGCTTGATGGGCGGCCTCGTCTCATCGGTGGCGATCAGCGCGATGTCGTGATGCTTGGTGCCGAACGACATGAACACCCAGTGTTCTCCGCGCGCAGTCTCTTCCATGCCGAGCACTTCTTCGTACCACTTGCCGGAGGCGATCGGGTCGCGAACGTAAAGCGCGATATGTGTGCGTCTAACGTTGGGTTTTTCCATGTGCGACCTCAGTGGTGTTGAGGAGGATTGTCGACCGTGAGCACCGGTGTCCAAGTCACATCGGTGATCTCACTGAATTCACGCCACTCCTTGAACCACGTCTGACCGCCGTCCTCGCTTCTGAAAAGATGTCCGTACTTCGAGCCCGCGAACATCAGTTGAGGGTCCGCGTCGTTGACGCCCACAGCCCAAAACGCGGAGTTCGGCGTCTGCGTCAACGGGACTTCCGCCCACGATTCGCCGAGGTCCGTCGACCTGAGCACCTTGCTCGTATGCCCAGGCGTCGAATCCCCGATCACCAAAAATGCGTCGTTGCTCTTAGGCCGGACTCGTACCGTGCGCGCGTAGCGCAGTGTCCATTCTTGCTTGGCGTTCAACCCCTTCCACGTCTTGCCGTCGTCTTTCGAGACATAAACGGCATTGACAACGACAACGACCAGCGTTTGCGGCGGACCGGGAATAAACGTCACGCAATGGATGTCCGAATTCGCAATGCCGCCGCGCTGGCCGTCTATGCGCTCCCACGTATCGCCGGCGTCTCGACTCCGGAATAAGCCGCCCTCCTCGATACCGAACCACAGATGGTTCGAATTCGACGGATCTATTGCGCAGGTCAGCACGCGGGGCTTGCTCACGCCCAAGCAGTGTTCCGGAATTTCGGGCGGCAGCTTGGTCCAATGTTCGCCCCCGTCCGTCGAGCGGAAGAATCCCGCACGCGACGGCGCGCCGGTGCCGCACAACATGTGGCGCGGATTGCTGGGATCGAAGCAGATCGACCATACGGTCTGCCCATTTAGAATCGAATCGACCCGCTTCCAATTGACGCCGCCGTCGGTGCTCTTGCAAAGTCCCGCATCGGCACCGGCGAATACGACGTGGGGGTTATCCGGATGCACGGCTAGGCTTCGCACCACCCCGTCGAACTCAATGTCTTGGCCCAAGTCGAGGCGCTTCCAGCTCTTCCCATTATCGGAACTGCGAAGTATTCCCTGCCCGGCAGTCGCAACAAGAATCGTTTTGTTCACTCGCCGCTCCTTATTACAGAAAAATGCCCCGGGTGATTCCCCCGTCCGCGCCGATCGATTCTCCGGTGATCGCTCCCGCTTTGGGCGACGCCAGGAACGTCGCGATCCACGCCATTTCCTCGGGCTGAAGCACTCGACGAATGGGCGTGACCAAGATGTAGTTCTGCTCCACTTGTTCGGCCGTGAGCCCCTGTTTTGCGGCCTCTTTCTCGTACAGTTCGTGGATATGCGGCGTCTCGACCACGCCTGGATGCATCGTATTGACCGTCACGTTGAACGGGCCCAACTGATCCGACAGGACTTTCGTCATGTGGACGATCGCCACATTGCGCATGCCCGACAGCTGTTTGCTGCCGCGCCCCGTCAATCCGCCGATATTGAGGATGCGGCCGTACTTCTGCCGCTTCATGATCGGGGCAACGGCTTTCGCGCAACGGAAGTAGCCGACGACTTTGATATCGATGTCTTTCAGCAAGCCGTCCGCGTCCGCGTCCTCGACCTCCGAACGCACGAGCCCACCGGGATGAGCCGCACCGTTAATCAAGATGTCGATGCGGCCAAAGCGTTTCACTGTGGCATCGACGCCCGCCTCCACCGATTCCGTGTTCGAGGTGTCGACCGAAACGCACGTCACCTCTCCCGAGCCTGCGGGCAAGCGCGAACGAATTTCCGCCGCGGCTTCTTCCAGATGCGTCATGCGCCGTGCGGCAAGAACCACATTCACGCCTTCGGCGGCCAATTGCTCCGCGATGGCCTTGCCGATGCCCATGCTGCCCCCCGTGATAAAGGCCGTCTGGCCTTTCAATTCCAAATCCATTTCGCGCTCCTACTCAATCCATGTTGATCCAAACACTCTGCGTTTCGAGGTAGTTTTCGATGCCCTTTCGGCCGAGTTCGCGCCCCCATCCCGATTCTTTGAAACCGCCGAATGGCGACGCCGGATCGGTCACGTTGTAGCAATTCACCCAAACGGTCCCCGCTTTGAGCCGAGCCGCCAGCCGATGTGCCGCCTTCACGTCGCGAGTCCACACCCCCGCTGCGAGGCCGAACGGCGAATCGTTTGCGCGATGGACGAGATCGTCGATGTCGTCCCAAGGCATCGCGGTCAACACCGGCCCGAAGATTTCTTCCTTGACGATCCGCGCGGCGTCGCCCGTTTCGACGAACACGGTGGGTTCGAAGAAGTAACCGTTCGGCCTGTTTTGCGGTCGGCCGCCTCCGGTGACCGTCACGCCGCCTTCGCTACGGCCGATGTGTACGTATTCGCTCACTTTTCGATGTTGTAAGGACGAAACGAGTGGCCCCATCTGCGTGCCGGACTCGAGTCCAGGACCGATTCGAATCGATTGCGCCTTCGCGGTCACGTCGGCGATCACGCGATCGAAGTGCTTTTTGTGGATATAGAGTCGCGAGCCTGCCGTACAAACCTGGCCTTGGTTGTAGAAGATCGCCGCCGCTGCCGCTTCGGCGACGTCCGCCGGGTCGGCATCCGGCAAGATGATGTTAGGCGACTTGCCGCCAAGTTCGAGCGTGACGCGTTTGAGCGAGTCCGCGCACTGCTTGGCGATTGCCTTGCCCACCTGGGTTGAACCCGTAAATGCGATTTTGTCCACGCCGGGATGCGCGACCAGTGCGGCGCCAGCAGTTGCGCCGCGCCCCGTTAAGACGTTGACGATGCCCGCGGGAAAGCCCGCCTCAAGAATGAGTTCCGCCAATCGCAATGCGGACAGCGGCGTTTGCTCGGCGGGTTTTAAGATACAGCCGCAACCTGCGGCCAGTGCGGGCGCCAGTTTCCATGCCGCCATCGATAGCGGAAAATTCCATGGCACGATGAGTCCGCATACCCCAACAGGCTCGCTACGCGTGTAGTTGAGCAGCGCACGGCCGCCGCTCGGCGACACCGGAATCGTGGCGCCTTCGAGCTTGCTCGGCCAGCCGGCGAAGTATCGAAACAGCTTCGCGGTGCCCGGAACGTCGCCGTTCAACGCGGCTGAAAGCGGCTTGCCGTTATCGAGCGATTCGAGTTCGGCCAATTCCTGCGCATTGAACTCGATCAAATCGGCCAATCGATTGAGCAAACGGCCCCGGTCGATCGGCGTCATTCGTCGCCAGGTACTCGATTCGAACGCCACGCGCGCGGCACGCACCGCCGCATCGACATCGGCCTGCCCTGCATCGGCTACGCAAGTGATCGCCGTGCCGCTTGCCGGATCCAACGTCTCGAACGTTGCACCATCGGCAGCCTCGCGCCAGTCGCCGCCAATAAAGAGTCGATGCTTGCGCAACGCAAAACGACGCGCTGCATCGCCGACAAGAAGACTCCAATCGCTAACATTTGCGGACATGTTCGAATCCCGTATTCGTGCTTACCGATGGCGATGCTCAGGGAAGCATCATTTCAATCAGGAACGGCCCGCCTTGATGTTCGAGCGCGTCGGTCAGAGCCGACTCCAGCGCGCGAGTACTCGAAGCGCGTACGGCCGGCACGCCATATCCCGCGGCAAGCGCCATCCAATCGAATGGCGGGTTGTCGAGTTCGGTGAGCGCGCGGGCTCGGGGGCCGAAATCGACGCTTCCCGCTCGACGCAATTCCGTTTGCAAAATGCCGTAGCGGCGATTGGAGGCGATGAGGATGACGATGGGCAAGCGTTCGCGTGCCATCGTCCATAGCGATTGGATGGTGTACTGCGCGCTGCCGTCCGATTGCAGCGCAAACACGCGGCGGTGCGGGCATGCGATAGCGGCACCGAGTGCAACAGGCAAGCCTTGCCCGATTGCTCCACCCGTATTCGTGAGGATCGTATGACGAGCGGCCGATGCGGAGGCGGTGACGAACGGATATCCGCAGGTTCCGCCCTCCACCGATACGATCGCTTCGTCGGGCAGCGCATTGGCCAGCACCTTGCCGATCGTCGCGGCATCGAGCACAGCGTCGGGAATCGCATACCGGGCCGTCGGCTTCCCCGAATCCGCGGCGTCCGCCCCCAGGCGCTGCGCCAAGCTGAGCAAGGCGCGCTCGCCGCACTCGGCGACATCGGCGAGGACCATCAGCCGGCGCTCGTCGACAAGCATACTCGGCAGCCCTTCGTAGCCGAAGTAGGCGACGGGTGCAATCGTCTCCACCAGCACGACGAGATCGGCCGCGTCGAGCTGCTCGATGGCCTTTTCGGGAAAATAGGGCAACCGGTCGATGTCGGGCAGGCCACCGCCGCGCTCGGTGCGGGCGGGAAAAGTCTCGCTGAAGAAACGGGCACCCGAGGCTGCGCCAATGCGGCCGGCAGCACGCTGACCGCACTCGGACAGCGCCCCGCCACCTAACAAGAACACGACTTTCTGGCCGGCCTCGATCGCCCGCGCCACCGCCTCGACGCGTGCTTCCTGAAAGCCTCGCTCGCGGCTGCTCGGCCGCGCTTCGCCTGCGCGCGACACGGCTGGCGCCTGCTGATAATCGACCGGAAAAACGAGCGTCGCGATGCTTCCGGGCGCACTCATTGCGGCATTGAACGCGTCGATCGTGTCGGGCTCGATGTCTGCCGGCGATTCGATGGTTCGTACCATCGCGCTAACCGGCCGGGCCAGAGAATGAATATCGGAGGTCAGCGGCGCATCGTATTGGAGGTGCCAACTGGCATGATCGCCGACGATGTTGACGATCGGCGTACGAGCGCGCCGCGCGTTATGCAAGTTGGCGATGCCATTCGCGAAGCCTGGCCCGAGATGCAGCAGCGTCAGCGCAGGCTTGCCTGTCATACGCCCATAACCATCGGCCGCGCCGGTGCATACGCCCTCGAACAAGCCCAGCACGGCACGGATGCCGGGAACGGTATCCAGTGCGGCAACCAGCGGCATCTCCGTCGTACCCGGATTGGCAAAGCAAACCTCGGCACCCGCGTCGCGCGCAGCCATGAGCATTCGCTCGGCACCGGTCGTTTCATCCTGCTCGAGCTGCGATTCCTGCGATACGGGATTGATGGTTTGCATCGTGTTGTCCATGTTCGAGGTAGCGGGGCACTGCCGTCTCCCCATCAAGTCGAAGCGATGCTAATCCCACCATTAGAGATTGTCAACGTCGTAATTGGGCTCAAATCTTCCTCTTCGTCGCTCACGAATCTCCGAATTCGGAATTGATGGACACGCGACGATAGAAACGGATTGGGGTTTACGTCATGGTGACCGCGCCCCGGACGACTTCGGCTGTCCTGGGGCCCCCGACCGGCACGCGCGGACACGTGCATTCCTCGCGGGGGCTTTGCGCATCGAAATCGATGCAGGCATCATTCGAGGCGGCGCCGCGCGTTGGGATCGCGCGAAGCCCGATCAACCCGTCCGGCACTTGCCGGCATTGACCAACCCACAGCCAGAAGCGATAGAAACGCCATGTCGAGTCTCACCCGGATGCTCTCCATCCTCGATCTGTTCTCCTCGACCGCGATGTCGATGACTGCGGAATCCATCGCCGAGCGCATGGGCTTTACACGGACTACCTGCTATCGATACGTCAAGGAGCTGACCGAAGCCGGGCTGCTCAACAATGCCAACGGCTTCTACTCGCTCGGCGCGCGCATCATCAACCTCGATCGGAAAATGCGCGAGTCGGATCCTCTGCTGCAAGCCGGCATCCCGGAGTTGAAGAAACTCGTGACGAGCACCAGCGGCGAGGGACTGATCTCGACGATGTACGACGAGCAGATCATCAACATCCACCACGAGAGCGGCCCTGAGCATCTCAACCTCGGGTTCGGCCGCGGCCAAGTGATGCCTTTGATGAGGGGGGCGTCGTCGAAAGTGATCATCGCGACGATGAGCCGGGCGCGACTGAAGCGCCTCTTCGATCGTCATCTATTGGCGGGCGACCCAGCGCTCACCGACGACTGGAGCACGCTGTGGCGGTATTGCCAACAAATCATCCAACAAGGGTATTGGGTGTCTCACGAGGAACTTCACAAGGGTCACGTAGGCATCTCCGCGCCCATCCCTACCGGCGAGAACAACGAAGCCACTTCGAGCTTGACGCTGATCTTCAAGCGCGAACACTACGCCCTGTTCAACGAGTCCGCGCTGGGCACTGCTCTTTGGAATGCCGCAAAGTCGATTGGCCGCAAGGCGTATCCGACAGCCTCAGGCTCCGGCAAGCGCTGAGGGGCGACCTGCCGCACGCGGCGGGGGCCAAGCCGCCTAACGAAAACACCTAGGTGCGACGAGTTGACTATCCTTTATTTCGGGACTATCGTCGCTTCACACTCAGGCTTTCCTCGCCGGTAACCAACCACAAATCCTGCGTTTCGGGATTTATGAAACAGTCACCGGGGATTACGTCAGACGAATCGCTTGGGGTATTCGGTCCCGTGAAACACGCCAGCGCCGAATGCGCGCGACGCTGGCAAGTGCGCTCGCCTGCTCCTGCTCGCGCACAGGGACAGGCCTTGTCATAGGGAGTCAACGTAACACCGAGACCGACCATGAATCCGCGCGCCGAGACGCTCCGTTTTTCAGATGTGTTCCTCCATTCGCAAGCCATTGCGAACTGGACTCAGCGTTACGATCAGATCAGCCCCGGTTCGGCCAGCACCACCTTGCGTCAAGTTTCCGGGCAACGCTTTCACGTCTTTCACGAGCAGCTCAATCAGCGCGTATTGCAGCAAGGCCGAGCGCCGCGGGAGCGACTGTGCTTCGCGCTGCCCGCCGTCCGCACGGTCGCGCCCGTCGTCCAGGGCCGCGCCGTGAATTGTTCCAGCCTTCTGACGCTACGCGGCGGCGACGAATTTATCGTGCACTTGCCGTGCGACACGGACGTCATCGCATTCACGATCGACCGGAGCCTCGCCGAGGAACACGAACATACGGCACTGGCGGCGTTGCCCGACCGAATTCTTTGCAACCCCGTATTGCCCGTATCCCCCACGCGCTATCAAACCGCGGCCGACAACCTGCAAAACCTGCTCCGCCTTGCACTGGATAGCGAATCGCTCATCGGCCGCGAGCGATTTCAGGAAAAGTTCCTCGCCCACGTCGTCGCCGGCATCGTCCTAGATCTAATGCAAGAGGACGACAGTGCAACGGGTGCGCTACCGCATATGTCGACCCAAAGCTATATCGTCTGGAAAAGCCAGGAAATTGCGCTCGAAAGCGACGACGCATTGACGGTGCTCGATCTTTGCCGCCATTTGAAGGTCAGCCGCCGGACGCTGCAGTACAGCTTCCAAAATATCGCCGGCACGACCCCCACCGCCTATCTGCGTTCGATCCGCTTGAACGCTGTTCGTCGCTTCCTGATGAGTACGCCGGCATCCGTGCGTATCGGCGACGTCGCTGCGCAATTCGGCTTTTGCCACTTCGGGCGTTTTTCATCGTACTACCAGCAGCATTTCCATGAGTTGCCTTCTCAGACCGTGCGCGCGTGAAGCCCGACCAGCCATCCGCAGCGTCGCGCCGAGGCTCCGGGAAACTCCTAACCGCCTGTGAACGCTTGGATTGCCGATAGCGGACAAAACGAGCCTTCGCCGCGCCGTAGAGTAAATCGCACTTCTGGGATACCGCGCATTCGGTCTCGCAGGAGTCGAAGAGCGAACCTGCATCGCGGAAGTACCCCACGATTTTCCATCGAAAAATGCGTGGAGCCCCCCCGCATGCGGAGATACTGACTAGCGCACGCCGCATCGCCCACCCATGGCATGCCGGCCTCCAGGATGACCTATGAACGAACTTTCCAGCCGCCCCGGAGACGGGCTCAGCAAAAACGCTGTCGGACTTCCTCAAATCGTCTTTTTCGTCGTGGCCGCCGCTGCGCCGCTCACCGCGATGGTTGGGGCAACGCCAGCCGCGTTTTCGCTAGGCAACGGCGTGGGCGTACCGGGCGCCTTCGTCCTGGCCGGGGTCATGTACCTGATCTTCAGCATCGGCTACGCGGCCATGAGCCGGCATATCTCGAACGCGGGCGCGTTTTACGCCTATATCGCCAACGGCCTCGGTCGGCCGCTCGGCGTGGGCGGCGCGTTCATCGCCATCGCGGCATACAACGCCGTGCAGATCGCGATCTACAGCATGTTCGGCTTCTTCCTCAATAACGGCATCCTGCAGCACTACGGGATCGACGTCCCATGGTGGACGTTCGTGTTGGCGTGCATCGCGATCGTCCATTTTTGCGGAGCGCGCCACATCGAGTTCAGCGGACGGTTACTCGGCATGCTCATGATCGGCGAGATCGCCATCGTGACATTGCTCGACGTTGCCATCGTGGTCAAAGGCGGCGGGCCCGGCGGCTTGAGCGCGGTGCCGTTTAGCCCCGCCGCCGTATTCAGTCCCGGATTGGGAACCGCTCTCGTGTTCGTGCTTGGTTCCTACATGGGTTTCGAAGCAACGGCGATCTTTTCCGAGGAAGCGCGCGACGCGAAAGTCACCATCCCGCGCGCCACCTATCTGGCCGTGGTGCTGATCATGGTCTTTTACGCCTTTTCCGCGTGGGCCATCGTAGAAGCGTGGGGAGAGCATCAAATCGTTGCGCAAGCAACGAAGGATCCTGCCAACCTTTGGTTCGCCGTGAGCAATCGGCTGCTCGGCAGCGTCGCGACCGATGTCATGAATGTCCTGCTCGTCACGAGCCTGTTCGCAGCCATTCTCTCGTTTCATAACACCATCACCCGATACTTTTACGCCATGGGCCGCGAAGGCGTGTTGTGGGGGAAGCTCGGCCACACCTGCCCGACCTATCATTGCCCCGATGTCGCTGGGAAAGTGCAGACGGCCATCGCGCTCGTGACCGTCTGCGGCTCGGCTCTGCTGCACCTGGATCCGTTCGCGATTCTCTTTTCGTGGATGAGCGCTCTGGCGACGATCGGCATCATCGCCGTGCAGATCCTCGTGGCAGCCTCGGTCATCGCCTTCTTCGCACGCGATAGCCGCGATACCACCCTCGTCCATCGCCTGATCGCCCCGCTCCTCAGCGTGGTTGCCCTCGGTGCGTGCCTCGTACTGGTGATTCGCAACTTGTCGGTGCTCAGCGGCTCCGATTCGAGGCTCGTGTCGCTGTTTCCGTACGTGGTACTGGCTATCGGCACAGCGGGTGTATGGGCCGCGTTGCGATTGAGGAGGAAAGATCCCGCGCTGTATCGCGGTCTTGGGCGCGCCGTCCAATAGCCGACTCGATCCGATAGCCACGCCGATCAGACGGTGCCCGCCGCACATAGGTTGAAACGGGGCGCATCCCGTGCCACCGCTTCGCGCTGCTCGTTTCAATCCATCGCAGCGGAGGGCGCCGCCCATCACATTCATTCAACGCGGCCCATGTCTCCGGAAACCCCACCCATGTTGCTTTATGCCGTAGCCGCAATCCGTGTCGAGCCCGCGGGCGAATCAGGCTGGTTCAGCCGCCGCGCCGGCACGCACGCGGCGATCATTTCGATCTCCGAAGATGTCCTCGATATCGTGTTACGCCTTCCGCAGAGGTGGAACGTCATCGAAGAAGCAAAGCTGCATGGAATTCACGATGACGTCGACGTCATAGAAGGCGACGCACGGTTCTCGGACGGCTGCGACGGCAGCGTGTTCGCGATCGTAGGTTGCGACGGCCACGATCGCTACGCCGCGCTGATGCAGGTGAATGCGGCCGAGTCGGCTTTTTGCGAGAGGCGGCTTTTCACGCAAAGCGCCTCGTTCGAGCACTGCTTGATTTGACGGCTGACGCGATCGGAACGCGATACGCGTCGACAGCGGCGCACGTCAGGTGCCGATCTCGAATACGGCCACCGCGCGGCGAAGGACGTCGACTTGGCTTTCGAGCGATTTCGCTGCAACCGTGACCTGCTCGACCCGTGCCACGTTGCTCTGCGTGGCCTCGTCGATCTGCGAAATGGCTTCGTTGACTTGCGCGATGCCCTGGCTCTGGTTCGCGGCGGCGATTTCGATTTCACCCACAATGCGGGTCACGCGTTCCACCGCGCCCATTGCCTCGCTCATGGTGCCGCCGGCCAATTGAACGAACGATGCACCCTGCTCGACCCGCCGCGCGGCGTCGTCGATCAACGATTTGATGTCCTTTGCCGCAACGGCCGCGCGCTGCGCAAGGCTGCGCACCTCTGACGCGACCACCGAAAAGCCGCGCCCCTGTTCCCCCGCGCGCGCCGCTTCGACGGCCGCATTCAACGCCAGAATATTGGTCTGAAAGGCGATGCCTTCGATGATTCCCGTGATGTCCTTGATCCTACGGGACGACTCGGTAATGCTATCCATCACGGCGATCGCGCGTTCGGCCATCTCGCCGCTGCGCGACACAGTTTGCAGCGCGCCTTGCGCAAGGCGGTTCGCTTCTTTGGCGGAATCTTCGTTCTGCCTCACCGTGCTCGACAATTGTCCGATGCTCGCAACCGTCACCTCGAGCGCCGCCGCCTGTTGCGACGTGCGGCGCGATAAGTCCACGTTGCCCGAGGCGATTGCTTTCGCGCCGAACGCGATTTCATCGCTGCTGCCGCGCACCTTCGATACCGTATCCATGAGTCCAGCGCGCATCTGCCCGAGCGCGTCCAGCAGTTGGCCCATTTCGCCTTGCGGGCGATGGGCGACGGCCATGGTTAGGTTTCCCGATGCGATCCGACGAAAATGCGCAATCGTCTCGTTAACGGGCCGAATGAGCGCGGTCGACAGACTGGCACGCGCAATCAGCCCGATCACGACGGCAATCGCACCGATAGCCGCGAAAACGAGGGTTGCAAAGCGGAAACGTTCGCCAACCGTCGCCGTCTTGCGTTGTGCATCTTCGTTCTGCAACGCTTCAAGTTCGTCGATTGCTTTTGCGTAGGCGGCGTAGGACTGGTTCGCAGTCTGTCCCTCGATGTCGCGAAACGCATTGTAGTTCCCGTCGTTCAATGCTTCGAACTCAGGCTCGATCGCGCGATCGACAAGATTCTTGCGCGCGTCGGCAACCGCTCGAGCGAGCTTACGCTCCGCCTCGCTTTGGAACGTGCCGCCGACGTACGCCTGGAAATCTCGGTTCGACGCGCCCAGCAATTGGTGAGCGTCGGCCAACATGGCGTCGGTCTGCTTGCCGACACTAAACAGTGTCTCGTAGCTGCCAAGGGCGAGTCTGACCTTCAGCAGCTTCTCCGAACTCGCCTTGAGCGTCGCCATGCCGAGCGTGCTGCGTTCCACGTCCTGCAATCCGTCCCGAGCCAACTTCGATACGCCGTAGCCGATGGCGATGACCGTGAGAATGAGAACGACGAATGCGCAGATCGTCCAAGTCAGCCCTTTACGAATACTCATTTCTACCCTCTGCCCGGTCGGCGGCGGCTCGACATCATTGCGGCGTCAAGATGCCGGCCTTCGAAAGAAGAATCGCCTGACCGGTGTTCAATACGGCTAACGCCGTCAAGGCGGCTCGATCGGCGCGCTGTCGAGCCGAGAACCGTGTGGATGCGCTCGTCCCGTTCAACACGTAGCCGTCGAGCGCGACGCCTAGCACTCGATTGCCGGACGCGACGAGATCCGTGATCGATCCGGTCGACTCGGAATCGACTGCCTCCCAGTTGTCGCCGCCGTCATGGCTACGATACAAGTGCCCGAGAAGCCCGCCGACGAACAAAGTACCGTCCGCGGTCGCCGTGCCGGCCCACAGGCTGCCCCGGTTGCCTGTCTTGAGGTATTGCCACGTCGCGCCATCGTCGTGCGAACGCAGCACCAGCCCTTGCTCCGCTGCGATGAACAGCGTCCCGGATCGGTCCGCGAAGAGGTGGAGCAGATTGCGGTCGGCCTTTCCCCCACCCGGCGGCGCCGGCAACTTCGACACTTTCCAGTTGCGGCCGCCGTCCTCGGTCTCGAGCAATAGAGACCACAAGCCCACTGCCCACCCGTGTCGGTCGTCCTTGAAGTACACCGAGAAGAGAGGCTGGTCGATGGACGTATCCGAGCGCTGCAATGTCCATGTTTCGCCGCCGTCATCGGTCGCGAGGATCACTCCCCACTGCCCCACTGCCCAGCCATGCCTTGCATCCGCAAAACAGACGGCAGTCAACGTCGAGGACGCCGGAACTTGCCTCGCTTGCCGATAGCTACGCCCCCCATCGTCGGATAGCAGCACGATGCCATGCTCCCCGACTGCGACAATGCGCGCCCCTGCGTGGGTGACGTCGAGCAACATCGCGTGAGTCGGATCGGCCCAAGCATGAGCGGGTTGGATCGGAAGAACGTTTGGCGCAGTGTCTGCCGTCTGGGCGACTGCGGCCAAGGACAAGCAGGCCATGAAAACGCCGGCAATGAGATTCCTGATCATGCGAACACCTTTGATGTCGAGAATGGCAATTCAGTGCGTCAGCAGGCCGGGCGCCCGAACCGGTTTGCGACGCGGAAACCACCGCTCGAGCAAGACTGCGAGCGCGGGCAATGCGGTCATCGCCATCACGAGGTTCACGATAAACATAAAGGCCAGCAGCTTGCCCATATCGGCCTGGAACTTTAAAGCCGAAAAGCTCCACGTCGCGACCCCAATCGCCAGCGTAATGGCTGTAAAGATCGTAGCTACGCCCACCTCGAGCATCGCGTGTTCAACCGCTTCGACGATAGGTTGACCATTGGCCATGTGCAATTGCAGTCGGTTATAGATATAGAACGCATAGTCGACGCCGATCCCGACGGCTAGCACCATGACCGGCAACGTGGCCACCGTCAGCCCGATCTGCAACTCCTTCATGAACCAGTAGCCGATGAAGGTCGCCACCGTCAGCGGTGCGCAGCAAGCAACCATCGCACGCAGATCGCGATAGGCCAAAAATACGAGAATCAGAATGGCCGCATAGACGTAGAGCATCATCGGCAGCTCGCTCTGCGCGACTTCGTCGTTGACCGCTGCCAGAACGCCGGCGTTGCCCGCGGCGAGCCGAAGCGTCAGATTGCCGAATCGATGCGTGGCGCGATAGTGCTTGATGTCGGCGAGAATACGGTTGAGGGTCGTCGCTTTGTGGTCCGTCAGGAACAGGTGAACCGCCGTCATGCTGCAGTCTTTGTTCATGTAACCCTTAACACGCCCGATCTCGGCCGAAAGCCCGCCGTAGTTTCCCGAATCGATCGGCACCACGTTCATCTTCGGGTTGCCTTCGTTATAGCCTTCGTTATAAGTACGCAACATGCCCGGATACGATTGCACGGAGACGACCCCCGGCTCGCTTCGCATCGTCGAGGCGAATTCGTCTTCGGCAAGCCCGATCGCGGGGTTATCGCACGCCGCGCCCGTCGATTCGAATACCACCGTCAACCAGTCGAGCCCGACATCGTAATTCTTCGCGATCGATACCGCATCGAGGTTAAACCGTGCATCGGTGCGCAGTTCCGGGGCGCCCGGCTGGAGCGTGCCGATGACACGATCCTGGCTTTGCCAAGCGGCCAACGCGAACACCACCGCTGTGATCGATACGACGATGTAGGCATTCCTCGGCTCGGCCACCCGCGCAAGGCCACGCAACCATACCGATCGGCGTTCGCCGTTCGCGAGCGCGCGATCGGCGTAGGCTTTAGTGAACGTGCAACACGACGCCGCGACAGGCAGCATCACGAGGTTGGTGACGATTTTGTATGCCACGCCGAGCGACGCCGTGATGGCGAGTTCACGCACCATGGGTATGGGAATCAAGAGCAGCGTGATGAACGACACAAAAGCCGTAATCAGCGCCAGCGTGCCTGGCACCAGCAGGCCGCTAAAGCTGCGGCGCGCCGCTTCGAGAGAGCTATACCCATGCGAGAGTTCTCGAACGATATGGTTGACCTGCTGTACCCCGTGGGAGACGCCGATCGCAAATACGAGAAACGGCACCAACACCGCAAGCGGATCGAGTCCGAAGCCGAGCAGCTTCAGCGTACCGAACTGCCATACGAGGGAAGTCAGCGAGCATGCGATCGGTAGGACCGTGAAGCGTATCGAGTGGCTGTACCAGTAGACGGCAAGCGCGGTTAGCAGCAACGCAATGCCGCAAAATCCCAGCACCGCGGTTGCGCCGTCCGCAATGTCGCCAATTTGTTTCGCAAAGCCGATGATTTGAATTTCGTAGCCCGCGTCTTCGAACGGCTTACGGATCTGCTTTTCGAGCAAGCGGTTGAACGCGACGTAATCGAGTACTTTTCCCGACCTGTCGCGTTCGTTCAGGTCGGCCGTGATCATGGCACTGTCCTCGCTGTGCGAAACGAGTGTGCCGATATAGTCGCCATCCGTGGCCGATTTCCGGATCTGCGCGACGATGGCCGGCGTTAGCTGATTCGGCGTGATCGTGCCGTCGATCACCGGGCTCGCACGAAAGCCGTCCTCCGTGATCTCGTTGACGAACGCATTCGGGGTCCACAACGACTCGACACCTTGGCGGTCCACGTTCGGCAGAAACATGACCGCCTGTGTCACCTTATAGAGTCGGGTCAACCCTTGCGGCGTCCAGATATTCCCCTTCCTTGCACGGACCACCACCGTGATGCGATTGGCGCCGAACAGGTCGTTGCGATACTTCTGAAATGTTTTGATGTACTCGTGGCCAATCGGCATCTGCTTGTCAAAGCCGGCCTCCATGCGCAACTGCACGGCGAAGAGCGCCATCACGGCTGTGAAGATGCCGATCGCCGCCAGTACGATCGCGCGATGACCAAAGAAGAATTTCTCGAGGCGGATGACGAGGCGAGTTAACACGGAATCGTTCCTTCAAAAGTATCGGCGCGCTCTCGCGCGCCGTTGCCGCTGTCACGAAATCAGAAGTTACGTGTCGCGAACAGTCCCACGAAATTGCGGTCGGCGTACGGCTGCCCGACGCCGCCATGGCCGCCGAAGAACAGCGTGTAGTTGATGCCGGCTTGCCAGGTGGCCGGATTCTGGTTGAACAGCACGTACAGGTTGAGCGACTTGGCGCCCTGCAAGTAGTTGCCCGTGAACGTCGGCGTATAGCCGTAGAGGGCATCCGTGAAAGTCATCCCAGGCGTCAACTGCCAGCCGGGGATCACGCTGCCGTCGTAGGTCCAGTTGAAGTCGACCGTCGCCCCCACGGAACTGGACGTGCCTGCCGCCGCCGTGATCGGATAGCCGAGGCTCGACCCGTTGTTCAGCCAGGTGAAATAGCCTGCCGCCGGCGCCTGATGCACCATGTGTCCGTCGACCGATCGGGTGACCCCGCTCGCGCTGAGGCCGGGATAGTAGATCCAGGTCAGCTCCGCGGTCAGCACCGCTTGGTCCGCTTGGATCAGCTTCAGGAACGGGTACTCGCTCTGCGTGAGATTGAGCTGGCCGTTGATGTCGTACTGAAACTTCTTCATGTCCGCCCATTGCTGGCAATTGATACCCGAGACGGCGTTCGTGTTCAGATCGAGCGGCCCGCTCGGATTGAAACAACTGGATAGCGCGACGGCGTCATGCGGGCGGTACGACAGCTCCGTTCCGATCGCCCAATCGCCGATCGCAAAGTTGGCGCTGACGCCGAACAGCTGCCGGTTCTCGAGGTATGAAAACCGACTGGTGCCATTGGACAAGCCGGAGAGGACGGGCGACTTGTCCGTGTAGTTTTCGTAATAGAAGCCGAAGTTGACGTCGAGATCTTTCGGTTTGTAGCTGAGCTTCAAGCCGTACTGAGGCTTGTACTCCGACGGAAGAACCGTATTGACCACGAAACCGATGGTGTTGAAGGGCGGCCCCGCATATTGGCCGTTGATCAGCCCCGTATTGATGCCCGCCAGCGTCGCCGCATTACCGCTGTTAGCGCCGGCGATCGTTCCCGCATCGACACCATTCGCATTGCCGTTGAGCGTACTGCCGGTACCCGCAACGGCGCCTCGCCCAAAGCTGTTGCCGACGGACCAATAGGTCCCCACCGGAGGATACCGGTTCCCGTTCCATTGAAGCTGGTAGTAGCCTTCTGCACTGACACCGTGCGTCAAGCCTGCTGCAAAGCTCAGCATCGGTGCAGGCAGCAACGCCTGCTTCAGTTGTGTTCCCGGGATGAGCAGCTTTTGGATATCGATAGAGTTGGTCTGGTTGATACCGCCGGAAGCAAAATAACTTTCCCCCCAGTTGAGCACTTGATTGCCCAGCCGCACGTGTGCCGGTTGCCCGTTGAGCGTGAAGTCCTTTTCGCCCCACAGATCGAGCAGTTGTACAGGGTACTTCACCTGCGCGAGGGACGAACTGGCAAGCGGCGTGCGCGCGGTGTCGTTGACCAAGAAGTCGTACATCGCCGTGCCGCGAATCATGAACTTATAGCCTTCGCTAGGCATCGTCAGCAACAATTCGCTCGTTGCGCTGAGATACGAGCTAAATGGTTGGCCTTTTCGATAGTTCAGGTCGCCGTTGTCGCTGGAGCCCCATTGATTGATATTGGCCGCACTGCCGCAACCGTAAGCGTTCGGATCGCCGGTCAACGAACAGCTCGGGCTCTTCGTGCGGATCCCCGCGCCCGCCGTCAAGTTCGACACCCACGAGCCCCGCAAGTCTCCGAGCCCGGTCGTAAAGTCGTACCCGTAGGAATTGACGGACACCATGCCCAGCCCCATCAGCGCAACCGACAACGATGCGCGAATCACTCTCGTTTTCATGAACTTTCCCCTAGTCGTCTCGACCGGGCGATCGACATCGATCGCCGGACGCTCGCGTGGCTTTAACGCTCGCTAATGGAGCTGAGGTTCTCAGGCGTGTAATAGCTGGACCGGAACATCGGCGAGCTGGACGATTCGAAATACTGGACGTCTTGGCCTGCGGCAATCACGTTTTGGTCGGTGACGTAGCGGTTGGTGACCAAGTTGTATTGCGAAAAAGGCTCTACATCGCAAGTGCCGCCCAGTTCCCAGATCGGGATCGGATAGCTTTCTTTGGTCTTCCACAACTTGCCCTGGGCATCGTAGTCCTCGCCCGCAAGCGCGAGATACGTATCCTCGTCGAGATAGAGCACCTTCTTCTGCGAAATGTGCCGCATGTTCGGCCTGAGCGTCGCCTCGACGACATACACGCGATGCAGCTCGTAGCGACGCGCCGAAGGATCGACTTGGTCGGGTTTGAATACGTCGCCTAGCTTCTTCTTGAAGTCGTACATGGCGAAGTCGTTGTACGGCACGTAGATTTCTTTCGTGCCGTCGATCTTCCAATCGAAACGATCGATGCTGCCGTTAAACAGCCACGGTTCATCGACGGTGTATTGGTTTTCGAAGCCGATCAGCGGCGCATCGTAGTTGTACGACGGCATACGGCGCACTCGCCGCTGGCCGGGAAAGTAGTAAAACGCTGGGCTGTCATCGCTCGCGAAATTGTCTGTCTGAACGACGCCCTGTCCCGCGAGCGCTGCGGGGGTGTCATAGCCGACGTAGATCGAATACAACCCTTCGTCCGCCGACAACGGATTCGAACCTTTCTTGCCCCATGGGGTGTAAATGAGTTGGCGCCCCGTCACCGCAATCCATTCGGAACCGCCCGGCCGCGGAGAAACCATCGTATTGACTTTCGCCCACTGAATCCCGACGCCGCGATAGCGCGACAGGTAATTCCAGATCGCTTCCTGTCCGGTCTTCGCTGCGGGAAACGGAAGGCCGGGCAGCGTGGCGCTCACGAGGTGATCGCCGCTGGCATCGAGCTTCGCCGTGCCCCCGTTCTTCTTCGTGTTCTCCTGCACCCATTCGGGGTAGCCGCAATCGCGATGCGTCGGATACACGTCCATCCGGTAGTTCTTGATCTGCTTGAACAATGCAAGCTGGCCCGGCGTCAAATTCGCCGCGTATTTATCGACGTTCTCGGCCGTGATCGAAAAGAGCGGCTTCTCCGCTTTGAATGGCGAATAGTCTCCTCTGACCTTACCGGGCGACCAGCCGGCAGGCGTCGACTGCGCCCCCGCATAGCTCGGGATGCGGCCGTCGGCGCTTCCTGCTTTTTGCGCGCCGCTGACAGTCAGGCTTCCCGACGACTGCGCCCAAGCCATCGAAATCGCAATGGAACACGCGATCGCAAGACCCGCCTTGAGATGGAACTGCATGAGAGATCTCCCATAACGATGAACGTACCGGCGATCGGATAGAGGCGATCGACGCGGGTCCGGCTGCATCGGGATCGAGTTCGGCAGACCCGACGTTGTCGATGCGTTGCGCTCATTATTCCCAGAATAAAAGATTCGTCAACATGCAGAAGCCACAAATTCGGCTAGGTACTTTCGCCAATCCCTCCATTCGGTATTTGCGGAACTCGATGCGGAGGAGGGCCAACTGTCTGCGCGGAATCCGGCGCGCAGTCCCATCGCAACACGCGTGTTCCTTCATCGACAGCGGCGAGCGCTCGGCCGCGTGTTGAAGGCGATCGCCGTCCGGTAGCGCGCCAGCCTCGGGTATTCCCTATTTGGATGATCGGCGGCGATTGCCAAAAGCGGACAAGCCAGGAGAGGTCGCTGACATACAGTGAATGCGAGAGTCAGGCGCCCCCGTCGCAACCGCAGTCGCGTGGATCGAGGGCGTGCAAGGCGATCTGGCAAAACCCTTCTTAGGATCACAACCGCGATGATGGAACTCGAAAACCTGATCGACGGCCGGCGTTGCAAGGCAGCGTCCGGCCACCTGTTCGAAAAACGTGCTCCGGCAACCGGCGAACTCTTGGCCCGCGTGCCGGCGTCGACCGTCGAAGACGTCGATCGGGCAGTCAACGCTGCGCACACGGCCTTGCGCCAAGGCCCTTGGGCAAGCGCGGGCGGGGCCGCTCGCGGGCGCTGGCTACATCGCCTCGCCGATCTCATCGAACGCGATCGCGATGCGCTGACGATGCTGTTGGCGCAAGAGCAAGGACGACCTTCGATCGAGATGCGGATGATGGACGTTCCGATGAGCGTCGACGTCTTGCGCTACTTCGCCGGTTGGGCCGACAAGCTCGAGGGCCGAACCGTCCCCACCGACGGCTTCATGGGGCGGCCCACATTGAATTACACGCGGCGCACGCCGATTGGCGTTGCGGCTCAAATCGTCCCCTGGAATGCGCCACTGATGATCGCGGTGTGGAAGCTGGCGCCGGCGTTGGCGGCAGGCTGTACGGTCGTCATCAAACCTTCGGAAGATGCGCCGCTAGCGGTCGCTCGATTAGGCGAATTGGTCGTCGAGGCCGGCATTCCGAACGGCGTGGTGAACATCGTTCACGGGGTGGGGGCGCAAGTCGGGCCGCCGCTGGTCGCTCACCCTCTCGTCAGCAAGGTGAGTTTCACCGGTAGTACCGAAGTCGGACGCGCGATTGCGTGCGAAGCGGCCAAGACCTTCAAACGCGTCACGCTCGAGCTTGGCGGGAAAGCCGCACAGATCGTGTTCGCCGATGCCGACCTCGAACAAGTTATCCCGGGCCTATTGTTGGGCATGTTCGTCAATCAGGGGCAAACGTGCGCGGCCGGTTCTCGCGCGCTTGTGCATCGCTCCCTAGCCGACGCCGTCGAAACACGGTTGGCCGAAGCCGCTCGAACTATGCGGGTCGGCCCGCCGACGGATAGCTCGTCGCAGATGGGCGCGCTGATCAGCGAGCGTCACCTCGAACGGGTGCGTGCGCATATCGATGCGGCAATCGCGGAAGGTGCGATCAAGTTGACCGGCGACGAACCGGTGCCCCCGCACGGTTGGTACATGAGACCCACCGTCCTCGGCGGCGTACACCCCGGCATGCGGATCGCGCGAGAAGAAGTGTTCGGTCCGGTCGGCATGGTGATTCCGTTCGACACGGAAGACGAAGCGATCCGTCTCGCCAACGATACACCCTACGGTTTGTCCGCTTCGTTGTGGACGCAGAACATCGGAACTGCGCATCGCGTTGCGGAGCGCCTCGAAGTAGGCGCCGTTGCGATCAATTGCTGGAGTCCGCTCGATGCGCGCCTCCCGTGGGGAGGGATCAAGCAAAGCGGGATCGGGCGCGACTTGTCCCGTGCCGCGCTCGATTCCTATCTGGAGGAAAAGGTCGTTACCGCTGCGCTGTAGGTGCGCGAGATGCGCAAATGGGCGAGCCGTTCCTAGCTCTTTTATCGACACTCAATGAGTCATACACCATGGATTATCAA
Organism: Trinickia sp.; assembly: GCF_051953405.1. Taxonomy (GTDB): domain Bacteria; phylum Pseudomonadota; class Gammaproteobacteria; order Burkholderiales; family Burkholderiaceae; genus Trinickia. The sequence continues at coordinate 73,994 of NZ_JBQCIV010000007.1, read as the reverse complement.
AAGCGTCAAAAGCGTTTCTGGCACCCGATGAGTTCGGCGGCCGCCGGCCATTCCACCCCCACTGTCGTGATCGCACGCGGGGACGGCAACTACATTGTCGACGTCGAAGGGCACCGGATGCTCGACGGCGTAGGCGGATTGTGGAACGTCAACGTTGGGCACAATCGTCCCGAAGTCAAAGCCGCGATCGCGCGCCAGATGGATGAGCTGTCTTACTATCAGACGTTCGACGGCGTGGCGCATCCGCGGGTATACGACCTGGCGGACCGCCTTTGCGGGATGTTCGAGCAAGAGGACATGCAGCGAGTGATGTTCGGTAGCGGCGGTTCGGATGCGATCGAAACCGCGCTGAAGATGGCGCGGCAATATTGGGTCGCCGCGGGCGAGCCGTCGCGCACGAAGTTCATTTCCCTGCGTAACGGCTATCACGGTGTGCACATGGGAGGAACATCCGTCGGCGGCAACGGAGTCTATCACTACAACCACGGACCGCTGCTTCCCGGTTGCATTCTGCTCGATACCCCCTGGCTCTATCGCAACCCATGGGATTGCGAAGATCCCGAGGAACTCGTCGCGCATTGCATTCGTCAGTTGGAAGAAGCCATCGCCTTTCATGGCCCGCAAACCATCGCCGCCTTCATTGCCGAGCCGGTGCAAGGCGCAGGCGGTCTAATCGTGCCGCCCTCCACCTATTGGGCCCGAGTGCGGGAGGTATGCGATCGCGCCGGCATCTTGTTGATTGCGGACGAGGTGGTCACGGGCTTCGGTCGCACCGGCTGCATGCTGGGCAGCCGTGGATGGGGCGTAGCCGCCGACATCCTGTGCTTGGCCAAGGGCATCTCGGCAGGGTACATCCCGCTCGGCGCGACGATGTACAACGGTCGGATTGCAAATGCAATCGAGAATGGCGCGGGCTTCTCTCACATGGTGATGCACGGGTATACATATAGCGGGCACCCGCTTGCATGCGCGGCGTCGCTCGCCGTACTCGACATCGTCGAATCGGAGGATCTGCCTGCCAACGCTGGCCGAGTCGGCCAGCATCTGCTCGAACAGTTGCTTCCGTTGAAACATGAATTCGAGACCGTAGGCGACGTGCGTGGCAAGGGCCTGATGCTGGCGCTGGATCTCGTCACCGATAAGGCGAGCCGGACACCGCTCAACCCGATGGAGGGTTTTGCGGCGCGCGTTGCCGACGGCGCCCGCAAGCGAGGCGTATTGGTGCGGGCCATCGCCAACAAGGTCGTCATGTCTCCACCGCTTACTCTGAAACGCGAGGAGGCCGACGTCATGGTCGGCGCGCTTCGCGAAGCGCTGCAAGAATGCTGCCGACGATGAATGGTCGTTGAAGGCGTCCCGCTCGTTCGGGCGAACGGCTGCGCATCGCAGGTCGCGGCCATTCGTCGGCGGGCGGTCGATGTGCCGGACTCGGCCAGCGCTCGCCGTCCTTGTAGGGCGCGCGTTTGCCGACATGGAAACTCCCCACCTAGCCGACGGACGGCAGAAGGCAAGATGCTATGGAAGAGCGCGTAGAACATTTCGGCACCGACAAATATCCGCTCGCGCTTAGGCTCCTTCATTGGGCCAGAGCGCTTCTGATCTTCGGTCAATTATGGATGGGATGGACCATGGTCAGATTGAGCGACGACCTGCCGGCCAAATTCGACTGGTATTACCCAACCCACAAGGAGTTCGGTGTTTTGACTTTCTTGCTGGTGGTGGTCCAACTGGCGATCCGTTCCCGCACGACGCTGCCGGCATCGCCGGATGGCCTTGCGAATTGGGAGAAAAAATGCTCGAAGGCGGCTCATTACCTGCTATACAGCTTGGCCATCGTCGTACCGCTGATGGGCTATTCGATGTCGAGCACCTACACGCAAAGCGATGGCGTACCGTTCTTTTTCACGCACCTGCCCGAACTCTTACCTAAGAACGACAACTGGTTCAAGGTGTTTCAATGGCTACATAAGACGTTGGCCTATACGCTGCTCCTGCTCGTCGTTCTCCATATCCTCGGCGCACTGAAACATCGATTTCTGGATGCCGATCGCCGTAACGATGTGTTGCGCCGGATGTTGTAGGCGGCAAATCGACCGTCTGTGGACCATCGATCGTTCAACTCGATCCTTATTACGAATTATTGCAAGATGACGCAAAAAAACCTATTCGACCTCTCGATCGTCTACGACAGCGGCTACGGCCACACCAAGAAACAAGCGGAGGCTATCGCGGAAGGGGCAAGCGCGGTGGCGGGAGCCGAAGTTCATCTCGTTGCATTGGCGGAGGGTCCCGTCGACTGGGAGACGCTCTCGGCCAGCGACGCCGTTGTCTTCGGATCCCCCACCTACAACGGCACAATCAGCGCTCGATTCAAGCAGTTCATGGAGGATTCGACCCAGACAGCCTGGGCGTCCCAGCTATGGCGTAACAAGCTCGCCGCGGGCTTCACCAACTCGGGCTCGATGCATGGCGATAAGCTCCATTCCTTGGTCACGTTGGCGCTGTTCGCCGCTCAGCACGGCATGCTTTGGGTAGGGCTGGACTTATTCGCGGGCAACAACGACGAGGAGCGCAACCGCGTCGGCGGCTGGCTCGGCGCGATGGCGTACTCGAAAGACGAATCGCCGGAGCTTTCGCCGATCAAAAGCGATTTGGACACGGCGCGGCACCTCGGCGGCCGTGTCGCCGAGCTGGCCGCGCGGTTTCGCAGCGGCCAGGGCTGATCGTTCGCGCCTCGCGACTGCATTGCCGTTGTCTGCGCGAGATCGAATGCAGCCGGCGTCCGGTCAGCGTGCGGATGCCCTGGCGTTCCGCTCGGCAGGCCGCATCAGCACCTTGATCGAATCGAGCGAATTCGCGACCCGAATAGCCTCCTCCCACTCCTCGAGCGAGAAGCCGTGAGTGACGATGCCCTTCGACGTGACGAGCCCGCGCGCGAGCAGATCGATGGCAATGGGATAGCAATAAGGCCCCAGGTGCGCGCCGCGCACGTCGAGTTCCTTTCTATCCCCAATGATCGACCAATCGACTGAAGTCTCCGCGCCGAACACCGAAAATTCGACGAACCGTCCAAGCTTGCGTATGAGTTCCAATCCTTGCGGCACACCCGCCGGTACGCCAGTCGTTTCGATGTAGACATCGCAGCCATATTGATCGGTGAGCGAACGAACGATCGCGAGCGCATCGTCCGTCTTCGGATTGATCGTGACGTCGGCACCGTACTCGCGTGCGAGCGCCAGACGCTCGTCCACGAGATCGATCACGACGAGCTTCTTCGGGGTCTTCAAATGCGCAACCTGCGTCATCATGAGCCCGAGCGGCCCTGCGCCCGCGATCACCACCACATCGTCGAGCTGAATGTCGCCGCGATTGACGGTATGAATCGCGCAGGAGAGCGGTTCGATAATGGCGGCATCCTCGATCGATATGCCGTCTGGAATCTTATGGACGATTGCCGTCGGCGGGAAGCGCATGTACTCGGCCATGCCGCCGTCGGCCACCTCGCGCTGGAAGCCGAAAATGTTGTGCACCTCGCACATCCAGTATTGACCCGACTTGCAGTATCGGCACTTCGCGCATGGGACGATCTGCTCCGCGATCACACGTTCCCCCACCTTCACGCCGAAGTGCTGCTCCGCACCCTCGCCGAGTTCTTCCACATACCCGAAGAACTCATGCCCGGGTATCACCGGAGCCTTGACCCAGGGGCTCGGTCCACCCCAAAACATCTTCGCCCCCGAGTAGCATTTGCAGTCGCTCGCGCAGATCCCGCACGCCGCGATTCGGATGACAAGCTCGTTCGGGCCAGGCTTGGGTCGCACAACACGCTCGACTCGGTAATCCTTCGGGGCATGGCAGACGACGGCCGTCATGTGCGCCGTCTCGTTCGATTCACTCATGGTCGACTCGCTTGGAATGGAAAAGGAAAGGAGCGCGTGTCGTTCACCGCGCGAGAAAACCGCCATCCACGGCCAGACTCGCGCCGTTGATCATGCGCGACTCGTCGCCTAGCAGGTAGGCGATCGTCTGCGCCACCTCGTCGGGCTGCACGAACCGGTTCAAAGGAATACGCGAAAGCATCTGTGCGGCCTTGTCGGGGTCGCTCCAAGCCTTTTCGGCCATCGGCGTCAACGTGACGGTCGGATTGACCGCATTCGTGCGGATGCCATAGGTCCCAAGCTCGACGGCCATGACGCGGGTGAGGGCGTCCAGTGCGGCCTTCGATGCGCAATAGGCCGCGTGCAGCGCGAACCCGATATGCGCCGAGATGCTCGATACGTTGACGATCGCGCCGCCCGTGCCGCGCTCGATCATGCCGCGCGCGCACGCCTGCGCGACGATCATCGCGGCACGCACGTTCACGGCCATGGTCTCGTCGAACGCTTCGACGTCGACATCGAGAAACGGCTGCAAGCGTGCGATGCCCGCGTTGTTGACGAGCAGATCGATCGGCTGCGCGGCGAGCGCCGCCCGGCGCGCGGCAGCGGCGTCGGCGAGATCGACCGCGTGCGTTTCGCAGCCGATCTCGCGCTCGAGCGAACGCAAATCGTCCGCGGAGCGGCTAAGCGCCACGACGCTCGCACCACGCGCCGCGAGCAGCAACGCCGCAGCGCGCCCGATGCCCTTACCCGCGCCCGTGATCAACACGCGCTTGCCCGAAAATTCGTTTCGGCGATCGACCGCACCTGTCGAGTTCATCATCGGCAATCCTTATGTTTTTCCCTTAGGGACCGTTACGGCTCCTCGCAGAGCCGCCGCGCGGTGTCCTCGTCCGTGACGAGCACCGACACGTAGCCGCCGCGCAGCGCGGCACGCGTCACGAAGAATTTTTTTGCGCCGCCACTTGCGAGCACGACCTGCTTGATGCCGCGCAGATCGTCGAGCGCGATGGCCACGGTGCGGCGGTTCAACGGGTGATTGATGAGCTTGCCGTTTTCGTCGACGAAATGACCGAGTACGTCGCCCACGGCGCCCGCCTTGCGCAACGTGCGCAGATCTTCGGGATCTTTCACGCCGTACGTGATGACGAGCGATTCCGTGAGATCGCCGGCCGTCACCAATGCCAGATCCGCGTTGCGCGCGAGTTCGTAGGTTTCGCGCACGGCGTCTTCTTGCAGAATCACGTCGCGAACTTTCTGACTGCTGACGTAAATCGGCGCCGCGAATAAATAGCCGTCCGCATGACAGAGATCGGCGAAATCGGAGACGATGTCGAACGTATTGATGCTCGGGCAATGCGCCAGCCCGCCTTGAAGCGAGACGGCCGAGATCGGCCCATACGCGCGCTGCGGCAACGCCCGCAACACCGCGCGAATCGTTCTGCCCCAACCAAGCCCAATCGTGTGGCCCGCCGCGATGTGCTGCGTGAGATAGTTCGCCGTGCCGATACCGAGCGCAGCCATCGTCGCTTCGTAGGTCGCCCCGCTCGGGACGACGACAGCCGCCTGCAGGGCGAAGCGCTCGACGAGCTTTTCCTCGAGCGCCACGCAGGGCGCGATACGGCTGTTGATCGTGATGCGCACGAGCCCCGCTTCGCGGCCGGCCGCAAGCAACCGATTCACGCGCACGCGGTTCGTGCCGAGCAGTTGCGCGATCTCTTGCTGCGTCATGTTGCCGACGTAGTAATGCCAAGCGACGCGCGTCTGCAGTTCCTCTTCGCTGTCTACCCCATCTTCAAGCTCGACGGGTGGTGTGATTTGGGTGGTCTTGCCCATGATGTCAAGAATGTCTCGCTCAGAGAAAACCGACAGTTATAGCAAATGCCTCATTTCACCGCACCCATCGTGAGACCTTGCACGAGCCGTCCCGATACCAGCAAAGCAAAGATCACCATGGGCAGCACGATCAACGTGCCCGTCGCCATGATTTCGCCCCAGGGCAACTCGTAGCCGCTCATGTAATTCGTCGCGGCCACGGGCGAGGTCGCAGCGTTGTCCCGCGTGAGGACGAGCGCATAGAGCAAGTCGTTCCACGAGAAGATGAACGCGAAGATCGCGGAGACAACGATGCCGGGCATCGCAAGCGGCAAGTTGATCCGCCAGAACACGCGCCACGGCGACGCACCGTCGAGCCGCGCGGCTTCGTCGAGTTCAACGGGGACGTTGCGGAATTGATCGGTGCAAATCCAGATCACGATGGGCAGCGAGAACGTCAGGTAAAGCAAGATCAAGACGATATGCGTATCGATCAGATCGAGCTTGGTAGCAATCAAGAAAAACGGCACCGCTAGCACCACGGGACTGACCATTCGGTTCGAAATGAACCAGAACCACAGGTCGCGCTTACCGCGAAACTCGAAACGCGCGAGTGCATAAGCGGCCGGTGTGCCGAGCAAGATCGCGAGCACTGTCGTGCTGCTGGCCACGATCAACGAGTTGACGAGGCTGGCGCCGACATCGTGCTGGAACAACGCATCGCCGTAATGCTTCAGCGTAGGAGAGAAACGCCACAACGGCGGATATGCGAGCGCATCGGCCTGCGTCTTCAGGCTCGTCGTCACCATCCAGTAGAACGGAAACACCGAGGAGAGAAAAACCGCCAGCAGCGCCAACCCATGCCAAAGCGTTGCCCGCCGACGGCCGGCCCGCGCGCGATGCGAGCGCGGCGCCGCGCCGATCGCGAACAAGCCCAAAAAGGACACGCTCATGCGACCTCCCGGTAGATATAGCGAATGTACAAGCGCGAGAGCACGATCGTCAGCACGAGCAGCAGCATCGCTTGCGCGGAGGCGAGCCCTTGATCGAACAAGCGGAAGCCGATGCGTTCGATATACACGCTGATAAACTCGGTGGCCGCACCGGGACCGCCGCGCGTCATCGTGTAGACGGCATCGAACATCTTGAGCATGTCCGCCGAGCGCAGGATCAGAATGGCCGTCAGCCCCGGCAACAGATAAGGCCGTTCGATATGCCAGAGAATCGTCAAGCGCTTGCGCGTTTCGAGCCGCGCCGCTTCTTCGGCTTCCTTCGGCACCATCGTCAGCCCGGCGAGAAGAATCAGCGCGCAAAACGGCGTCCACTGCCAGACGTCCATGATCATCACCGAAACGTAGGCGAGCGTGGGATCGCCGAGCCAGTCGAGCGGATGAACGCCGAAAAAGCCGAGCAAGTAATTGGCGACCCCGAACTGCCGATTGAAGATCAGCCGGCCAATGAGCCCAACCACGGCGTAGGTCGTCGCCATCGGCACCACCAAACCCACGCGCGCCACCGCCCGCATCCAGGCAAGCCCGGGCCGGTGCAGCATCAGCGCCGCGAACAGACCGATCGCGATCTCGATCGGCAACGTCAGGCACAGAAACAGCATCGTCCGCCCAAGCGCCTGCCAAAACGTCGCATCGGTGAGCGTCGCCACGTAATTGTCGAGGCCGACGAACGGCGTGCCCGATTCGAGATCGGCGAGGCGGTACTGATGCACAGAATTGAAGAGCGCGACCAACAGCGGGTAGATCCCGATCACGGCCAGCGCGAACACCGCGGGAAAGAGAAACCAAAACGCGGGCGAACGCGGCCAGAGCCACTGCCGCGCGCGTTTGCGCATGGCGGACTCTTGCACCGCGTGCGACACGGTACCGTTCACCATGGCGATCTCCGGTTCACGCTGGCCACCCTAGTCGTCGCTGACCGCTCACTTGAGCAGCGGCTTCTTGCCGTCGTAGTAGCCGGCCTTGCGCAGAATGTCTTCCATCTTCGAGCCGATCGTCTGCGCTCCCTCCTTCACCGATACTTGGCCGAGCATCATCTTCGTGCCCCACTCGCCAATGATCTCGGAAACGGCGGGCCACTCGGGGAAGCGCGGCCGGTAGTCCGGCACGCCGCCCTGCCACGATTCCACCATCGGCTTCACGAACGGATACTTCTGTTGCACGGCCGGATCTCGATACACCGCCATGCGAGCCGGCACGCCGCCCGCGTCGAGATAAGGCTTGGCCATTTGCTCCGACGTGATCCACTGGATGAACAGCCAAGCCGCGGCTTGCTTCTTCGCGCTGGTCTTCGCGTTGACAGCCAGCGAGAAGCCGCCCAATGCGGGCTTGAGACCCGCCGGGCCGCGCGGCTCCGTCGCGATGCCGAGGCAATCGCCAAGCTTGGATTTCGAGGGGTCAGTCAACGTGGGATAGAACGCGGACCATTCGGTGATCATCGCTACCTGTCCTTGCGCAAGCGCATTGACCGCTTCAGCGTGATCGAAATCGACGATGCCCGGCGGCATGTACTTCATGAGCTTTTGCCGATAGTCGAGCCCCGCCTGAGATTGCGGCGACATGAGATTCGACTTGAACTTGGCGTCGAGCAGCGAGCCGCCGTTCGGCCACAGCATGCGCATAAAGCTATCGGCCGATTGCGTCTCGCCGCGCCGCGACTGTAGTGCAAAGGCGTACTGATTTTTGCCGGCGTTCGTCAGTTTCGGTGCGTAGACGTTCAACAGATCGTCCCAGGTCTTGGGCGGCTCATCGAATCCCGCTTGCTTGAGCATGCATTTGTTGTAGAACATGAGGCCCGAGTAGTTGTCGAACGGCAGCCCGTACGTGACCTTGTCCCACGTACCGAACGAGTCGAGCAGAATCGGGAAGAAGCCCTTTAGGTTCAGGTTCGGGTCCGCCAGCTTCGGATCGTCGGTGAACTTCTTGATCGGCACGAGCCACTTGTTGCTGGCGAATTCGCCGATCCACACGACATCCACCAACACGATGTCCTGCGCGCCGCCGCTGACGAAATTGAGCACCTCTTTTTGTCGCGTGCTCTCGTAGGGCACGACGTCCCACTTGATCGTGATACCCGTTTCCTTCTCGAACTGCGGAATCAGTTTCTCGGCGGCGACATAGCCGGGCCGATCGAGGAAGATCGCGTGGAGGGTCGTGCCCGAGTAGGGTGCCGCAGCCTCCTTCAACGTCCATGCATAGGCGTGGGCCGCCGCCAAGAACGACGCGGCGGCCATCGATGCCATCGCCGTGTTTCGCTGCAAGAACCGTTTGTTCATCGATTGTCTCCTTGTCGACCGCGGCGAACATCCGGCGCTCGTTCACGGTCCGATGCAAAGCTGGTTTGTTATCGATTCGGCGGCAGGCATCGGATCGATCGACGCCTGCGCACGCGCGGTACTGCGTCATGCGACTGCGGCGCGGCCGGCGGCCCTCTGGCTGCGCGTTTCACTTGTAATTTCGTTTTTTCAAATGTATATTTTGGCGCACGACGCTTGTCAAGAAGAAAATCGTTAGGAGTCCTTGCGGCAGTGCACGATGGCGCAGCCGCGAGCAGCGAGCGCAAGCGCGTACGACACGCGTCGACGCGGCGCGAAGTGCGACGTTCGTAGGAGACGCGAAATGAGCGCAGTTCAGTTGCAGCAGATCCGCAAAGCGTTCTCGGGCGCACAGGTGCTCAAGGGAGTCGACATCGACGTGAGCGAGCACGAGTTCCTCGTGTTCGTCGGTCCCTCCGGGTGCGGGAAATCCACGCTGCTGCGCACCATCGCCGGCTTGGAACGCGTCGACTCGGGTCGCGTCCTGATCGGCGGAGAAGACGTGACGGAAGTCGAGCCTTCGGAGCGCGGTGTCGCGATGGTGTTTCAGTCGTATGCGCTCTATCCGCACATGTCCGTCTACGAAAACATCGCGTTCGGCTTACGGATGCTGAAGATGCCGCCAAGCGAGATCGAGCGGCGCGTGAACGGCGCGGCACAAACCCTGCAGATCGGCCAATTGCTCGATCGACGCCCGCGCGCGTTATCGGGCGGGCAAAGGCAGCGCGTAGCGATCGGCCGTGCGATCGTGCGCGAGCCCAAAGTCTTTCTCTTCGACGAACCCCTGTCGAACCTCGATGCCGCGCTGCGTGTCCAGATGCGGCTCGAACTCATCAAGCTGCACAAGCAGTTGAATGCAACGATGATCTATGTGACGCACGATCAGACCGAAGCGATGACGATGGCCGATCGGATCGTCGTGCTCAACCACGGCGCGGTCGAGCAGATCGGCTCGCCGCTTCAATTGTATCGACGCCCGCGCAATCGGTTCGTCGCCGGGTTCATCGGCTCGCCGAAGATGAACTTCATCGATGTGGAGGTTCGCGCAGCCGATTCCAACGGGGTGACGATTGCGCTGCCCGGCGGGGCGGCGCTCACGGTCCCGTGCGATACGGAGGGCGTACGCGCGGGAGACGCGCTCGCGCTCGGCGTGCGTCCAGAGCATTTGATGGAGAACGGCGCAGCCGGCTGCGATGGACGTCTGGCCGGCGAGGTGCTCGTGGTCGAACACCTCGGCGGGGAGACGCTATTGCACGTCACGCTCGCCGGAGGCGGGGCGATTCAAGTAAAGGGTTCCGGAGATTCGGCCGCAACGGACGGGCAACGCATCGAGGTCGGGTTTTCCGTGCGGCACGCGCATTTGTTCAGACCTGACGGTCTGGCGCTCGGGGCACGGCGCGAGGCGTTGGAGCCTTTGGCACTTCAAACGCCGCCCCAGTCCGATGCGCCTTTGTCGAAATGCGATCGGTAGGCATAGATAGCGGGCGAGCCGCCCGTATGCAGAAACAACGCGCTATCGGTCGAGTTGAAACGCCTTGCGTTGCGCGGGCGGCCCGGTTCGCTCTGGAACGCAAGGTTTCGCCAGCACCCGCCTCGGGTGTCCGCAAGCAATGCCATGGTGACGACCATCGTTCACTGCTTCCCTCGCGAGAGCCGCCATGCCCATCGACAGTGTCACTTCCCATGCGCCTTCCGCGCAGTTCCAACCGCACGATGCTTCCCATGCAACACCCGGCACGAAGCAGGACCTCCTGGAGAACATCCTCGACAAGTTGGATCGATTGCTTGAAACCATGATGCGGCAGTTGCGCTCCTCGTCCGGCGAGCATGCGCGCAATCGCCATCATGGCCACCACGCGCACGGGCAAGCGAGCGATCAGCAAGTCACGCAGGACACGCCGACGACCGGCGGCGGCAATACCGGCAATGCGTCGCCGGCCGCCTCGTTCGCACAGCCGCAGCATGGCGCGCAAGCGGCCGATCGTAGCGCATCTCCTTCGTCGATGTCGGGCGTCGCACCGGCAGCATTCAATCGCTCCGCCGCTCCCGCTACGCCGAGCGATGCGAAGGCCCCCTCGGGCGCCGGCGTTTATGCCACCAGCGTCGATCAAGCCGCGCCGACTGTCCACCCCACGTTCCTGCCGGTACTGCGTGGGGACGAGCAGCAGAAAGACGCGCAGATCAAAAACGAAGCGGATTTCGGCCGCGCCGTCGATGAAACCGCAAAAGAATACGGCCTCAATCCGAATGTCTTTCGCGCCCAGTTGCAGGTTGAATCCGGAGCGTTCTCGCAGGGCTATCAAAAAGCCATGCGTTTCGAGGGCGACTTGGACCGTGCCTCCAACAACAACACCTCGATCGGCCTGGGACAGATCTCCCGGAAGTTTCTCGATGGGCGCGATTGGTCCCAAGACGGACCGGGCAACAAACGGGTGGGCAGCCAGGTCGTCACCACGGCACAGTACGAGAACAGCGTAACCGTGCAATTGCGCATGGCTGCGTCGAACCTCGCACAACGCATCGCAGATCACGGCAGCCTCAAGCAAGGGCTGTCCTACTACGTGTCGGGCAACGACAATCCCAACAATCCGATCGCCGCCAACTACATCCAAAAGATCGACGCGGCGCTGAAAGACCCCGCTGTCCTGACCCCAGGCCGATAGGTCGGTGCACGCGAAGGGCGGCAGCGCTTCGGCTCAGTACAGCTTGCTCGGCGGCAACGATCGCTTGATCTGTTTTCGGAGACGGGCTACCGCGGCTGCCTTCTTTCGTTTGCGTTTCGCCGTCGGCGTTTCATAAGCCGTTCTCGCGCGCAGTTCTTTTATCAAACCGGTGCTCTCGATGGAACGGCGGAAGCGGCGCAAGGCGACTTCCATCGGTTCGTTCAGCTTGGGGGTAACCGTTGTCAATTTTTTTCCTGATGGGAAGTGCGCGCCGCGTACCGTTCGAAATTCCGTGACCGTGTTCGCGGCGCGATGGGTGCGATGGCAGCCGAACGCATCGACGCGCTCGGATGATGCGCGAGGCGCAACTTACAGCTCCACATCGAGGACGTGGGTGTCTTCGGAGCAGGTGTCGATGAGGTGTTCCGCGTAGGCAGTCGATGCACGCCGCGCGTCGCCGGTATTGCGGAAGGGACTTTTCGCCTCAATCCGGAACACGCGGCAGCGTGGCGCTTCCCCGCCGATTCCCGGCTCCTGGATGCGCACGGCAGCGTCGAATCCTTCGTCGTAATTGCGCGCGCTTCCGGGCTCGGTGGCGCGATGCGGGTAGACCAGTGGATAGACTTCTAGCCCACGGTAGAGACGGAAACCGGTTGTCATGAAAGACCTCTGAGGCCGCGTCAACTGGCGGCCAATGGGGAAAGGAGTGTGAGCGACCGAATTGTGTCGTCACATGACTGGCCGCGTTGTTCGGCCGGCGGTGAATGTGGGCCGCCCTATTGGCGTTGGGCAAGGCAACTGCGGCGGCGCGGAGAAGGGCTGTGGGTCAATCGACGCTAATCGCCGCATTCATGCTACACCGATTGCCCCGTTTGTACAGAGAATGTTTTTGTCCGTGCCCGGTTCGCGATGGCGCGTCGCCTTCAACCGCGCGTGTCGACCCAATGTCGCGCCCAGCGTGTCGAGTGCTGCAGCGCCTGCTCTTCGCTCGTGAAGTAATCGAGCGAATAAAACTGATAGCGGCCACCAACGCGCGCGCTATCCGTGCGTTCGAGCAGCAGGTTCGATGAAAAACTACCGTCGGGCAAACGATGCGCCGAGGGTTGGACGGCATAGCCGTGGTATTGCTGAATGTGTTTGTTGTGCATTTTAGTTTTACTGATATTCGAATGCGCGCGTACCGTACGAAATGCGCATGCACGGTTGCGCCGCTCCCAAGCCATTGGGAGCGCGATCTGAAGCCGTCGCAACGCTATAACGGCGCGACAGCAGAGGGGAGCATGAAGAGCAACGAGACGTGTGGCGCCGGCAAGCCGCTGACCAAGCAGTGCGGCTAAGAGCGATCGCGCCAACTTTAGAGACCAAAGCTCCGCGAGGGTGTCGCTGCAACCCGGCCTCCGTAGACGGAAACCGGGCCCTCCAAACTTTACAGCGGCTTGATATTGGCCGCTTGCAGACCCTTCGGGCCTCGCTTCGTTTCGAAGCTGACGCGCTGATTTTCAGCGAGCGTCTTGAAGCCTTCGCCGCTGACTTCGGAGAAGTGCGCGAAGAGATCGTCGCCGCCGTTGTCCGGCGTGATGAAGCCGAAGCCTTTGCTGTCGTTGAACCACTTAACGATACCGGTATCCATGAAGAATCCTTGAGTAAAAAAATAGATAGAAAAGCATGCCCCGCTGGGGAGCGCATGAAGCATCAAGGAGGGAGAGGACAACGAATACCGCTGAGGAGCGAGCAATTGATGAACAGCAATCGAACTTCTTGAACTTCGAACGACACACTACCTGCTGGGCGCTACCAGCGTCAACACTTATCTTGTAACTGTTTTATCGGCGGGCACTTTTACGGATGCGACGACGCACGCCCCGTCAGTCCCTAACTCACCGATCGTCGGTACGCGAGTGCCGAACGACGCAGCACTGCGGCGCCCCGCCGAGCGCCGCACGCCTGTCTAGTGTCCTACTGGAACTTCGATCGTGCCCTCGAGATACAGGACGGCTTGACCGCTTATCAAAACGTGCTCCGCTTCCACGCAGCAATGCAGCAATCCGCTACGGTGCGATGCCTGCAGCGCCACGAGTTCGCGCTTGCCGAGACGCTCGGCCCATAGCGGCGCCAGTGCCGCGTGGATCGAACCCGTCACCGGATCTTCGTCGCCGCCGTTCGCGGGCCAGAAGTAACGCGAGACGAAATCGTGCCGTTGGCCCGGTGCTGTCACAACGACATCGAGCGGACCCAGCGTCTTCAAATGCTCGGAAGCCGCAACGAGCGCACGAACGTCTTGCTCGCTCTCATAGACGGCGACGTAGGCCTGTTGGTTGACCAACACCTCTTTCGGTGCGACCGAAAGGCCTTGCAAGAGCGCTGGCGGCACGCTGTGTACCGCTTCGGAAGGCCGACGCGGGAAACGCATTTCGATGCGGTCGTCGACGTCGCGCCATACGGTCAGCGTGCCGACCGATTTCGCGCCGAACGTGATCGATTCGGCCGGTTGACGACGGAAGATCACATACGCGGCAGCAAGGGTGGCGTGACCGCAAAAGGCGATTTCGGTGATCGGCGAAAACCAGCGGATATCGTAGACACCTTCAGGGTTCCGAACAAAGAACGCCGTTTCGGACACGTTGTTTTCGGTGGCGATCGACTGCATCAGTTCATCGGGCAGCCACCGCTCGAGCGGCACGACCGCGGCGTAGTTGCCTTTGAAAACTTCTCCGGTGAATGCGTCCACTTGGTAGATCGGTAGCTTCATCGCACTGCATCCCCTGAAATAAAACGGTTCGCGAATCTTATCGGGCCGTTCACGCCCCGCACAGGTACAATTTCTCGCAAAAATGGGGTGAAGTGCACCGGTCTTTATTTTCGTCTCGGCGATGTCGATCCGAGCGATACCTCGCATGGAACGAACCACCGAACAACACGATGCCAAACGCCGCCGACCCTTACGTTCTAGTCGATACGCGACACGGAACGATGCTCGCCAATCGCTTTGACGAATATGTCGGTCAAGCGTTGATCCAATATGGCGAGTACGCCGAGTTGGAAACGCAGTTGCTCTTGCAGTGCATCGCCGAGCCCGGCACCGTCGTGGAAGTCGGCGCCAATGTCGGCAGCCAGACCGTCCCCCTCGCCAAAGCAGCCAAGGCAGCCGGCGCCGACGTCATGGCATTCGAGCCGCAGCCGTTCGTGTTCCAGAACCTTTGTGCGAATCTTGCGCTCAACGCCACGGACAATGTGCGGGCTTGGCCGTTCGCCTGCTCGGCACAAACGGGGACAGTCTGGCTCCCTTCCCCCGATTACCGCCGCACGGGCAACTTCGGCGCGGTGTCCGTTCGCGCGCAACCTTTCGATAATGGCATCGAGGTGCCGTGCGTACGGCTCGACGATATGACACAGGGGCGGGCCGTTCGCCTCCTGAAGGTGGACGTCGAAGGCTTCGAGTTACAAGTCCTGCAAGGCGCCGAGCGGATGCTTGCAGACCACCGCCCGCTGTTGTACGTCGAGAACGATCGCGTCGCGCACTCGCGCGCGCTCATCGAGTACCTGTGGACACACGGTTATCGGCTCTCGTGGCATATCAGCCCGCTATTCAATCCGCAAAACTACCGGGCCAATGCGGAAAACCGCTATCCGTCCATTTACTCCTTCAACATGCTGGGCGTCCCGCGGGAGTCGAACCTGGTGCTGCGCGGTTTCGAGGAAATCGTCGATGCGGCCGCTCATCCGCTGGCGAAACGCTAGCCTTGACGAGCGGCGAGTAGCTTGCGCATGGCGCCAGGTTTCGCATGCGCCATTCGCATGCCGCTGAAACGAATCGCACAAAAACGATTCTGTCAATCGGTGCTTTTCGGCTGAAGCCGCACGCCGCCGCGGTGGCCACATAGGGCGGTGCATTTCTCTCGCTCGATATGCATCGTTCTCATGGACACGCGAATGGATACATCGAGCACAAACTCGGCGGCCAACGTGCGCTCGAGCGGACCAAACGCCCGTCCGACAAGGCGTTGGCGAACCCCTCGTAGGGTGTCGCACATATATTTCCGCCATAGTGATTTTGAAAGAAATCGAGCAGCCGGTTCGGCATTCTGTCGTTTTTTCCGGTTACGCCGTATCGAAGAGAAGAACACACGTAAAAATCGGCCGTTGAATTTCGCGATTCGGCTGAATAGTATTGGGAAAGTCGCAAGTTCTTAAACCAACGTTTCTCGAACCTCTTCGCCGGGGTGTCTATGAATCGCAAGAACGTGCCGCAAAGACAACGCGCACTCGTCGCAGCCCTTGCCGGCGCGCTCACCGGCGTCGCACCGCTGGTCGCAAAAGCCGACTGCGGAATCAACGGAACGATCAGCGCGAACCAGACCGAGATCGGCTGGTCTTCGGGTAACTGCACGATCGCCCCCAACGTCGTTCTCTCCAATTTCGGCACCTCGACCGCTTTGCTGGCGACCGGCTCCTCGCTGGGCACGCTCACCAACAGCGGCACGATCGCGGGCATCACGTACGGGATGGTCAATGCCGGAACCATCAGCGTACTCACCAACAACAGTGCCGGCAATTTCGTCGGCGGCAATGCGGGCATCAGGAGCACCGGCTCGATCAACACCTTCACCAACAACGGGCTCATCAGCACAAGCGGTATCGCGGGCACCATCGCCGCCGGGATCAACAACAGCGGCACGATCGCGACGCTGACCAACGCGGCAACCGGCACGATCACCGGTGCCGGCAGAGGCATCTACAACACGAGCACCATCGGCACCGTCAACAACATGGGCCTGCTCGCCGGTAGCGGCACGGTCAGCGGCAGCATATTCGGCATCGACAACTCCGGCGGCAGCATCGGTACGATCCTGAACAGCGGCACCATCAAAGGCTCCACGTACACCGGAACGATCGTCGGCTACGGGGTGCTCGGCGAAAATTCGGGCGTGATCGGCACGCTCACCAACAGCGGCACCATCACCAACGAACTCGGTATCCTTATCCGCAGCGGCGCCAGCCTGGGCACGCTGACCAATACCGGCTCCATCACCAGTACGTTTTCCGGCGTCGTTGCGCAAACGGGCACCATTGGCACGATCAACAACTCCGGCCTTATCAGCGGCGCGACCACGCAGACGGTGACCGGCTTCCCGAGCGGGCCCTATACCGGCGTGTTCGCGCTGGCCGGCGCCACGATCGGCTCGCTGATCAATAGCGGCACCATTACGGGCCTGCTCAATGCCATCAATATCGACAGCACGAGTACCATCAGCCAGATCGCCAACAGTGGGTTGATCGCGGGTGCCATCCATAACACCGGCTCCACCAATCTGAGTATCGGCGGCGGTAGCGGCACCGTATTCGGTACGCTGACGGGCCTCGGCGGCGCAATTGCCGCCGCGAACGTGGGCACCATCACGAATACCTCGTCCAACGTGGCGTTCGGTTCCGGCAATGTGCTGCTGAACGACCAAATCAACGTGGGCAGCCACGCGGTCAATAACACCGGCGCCACGCTGCAGGTCAACAATCCCATCGCGATCACCGGCAACTACACGCAAGGGGCGGCCGCCACGCTGCTGGTCGGCGTCGCCGACAGCGCGGTCACAGGCGGAACGATTGCCAGCGACAGCGGCTATGGCCGGCTCGTCGTCTCGGGCACCGCCAATATCGCCAGCGGTTCCGCCGTGACGCTGCAAAAGCTCAATGCCTATGGATTCGCAGCCGGCCAGCGTTTCGTCGTCGTCGACGCCACCGGCACCGGGACGAACTACAACGCCGGCACGCTGCGTTATGCGATCGCCGGGGTCACCGGACTAGTGGTCACCGGCGCCGCCGTGGCCAATGGCGCAAACAGCGACCTTGTCCTAACGGTTGCCAACGCGTCCGGATCGGGAACGGGGACCGGTACAGGCACGGGAACAGGCACAGGCACAGGGACTGGAACCGGAACCGGAACCGGAACCGGCACGGGCACGGGCACAGGAACATCGCCCCCCAAACCGGCTGCAACCGCGCCGAATGCCGTGTCGGCGTTGAAGGGGCTGGGGAACTACACCGGTATCAGTCCGGCCCTGCTCAACCTGTTCGACGCCTCGCTCGCACTCGAGGCGGGCGGCTCGCCCCAAGCGCTCAACGCCGCAGGCAAGCAACTGAGCCCGACGTCGCAGACCTCCTCGAGCCGCGCCGCGGCCGCGCCGACCTTGGACGTGCTCAATATCATCTCGAGCCACGCCAACGGACTGCGCCTGGCGCAACAGTACGGCAGCGGCATCTCCACCGGCGAGGGCTCGCCGAGCTGGGGCGTCTGGGGTCAGGCGTTCGGCGGGCACGCTAGCCAGAACGCGCGCGACCAAGTGGACGGATACAGCGCCAACTACGGCGGCCTGCTGTTCGGCGTCGATCGCGCGGTATCGCAGGCGTGGCGCGTCGGCGGTGCATTCAGCTACAGCAACACTGCCGTCAACAACACGGGCGACACCGCCGGGAGCAACACCCGCATCAACGCTTACGGCCTGATCGGTTACGGCAGCTACGTGGCGAACAGGTGGTACGCCAACCTGTCCGCGGGCGCCATCGTCCAGCGCTACGACACGAATCGCCTGGTCAACTTCCCCGGGTTCTCGGGCCAAGCGAGCGGCAGCTTCAGCGGTCAGCAGTACGTCGCGCGCGGCGAGATCGGTTATCCGCTTGCGCTCGGCATCGCGACGGTCACGCCGCTCGCGAGCCTCACCTACAGTTATCTGCATCAAAACGCCTACACCGAATCGGGCGGCAACGGTGCTGCGCTCTCGGTCGACGCGACGCACCTGACTTCGGTCACCACCGACCTCGGCGCAAAAATCGAACGCGAGGTGCCCACGTCGTACGGTGTGCTGGTGCCGGAGTTGACCGTCGCATGGCGGCACGAGTACAACAACACGCGTGCGCTGACCACGGCGACCTTCGCCGCCGATCCCAGCGGCCAGACGAGCTTCAGCGTGCTCGGCACGAGCCCTATGACGAACTCGGCTGTGCTAACCGCAGGCGTCACGCTGCTGAAGCAACGAAACCTGAGCTTGACCGCGCGCTATAACGTGCAGCTCGGGCCGGGCTTTGTTTCCCAAGCCGGTAGCCTACGCTTGCGTCAGTTGTTCTAATATCTTGCGCATGGTCAGCACCGCAGCCCCTCAAGAAAACATCAGCATCCAGGAAGCGCTCACCCGCGCCTACGCACACTGGAACGCCGGCCAAGCGGAACAAGCCGAGATGCTGGCTCAGCGTGTGCTTGCCGCTTGGCCCGGCCAGCCGGATGCCCTCCATTTACTGGGGTTGATGGCGCACGCCTACGGCAACCTGGATCTGGCGATCTCGCACGTGAAGCAGGCTTGCCTCGCCCCGCGTGCGGCGGCCGTCTATTCGAGCAATCTCGCGGAAATGTATCGCCAGAAGGGGATGCTGCCCGAAGGCGAGGAAGCGGCACAGCGTGCTGTCGCGATGGATCCCACGCTCGTGTCCGGATGGAACAACCTCGGCATCTTGCTGCAAGAAGCCGGTCAGCTCGAGCGCAGCCGCGTATGTCTGGAGAAGGTGGTCGCGCTCAATCCCGAATGGCCCGACGCACACAACAATCTCGGCAATACGTGGCGACGACTCGACCAAATGGACCGTGCCGAGGCTTGCTACCGCCAAGCGCTCGCGCTCAATCCATCGTATGCCGAAGCGCATAGCAATCTCGCCTACCTGCTCTCGACGCAAGGCAGCTACGACGAAGCCGCCCAGCATGCTCGGCAGGCCATCGATCTGAACCCTCGCCTCGTCGACGCGTACCTGAACCTTGCGGAGGTCGAGAGTTCGCGGCAGCGCCACGATGCCGCACTGCGTGCGCTCGATATGTTGGGCGCTTTCGCGCCCGAGCATCCGGCCGCGCTGACGGCGCGTGCGAAGGCCCTCAGACAGATCGCGCACATCGACGAGGCGCTCGCCGTCGCACGGCATGCCGTTGCACTGGCGCCCCGCAACGCGCAGGCGCATTACACGCTTGCGCTCGCGCTGCACGATCTCGGTATGACCGATGAAGCGCTCGATGCCTACGAGCAGGCGGCTACCTTGCCCGGCACAGTAGCCGAAGCGGCACTCGTGGGGCGCGCCACGCTGTTGATCGAAGCGGGGCGCCAGACTGAAGCGCTGGCGGCCTTCGAGCAGGCACTCGTGCGGCTCCCCGATTCCGTGCAGGCGCTCGCGGCACGCGCCGAGTCGCGCACGTTCGGCCGCGACGATCCCGACATCGGCAAGCTGGAAGCCTATCTCGCGCAAGGAGAACGGCGCCCGCTCGTCGATCGCATCGCGGCGCATTTCGCGCTCGGCAAGGCCTACCTCGACACCCAGGATTCGGAGCAGGCGTTCCGGCATTGGGAGGCCGGCAACCGCGCCAAGCGCGCTTCGTTCGACTATGACGGCGAGCAGATCGGCCGCTGCATGGAAGACGTCAGG
Source organism: Trinickia sp. (assembly GCF_051953405.1). Lineage (GTDB taxonomy): Bacteria > Pseudomonadota > Gammaproteobacteria > Burkholderiales > Burkholderiaceae > Trinickia. The sequence goes on along the minus strand of NZ_JBQCIV010000007.1, from coordinate 53,862 downwards.
ACGGTGTTCACGCCCGAACGGTATGGGCGGTTGGCGGGCCTCGGCGAGCCGTCGACACTGCCCGTGTTCGTCATCGGCATGCCGCGCTCGGGAACCACGCTCATCGAGCAAATCCTCTCGTCGCACCCGCAAGTGACGGGCGCGGGCGAGCTGTCGGCGCTGCGTCTGTCCATCGATGAAATCGGCGTCTTTCCCGACTGTGTCGCCGCGCTCGACGGCGAGCCCGAGGCAGAGGCGCAGGCTCGCTTGCGCGAATGCGCGCAAGCTTATCTCGCCCGTGTGACAAAGCTTGCCGCAGGCCGAGCGCATGTCGTCGACAAGATGCCTGGCAATTTCTTGTATGCCGGCATGATCCCGCTGATCCTGCCGGGGGCCCGGATCGTCCACGTTCGGCGCGATCCCGTCGATACATGCTTGTCCTGTTACACGAAGCTGTTCGCCGGACAGCAGCCGTTTGCCTACGACCTCGCGGAGCTTGGCGCTTTCTACCGCCATTACGAACGGTTGATGGCGCATTGGCGCGCGCTGTTGCCTCGCGACGTCTTCATCGAAACGCAATACGAAGCGGTCGTCGACGATCTCGAAAGCGAAGCGCGGCGTTTGATCGGCTGGCTCGGACTGCCGTGGAACGATGCCTGCTTGAACTTTCATCGCAACCGTCGCGTGGTTCGCACGGCCAGCGTCAACCAAGTGCGCCAACCGATCTATTCGACTTCGAAAGGTCGCTGGCGAACTCATGCGCGGTATCTCGGTCCTTTGCTCGAGGCGCTTGGCGTCGAGGCGCCGTGATGGCCGATGCCGACTGCGATATCGGCGCGATCGATCAGCGGATGCGTCCGCTGCTGGCGTCGGGGCGTTACGAGGAAGCCGAAGCGATCGTGCGGCCGTATCTGGCCTCGGGCCGCGGACCGCTTGTGCTATGGAAGCTGCTCGCTGCCGCACTTCGTCCGCAAGGACGGATCGCCGAAACGCGCGCGATCCAGGAAATGCTCGTGGAGCACGCACCCGGCGATTTCCCGACGCGTTTCGACCTCTCGGAAACGTTGCTGCTCTCGGGCGAGTTCGAACGCGGCTGGCGTGAATACCGTTACCGATATAGCCTCGCCCATACGGTTCGCATCGAGCGCAAGGTACAGCGTCCGCGCTGGGACGGCCGCGCCATGTCCGGCAAGACGCTACTGATCCACGACGAACAGGGCTACGGCGACACCTTCCAATTCGTGCGCCTCGTGCCTCGGGCCAAGGAGAAGAGCGGAGCGCGGGTCGTTCTCGAAATCAATCGCGAATCGCTGTCGATTATCCGGCGCAGCGCGGGGTTCGACGAGATCGTCGAGCGCGGGAGCCTGCCGCCTGCGTTCGATATGCACTGCGAGATGATGAGCTTGCCGATGGCCTTGGGGCTACGTCTCGACGATCTGCCCGGGCCCATGCCGTACCTGAGCCCGGACCCACGGCGCGTCGAGCGCTGGCGACAGCGCTTGGCCGCCCTGCCCCGCCCGTTGATCGCGCTCGTTTGGGCGGGGCGGCCCACGCATCCCAACGACGCCAACCGCTCGCTGGCCTTGGCCCAGCTCGCGCCGCTCGCGCAGGCTGACGCGAGCTTCGTATCGATCCAAAAAGGCCCGGCTGCTGCGCAGGCCGATACGCCGCCCAACGGCATGAAACTCTTGTCGTTGTCGGCGCAGATCGGCGATTTCGAGGATACGGCGGCGATCCTTTGCCTCGTCGATCTCCTGATTTCGGTGGACTCTTCTCCCGTCCACCTCGCGGGTGCGTTGGGGCGCCCCGTATGGGTCATGCTGCCGAAGGTGCCGGACTGGCGCTGGCTGCTCGAACGGACGGATACGCCGTGGTATCCGCACATGCGGTTGTTTCGTCAGGACGTGCGCACCGATTGGAGCGGCGTAATCTCGCGGATAGCCGGCGAACTCAAGCAATTGACTGCGCCATGAAACCGACGCGCGGCATGCGGTGCCGATGTGGTCTATCGCGTCGTACGGCGTATCTCGGAACCGCCGTCTTGCCCACGTCGACGGTACGCAAAGTGTTTACGGCGGTCGTGTCGCTTTTTCTTTTGGGCGTACTGTCGGGATGCACGGTGCTCGACCCCGACGCGCATGCCGATGCCTTGGCCGAACCCGCGCACCTGCGTCGCCAACTCGTGGATACCGGCCCGTTCGTGCTAACGACGTTTTCACGAATCTCGCATCCCGGCGAGCCGCTGCGCGTGTATATCGAAGGCGATGGTGTCGCCTGGCTCTCGCGTACCGAACCGTCGCTCGACCCGACACCGCGTAAAGCGATGGGGCTCGCGCTCGCGGCAAAGGATCCTGCGCCGAACCTGGTTTATTTGGCGCGCCCTTGTCAGTTCACGCCGATGGCGGCGAACCCGCGATGCGCCATCCCTTATTGGACCGGTAAGCGTTTCTCGCCGGAGGTGATCGACTCGATGAACGCGGCCGTCAGCCGCTTCGCCGCACTCACGCCGGGGCAACCTGTCGAGTTGGTCGGCTACTCGGGAGGGGGCGCCGTTGCAGTACTGATTGCGGCGCGCCGTACCGACGTCGTTTCGATTCGGACGGTGGCGGGCGATCTCGACGACGAATTCGTCAATCGGCTGCACGATGTTTCGCCGATGCCGGAATCGGAGAATGCGATCGATTTCGCACGCCGTGTCGCAAGCATTGCGCAGGTGCACTTCAGCGGAGCCAAGGACGATGTCGTCCCGCCGTCGGTGGCACAGCGTTTCGTCAACGCCACGGGCACGCGCTGCGCTCAGACGGCGATCGTGCCGGGTCTGACTCACGATAGCGACTGGAGCCAGCACTGGCCGGCGCTGCTGAAAGTCGTACCGACTTGCCGCCCGGTTGGCTAATGGAGCGAATCGGGAATGCGTCCCGACTACTGACCGCCTTCCAGGTGTTTGAGCGCGAGATCCACGAACGCGCGAAGACGGTGCAGACGTCTGAGATCGCGATGGTAGCCCATCCAGATGTCCCGATGCGGTGGCGCTTCGCTCAGATCGAGCCTGCGAATGCTACCGAGCTGGTCGCCGACAGGCCGCGGCAATACCGCTATCCCCAAGCCTGCGCCGCACATCTGCGCCTGGACGTTGCGGTTGTTCGACTGCAATACGGTGCGCGCGTGGGGAAAGCGGCGCTTTAGCCAGTCGATATCGGGAAAGCTGCCGGTGGATGTATCCATCGCGATCAAGCGCTGCCCCGCGCCATCGCCTTCCACTGGGTCGGCACTGTCGGTGGCCACATAGACCCCGTACGGCATCCGAGTCAGACGTCGTTGCACGATGTCGGACCCGTCGAACGGAACGATGCGAAAAGCGATATCGGCTTCACGCTGCGCCAGATTGAATAAACGCGTGCCTGTCAAAACGTCGATTTGGACAAGCGGGTACTCGCGCGCGTAGTCGGCGATCACCGGCGGCAGCACATAGGCCCCGAACCAATCGGCCGACGACACCTTGAGCGTGCCTTCGAGGTTTTGCTGCTCGCCCGTCAATCTGCGCTCGATGGCCAACGCACTATCTTCCATCTGCTCCGCGACCGGGAGGATTGCGGCGCCCTCCTCGGTCAAAACAAAACCATCGGCGGTTCGCTGAAACAGCACTTGGCCCGTGCACGCCTCGAGCGCGCGAAGCCGTCGCCCGATGGTCGGATGACTGAGATCGAGCGCACGTGCCGCGGCGCCAAGCGTCCCTGTGCGCGCGACCGCGAGAAAGATCCTGACATCGCTCCACTCCATAGCTGCATACCCACAGAAATGAACGCAAGCCGTTCATTATAGTGAATTGCCGAACGAAAATGAATTTGCGAGACTTCGGTCCGTCGCATGTCGTACGCCGTTGCGAGCCGTTGCGGATCCGAATCTGCCATGCGCTGCCGCGTCGCGCATCGTGCCATTCGCGTAAAACACGCGCGTAAAAGACAGGAGAAACACCTTGGCCTTTTGGAAAAATGCTTCGCCGCGTACCGTCCGTCGCGGCCACATGTGGATCCCGGGCGATCGGATCGTACGGAACGGCAATACCTATCAATCCGGCCCGCTCTTCGTCGAATGGGAAGCCCCGGCGCAGGTGACGCGCCCCTGGCCGATCCTGCTACTGCATGGTGGCGGTTATCAGGGAACCGAGTGGTTCGACACACCGGACGGACGGCCGGGCTGGGCGCAGCGTCTCGTCGAAGCGGGCTATCCCGTGCTCGTCGCCGATCGTCCGGGACAAGGGCGCTCTCCTTTTCATATCGAGACGATGGGGCCGATGGGGCCCGCGTTTTCCTATGAACATGGCCGCCATATCTATTTCCCGAGCGAATACGAAGGTCGACACACTCAATGGCCCTTTGCGCCCGACGACGAAACCGCCATGGACGAGTTCATCGCCGGATACGGCCCGCTTCCCGCCGATCTCGCGTTTTCCGAGGACATGGAAGCGGACCGAATCGCGAAGCTACTCGACCGGGTTGGCCCGGCGATCTTGTTGACGCACTCGGCTTCGGGGCCGGTCGGCTGGTTGGTGGCCGATCGTCGCCCCGGTCTCGTGAAAGCGATCGTCGCTATCGAGCCGATGGGCCCGCCCTTCGCGGAGATTCCCCATATCGGCACGCTAACGTGGGGCCTCGCGGCCGCGCCGCTGAACTGGGAGCCGCCGGTCGCCTCGCCTGACACGCTGCGCGAAGCCGCGCCGGGTACGCATAGACTGCCCGCGCTCGCCGGTTTGCCGATCGTCGCCGTCACCGCGGAAGCCTCTGCCTTCGCTGCCGCCAGTGGCCCCGCCATCGAGCAACTGAAGGCGGCAGGGAGCCAGGCCGAGGTACTGCACCTTCCCGATCATGGCGTATTCGGTAACGGTCACGGGCTCATCTACGAGAAGAATTCCGACGATGCGCTCGTGCCGGTGTTGAACTGGCTCATCGAACATACGGAGGCACCGGACCGGGCGCCCGAAAAATCGGGGAGCGTCGCATGGAAATCGGAATAATCGGTTTAGGTGCGATGGGCCGGGAGATGGCCCGCAATCTGGCCGCAGCCGGTCATACCGTCATTGCGTGGAATCGTTCCGGCGGGCAGGTCGAAGGTGTGCGTATGGTCGAGACACCCGTGCAAGCCTTGCAGGCCGATCTGGCCATCACGATGCTGTCCGACGATACGGCAATTCGCGAGGTCCTGCTGCATCCGAATCTACTGCTGAAGGCAAGGCCGGGGCTTGTGCATGTCGTGGCTTCGACTATCTCGGTCGGGTTCGCGAGGGCCCTGGTGGAGATTCATGACGCCGCAGGCGTCGCCTATGTGTCTGCGCCGGTGTTGGGTCGGCCGGATGTTGCCGCGAAGGGCGAACTCAACATCCTCGCTGCCGGCGCGCCTGGCGCACTGGAAAAAGCGAAGCCGGCACTGGAGGCCATCGGCAAGCGCATCTGGGACATGGGCGATGCGCCGCCCATGGCCAATGCTGCGAAGATCGCTTGCAACATGATGATTGCGATGGCAATTGAAGCCATGGCGGAAGCCGTCGTGCTAACCGATACGAACGGCGTTTCTCGGGAGCGGTTCTTTGAGTTGATTCTCGGAACGCTGTTCGGTAGTCGCCCCTACCAGAGCTATTCCGGCAATATCGTTCGGGGCGCGTATCAGCCCGGTTTTAAGGCCTCGCTCGGCTTGAAGGATCTTCGCTTCGCCTCCGACGCAGCCGCACAAGCCGGCCGTGCATTGCCGATGCTCGCTGCTGTCCTCGGCCGGATGACCGAAGCGGTCGAAGTCGGCATGGGCGATATGGATTGGTCTGCAATGGCGGCCTTGACCATTGATCCGCACGTCCACGACGCGGCGCAGCGACGGCCGCGCTAGGAAGCATCGCTCGATTGCCGCGTTCGCGTTACGCCTTCGATCTCATTCGAATTTCATTCGAATGAGATCGAGTTCGCAGGCGCGGCGGCGCGGCGTCGTCATAAAAGCGTCCGTCGCGGCCGCTCCGCGATGGCACGCGATGCTCAAAGATCGCCGCGCACTTCGCCGGTTCCGAGCGCGTTCCGTCGACGGTTCACCTCCGCCCAGAGTTCATCGCTATCGTCGGCGCGTAGCGTCACCACCCAGTCCAGTTGATCGGCGGTTACACCGAAGTAGTCCTGGATCTCCTTGCGAACGGCATCGACGAACTGCGCGAATTCCGGCGTTGCTTGAGCTTGCGCATGCAAGGCGTCGTATTCCATGTCGTCCACGCCGCCGCCCTGCTCATCGATGTAGCGCGTAATCCACTCGTCCCGTTCGCGGTCGTAATCGGCCTCGGCACGCATCGCCTGCGCGGCCGTGTAGAAATCGAGTTCTGCAAACGCGGCGATTGCCGCTGTCGTTGGCTCGTCAAAGGCTGTCGTCAATTCGTCCCTCATGTTCGCTGTGGCATGTCATCGAGTCGGTCGATCGTCTCGCCGATGGCGTGGGAACGCCGGCGAGTTTGCCCGCTCGATCATCCCTGTTTGGACTGCCGTTTAAGATGTCGTCCGAATCATACGGTAGTGGCGCTGTGCTTTCGCGCGATTTCCACAAGTGGCCATCGAGCACCATCGTCGCGACTTACTCCGCGAGAGATCGAGGAATAACCACGAGCACGCACCGCACTCCCGGACATTCGAAACGATCGATTGCGAAAGCAGTTCGCTAGCAGCGACGGCGAGCCGGTGCTGGATAAGCGCGCAACCCGCCTCCTCGGGGCGCACCGTCCAGCGCGCCGGTGCCCGTCCTTCGATGCGCAACGTCGAATGGCTCATCGCCTCGACGATAAACCCTTCCAGCTGCGATCGCGCGGTCGCCGAAGGCGAAACGCCCCCGGCGATCGAGGAGAACACTGCGTGCATCGCCTCTCGCAGCTTCCTCAGTTCCATCAGGATATCGGACGGATCGCATCTCGCACGCAACCGCGCTTTCTCGACTAAGCGGCTATCGGCCGGACTGAGGACGCCGTTCGCGCTGGCCCAGTCGATCGCGTCATGCCAGTCGAGCAATCGTTCTACGTCGCGTTCCTTGCCGGCGCCGCCGCATGTGTTCACGAAATCAAGGACCAGGTGCCCGCCGACGCCCGCGTCTTGCCGCACATGCAATGCCTTTGCATCGGTCAACATAACCTCCTTGCTCCGCTTTGGCGGTTAGTCTATGCTTAATCGTGCACGACTGTCCAATGCACGAGGCGATTCATGACGGATACTTCGCGACAATTTCGGCACGAGCTTCCTGGAAGGTTGCCGTTGGCCCATGCGTTCGACTTCGGTGGGCAGTCGGTTCGCTATGGCGTGATCGGTGCGGGCAAACCCCTGGTGCTGGTCCATGGAACACCGTTTTCTTCGCAGGTGTGGCGCCGAATTGCACCGATCGCGGCACGCTTCCGGCAAGTCTTCTATTTCGATCTTCTTGGTTATGGATTGTCCGAGCAGCGAGCGGGTCAAGACGTTTCGCTCGGCGTTCAGAATCGTCTGCTCGCTGCTTTGCTAAAGCATTGGCGGCTCGAGAAGCCCGACGTGGTGGCTCATGATTTCGGCGGCGCTACCGCGCTCAGAGCGGCGTTGCTCGATGGGTGCGAGTATCGATCTTTGCTGCTGATCGATCCGGTGGCGGTAGCCCCGTGGGGTTCCGCGTTTGTCCGGCATGTACGCGCGCACGAAGCCGCGTTTGCAGGCGTACCGGCGTACATTCATGAGGCGATGGTTAATGCGTACCTGCAGGGTGCCGCGCACCGAACGCTAACGGCCGACGCACTGCGCATTTATTCGTCGCCCTGGTTGGGTGAAGAAGGGCAAGCGGCGTTCTATCGGCAAATCGTTCAGATGGACCAGCGCTATACCGACGCAGTCGAACCGCGTTACGGAGAACTGCGCTGCCCGGTTTCCATTCTTTGGGGCGAGGAAGATCAGTGGATTCCCATCGATCGAGGGGTAGCGCTATCGACGATGATCCCAGGGGCGCGCTTTACCCGGGTTTCCGGTTCCGGCCATTTGATGCAGGAAGATGCGCCCGAGGCGATCGTCGGCGAGTTGATGGATTTTTTGCAGTCGGGAGCGCGACATCAAGGTCCAATCAACTCGCTGCAATCAGGCGGCCGACAACCGTCCGAGCCGTATTTAGATGGGCAACGATAAGCGAGCGAGCGTCTCGCGCACGACGCTCCTTGCATGCACGCAAAATCTCTTCGTGCTCTATCTGGAACGACGGCGTCTCGTCGAGCAGCGTGTCCTGCAGGCGCTCGTAGCGTTCGACCTGTGCGCGCAATTCCTTGATCGCCCTCAACTGACGGTCGTTACCGCATTTCGAATACAAGAGCTCATGGAATTCCCGGTTGAGTTCGCCCTGCCGCGCCTTCGTACTCGCGCTTCCGAGTAGGCGGTGAACAAGCTCCGCTCGCGCCAGCGTCTCTTCGTCCATTCGCTTGGCGCTTCGATGAATCGCATCGCCTTCCAGCAACGCCCGCAAATCATAGATCTCGTTGACGTCCGACACCGTCAACATGCGAACCGAAGCGCCTCGATTCCGGAAGATCTCCACAAGACCTTCGCGTTCCAGTTGCTGAATCGCCTCGCGCAAGGGAATTCGACTCACGCCGAACCTGTCGGCCAGATCTCGCTCGACCAGCCGTTCTCCAGGCTCGAATTGCCCGTCAACGATCATCTCTCGCAGCGAGACTGCCACGGTGTTAGAGGTTGAGTCCAAAATTTCGCTCGTAGGTGGATGCGGATTCTCTGTTTGGAATAATGGTATACCAAACGGGGGGACTTGTGCCAGAATGCCTCTCGTAGTTCGGCTTGGCGGATGTGGGCCGGCGATGGCGCCCGTCTGGACTCAATGTCTGCAAACTGAAGGATTACGCGATGGCACATAGTGAACATAGGTACAACGTCGAAGTACAGTGGACCGGCAATCAGGGAACCGGCACGTCGGGATACCGCGAATACAGTCGCGACCACGTCGCTCGGGCCGGTGCCAAGCCGGAAATTGCGGGCTCTTCCGACGCAGCGTTTCGCGGGGACCCGACGCGCTGGAACCCCGAAGATCTGTTTGTGACCGCAATCTCGGCATGCCATCAACTCTGGTACCTGCATTTGTGCGCAGATGCCGGCGTCTGCGTGCTTGCGTATCGCGACGACGCGCAAGGCACGATGGTCGACAGCCCCGAACCGGGCCGATTCACCGAAATCATCTTGCGTCCCCGCGTAGTCATTCGATCCGGCGATGACGTGCAATTGGCTGCGCGGCTTCACCATACCGCTCACGAGAAATGCTTTCTAGCGAACTCGGTGAATTTTCCGATTCGATGCGAACCGCTCGTCGAGCTTGCCGATAACTGACGAGCGTTCGATGGGCAACTTCGTGTTCGACAGCGGATGCCCATCGGCAGGTATCGACGATCACGAGGGCGCGGCCTTGAGGCTGACGATCCGGCATTGCGCGTCTCCCCGGATGTCAGAAATCCCGTCTGTTGGCCTTTCAACACCGGCGGTAACCGCTAGAATTGCGGCTTTAGCCCGGAATACGCCAATGTCCTTTGCTTCGCTTGGCCTGATCGATCCCTTGCTGCGTAACGTGCAGGACCTCAACTACCGGACCCCTACACCGGTGCAGGTCAAGGCGATTCCCGCGGTGCTCAGTGGCAAGGACGTCATGGCTGCGGCGCAGACCGGCACCGGCAAGACGGCGGGTTTTGCGCTCCCGCTGCTGCAGCGGCTAGTGCAACACGGCCCGGCCGTGTCCAGCAACCGCGCGCGTGTGCTGGTGCTCGTGCCCACACGCGAACTCGCCGAACAAGTGCTGCAAAGCTTCATCGAATACGGCAAAGGCCTCGACTTACGATTTCTGGCCGCCTATGGCGGGGTGAGTATCAACCCGCAAATGATGAAGCTCCGCAAAGGCGTGGATGTGCTCGTTGCCACGCCGGGCCGTTTGCTCGATCTCAATCGCCAGAACGCAGTGCAGTTCGATCAAATTCAAGCGCTGGTGCTGGATGAAGCCGATCGCATGCTGGATCTGGGTTTTGCGCGCGAACTCAATGCCGTCTTTGCAGCCTTGCCCGTCCGGCGGCAGACCCTGCTTTTCTCCGCCACCTTTACCGACGAGATCCGTGCCATGGCAGCGAGCATCCTGCGCGGCCCGGTCAATATCAGCGTCAGCCCACCCAATGCCACTGCCAGCAAGATCAAGCAGTGGGTGGTGACGGTGGACAAAAAGAACAAGCCTGACCTTTTCATGCACCTTGTGGCGGAGAATCGCTGGGAGCACGCGCTGGTGTTCGTCAAAACCCGCAATGGCGTGGAGTATCTGGCGGCGTTGCTCGATGAAGCAGGCTATGCCGTCGATACCATCCACGGCGACAAACCGCAACCCGCGCGCCTTCGCGCACTGGAGCGCTTCAAGAGCGGCGAAGTCAACATGCTGGTGGCCACCGATGTCGCCGCGCGGGGGTTGGATATCGACGACCTACCGCTGGTGATCAACGTCGACCTGCCGATCGTTGCGCAAGACTATGTGCACCGCATTGGCCGCACCGGCCGCGCGGGCGCCAGCGGCGTGGCGGTGTCCCTCGTCTGTGCCGATGAGGCGCCGCAACTGGCTGCGATCGAAGCGCTGATTCGACAAACACTGCCCCGTGAAGAAGAGCCCGGGTTCGAAGCCGAGCACCGCGTGCCGCAAACCAGCGCGACGGGCCAGATCATCAAAAAGCCCAAGAAGCCTAAGAAGCCCAAAGTGCCGCCAGCGGCACCCGGCGCCATGCCGGCGCTCGGCAAAAAACCGCTTGCGCGAATGGGCGAGAACAAGCGCAAGCCTGCCGCGCAGCGCGCTAAAACACCGGGTAAAGATGCTGGCTCGTCCAGCGGCAGTCCATTCGGCGCGCAAAAGCCGCGCGGCAAACCGGCCAACAAGCCGTCTGCGGGTTCACTTAAGCCGGCTGGTAAAGCCACTAGGCATCGGCATTGAAACAGCGGCTCATTGTCGCCGGTTCCTCTACCCACGCTTGAACAGAATTTCCGCGAGCGCCTCGGGGGCGAGCCTCGGAATATCGTATGCCAGTGTGCACCCAGCGCCTTACCGGTGCTCAGCGCCTTACCACACCCGCAAATGGGAGCAAAAAGCGCAAGCCGCCCGGCAAGCTATCCGCGGATTGGCGTATGCTGGCCGGCAGACCCGCCGGCGGCTGCGGCAAACGGCCGCCCGATGGCACTTAAGCCGCCAAGGAGAGCACGATGAGTCACCGCTTCGACGCAATTATCATCGGCACCGGACAGGCCGGCCCGGCGCTCGCCGCGAGACTCGCCGGCGCAGGCATGAAAATCGCCATCGTCGAACGGGAGCGGTTCGGCGGCACGTGCGTGAACACCGGCTGCATCCCAACCAAAACGCTCGTGGCCAGCGCTTATGCGGCCCACCTAGCGCGGCGAGCGGCCGAGTACGGCGTCATGACCGGCCCGGTCACCGTCGACATGAAGCGGGTAAAGGCCCGCAAAGACGAGATTTCGGGGCGCTCCAGCCGCAATGTGGAAAATTGGGTTCGCGGCCTGCAGCACTGCACGGTCTACCAGGGCCATGCCCGCTTCGAAAGCGCGACCACCGTGCGCGTCGGCGGTGAAATGCTGGAAGCGGAGCGGATCTTTATCAACGTCGGTGGACGGGCGCTCATTCCGCCCATGCCCGGTCTCGATCAGGTGCCCTACCTCACGAATTCGACCATGATGGACGTCGATTTTCTGCCGGAGCACTTGATCGTGGTCGGCGGCAGCTATATCGGGCTCGAGTTCGGCCAAATGTATCGGCGCTTCGGGTCTCGCGTCACGATTGTAGAGAGAGGACCGCGCCTTATTCCGCGCGAGGACGAGGACGTGTCGCAGGCCGTGCGGGAGATCCTGCAAGCCGAGGGCATCGATGTCCAACTCGATTCCAATTGCCTCAGCGCGCGACGCGACGGAAGCAACATCGTCGTTGGACTGGATTGCTCCGGCGGGGCCCGAGAGGTTGCGGGCTCGCATCTACTGCTCGCCGTCGGGCGCGTGCCGAACACCGACGATCTCGGATTGGCGAACGCCGGGATCGCGACCGACGCGCGCGGCTACATCGGCGTCGATGAACAGTTGCGCACTAACGTGCCCGGCATCTGGGCGCTGGGCGACTGCAATGGCCGCGGCGCGTTCACCCATACGTCGTACAACGACTACGAGATCGTTGCGGCCAACCTGCTCGACAACGATCCGCGCAAGGTGTCGGACCGGATTGCCGCCTACGCATTGTTCATCGACCCGCCGCTTGGCCGCGTGGGCATGACACTCGATGAGGCGAAACAGTCGGGCCGCAAGCTGCTGGTGGGCACCCGGCCGATGACGCGCGTCGGACGCGCCGTGGAAAAAGGCGAAACCCAGGGGTTCATGAAGGCGATTGTCGATGCGGATACGGGGGCCATCCTCGGCGCCTCGATCCTCGGCGTGACCGGCGACGAAGTGGTGCATTCGTTGCTCGACGCGATGTACGCGAAAGCGCCATACACCACGATCAGCCGCGCAGTGCATATCCATCCGACCGTCAGCGAACTGGTGCCGACCATGCTTCAGGATTTGCAGCCGCTGGCGTAGCGCCAACGGCTCGTTCTTGGCGGGGTTCCGTATGAAGCGACACCCCACGCCTTCCCGTCATCGAGTTCGCGCATTGAGCAACCAGCAGGCCCCTACGAAGCGAACTTCCGTTCCATGCACGTAAGGATCGAAGGCGGCGCGGACAGCATCGACGACTAGCGCTCGGGTGCGTTCGTCCGCTTCCTGGAGAACCCGACCCACTGGGCCAAGCTGGGTGAAGTAGCTTGCCAAAGCTGCCTCGGGAAGGGTGCATTCGATATCGATCGGCCGAATGTCGATATCGGTCCAGCCGCTCCCCTTCAGAATGGACGAAACCCGAGATGGGTCTGCGAAGGCAAACTGGCCCGGCGCGTCGGGCTGGCGGCTGGGGAGATTCGGCAGCAGCGGCGCTGCCGCGCGCTCGGCCGTGGTCATGAATGGATTGTCGGTCGCACCGCGCCACGCAATGCAGCATAGTTCGGCTTTATCCCTTGCGGCACGGCACAGGTTCTCGAAAGCCTGCAATGGGTTGTCGAAGAACATCACACCGAACCGGGACATGATCCTATCGAAACTCGCCGGCTCGAAGGCATAAGTCTGAGCATCCGCGCAAATAAAGCTCGCTGTCGCGCGCTCTCGCTGGGCACGCGTTCGAGCGAATGCGATCATGGGCGCCGAAACATCGATTCCCACACAATGACCCTTTCCTGCGAGTGACCGCGCCGTCGCAATCGTCGTGCTTCCCGTTCCACAACCCACGTCGAGTACCCGAAGTCCGGCGCACGTGGCGACGCTGCCAACCAGCAGATCCTCGAAGGGTTTGAACATCGGGTCGAGCAGTGCCTGTGCAGCAATCCACGCATGTCCCGCGCTGCCGTTCCAAAGTGCCGTCTGCGCGTGTTTGGTCTGCGGTGTCCTGTCCATGATCATTGCGTTCCCGAGCTGCTCTGCCGAGCGGAAGCTAAACTATGCGAGTTCAAGTCGACTTCAAGTCAAGCCATGGTCAAACTCGATATCGGCGAGGTGGTGCGTCAGTCCGGCGTTCCGGCATCCACGCTGCGGTTCTATGAGCAAAAAGGACTCATCGCACCAAGTGGCCGGCGTGGACTGCGGCGCCTCTATGAAGCGGGCGTGCTGGATCGGTTGTCGCTGATCGCGTTGGGGCGAGCAGCGGGTTTTTCGCTCGACGATATCGCGTTAATGTTTGGCCGGGACGGTCAGCCGTGCATCGATCGCGCGATGCTGACGGCAAAAGCCGACGAACTGGATGCGGCGATTCGCACATTGAGCGCTATGCGCGACGGGCTCAGGCACGCGGCCGCTTGCCCCGCACCGAGCCATATGGAATGCCCCACGTTCCGCCGCATCCTTCGGGTTGTGACGTCGAGAGGAACCGGCACGCGTGGAAAGACAGTGCCGGGGCGACGATAATGCCGATACCGCGGCCACACGCAATACTTCTTACCGGCGACCTCTCACACCGATTGGCGAGACTATATGCAATCGTCTTGGGGATGCAAATTACCGCTTTTAAAGTGAAGTATGCTGTGCCGTCCGCCATGCACGTGAAAGGCTACACCGGGGGCTGGCGGCGGTTACACGGTCTGCCGAAAGCGACGGAGCATGCCAAATGACAAAAGCGAAAAAGAAGCTACTGCCCAAGGACTTCGAAGCCCTGCTCGACGAAGGGGACCTGCCGAAGCTGCAAGCGGTGTTCGATACCTGCGATCTAAATGCACGGGGCGGAGTGAGCAAGGTGACCGCGCTGGCCTTCGATCGATGCCCCGATGCGCTGGCCCGTTGGCTCGTCGCGCAAGGCGCCGACCTCGAAGCGGCCGATGCACGCGGCAACACGCCGCTGCATAGACGTGCCCGAAGTCGCCGGAGCCGCCTCGACGTCCTGCTCGAACTCGGTGCGGATGTCCATAGCAATCACGCATCGATCGGCACGCCGCTGCATGCAGCCGCCGACTCGCGCAACGCTCGGAACGCCTGCTTGCTCCTCGAATATGGCGCGCGCGTCGACGCTGTGAACCGAGACGGATTGACCGCGCTCGAACAAGCGTTGCGCACTTGCGGCAATGCGGATATCGAGGAAATGGTTGCGCTAGCCGAAGTGCTGCTTGCCGCCGGCGCAGTCCCGACGCAGCGAATGCAAGCGCAGGTGCAAGCGATCGGCGAGCGCTTCGAGTTTATGCGGGAGCGCTTCAATCCGGAGAGCGTCGACGCTGCCAGCGGCGCGCTGGACCGGCTCTATACCCTGTTCGACGTCGCGCCGGTTCCTCGTCGTCAAATGCATGACGCCCATTCGCCGATCGCGATCGAAGCCGGCCCATGGGAGGAGCAGCATCAAGCGCTATGGAAGCAGCTCGTGCCGGGCACCGGCCATGCCGCTACGGTTCAGGGCGAAGTCATCCGGATCTCCGGACGTATCGCCTATGAACTCGATCACAACGGCGGAGGTAACTGGGACGCCGATTTCAAGAAGATGGCCGACGCCTTTCTCGACCACATCCGAACGGGCAATGCGTTGCCGGCGGCCGACCTATCGGACGCGGACGCACTCGTGCAGGACGTCAAGCGCAAATCCGGCGAGCCGGCTCAACTCTGTCGGCTCGCCGTCGCTTGGGTCACCCGCAATCCCGATCCCGTCAAGCTCGTGCCACCGCCTTATCGGCGATAGCGAAGCGTGCGGTCAGCTTGTGGGGCTTCATGCTACGAACGCCGGGAGCGAGCCAAGAACATCACTTAACCGGCACCAGAACGGGCGCGCCTTTGTCCTTCAACAGCAGCACGAGGAACTTGGCCGGCTGGGTTTGGCTTGCGTTGCGCCCAACCACGTGAATATCGTTCGGGCCTTCATAGAAGGTTTGACCCGGCGTCAACGTGACTTCCTTTCCGCCCTTGACCTGCATCACGACCGATCCTTCCAGCACATAGACGAAGGCGGACGCATTGTGCCGATGGACGGGATCGACGGCACCCGGCGGATATTCGACCGTGATCATCACGGCCTCCTTTCCAGGAAACTGGTCGAGCGCCTTCGACATCAGCGGCGCGACGACGGCTTCGGGCGCAGCGGCCCACGCCGTTCCAATGAGTGGGCTGGCGACGACAGCCAGGGCCACGGCGATACGCTTCAAGCGAAGCATGATCATGCGCTCCTGAAATGACTAGGGGCCCGTACGCGCGGGCCGGAGATGCCCAACGTTCAGGCGAGGTTTGCCTTGTCCAGTCCGTAAGCCTTGTCGGCGGAACCCGGCACGGCTTTGAATGCGATGCTCGCGCGGTTCCATCCGTTGATGGCGATCACTTGGAACGTCAGGTCGGACACTTCCTTCTCCGAGAACTGCGTTCGCACGTGTTCGTAGACGTCGTCGGGCACCCCATGCTCGGGCAGTTTCGTCAGTACTTCGGTCCATGCGAGCGCGGCACGTTCGCGTGGCGCAAAGAGGGTCGATTCGCGCCAAATCGCGACATGATGCAAGCGCAGTTCGCGCTCACCGTGGATATGCGCTTCCTTGACGTGCATGTCGACGCAAAAGGCACAGCCATTGATCTGCGATGCGCGAAGGGAGACGAGATCGCGGATCGATTCTTCAATGGCGCTTTCGTGCAACTGATTATTGAATTCCAGGAACTTCCTGAACAGTTCCGGCGATTGCTGAATGTAGTTGATACGCTGCGTCATGATTTCTCCTGGAGACGATGAGCGAACATCCGCGCCTCGCGGACGCTGTCGGCGGCCATATGCCGCGTGGAGTCATAGTAAGCACACGCAGCGTGTCGGAGTAGATATGCGAACGGACTCACGGTGTTGCCCGCACTGCACCAATCGGCGATACGCGCCGCGCAGACGCGCGCTTGCTGCGAAGTGCAGTATCCTGGCAAACATAAAAGGCCCCGCTCCCATGACACTCATCCCTCGCGAACTCGAACAAATTAGTGCCACGACGCTTCAGCATTACAACGCGAACGCCGAGCCGTTCCGCGAAGCCACACGCGATCACGACGTCGCGCAGAACATCGCGGCGCTGCTGCGCCACATCGCGGTCGAGCCGCCCTTTACGATTCTCGATTTCGGCTGCGGGCCGGGACGCGATCTGAAAACATTCACCGCGCTGGGTCATCGGGCAGTGGGCCTCGACGGTGCCGAGCGCTTCGCGGTGATGGCACGCGATGAAACCCACTGCGACGTGTGGCTTCAGGACTTTCTGCGCTTGGACCTACCGGACGCGCATTTCGACGGCGTTTTCGCCAACGCTTCGTTGTTCCACGTCCCCAGCCAGGCATTGCCTCGCGTGCTTCGGCAACTGCACGCGACCCTTAAGCCGGGTGGCGTGCTATTCAGCTCGAACCCGCGCGGCACGAATCAAGAAGGCTGGACCGGCGGCCGTTATGGGGCTTTCCACGATCTCGAAACGTGGTCGCGGTATATGACGGATGCGGGTTTCATCGAACTCGAGCATTACTATCGCCCCGCCGGTTTGCCGCGCGATCGGCAGCCTTGGCTGGCGAGCGTGTGGCGCAAGGCCGCCGCAGCGTGACCGATCACGCCTCGAGCGTTGGCGCACCGCGCGCGTCTCGGGCTCTCACAGGCCGAGTTCGCTCAAGCCAGGATGATCGTCCGGACGACGCCCCAGCGGCCAGCGATACTTACGCTCGGATTCCTTGATCGGCATGTCGTTAATACAGGCGTAGCGGCGTTGCATCAGCCCATCTTCTCCGAACTCCCAGTTTTCGTTGCCATAGGAGCGGAACCAGTTGCCCGAGTCGTCGTGCCATTCGTAGGCGTAGCGGACGGCAATGCGATTTCCGCCGAACGCCCACAGCTCCTTGATCAGACGATACTCGTGCTCCTTGTTCCATTTGCGCTCGAGAAACGACTGCGCTTCCGCCCGATTGTTCGCGAACTCTGCGCGATTGCGCCATTTAGTGTCGAGCGAATAGGCGAGTGCGACCTTGGCGGCATCGCGCGAATTCCAGCCGTCTTCCGCGAGACGAACCTTTTCTTTGGCCGATTCCAGCGTGAACGGCGGAAGCGGCGGACGAGTTTCCTGCTGTTGAGTCGACATGACGGCTCTCCTTTTTCAGATTGGCGATTGCATTTCGCGCGTCGCGGATCGCCCGACCCTCGACGCGATGGGCTCAGAACGGCTTGGTCGGCAGATACTTGCCGTTGAGCGTGATGACGGCACGCTCGCCGCCTTCGGGGTCGGGCACCTTCTGGACATCGAGCTTGAAGTTGATCGCGCTGATGATACCGTCGCCGAACTTCTCGTGAACCAGCGCCTTCAACGTCGAGCCGTACACCTGCACCATTTCGTAGAAACGGTAGATGGTGGGATCGGTCGGCACGCCGCCCGGAATGCTGCCGCGCACGGGAATGGTTTGCAGCAGGCGCACGGCATCGGCGTCGAGCCCTAGGCGTTCGGCGACCCGCTTCGCCGCGCTCTCCGGCAGCGCATGCTGACCGAGCAGCGCGGCGGTCGTGTACGCGACGCTCAAGCCCGTGCCTTCGTTGATCGCTTCGAACGTGAGGTTCTTGCGCACCTTCGCGTCGACGATCGTTGCCGTCAATGCTTCGCGCGCGCTCGGCGTGACTTGGGATTGGGTCATGATGTTGCTCCTTGAATGAATCAACGTAGCGAGATCTACAGTCGGAATGACGAGCCGGGAATCAGTGTGCAGCCACGCACTCGGCAGGCGTCGCGGTGACATCGGGATGCTCAGCGAGCGACACGAACCGGCGAGTCGCCGCGTCGAGCGTGTCGATCGAGCCGGATTCGATGTCGTAGACCCATCCGTGCAGATTGAGGCGGCGCTGCGCGAGCGCCAGTGCAACACAGGGATGAGTCTTGAGGTTGTTGAGTTGCACGATGACGTTCTCGCGCACCATCGAGTCGACGCGCTCGCGCTCGCTCGCATGTTCACGCGACTCGCTGACGAGCTTCGCCGAATCGGCGTAGCGCAGCCAATTCGCGACGGCGGGCATATGGTCGAGGCACTTGCACGTCGCGACGGCCGTCATCGCGCCGCAGTCCGAGTGGCCGCATATCACCACATCCGTCACGCCGAGCGCGGCCACCGCATATTCGACCGTTGCCGACACACCGCCGGGCTCAGGACCGAACGAAGGCACGATGTTGCCGGCATTGCGGATCACGAACAGATCGCCCGGTTCGCGTTGCGTGACCAGTTCGGGAACCATGCGGCTATCCGAACAGGAAATGAACAGGGTGCGCGGCGTCTGACTGGTGGCCAGCTTGCGGAACAACTCCTTTCGCGCGGGCACGATGTCCCGTTGAAACTTTAGAAAACCGTCGATGATCTCTTGCATGGTCTGCTCCATTCGATCTGGCGTTCGTTGCCGTGTCGCTCAGTGCGATCCGTTGAACAGAGAATGAACCTGTTCCGTCATAGTGTCCAAGACGGGTTTATGATGCTCACCATAGGCAACACCAATAGTTATTCGAGGACGAGGATCGCCATGCTGTTGCGTCATATCCGTTACTTCCTGGCCGTCGCGGAACACCGCAATTTCACGCGCGCTGCCGAGGCACTGCACGTTTCGCAGCCCACGCTGTCGCAACAGATCCGGCAACTGGAAGACACGCTGCGCACTCAGCTGCTAGACCGTTCGGGGCGGAACGTGCAACTCACGGACGCGGGCGCGGCGTGGATGCGCTATGCGAAGCTCGCGCTACAGGATCTGGATGCGGGCGTGCGGGCGATACATGACGTCGGCGAATTG
The DNA here is from genome assembly GCF_051953405.1 of Trinickia sp. Taxonomy (GTDB): domain Bacteria; phylum Pseudomonadota; class Gammaproteobacteria; order Burkholderiales; family Burkholderiaceae; genus Trinickia. Next base: position 34,524 of record NZ_JBQCIV010000007.1, on the reverse strand, counting down.
AGCCGCGGCAATCTGCGCCTGGCCGTAACGCCGACCTTCACGGCGTATCTCGTGGGGCCCGTGATCGATCGTTTTTATGGCTTGCATCCCGGCATCGCGATCGACATTCAGGAAATCACGCAGGATCAGCTCGAAGCGCAGCTCGCCGACGACAGGCTCGACGCCGGCATCGCGTTCGAGCCCGTCCACGCTGCGGAAATCGAAAGCGAGCCATTGTTTCGCGAGACGCTGAGCCTCGTCGTCGGCGGCGGCCATGCGCGCGCCACGCGCCGCAAGCCGCTGTCCGCGCAGGACTTCGCCAACGAACGGCTGGTGCTGCTGAACAAGGCGTTCGCGACGCGGCGTTACATCGACGAATACTGCACGCGGAACCGGATTCGCCCGCAGGTTGTCATCGAGGTCAGTTCGATCAGTGCGATTGTCGAGATCGTGCGGCGGGGGCAGCTCGCAACCGTACTGCCCGACGGCATCGCGCGCGAGCATACCGAGCTGCACCCCGTGCGGCTCGACCCGCCGCTGCCGGCGCGCACGGTCGTGCTACTGCAACGTAAGGACGCGTATCGGACGGCAGCGAGCAAGGCCTTCGTCCAGGTGTTGACGAAATTGACGGAGAACTTCCGACGCTGATGGAGCGCGCGTGACGAGTCGATCTCTTCGCTTTGCGCGTCGCCCTTGTTCCGCCGCAAGATGCGCTCAGAACACCGCCGCCCACGGGCGATCCGCGAAATGCCGCTGCTCGAAGGCACGAATGTCCGCTTCGTCCTGCAAGGTCAGATCGATCGTATCGATGCCCTGCATGATCATGGTCCGATGCCGCGCGGCAAGCGGAAACGCGCAACGCCCGCCTGCCGGCAGTTTCACCGTGAGCGTGTCGATATCGATGCTTACGTGAGCCGTGGGATCGGCCAGCGAACGGGTCGTCAAATCGTTGATGAGGGCACGCGGCAACTGAACCAGCAGCAACCGGTTGTTCATCGCATTCGAGTAGAAGATTTCGGCGAAGCTCGGCGCGATGACAGCCTCGAAACCGTACTGCTGAAGTCCCCAAACCGCGTGCTCGCGGCTCGAACCGCAACCGAAATTGGCGCCGCCGACAAGCACCTTCGCCTCGCGATAGCGACGGTCGTTCAGAATCGAATCGGGTCGCAGCTTGCCCTCGCCGTCGCGGCGCAGGTCGTAGAGCAGGCCGTCCGCCAGACCGGCCTTGTCGACGATGCGCAAGAACTGCTTAGGCATGATCTGGTCGGTGTCGAGGTTCTCGACCGGCAGCGGCAACATGCTGCCCTCGATATGCGTCAAAGTGCTCATTGCGTGCTCCCCATTGTGCGAACGTCGACAATGCATCCGGCGATGGCGGCCGCCGCGGCCATGGCAGGACTCATCAGATGCGTTCGGCCGCCGCGCCCCTGTCGGCCTTCGAAATTGCGGTTGGTGATCGACGCGCAGCGCTCGCCTTCCGCGAGTACGTCGTCGTTCATCGCGAGGCACATCGAACAGCCGGGCTCGCGCCATTCGAAGCCGGCGTCGACGAGCACTTGCGCGATGCCTTCCGTCTCGGCCTGACGCTTCACGCGGCCGGAACCGGGCACCACCATCGCCCGCACGCCCGTGGCGACACGCTTACCGGCGACCAAGCCCGCCACCATGCGCAGATCCTCGATACGGCCATTGGTGCACGAGCCGATAAAGACGCGATCGACCGGCGTCCCTACGATCGGCCGGTGCGCGCTCAGTCCGATGTAGTCGAGCGCGCGTTTCGTGGATTCGGCGGCTTCGGCAGTGTCGAAATCGTGCGGCGCGGGCACGAGCGCGTCGATCTCCATGGCCTGATCCGGGCTCGTGCCCCATGTCACGCATGGCGCAAGCCGGCTGGCGTCGAACTCGAACTGCGCGTCGTATACCGCACCCTCGTCGGTATGCAGCGTGCGCCATGCCTGCGACGCCTCGCGCCATGTCTCGGCGGAAAAGCCGGCGTGCTCGCGCACGTAATCGAATGTGGTCTCATCCGGCGCGATCAGCGCGGCGCGCGCGCCGGCTTCGACAGTCATATTGCACAGCGTCATGCGCGCTTCCGCGGACATGGCGTCGACGGTCGAACCGGTGAATTCGACCGCATAGCCGCGCGCGCCTTGCGCGCCGATGCGGCCGATCATCCAGACGATCAGATCCTTCGACGACGTGCCGAACGGCAAGGCTCCGTCGACGTGAATACGCATCGTGCGGGCGACGCGATACACGAGCGTCTGCGTCGCGAGCACGTGCTCCACTTCCGACGTGCCGATGCCGAAGCCGAGCGCGCCTAATGCGCCGTAGGTGGTCGTATGGCTGTCGCCGCACAGGATCACCATGCCAGGACGCACGAGCCCGAGTTCGGGTGCGACGATATGTTCGATACCTTGTTCGGGATCGTTGGCGCCTAACAGCCGGATGCCGCTTTGCGCGCAGTTTCTTGCGAGATTCTCCGCCTGATGCAGCGACGCGGCGTCGCGAATCATGCGGGGGCTTTCCGCGTGCGTCGGGATGACGTGACTCACCACCGCGAGTTGCTGGGCCGGCCGACGTACCGGCCGGTCACGCGCTTGCAGCCCGCTGAACGCCTGCGGACTCGTATATTCGTTCATCACGTGAAGGTCGACGTAGAGCAGCACGTTGTCTTCGTCGATCCGCTTGACCGTATGAGATTCGACCAGCTTTTGATAGAGAGTACGTCTGTGCATGGCAATCGGGAAAGGGTGAAAAATCGAAGGGTCATGCGGCCATGCTGGCCTGAAGGAACGGCATCACGCGTTCGAGCAATTCGGCGGGGGCCTCCTCCGGGATGTAGTGCCCACATGGCAGCGCGCCTCCCTCCACATGGGGTGCCCATCTGCGCCATTCGCGCAGGGGCTCGAAGCATTTGCCCACCACGCCGCTGTCGCCCCACAGCGCGAGCATTGGGCAGCGAATCTGCTCGCCTGCGGCGAGGCTCGCGCGATCATGGTCGAGATCGCAGCCTATCGACGCGCGATAGTCCTCGCAGATGCCGTGCGCGGTCGCTGGGTCCGACAGGCAACGCAGATATTCCGCATAAGCTTCGCGGGTGAAGGGCGCGAGTCCTGCGCTGCGCGCACCGATCGTCTGCCGGAGATAGAGGTCAGGGTCGCTGCGAATCAAGGTTTCCGGAAACGGTGCCGGCCGCACGAGGAAAAACCAGTGCCAGTAAGCGCGCGCAAAGTTCAGGGACGTTTGCTCGTACATGGCGAGCGTCGGTGCGATGTCCAGCGTCACCAGTCGCGTGACGGACCGAGGATGATCGAGCGCCATCCGTACGGCGACGCGAGCCCCACGATCATGGCCGATCACTGCAAAGGACTCATGGCCAAGACCGTGCATAAGCTCGACCTGATCGAGCGCCATGCGACGCTTCGCGTAGTTCGCGTGGTCGGCCTCGCCTAGCGGCTTACCGCTATCGCCATAGCCGCGTAAATCGGCGGCGACCACGGTGAAATGCTCGGCCAGCGCCGGCGCAACCTTGTGCCAGATCGCGTGCGTTTGGGGATGCCCATGCAAGAGCAAAAGCGCGGGACCGCGGCCTGCCTGAATGGCGTGGATAGGTACATCGCCGGCAACCGCCGACACGTGCTTGAAACCATCGAACATTGTTGTCTCCTGATCGCAATTCCAGTCTAATTGATGAATTTTCGGATTTGGTTTCCATGAAGGCATTCCACTCGTAACCTCTGGGAACGAATCATCGGCATAGGGAGCAACGAAATGGATGGTTTCTCGGACTTGAACCTGTTCGCTCTCGTGGCGCGACATCGAAACCTCGCGGCGGCTGCACGCGAGCTAGGGGTGACGCCGCCGGCGGTCAGCAAGCGGCTGGCGCAACTGGAGCGCCGACTTGGCGTGCGCCTGATGAACCGCACGACGCGGCGTCTGAGTCTCACGCCCGAAGGCGAGCTGTATCTGTCCAGCGGCTCGCGTCTTCTCGGGGAGCTGTTGGAACTGGAGCAGTTGGTCGCACGAAGCAGAGGCGAACCTACCGGCCTGCTTCGCGTCAACGCGTCGTTCGGCTTCGGGCGGGCGCGTATCGCGCCGGCGGTGTCGGACTTCGTTGCGCGCTACCCCGCCATGAAGATCCTCTTGCATTTGACGGACCGCCCGATGAGTCTGCAGGAAGAGGGCTTCGACCTCGGCATTCGCTTCGGTGAAGTGCCCGATGCGCGCATCAACGCGCGGCTCTTGCTCAAAAACCGGCGATTTGTATGCGCATCGCCCGACTATGTGGCACGGCACGGCACACCGTCCGTCCCGCACGATCTCACCCAGCATGCGTGCATCGTGCTTCGCGAGAACGAATCGGCGTACGGCACATGGCATTTCTCTCGTGGAAAGCGCACGGAAACGGTCAAGGTCGATGGCGCGTTGTCCAGCAACGACGGCAGCACCGTGCTGCTTTGGACACTCCAAGGTCGCGGGATAACCGTGCGATCGCAGTGGGAGATCGCGGAACATTTCGACAGCGGCGCACTCGTGCCGTTGCTGACCGACTGGGACTTGCCGGACGCCAATGTCCACGCGGTCTATCTAGAGCGCAACCAGCTCTCGGTCAAGCTCAGGACGTTTATCGACTTTCTCGGAGCGTATCTGAGCCAACCTAGCGAAAGGAAGTGACCGGCGGCCTCGAGAATTAAAGAAACTCTCCGGTATGCCGTTAGATCAGCTCTGCGTGGAGCAGCCCTGTCTTGACCTAAGCGAGTGGCGGCGTCGGCGACTGCCTGGGCCGAAAACGAAATCGTCCCAAACCGTCGATGTGCGAGCACCATCAATTCGTCCGAAAGATGATTCGATAAGCATGAAAGCAACAACCTTCCTCCCGATTCTCGTATTTTCCGTATTGCTTGCCGGATGTGCGTCCCAGGGCAAGACGCTCGCCGCGAGCGATTGGAAGGTCGCGAATGGCCGAGATGTGGTCGTTGTCGTGCCTCAACCGGAGGCGGGCATCCATATCGATCCGACCAACACGCAAGCGTTGCCGCAGACGGGCCTCCTGGGCGCTGTCGTCGCGGGGGTCGTCGATGCGACTATCGATAACGTTCAGGCCCATCGCGGGGAAGCAGCCATCGGCCCCATCCGCGACGCATTGGTCGACTACGATTTCGGCGGTGAGGCGTTGGGCGCAATCAAGCGAGCGATGGACAAAGCGTCATGGTTCGACGTTAAGAACGTTACGCTGACCAAAGACGGTACGAGCCAACATTTTTCGAAATTGGTGAATGAGTCGGCTGCAAGTCAAGTTTTGTTCGTCTGCGCCGACTATGAGTTTTCCCCGAACTTGAAAACGCTGCGAGTGAATCTAAACGCGGTGATTTTGCCGAAGACGTCCCCACCGACGTCCACGGATACGACCTGCGATCGCGTCGCGTCCTGGAAGGCGCTGTATTACCACAAATGGTTTTACAGGGAGAATCTTTATCTTGCGGGGGACGCTGCTTCGAATGCCAGACTCTGGGCCGACGATAGCGGCATGCGTGTGCGAGGAGCCGTGAGCACCGGAATCACAAAATTGGTCAACGAACTCATGGTCGATCTCTATGAAGTGCCGGCGGAGCCCGACGACACCTCATCGAGCGCGGCAAGTACGCAATCGCAGAGCGCCGCAAGCACGCAGCCGTCGAACACGACAAGCGTGCAACCCGGCCGGCGCGGTCCGGTATTTCCGTGATCGGCCGGACCGTTCGGTCGCCGCGCTGCAAGCCTGCGCTCAGTTTTCCGTCAGCACGGCCAACGCTCATTGGCACGCTCGCGGCAGTGGCGCTGCTCGCCGGGTGTGCGAGCGAGTATGTGTTGAGCGATCGCTATCGACCTGACGAGGCCGCAGGACCCGCTGTTTCGACAGAACCGGTCAAGCCGAGCATCGCGACGCCGGTATCGACGATCGGTCGAGCCAGGTGCGTACGGACCTGACGGAGGTTGCGCGGATGCAGGCAGATCTTTCCAATTGACGTAGGCGGGCTAGCGTCAAGCGCTGTCGTTATACGATCTGCTACTGTCGCAAACGTGCGGATTTCCCTATCGGCACACTGGCGGCGGCGCCCAGATAGGCGTCTCGCAACACATCGGCCCTGCGCAATTGCTCCGGCGCGCCCTGTACGACGACGCGTCCGCTTTCCAACACGTACGCCTCGCGCGCGTAGCGCAGCGCCACCGCCGCGTTCTGTTCGGCCAACAGAAAGCTCACGCCTTCCTCCCGGTTGAGCGCCGAAACGATCTCGAAGATATCCTCGACCACTTGCGGCGCGAGTCCCATCGATGGCTCGTCAAGCAACACGAGCGAGGGCCTCGACATCAACGCACGGCCGATCGCGATCATCTGTTGCTCTCCGCCGGACGTGTAGCCGGCCGCCTTGTCGCGGATTAGCTTGAGGCGCGGAAAGATCGTATAGATACGCTCCAACGCGTCGGCCATCTCCCACGCAGACGGCTTGCGTACGAACGCGCCGATGCGCAAGTTCTCTTCGACGCTTAGGCCTCCGAAACAACGACGGCCTTCGAGCACCTGCACCATGCCGCGCTCGGCAAGCTGCCAGGGCTCGGCATCGGTCACGTCGTCACCGCGGTAGCGGATGCGCCCGCGCACGAGCGCGCCGCGTTCGACCCGAAGCAGGCTCGACACCGCTCTCAATGTGGTGGTCTTGCCGGCGCCGTTGCCGCCCAACAATGCGACGATCGCTCCCTCCGGCACGGTCAACGACACACTGGCCAATGCGGACGCGAACTCGTTGTAAGTTGCGGCGATATCGTCGACCTGCAAGATCGGCGGCTGATCCATGCTCAGCTCTCCTTGCTGCAATCGCGCGGCTCAATCCCCTTCTCCTTCGCATAGGCGTTCGCCGACTTTTCGATGATTGGACGAAGCAACGCACGATCGGCCTGCACCCAGCCGCTCACGACCTTCCAATGCGCACCGTCCCATTGCTGAAAGCGCACGGCGCCGCCGCCCTCGTGGTCGGCGCAGCTTAGCTTCAGGGGCTGCACGAGCCCATAGGCGCCGAGCTGCTTGAGCCTCGCATCGTCGAGGTTCAGGTGCTCGAATCCCCATCGCACTTGCTCGCCCGTTAGCGGTTTATCCCCGAAGTGGGCCTGCGCAACGCGCACAGCTTCGACATTGAGGATGCCGTTGACGACACCCAAGTTGTAGTAGACCGTCCCGAAGCGCGCCGGATCCTTCAGGTTGCCGTTACCCGGCTTGATCACATATCGATCGATCGCCTGCAACACGGGGAAGTCGGTTCCCGACGGATGAGTCGTGATCGAAACGAAGCCCTTCGCCGCGTCGCCGGCCGGCCGCACATCCTCTTCGGAATTGCTCCAGATGTTGCCGATGATCCGATCGGCGGGGAAGCCGACTTTCTGAGCCGATTTCAACGCCACGGGGTTCATCACGCCCCAACCGCGCAGGATGACCCAATCGGGCCGAATCCGGTGGATCGTCAGCCATTGCGAGCCCTGCTCGTTGCCCGGATGCGGCACCTCGAGTTGCGTCAGATCGAAGCCATATTTCTTGGCAAGAATGTCGAGCACGGGGATCGTTTCACGCCCGTACGGCGAGCCGTGATAGAGCACGACGATCTTCTTACCCTTGAGCGCCGCCGGCCCGCCCGATTGCTGCGCGATGTAGTTGACGATCGCCGACACCTCGCTGTAGGGGTTGAGCTGCAGCGGGAACACATAGGGGAACACCGCGCCATCCGTCGAATCCGTGCGTCCGTGGTTGATCGTGACTAGCGGAATTCGATCGGCCGTCGAACGATCGATCGTCGCGTACGCGATGCCGACCGATAGCGGATTGGTGGCGGCCGCCGGTGCGCCGTTCAATCCGTGCTTGAGCCGCTCGTAGCACTCGACGCCCTTCTCCACGACATATTCGGTTTCGCATTCGCTCCACGTGAGCTTGATGCCGTTGACGCCGCCGTCGCGCGCATTGACGAGCTGCATGTAATCGATGAAACCGCCGAAGAAGCCGCTACCGCCGGCTGCATAGGGGCCCACGCGGTAGCTTTGCAGAGGAAAGTATTGTTCCCCGCTCGCCTGTGCGGTCGCCATCGCCCCCGCTATCAACGCAATCGCCATTCCCCCCGTTGCGATCCACCGCGCGAGCGCTCGCAGACGGCGATCCGATGCTGCTGTTCTCATAAATTGACCACTCCGATATCGTTGCAATGGGAAAGTTGAAGATCGAAAACACGACCGCGCGCGGTGTGCCTTCACAGCTATACCGGCTGCTTAAATAAGCGTCGGCGCGCGTTTTGCGCGAGCCGCGCGAGACCATCGGGCTCCTTGATCAGAAAGACGATGATCAGCACGCCATAAAGGATCTTTTGCAGGTTTTGCAGTTGCCCGGCCTCGATGCCGATATGGGCGAGCCACCCTGCGGCGTGAGAGAGCAAGATCGGCAGCAACACGATGAACGCCGCGCCGAAGAAATTGCCGCGCACGCTCCCCATGCCGCCGATGATCACGACGAACAGCACTTCGAACGAGAGATTCAAATCGAAGCCGTGCGGCTCGACGGTGCCGAGATAGGCGAAGGCCCATAGCGCACCGGCGATACCGAGCACGCCCGAACTGACGGCGAACGCAAGCAGCTTGTCGCTGCCCACCGGAAACCCCATCGCTCGCGCCGCGGTCTCCCTGTCGCGGATCGCCATCCAGCGTCGGCCGAGTTCGCTGCCCACGAGCCGCGTCGTCACGGCGAAGGTTGCGGCGACAACGGCCAGCACGAGCAAATAGCGGGCGCCCGGCGTATCGACGCGGTGGCCAAAGATCGTCACCACCGGCGCGCTAAGCACGCCTGACGCATCGTTGTTGGAAAACCAAGCGACGCGCGTAAAAACCCATTCGACGAAGAACTGCGCAGCCAGCGTCGACACGATCAAATAAAAGCCGCGAATGCGTAAGCTGGGCAGCCCGAAAACGACACCCACCGCCGCGGCAACGAGTGCGCCGAGCGTCAGGTCCAGGGCAAACGGCAATGCCGGTACTCGCACGGCAAAGTTGTACGCCGTATAAGCACCCACCGACATGAAGGCGGCCGACCCGAGCGACAACTGCCCGGCGTAGCCTGTCGCGAGATTCAAGCCCAGTCCCGCCAACGACAGGATCAAGAACGGCACGAGAATCGCACCGAGCCAGTAATCGCTGCCAACGCGCGCAAGCGCGACCAACAGCGCGGCGGCGATTACCCACGGCGCACGGTGCACCCAGACGCTGCTCAGCGGCGCGCGGCGGGCGGATAGCGGTTCGATTTGAATCGACGACATGGCAGCCTCACACTCGTTCGACCGGGGTTTCGCCGAACAGGCCCGACGGCCGCATCAGCAGGAATAGCATCGCCAGCACGTATGGAATCCAGTTTTCGATGCCACCGCCGATAGCCGTGCCGACGTACACTTCGGCGAGTTTTTCCGTGGCGCCGACCAACAAGCCGGCGAAGATGGCGCCGCCAACCGAAGAAAAGCCCCCGATGATCAGCACCGGCAACGCTTTCAGCACGACGAGCGACAGCGAGAACTGCACGCCAAGCCGCGCACCCCACAGCAGCCCCGCGACGAGGCTCGTGAAGCCGGCCAGCGCCCATACCGACGCCCAAACACGCGGCAATCGAATGCCCACCGCGAGAGCGGCCACGGGATCGTCGGCAACGGCCCGCAGCGACAGGCCAAAGCGCGTATATCGGATCATCGCGGACAGCCCCGCCACGAGCGCGGCCGCCGACCCGGCAGCGAAGAGGTCGAATAGGCTGATCATCACGCCGCCGATTGCAAGCGGCCGATCGTCGATGCCCAGATCGAGGCCATGCACTTGTGCGCCCCAAATCAACTGCGCCGAGCCTTCGAGAATCAAACTAAGCCCGAGCGTCGCCATGAACAGCACGATCGGCGGGCGGTTCGCCAACGGCCGGAGCACCCACTGGCCGATGGCGACTGCGATGGCCGATAGCACAATCAGTGTGATAGCGAACGCCAGCCAAGCATTGACGTGTCGCTCGACGAGGTTCACGTATGTCAGCGCGCCGAACAGCACGAGCGCCCCTTGCGAAAAATTGAACACGCCGGAGGCTTTGAAGATCAGCACGAACCCGATCGCGACCAGCGAGTACATAACGCCCGCGAGCAGGCCGCCGAGAAGTACCTCGATAAAAAACGCCATCATGCATGCCCTCAATGCCTTGTACCGAGATAAGCGGCCTGCACGTGAGCATTCGCGCGCACCTGCGCCGGCTCGCCGTCGGCAATCTTGCGTCCGTAATCGAGCACGATGACGTGATCGGACAAGCTCATCACGACGCCGACGTCATGTTCGATCAACAAGACCGTCACGCCGAATTGCGCGTTGGCGTCGCGGATGTAACCGGACATGGCGCGTTTTTCCTCGGCATTCATGCCCGCCATCGGTTCGTCCAGCAACAGCAACCTCGGCGCGCCAGCCAGCGCTCGCGCCAGCTCCACGCGTTTGCGGATGCCATAGGGCAACGCGGCCACTTCCGTGCGCCGGTAACGCTCCAAATCCAGCGCTTCGAGCACGCCTTCCACGTAGGCCACTTGAGTGGCGTCGTCGCGACGGGCCGCGGGCGTTCCGAGCGTCTGCGCGAGCCATCCGCGACGCCGATGCAGGCTGCGCCCGGTCAAGACGTTGTCGAGTACGCTCATACGCGCAAACAGCGCGATGTTCTGGAATGTGCGGCCGATGCCCGCGTGCGCAGCGGCGCTCGGCGTGATGTGGCCGTATCGACGGCCATCGAACGTTAGCGTCCCATGCTGAGGCCGATATAGGCCGCTAATGACGTTCAGCAGCGAACTCTTCCCGGCGCCGTTGGGGCCGATCAACGCGCCGATCCGGCCCGCCGCGATGTCGAAACTGATCTCGCTGACAGCAGGTACGCCGTTGAACGACAAAGAGATGCGATCGAGCGACAGCAACGGTTGCCCGCTCGAAGGAGGAAGCGTAGTCATCGTAAATCCGTCGGAGGGGCCGCGCCACGAGACGCCGCGACAAAGCGATCTTGCGGCGCATCAGGCCGTCGCGTGTTCCAATTGACGCGCTTCGAGTTCGCGCACGAGCGGCAGCACTTTCTTCCCGAAGTACTCGACTTCCTCGATGAAATGCAAAAAGCCCGCGAGCACGAGATCGACGCCGATAGACTCAAGTTCGACAATGCGCTGCGCGATCTGCTCCGGCGTCCCGATCAGGTTGGTTCGAAAGCCGTCGTTGTACTGCACGAGATCTTCGAACGTGGATTTAGCCCAGTTACCCTCTCCCTCCGGCGACGCCTTGCCGGCCTGCTTCACGGCGTCGCCGAACGCATGCACGGCTTCCACGTGGGCATGCTCGATGATATCGGCCAACACCGCCTTCGCTTCTTCTTCCGTATCGCGCGCGATGATGAATGCATTCACGCCGATCCGCACTTGGTGGCCATTGTTCGCCGCCTTGGCTTTGATATCGTCGATCTGCGCTTTGAGGTTCTCCGGCGTATTTCCGTTCGTGAAGTACCAGTCGGAAACGCTGGCGGCGTTATCGCGCGCGGCGCGCGAGCTTCCGCCCTGAAAGATCTCGGGGTGCGGCTGCTGGAGCGGCTTCGGGCTCAGCGTGTAATTGCTGAAGCGATAGAAGTCGCCCCGGAACGTAAAGTTGTCTTGGGTCCAAATCCCCTTGAGCGCTTGGATAAATTCCTTCGAACGACGGTAACGCTCGTCGTGCTCCAACCAAGGCTCGCCGATCGCCGTGAACTCGTCTTTGAACCAGCCGCTAACGATGTTGATGCCGACCCGCCCGCCCGAAATGTGATCGATCGTGGCCAGTTGTTTGGCGACCACGGCCGGGTTCCAAGGGCCGGGAAGAATGGCCGCCAGCACCTTCAATTTGGTCGTCGCATGCAGCAGCGCCTGACTGAACGAAACCGATTCGTGCTGGTATTCCGCACCGTAGCCCGCAGTGAAGCGGATCTGGCTTAGCGCATAGTCGAACCCCGCGCGCTCGGCCGTCTGTGCGAGCCGCTCGTTGTATTCGAGGCTCCAATCCGTACGCTGTTCGATTGTGCTGACGACAAGGCCTCCGCTGACATTGGGCACCCAATAGGCGAATTTGACGGCGTCCGTGGATGAAGTGTGCTGGGTCATGGGCGTATCCGGCGAATGATCGAGTGAGAGAGAAACGCTTACGCGGCCAGCGTCGCTAAGGATGCGGCAGCATCCGCGGAACGCTCCGCCCGTGCAATCGGCAACGCACGCAACACGGCCAGCTCGATACGCTCGCGCAGCGCATCGCTGCCGATCTCGTAGCCGTTGAAATCGACCTCCGACGCATAGACGCCGATCGGCAGCGTGCGGGACTGGAAGAAACTGAAGAGCGGGCGCAATTGATGATCGATGACAAGCGCATGCCGGTTGCTACCGCCCGTCGCTGCAAGCAGCACGGGCACGTCGATTAGGGCCTCGTGATGGACGAAGTCGAACAGGTGCTTGAAGAGGCCGGTGTACGATCCGCGGAAAACGGGGCTCGCGACGATGAGCAAATCGGCCGATTCGATACGACGCACCTGCGCTTCGATATCCTCGGGAAGCTGGCTGCGATGCACCGCGCCTGCAAGACGAGGACCGATTTCGCCGAGTTCGATCAATTGCGCTTCGATTGGCAGCGCGTTGCCCAGCGCATTCAATATGGCCTGGGTCAGCACGAGGGTTTTCGAGGGACGTTGCAAGCCACCCGACACTGCAACGACGTTCAATTTCCTAGCCATAATGTGTTTTCCCATGCGCTCGAATTGTGGATACAAGGCTTGATCAAAGATCGCTACAGGTACATTTTCAGCATATCGGCGGGATAGGGAACCGCTTTGTTTTCATATTCAAAGCGGGAATGCTGCTATGTGCTACGACGATGCCTTGCCGTTGCCGATCTGCCATACGTAAGGCGGCTCCGTGCGATTGATTTCCCACGCGCCGAGGATGCGTTCTTTGTAGATGATCGGGTTATGCGAGGCGACGGTACGGACATTGCGCCAATGACGGTCGAGCGCTCTCGATTCGCTCGTACCCGAGGCACCCAGTGCGTTGAAAAGGTCGGTCGTCGCCTGCAGGACCAGCGCAGCCACGGCAATTTGCCCTCTGGCCGAATCGAGTTCCGCCGCGATATTCGCCTCGCGCTCTTGCTCTTCGTCGCCGCTAAAGCGCGCTTCGTAAGCCCATTGCGAAGCGTGTGCGGCGCGTACGGCTGCCGCTTCGGCCGCGAACACGCGCGCCCCGACCTGCCCCACCACTTGCTGAACCTGCGCGTCCTGCGCCGCCGACGAGGCGTTGCCATGACTGTAGATACGCCTGCGTTCGCGTACTTCGCGCGAGATGTCCCGCAGCGCGGCGCGCCCCGCACCCGTCATCGTGGCCAGCAAGACCAGTTGGTAGAACGCCGTCTGGTATTTGAAGCGCGTCGAGAAATCGATGATGTTTTCCTCGTCGACGTGTGCACCTTCGAACACGGTCGTGCCGCTGCCCGTGGTGCGCTGCCCGAACCCATCCCAGTCGTCGGTCGTCGTCACGCCGCTCTGGCGGGTGCGGACGGCCGCGATGACATCCGCGCCATCGGGGTCGCGGCGTGCGTAAACGTCGATCCAATCGGCGAAGATGCTGCCCGTCGTATAGAACTTCTTGCCGTTGACGACCCACCGGCCGCCATCATGAGACACGCGCGTGATCACATCGCCAATCGCGACATCCCCCACTTCGGTCCAGGCATTGCCGAAGATTTCACCGTCTACGAAGCGGCGAAACCAGGTTTCGCGGCCCTTGCTATTGGGCGCGTTGAGCCGATCTTCGACAAAGGCGAAGTGCCCCCGCAACGCCTGCGGCAGCGCGGAATCGGCTTCACCGAGTTCGATCAGCAATTGCACGAGCTGGGACAGCGACAGGCCGGCTCCGCCGTACTCGACCGGCACGCGAACCGCGCCGAAACCGGCTTGCTTGAGCCACGAAATCGGCTCATGCGGAAGCGTGCGCGTGCGCTCCCGCTCCAGGGTACCTTCGGCGATGCGCTCGAAGATCGGGCGAAAGCGTGAAGCGACCTGCTCATAGTCCGCGCCTCGCGACAGGATAGGCGCATCGTTTTCGATTACTGAAGTCATGGAAGAATTCCCCTATAGAGGTGGTGCTGAAGGAGACCGACGGTGCGGATGGCGTCAGTTGCGCTGAATGTCGGCAGCCTCCGCAACGCTTGAGCGGTCCACTCGGCCCGGCGTCGATTCCGCCCAACGAAACGAGGCGCCCGCGTGACGCGTCGGCAGCCGATCGCCCTCGCCGAACAGCTTGTGTCTTAACGTGCCGTCCTCATACGCGGTCTTGTACATCCCGCGGTTCTGCAGTTCGGGCACCACGAGATCGACGAAGTCCTCATAGCTCTCCGGTACGACGGTGCGGCTCAGGTTGAAGCCATCGACATCCGCTTCGTCCACCCACCGCTGCAGTTCATCGGCGACCTGATCGGGGCTGCCGACGATCGCGGGATACCGGCCCCCTAGCTCGAACAGGTTCAGCAGCGTGCGACGCGTCCATCCGTTCGATTGCGCGGTACGTGCGGCGGATTCGATAGCGTTTCCGGGCCGATAATCGACGCTCTCGTCGAGACCGTATTGCCCATAGTCGATGCCGGTGCTCGCGGCGAAATGCGCCAAGCCCGCCTCGCGGCTCGCGTAGTGCAGATAATCGGCATGCTTCTCGCGCGCCTCGGCCTGCGTCGCGCCGGGCACCACTGCGGCGCCGACGAATACCCTGACATCGTTGGGATGACGTCCCGCTTTCACGAGTTGCGCCCGCAACGCGCGCACCGTCTCGCGCCCCACTTCCCGATTCGGCGGCGAGATGAACACGCATTCGGCGTGACGCGCCGCGAAGCGTTGTCCACGTCCCGAACTACCGGCCTGAAACAACACCGGCGTTCGTTGCGGCGAGGGCTCGGCAAGGTGATATCCATCCACGGTGTAGTAGCGGCCCGCGTGCTGCACACGGCGCACCTTGAGAGGATCCGCGTAGATCCTTGCGGCCTTGTCTCGCCGCACCGCATCGTCTTTCCAGCTTCCCTCCCACAGTTGGTAAAGCACATCGAGATATTCGTCGGCCCGGTCGTATCGCTCGTCGTGCGGCAATTGCGCCGCACGTCCCATCGCTCGGGCCGCGCTATCGAGGTAGCCCGTCACGATGTTCCATCCGATGCGGCCTTGCGTCAGGTGATCGAGCGTGGAAAATCGCCGCGCGAGCAGGTACGGCTCTTCATAGGTGAGGTTGACCGTCACGCCGAAGCCGAGATGACGGGTGACGGCCGCCATCGCCGGCACGAGCAACGTAGGGTCGTTGACGGGCAACTGAATCGATTCGCGCACCGTCACGTCGACACTGCGTTGGTAGACGTCATAGACGCCAACGATATCGGCCAGAAAAAGCCCATCGAATAGGCCGCGCTCGAGCGTGCGCGCAAGATCGGTCCAGTAGGAAAGCGAGCGATAGTCGGACGAGCGATCGCGCGGGTGCGTCCATAGGCCATGGTTGATATGACCGACGCAGTTCATATTGAATGCGTTCAGCGCAATGCGCTTGCGCGATTGTATTTGCGCCATCACAGTGCCCCGTGGCGAGGCGGCAACTTGCCGTTCAGATAGAAGTTGCCGATGGCGTGATACTTCCAGCGCACCGGATCGTGCAGCGTGTGCGTTCGCGCGTTGCGCCAGAACCGATCGAGCCCGCGATCGTCAAGTGTCGCCGCAGTGCCCGCCAGCTCGAACAGACGAGAACCGGCATCGAGCGAAATGACAGTCGTCGCCGCACGCGCTTCGGCCACGGCAATCGAGGCCTGCGCCACGGATTGCGCGTCGGGCGCCGCTTGCGCTGCATCGACATAGCGGCCCGCGCGTCGAAGCAACGCCTCGGCGCCTCGCAGGCGCGCCGACAGATCGCCGAACTGAGCGATCGTCAAGGGATCGTCGGCCGCACGCGCGACGTTGGCGTCGATCCACGGGCGCGCCTGCTCGCGTACGAATTCCAGAGCCGCGGCGAATGCGCCTCGCGCTTGGCCCAGATCGATGGCGGCGTGCATGATCTGCGCGACAGGCCCGATCGTCGTCGGGCGGTCGAACGAAGCCGCAAACGGGACGACCCACTCCGGCTCGACGCTCACGTGCTCGAACTGCACCGAGCCGCTGCCGGTAACACGTTGACCGAAGCCGTCCCAGTCGTCGATCACCGTGACGCCGCGTGCCTCGCGCGGGACGAACGCAAGGTACGTGACATCGCGCCCGGCCTCCTCGGCGACCACCAGCGTGGGAATCCAGTGCGCGTATAGCGCCCCCGTGCAGTAGAACTTGCGGCCGTCGATATACCAGCCGTCGCGGTCGCGGTTCAATCGCGTGCGGCGTTTGAAGTCCTTGTGGCCGATTTCGGCGAGCGCGTTGCCGAAACGTTCGCCCGCTAGCACACGGTCGTAAAAGAAGCGCTGCTGTGCGGCGCTCCCGCCTACGCGCAGTACTTCCAGCGCATAGAAATGATTCTGCGGGATCTGGCCGAGCGAGCCGTCGGCGGCGGAGATTGTCGCCACCACCTCAGCGAGCGTACCTGCTGCCACACCCGGCCCGCCGAACGCTCGGGGCACCGTCATCGCCCACAAGCCGGTAGCGACGAACGCGTCGAGTTCGTCCCACGGCAAACGCCGCTCTCGATCGCGCACCGCCGCATCGGGCGCCAACTGCGCCGCCAGCCGGTTAGCGATTTCGATTGCGTGCGCATCGTCGCGGATGCGGTCGGGTTCGACAGGCTGAAGCGATCCGACTGGCGACCGAGCCGCCGCCAAGGGTGCGACGAGCGCCTCGCGCACCGCCGGGAATTCAAACGTCATGATTCGGTTCCAATGCGGTTCCAATGCGGTTCAATAGACAAAAGCGCCCTCAATTCCACGAGTGCCGCGCCGGCAGCACATGATTGAGGCGATAGTTGCCGACGAGATGAAGCTTCCACCGTAGCGGGTCGTGCAGCGTGTGCGTCCGCGCGTTACGCCAATGACGATCCAGATTGTGAGCCGCGCGTGTGGCCGAAGAGCCCGCGAGTTCGAACAGCTTCTCGCTGGCCTCAAGAGCGATTCGGGTCGTCAATACCTTGGCTTCGGCCACGGCCACCGACGCCTTCGCGCTGGCCTGCGCATCGAGCGGCGCGGATGCGATAGCATCGAGCGTGCGAGCGGCCTCCAGAAGCACTTCGTGCGCGGCGTGCAAATCGATCTGGAGCCGCCCCACATCGGCAATCACGTATGGATCGTCGCTTGCCCGCTCCACACCGGAATCGAGCCACGGCCTCGCCTGTGTGCGCACGAACGCCAGCGCATCCGCGACTGCGGCCTGCGCGATGCCTTGATCGATGGCCGCCTGAATCAGTTGAGAAGTGGGCCCGTACAACCCGGGGCGCTCGGCGAGCGGCCATAGCGCCACCACGTCGTCGGGATCCACCGATACATCGTTGAACACGACCGTTCCGCTCGCCGTCGTTCGTTGGCCAAACGAATTCCAATCGTCGATGACCGTCAGCCCCGGTGCGTCGCGCGGGACCCAAACCTGCACCGAGCGGCCTTCCTCGTCCACCGCGCGCGTCGGCACACGGTGTGCGAACAGCGCCCCCGTCGAATAAAAGCGGCGGCCCGACAATCGCAAGCCGTTGGGGGTCGACGACAAGCGAGTCGTGCCGTGCAAAATGGTCGCCGCTTGGGGCGAGCGGCGCTCGGGCCCCGCGTTGCCCAACCTTGTACCCGCGAGCACTTCCGCGTAAAAACGTTCCTTTTGCGCGGGCGTTCCTGCTTCGCGCAATAGCCCCAGAACGCCGAAATGATTCTGCGGAATCTGACCGAGGGCTGGATCGGCCTCGCAGAGCATCACAAAGACTTCAGCGAGCGTCTCGAGCGATACGTCGGCGCCGCCGTATTCGCGCGGCACCGTCACGGCGCCAACGCCGCTTTCGGACCATTGGTCCAGCTCGTCCCAAGGCAGGGCGCGTTCGCGATCGCGCCGGGCCGCGCCTTCGGCGAACGTCGCGGCAAGCGTGCGAGCGGCGGCGAGCGCGGCGGCGTCATCGACGATTCGCTGCACGCGGGAAGGGTTCGGCGGCTGGGGCAAACGGCCGCGGGAGGATAGAAAATCGCTAGTCGGCATGAGCATCGGCATACGACGAATGACAATGCCCGTTCGATGCGAGATTCCAATACGAGATTCGTCTCGCGCTAGCGCGAAACGCACCACTTGTCCCTGACGCACGAACGGGTCCCTAGCTCCAATTGGACCAGCACCGAGCGCTGCCGACTACCAGCAAATTGGCACTTGCTTATCGTGAATTTAGATTTGGCGGTTTGCCCGCCGTATGCCTCGGTGCGAATGGGGTATCGAACGAGCCGTGGAGCCCACAGTCGGGAAAATCACGCCGACCATGTCATAGAATCCTTTTGAAGCCGCTGTTCGGCGCAGCGTGCATTCGCTCGAAATTCTTGCTGTAGTCGAACTTCGCGTGCACCCGCAGCGCGGGTGGGAACATATCCTCGGCTGTCATTTCCCGATCAAGGGTCTCATTGGTGAGGGCTGTGCGTTGACCGGCGACGCCCCACCCAGCGCTACGCCGTCAATACCCGCTGCGTTCTCTTCACGGCTGCCGCGTGGTCTTCGATCAGGCGATAGACGGCTTCCCCTGCCACCGTCTCCCGTTCGAGTAACTGGTCCGCGATCGCACGGAGCACCGGTTCGTTCGCGCGAAGCAGTGAGTAGCACTCGTCGTTCAATTCCTTCAGCAAGGTATTCGCGTGCTCGATCGCACTCTTCAGTTGCAAACCGGCATATTGCTGCGGGAGCGCGGCAAGGCTGAACAGATTGCCGTCGACGTTGAATCCGTACTTCGAAACCATGTCGAGGCTGATCCGCGATGCCTCCTGCAGATCCTGCGCGGCACCGCTCGATGCCTCCGAGAGAACCAGCAATTCCGCGTTACGCCCGCCGAGAAGCACCTGGATCTCGTTACGCATTTCCGTTTCGCGGTAGAGATGCTTGTCCTGGCGCTTGGTGACCAGCGCCACGCCGAGTGCGCCGCCTCTCGGCATGATCGTAATCTCCTCGAGCACGCCCGTGCCGAGCAATGCAGCCACGAGGCCGTGGCCCGCTTCGTGAACCGCGATACGCGTACGCTCGTCGTCCGACAGCGCGCGTTCGGCACCGTTCACGTCGCCGATGCGCGCAATTTTGATTGCCTCGACGAAATGCGTCGACCCAACTTTGTCGTCGCCGCGCTTTCGCGCAATCAGCCCCGCCTGATTGACGATCGTCGAGAGCGCCGCGGGCGACAAACCCGTCGTCAGCCGCGCGAGCTGCTCGAAATCCAGATCGTCCGCCTTCGATTTCAGCTTCGTGGCGTAAAAGCGCAGGATATGCACGCGATCGTGAAGATCTGGCAGGCGAACCTGCACCGTGCGATCGAAACGGCCCGGCCGACGCAGCGCTTCATCGAGATTGTCCGGGTGGTTCGTCGCTGCGACCACGATCACGCCCGCGTTCGATTCGAAGCCGTCCATCTCCGCAAGCAACTGATTGATGATGCGATTGCTCTCCGCTTCGACGGGACCCGCGCCGGCATCCGTGCGCTTGCCGAGACCATCGGCTTCGTCGATGAAGATGACGGTCGGCGCGTTCTTGCGGGCGAGCTCGAACAGGTGCTTCACTTTCTGGATACCCACACCGTAGTACTTCGCACTGAAGTAGCTCCCGGTAATAGCGATGAAATTCGCCCCGCATTCCCCGGCAAGCGCTTGTGCGAGGCGCGTCTTGCCGACACCGGGCCCGCCCGTCATCAGCACGCCGCCGGGCGCGCGCACCCCCATGCCGGTGAACTGCATCGGATCGGTCAGCCAGGCCTTGACGTCGGCGAGGGCGGCCTTGGCTTCGCCGGCACCGATCACGTCGTCGAAGCTCAATTCGGGCGATCGCTGAAGCAGGCTCGCACCGCCTTTCATCTCGCGGCGCATGAACCATAGAAGACCGGCCATCATGAGAACCGGGAATAGAAGCGTCAACGCATCACGCGTTCTGTCCACGACTTCGGACCAGCGCATCGCGCCGACATTGACGTCGACATCCGGCAGCATGATCAGCTGAAACGACGAGTCGCTCGCCGCTTTCATGATCGTGGGCATCAAGGCTCTCGCGAAGGCAGCGTCTTGGTCTGCGACGAAATACTTTCTACCGTCCGTCGTCGAAACGAGGATGGCGTTCCGGCCGGCGCCGATTGCAACGACATGATGCCGCTCGATATCGCGCAACACGATCGACGCGTCTTTTTCGTCGCGCGTCCACGCCGACGAATCGTTTCGCATCTCATTCGTTATTCCCGTCAAGGAAGGATGGCCTTGAATGGAGCGCTCGCGCTGTTGCCAATGAAACCACACCAGCGCTGCGGCAAGCAACGCCGCGATCACGCCGAATGTCACGTATCGGCCGATGCGCGACCACCAGGAATTACTTGCCGGTTTCATTGCCAGGACTTCCAAAACTTGAGACCTTCGAACCGCGATTAGGTCTGATAAAACGGGGAAAAATCGTTTTTGCTGCGACCCCGATTGTGGGCGCTGCACTCACGGCATTATGCCTGTGTCTCAACGGTTTGAAACGGCCGAATAGAGAGGGGGAACAGGGCTTGCTCACGATCAAGTACACCCAATCAAATGGAACCGGAACGGAGGAAGCATCATGCTGTACTACGCTCTGATATTTTTCATCATCGCTATCGTTGCCGCGGCGTTCGGCTTCGGCGGAATCGCCGCCGGCGCAGCGAGCATCGCCAAAATCCTCTTCTTCATCTTCCTGATCGTCTTCGTCGTCATGCTAGTTATGGGATTGATGAGACGTTAAGGCCCGGGCGAGCGAGCAAAGCCGCACCGGATACGACGCGGCTTTGCGCTCGCACATCGGCCGTTGCCGGCGGTCGCGCGCGAGCGACTGCCGCGTTACCCTGCGACGAGCCGCGTTCGACTGACCGGACCCCTCGAACATCGGGTCCAACGCATTCGTCGGCTTGGTGAAATTCGCACAGCCGTCTAGCTTTTGTGTGGGGACGCATCCGGCACCCGACTCTAGTAGACCTGGCCAGGCTGATCCAGTGTAGTAGGGTGCGTCTGAGGGTCGGATCGTAAATCGTTAAAATTCCAAAGCTTCGGCCTGGCGGCGTGCTCAGGCGAAGTGCTTGCAGCCTTATGGACGCCTAAACCCGGCAAAGGGAGCTACCGACGCGTGGAGACGCAGTTGTCGGCAAAAATGCGTCATTCGACATTTAGACCCACATCGCCGATAATCGCCCTGCCTAACAACTTACATCAGGAACTGGAATGTTTGATCTTTCCACGCTGAGCACATTTGTTGCGGTTGTTTTGGGGCTGTTTCTCATTCCAGGCCCTGCGGTGCTTCTCGTACTGAGCCGTACCGTCCAGTCCGGCCGTAAAACCGGGGTCATGACAGGCCTCGGCATCGCAGCCGGTGACTTCGTGCACACCATCTTTGCGGCAGTAGGCTTGTCGGCGGTACTGATGACTTCCGCACTCGCGTTCAACGCTGTGAAGTTCATTGGGGCGGCTTACTTGATTTATCTTGGTATTCGCGCCATCCGTGCGAAGCAGGGCAATCCGTCATTGCCGAAGGTGTCTGCCATAACGCCGGCAAGAGCCTTTTTGCAGGCCGTGCCGGCTGAGGTCCTCAATCCTAAGACCGCACTATTCTTCCTCGCCTTCATGCCTCAATTCGTGCACCCCGAACGAGGCACGATTTTTTTTCAGTTTGCCATTCTGGGACTGATTTTTGTCGCATTGAGTTCGTTGTACACGTCGCTCATCGCGCTTTCGATCCGCCCATTGGGTCGAGTCATGAGGCATCTGTCTTGGCTAGGCCGTTGGCAAGGAAAAATCGTAGGCACAATCTTTATAACGCTTGGGATCAAGGTCGCTACCCAACATCGATAAGCCAAGGGCCAATCGCTGCTTTCGGGAAAGCCGGTTGGCCGAAATGGATCGTTCAGCGCCCGACGACCGAACGCGATCGTGGCTTCTGGCTGCGCGCGGCACACATGGCATAAGACGACCCATTGCGGTCAGTTGCCAGATCGCGGTCCCTTCGTCGCTTCTTGAAGCACTGCGGTCATCCGACGGCCGGTCTTTTTGGTCGGGCATCGCCCAGCACAGTCAACAGCTCCGCAAAACCTTATCGACTTGGCGTATGCCGAGTTACGAACGGGTGCCGACGATGCTTCAGGATTTGCAGCCTTTGGAGTAGCGGCGGATGCGCGAGCCCGAGCGAAGAAAACCGACAGCATCTTTCGATCCGTTCGGTCATCGCGCTAAAAGTTCGTCGATTAAGCCTCAGCTTCAAGCGTCGGGCTGATGCAATACGTTCACGTTTACATCCGAGTCTTGCGGCGCACCCGCGAGCCGACAAGCATGTGGAAAAGGCTAAAAAAGCTCTCTTTGTCATCGTCCAGTTCCTCCGCGTTGCGATCCAGCGATACAAGTACAAGGACGGCCCTACCCGAAAGGCCGTCAACGCGCCCGCCGCGCCAGGGTTTGCTATCGGGCCTGCCGGAAGGTCGACCGCCGCGAGCGGGACAAACGAAGGAAAAACCTTACTACTCGCATAAGCGAAACCCGAACATCAATTTCAATCCGACCGCGATGCCACAGGCGACAAACGCGGCGCCGCAAAGCGTGACCTGCCGGCATTTCAGCATGAGTTGGATCGAAGATCCGGATTTTCTCGAAGTGGCTCAGTCGGCGGAATCCATTCGACGCTACTTCAGCGCCCCCCAAACTTCACGCGATCGCGCCGAGCAGCGCTACACGAATGCGTTGCATACCGACGAGGCATACAAACAATGCGTAGGCAATGCCCAGTTCGGACATTGGCTAGCGGATACTGCCACGAACTTGCAAGCGAGTGGCCTCACGGCAACCACGGCACTCGTGCTGACGATAGAGCACGCCATGGCGGTTCGGATGCAGCGAAAAACCGACGCCGACGGCAGCCAGCGAATTTGCGTCACATGCTATGACCCGAATCGAACCGGCGCTCAACTGCGCTTCGAAGCGGCAGCACCGGAACAACTGCGTGAACGCTCGCTCGCGGAATGTTTCGGCCTCGAGTATTTCGGCGATCACGCCAGCCTTTGTTGCACGGCGATCGATCAGAATCTCGCGACTTCACGGCCAGCGTTGGCCTATGCGCCGTCGATCGCGGACTTTCCCGCACTCTCTCAAATCGCAACCCATGCACTGGCGACGGGGCAGCCCGCGACAGTACGCGTAGCGATCGAGCTGCTCGAAGGCGCGGATATCAAGGGTATCGACGCGATCGAGGTGTTACTAGGCTGCAGAAACAAGAAGTCGGGGGCGCCTGGCTTCGCTCTTGCCATGCAGGACAACCATGCCGATGCACTACATGCCTTCATGTCCGCCTTGCCGGCGCTCGACTTGATCGGCGTGCAGGCGTGGCCTCTGCTCAGCGCCCGCCGCCGCGATGGCGTCACCGGATTGATGACAGCCATGCAGTGCAACCACGTACATGCCGTGGCGGCTTGGATGGACGGATTGCAAACCATCGGCGTACGCGGCAGCGACGCCGCAGCGCTGCTCGGCATTGCCCTTCCCAACGGGGCGACCGCGCATTATCTGGCGTTTCAATTCGGCAATGCCGATGTCATCGAGACATGGCTCGCCCGGTTGCCGGCACTCGGCATTCAGGGAAACGACGCCGCGGCGCTGCTCGGCGCGCCGCTTTCAACCGGCCGGACGCCGTTTATCGCTGCGATGAACGGGGGGCACGCGGGCACAGTTCAAGCGTTGCTCGAGAGCCTGCCGCAACTCGGGCTAAGTCGACAGCAAATAGCATCCCTGTTGGACGCTCAGACGTCAAAGGGCATGACCGGATTGGATTTGGCTCGGGCGAAAGGACATACTGCCGCAGTGGAGATCGTTCTAGCGGCCAGACAAGCCCATGGAATTTGATTTCGCCGAGGTCCGCTCCGGCGATCTGCTGGTGCCGCGTCCATGCTTTACGCCCTCGGCATCGCGTCGCGCGACGTTGCTGTTCGTGGATCCCGGACAATTCCACGCCAATCGATGCACGGATACCCGACTGAATAATGAGAAGCAGATATAATCTGCCGACCCAAAACGATTTGGCGGATATTATCGAAAGCTGTTTTGCATAACGTCCCGCAACATCAAATGATCAGGCTATCAACGTCCACCAAACCATCGTTGCCGGAATAGACAGTACCCGACGAGATCTCTTTCCACCTGGAATACTTTCATGATGCTGAAGAAGATACTGTTGTTCCCCACGATGCTCGCTATGATGCCGGCTGGCGCAGCGGAAAGCGCGGCTTCGCCCCCACCGTCGATCACGGTGCAGTTCGGTAAGCCGACTATCGAACAGAAGTTGTTTTACGAAAAGATGTACGAAAAAAAGCCTTTTCCCGACGCGACGTTGTATTACTACGACAACGGTGTCTATAAGATTATTTCGCCGGGCGAAGAGCATTACGGCGTCTATGTTGTGCGTGGGCATCTAACGGACGATGAATACGCAGTCCAGTATATTTCGCTGCCATCGTCGGACTGGGGCGGAAAGACGGCCCATCATTACCTGAAATTTAACCGAAAGGCCGGTACGTTCACGCAGCAAGCGACTTGGGAAGACGACCCGAACATCGCACCGCAGTACGGGCGCTTTTCTCAAGGCGACAACACTATCGCCGATCCGCGCTCAATCACGTGGCAGACCCATGCGGACCCAGAGCAGAAAAGCCGGTAAGCGAACGTCGTGAGCTAAGGTCCGGCTAGCCGCTAGTTGCCGCTGGTGACCTGCACGAGTACCACGCCGAATCGTCCACTTCTTTCGGTAATGTGCAGGACACCCGTTGTGGGTGTTTTCGGAATCTGCCAACGCGGCCCGCAGAAATCGATCTGCTCCTGTAGAACCGGTCGTCGAACGACACACGATACCGGCAGCTCTTCGACCCCGAAGTTATCGTGTAGCCGGCCTGTCCAACATGCGGTTGACTCGCCGTAAATCGCACCAGTGTGTCAAACGCGAACGCCACCATCATGCCGAAGGTCGTTGCTCCGAATACGAAACACCCTACCCAGTGACGCAATGGATTCGCGAGCGGCGGGCGCTGGTCGCGGAGCAACCATAGACAGGCGCCCCCAGCGAGTAATGCGCATGGAATCTTTACCCAGAGCGTCATGGCCCACGTCGTATACGCATCGCGCGAAAGCGCTCCGAGCAGGAATAGCATGCCGAGCCAAACGGCCGCGCCGCCTAGGAACAATTTGCCGCGAGCGGGAATCATTTCTGTGTCTTTCTTGTTGGATCGGTGTATTTTCACCGATTCCCATAGCCCTGTCGATTGACCGGGCATGGCCCGACAAAGGCCATTGCGAGCCGGTTGGGCGCCTGACATTCACGACGCTTTGCTGTCGCTCAGATTGCGTTTCAGGTATTCGGGCACACGTTCGTCGAAGCCAAGCGCCACGCGGCGTACTTCAGCCGAGTCGGTCGGCGCATGGCCGACACCGAGCGCCGAGGCGCGCGGCGCATCAACCGCCACGACCGTGCCGCGCACCTTGCCGAGGCCGGTTATCTCGCACTCGACCACCTGCCCCGGATCGATGCTGCGCGAATGACACGGCGTTCCCATGAGGATGACGTCGCCCTGCAACAGCGTAATGTGCCGCGCGAGGTCGGCAATCACGTAGTGTGGGCCCCAGATCGTCTCCTCGCCGATATGCGCTTCCTGCACAACGCGGCCGTTCACATAGGTCCGCAAGGTCTGCTCGAAAATATTCACGCCGCGCACGATGCCCGGCCCGATCGGAAGCAGCGTATCGGCGCCTTTGACGCGCAACATGCTGCCCTGATCGGTATCGCGGAAGTCCTGCAAGCCCATGTCGAGCGCCGGACAGAAACCCTCGATGTAATCCCATGCTTCGTCGGGCGTCACGTTCCGGCAAGTACGGCCGATCACGACCGCGTACTCGCCCTCGTAGTTCAAGTACTTGCAGTCCGCTGGCTTTAGGATCTCGCCATTGTGTCCGTTAAGCGATGTGCTGGGCTTGGTGAAGTACGTCGGCGTCTCGGTCGGCCGCGCTTTGTTGCGTGTCTCGAAGCTGCGCGAGCTATAGCTGATGTGAACCGCGATGATCTTCCCCGGATCGACCGGCGGCAGGTAAGCGCGCGCATCCACGTCGTCCAGCACGCGGCCGTCGTCTAGTTTCAGGTTGCCGCGCTGCGGCCCGTCTTCGATAACGGTGCCCCAAAACGCGCTGCCGCCGACGAGCACGCTTCGACGTTCGACGCGCGGTCCGCTGAGCACGGCAGGTAAGGTGTCGAACGGAAATTCGAATGGCATGTCGTTGCTCCCTTATCGCGGATCGGGGTTGGAACCGAACCACATGTGGATGTTTCCCGTTCCGCGCGCGTTCTCGTAGGCAGACAGTGCTTCGCCTTTCACCTGGCATTCGCGGCCGCCCATTGCACCCAGCATCTGGAGATAGTGAGCGCCGAAGGCTTCCCACGGCTTGAGGCGATACTCCTCTTGCCATCGGTCGAGGATCCGATCGTGACGCCCGCCCGCCATGAGTTCGAGCGCGCCCTTGTCGCTTTCGATGTTTTCCGGCGACGACACGTTGCTCTCGTGAAAGATCCGAGGATGATTCGGTTTCCAGTCGATTCCGTTGAACTTATGGCTCAATGCACCTGACGCCAGCAGCACCACGTCGAGATCGCTGCGGCGAATCGCTTCGCCGATCGCTTCACCCGACTTCAAAAAATGCGGCCACTCGCAGTTTTGACACGAACTCACCGATACCACTGGCGTATCGTTGTGTTCGAGATTCAAGTGCTTGATGAGGTTGACCGTCGCGTAGTGACGCTCGAGCAGCGGATGATCGATCACCCGGTTATAGCCGCCCTGCTCGCGCGAAACCGCTTCGATCGCTTGCGCGAGTTGCGGGTGGCCCCGATAGTCGAAATGCACGCCATGCAGATACCACGGCATCTCGTCGGACACATAGATACCCTTGTAGCGCGCGGCACCATCGACGAGGTGGTAGCCCGTCGTGAACCAGTGGCTGTCGAAAACGATGATGGCGTGCGGCTTGACCGCGTCGATCTTTTTGCGCAGACGCGCATAACCTGCGATGAGGTCGGAATCTTCCCCTGCCCCCATTGCGCGACGAAACTCTTCGCATTGCATCAACCCGGGATGATGCGAAACGATAGCGGCCCCGACGATACGGCCCATGTTCTTCTCCTTAGCGGTGGCTGAAGCTCGCGCGAAACGGCTTCTTGGGTACGACGACATCTTTAACGTCGCAGAAGAATTCGAAGCTCCAGTCCCCGCCTTCGCGGCCGATACCGCTTCGTTTGATACCCCCGAAAGGCGCTTCCAGATCTCGCACGCCGAAGCTATTGATCCAAATGAAGCCCGTGCGGACACGGTCCGCAACGGCGATCGCATGCTCGGTCTCGCCGTAGCACACGCCGCCGAGCCCGTAGTCCGTGCCGTTTGCGAGCGCGACCGCGCTGTTGTCGTCATCGAAGGTCTGAAGCGTCAGCACGGGACCGAACACCTCGTTCTGCACGATCTCGTCGTGCTGGCCGACGTTCGTCAGCATCGTAGGCTGAAAATACTGAGCGCCGAACGCATGGCGGCCGCCGCCCCACAAGACGTGTGCGCCCGTCTCGACGGCACGCTGCACGAAGCCTTCGACGCGTTCCAGTTGCCGCGGATGGATGATCGGACCGACCTCCGTCGCCTCCTCGCGCGGATCGCCGATGACGAGGCGTTCGACATGGGCACGCATCTTCTCGACGAATGCATCCGCGACGCGTTCATGTACGAGAAAGCGCGTCCCGGCGAGGCAAACCTGCCCGGCGTTGCGATACATCAGTGCTCCGGTTGCGGCCGCGCCGTCGAGGTCCGCGTCGTCGAGCACAATGAAGGGACTTTTGCCGCCCAGCTCGAGACTGCACGGCACGAGATTGGCTCCCGCCGCTTGTGCGATCCGCCGGGCGGTCGGCACGCTCCCCGTGAACGACACACGTGCGATGCGCGGATCGCCGACAAGCTTCGCGCCCGTGCGGCTGCCCGTGCCCTGGACGATGTTGAGCACGCCCGGCGGAAGGCCTGCGGCCTGTGCGGCGTCGGCCAGCAGCGAACAGGTGAGCGGCGCCCATTCGGGCGGTTTGAGAATGCACGTATTGCCCGCCGCGAGCGCGGGACCGAGCTTCCACGTGGACAGCAGCAGCGGCGAATTCCACGGCGTGACGATCACCACGACGCCCGCCGGATCGTGGCGAACGCGATGATGCGCCTGCTCTGTCTCGATCGGCCGGTTTTGCAGATCCAGCGCATGGTTGGCAAACCAGCGGATGTTGAGCATGGCGCGCGGCACGACGCCATGGCGCATGCGCGAAAGCAAGAGACCGGCGTCGGTGCTTTCCACGCGGCAGAAGTCGTCCGCGCGCTTGCCGACCTCGTCGGCAAACCGGTCGAGATAAACCTTGCGCTCGGCTGCACTCAGCAACGACCATGCGGGAAACGCGGCGCCCGCGCTCTCGATGGCCGCTTCGACATGCGCTTCGAGTCCTTCGCTGACGACACCCAGCACACGCTGATCGATGGGGCTGCGCAATTCGAACGTTTCCGGCGACCCGACGCGGCGGCCATCGATGTAGTGATCGGGTGAAATCGATACGCCCGCTACCTCGATCTGTGAAGTACTCATGTTCGATCCTTCGATGAAGTCAATATCCCGCGTGCTCCGACGCATATTCGTCGTCGGGCCTGAAGCGCGCCATCAGGGTACGGGCTGCTTGGGCGAGCATCGTTGCGTCGACGCCGACAGCGACGAAGCGGGCGCCCATCGACACGTACGAGTCGGCGAGCGACGCTTCGGTCGCCAGGATGCCCGATGCCTTCTGCGCGGCAGCTATGCGTTCGAACGCATACGCGATCGCCTTCTGGACGTCAGGATGGCCGGCATCGCCGAGATGTCCGAGCGAAGCCGCGAGATCCGCGGGTCCGATGAACACGCCATCGACGCCGTCCACCTGCGCGATCTCGTCGATGCGCGCGAGGCCGCGTTCGGTTTCCACCTGCACCAGCAGGCACATCCGCTCGTTTGCCGTGCGAAGGTAATCGCGTTCGCGGCCCCAGCGCGACGAACGCGCAAGCCCGCTCCCCACGCCTCGTATGCCGGCGGGCGGATAGCGCATTGCTCGCACAAGCTCGCGAGCCTGTTCGGCGCTTTCGACCATCGGCACCAGCAAAGTCGTCGCGCCAATTTCGAGCACTTGCTTGATCAGCGACGCATCGCCCTGCGGGATCCGCACCACCGGATGCGACGGATAAGGTGCGATCGCCTGCAAGCTGCCGAGCATGGTGCGCAGATCGTTCGGGCCGTGCTCTCCGTCGATCAGCAGCCAGTCGAAACCCGCTGTCGCGCACAGCTCGGCCGCATAGGGATCGGCAAGCCCGAGCCACAACCCGAACTGAACGCGCTTGCCGCGCAGCGCTGCCTTGAACGCGTTGGCGGTTCGATCCATCAGACGAACCTGACCGAGATGGATCCCAGCGGGCCATAGTCCGCGTGGAACGTGTCGCCGGTCGCACAGGCCACCGGCCGCGTGAACGAACCGCTCAGCACGATCTCGCCCGCCGACAGCATTTCGTCGTGGAGCGCGAGCTTGTTGGCGAGCCAGGCGACGCCGTTGCCCGGATGCCCCAGCACGGCCGCGCCTAGGCCGCTTTCTTCGATCACGGCATTTTTGAAGAGCAATGCGCCCGCCCAACGCCAGTCGACGTCGTTCGGCTTGCATGGCCGGCCGCCCATGACGATGCCCGCGTTCGCTGCGTTATCGGCAATGGTGTCGCGTATCTGACGCGGGGCACGCGTATCGCGATCGAACTGCTCGATGCGTGCGTCGATGAGTTCGAGCGCGGGCACCACATAGTCGGTCGCGTTGAGCACGTCGAACAGCGAGACGTTCGGCCCTTTCAGATCGCGGCCCAGCACGAACGCAAACTCCACCTCGAAACGAGGCACGATGAAGCGGCCGATATCCACCTCGCTGCCGTCACGCAGCAGCATGTGATCGAGGAGCGTGCCGTAATCGGGTTCGGTGATCTGCGAGGCGAGTTGCATCGCGCGCGACGTAAGGCCGATCTTGTGCCCGATCACCGTGCGCCCCTGCGCCTTCTGCAGCGCAATCCACTCGCGTTGAATGCCGTAACTGTCGTCAATGGACATGTCCGGATAGCGCCGGGTGAAATGGCGTAACTGCGTGCGTGTACGTTGCGCCTCGTCGAGTTCGCGAGCCAGCTCGCGACGGATGTCTGAGTCAAGCAATGTCGTCTCCAGGCCGCACCGGATGATGCTGCCGCGTCGTTTTCATGAGCCTGAAGTGTGGATCGCGCGCCGCCTGCGGACAAACAATGAATCCTCGACTTTCATCAAGCTGAGCTTGATAATGCGGCCATGTCGCTGACCAAATTCACCTTCCGTCAGATCGAGACGTTTGTCTGCGTCGCCGAGCTTCATAGCTTTGCGGGCGCCGCGCAGCGTCTGGGCATGACGCCGCAGGCGGTTAGCCAGCTCATCGCGGAACTCGAAAATATCCTGTCGTTTCGTCTGTTCGATCGCACGACGCGGCAGGTCAATCTGTCGACAGCCGGCAGAGACTTCCTGGCGTCGGCCGAAACCATCCTGCGGCATGTGAGGGAAGCGGAAAGCGCGGCGGACGACGTGCGCAATCGCGCCGCGGGCGTGGTGCGGATCGGCGCGCCGCTGGTGCTGGCCAGCACCGCATTGCCTGCTGCCATCCGCGAGTATCGGGACAAGCGTCCGAAGGTCGTCGTGAGGGTGCGGGACTTGCCGGTGGACGCGCTGGTATCGTCCGTGTCGGCTGGCGACGTCGATCTCGCGATCGGACCGGATCGCATCGTCGATACCGGCGTCGTGCGCGAGGCGCTGTTCGATAGCTTATGGGTGCTGTGGTGCGCGAAAGATCATGCGCTGGCGCGCAAGAAGGTGCTGCGCTGGCGAGACCTGATGACAATGCCGCTCGTCGCCGCCGGGCGCGATCACGAGCACAGCGTTAGCCAGATGCGGCTCAGCACACCGGAAGGCGAACGCGTTACGCCCATCGATGTAGTCGACAATATTTCGACCGCCCTCGGCATCGCCGCGCAAGGGCTGGCCGCGACACTCGCGCCGGCTTACGTCGGAGCGCTCGCGTCGGCTTTCGATATCGTGATGAAGCGCGTGGTGGATCCGGAAGTGCAGAGGAAGATCTGTCTCTACCGCTCATCCGTGCGTGCGGCTTCGCCGGCGGTGGACGGGTTCGCAGCGTTTCTCGGGCCATGGATGAAAGCGTGGTCGAGGCAGTTCGCTCACGCCGGGCGCACTGGATGAAACGATATCCACCCACTTCAGTCGGAGGTCAAAAAACCGGGCCTGTTTCCTTCCGGCGTCGCGTCCACTGCTTTGACATGCCTGCAAGCAACGATGACAATCGCCGCCGCGAGCAACAACCATGCTGCGATCACCGCCATCCCAAGATCGGTACTCCCCGTGCGATCTTTCATCCAGCCCATCATGAAAGGACTGACGAAGCCGGCCAGATTTCCCAGGCAGTTGATCAAAGCAATGCCGGCGGCAGCGGCCGCTCCATCGAGCATAGCGGTAGGAATGGCCCAAAAAACGGGCGCGAGACATGACAGTCCGATACACGCAATCGTAAGCGCGGTCAGCGCGAGGACAGTATTGCCGGCGTAGAGTCCACAGCCAAGCAGACCCAGCGCGCCCAACGCGGCTGGAACGGCGAAGTGAAAACGATGCTCGCGGCGCTTATCGGCGCTTCGCCCTACCCATAACATCGCTACCACGCCGAAGACATAAGGAATGGTGGACAGCAGGCTGATCTGCACCGCAGACCGCACGCCGGTATGGCGAATGATCGTCGGGAGCCAGAAACCGAAACCGTACTGCCCCATCGTACTGCCGAAATAGACGAGCGCCAGCAGCCAGACTCGGCCGCTCACGAGCGTAGTCGCGATCGAGTGCTTACGCTTGCCTGCATTGTCTTGTGCCAGTTGGGCGCGAAGCAATGCCTTCTGCCTGGGCGTCAACCATTTCGCCTGCTCGATCCCGTCGTCCAGATATAACAGCGCTGCGATGCCTACTAGCAGCGACGGAATCGATTCGACGATAAAGAGCCATTGCCATCCAGACAGACCGCGATAGCGATCGAGCGAGCTAAGGATCCAGCCGGACATGAGCCCTCCGAGCACGCCGGCGATCGGAATGGCCGTCATGAAGAGCGCGATGATGTGGCTGCGCCGTTTGGACGGATACCAGTAGGTGAGGTAAAGAATGACGCCCGGAAAGAAGCCCGCTTCGGCGGCGCCGATCAAAAACCGAATGACGTAGAACGACTCCGGCGAGTGCACCACGCTCATCGCGGCGGTTAGCAACGCCCAGGTCACCATGATCCGCGCGATCCACCGGCGCGCGCCGACGCGCAACATAATGAGGTTGCTGGGAATTTCGCAAACGAAATACGCGACGAAGAACATGCCGGCGCCGAGCCCGTATATCCGCTCGCTCCAGCCCAGTTCCGAAACCATCTGCAGCTTCGCAAAGCTAATATTGATGCGATCCAAGAAAGCGATGACGAAGCATAGACACAGAAAGGGGAGCACGCGTCGTGTCACGCGCGCGTAGGTCGCGTCTTCATCCTCTTCTAGCTGCGTGAGCGGTACCGACGAGGGATCGGCGGGTGCCATAGCATGTCTCCGTGCTTTTTATGTTCATGCAGTTTGGCTTCGGAGCATGGCGGCCACAAACGATCTTTTCTGTGCGGTTGTAAAGTCGAGCTTGTTAATCGGCTTGCCTGAATCGTCGACATTCCGAAACGGTCACCGACCGAACGGCGAATCGTCAGCAGCGGAGAGTGGGTTCGCGGCAGCTGCGCCGGGGCGATACCTACTTGTCTTTTCGCGCGCGTCTTGCGCCTAGGTGCTGAGGGTGCATCCGCCACCCGTCCCCGAGACGGACTTTATTACGCCCTATCGCGACGATGATCCAGAGAATAAAGTCCGTCCAAGGGGCAGACCGGAACTTGTTGAATACCTGAACGTTTACCGCTTCCTTTTCCGATGCAAGCGGTCGATACGGATCGGGGTTGTACGATTCGGTCCAGGCGAGCGCACTCAGAAACAGCATCATGAGCAGTGGCGCCATCCCCAATCAGGGGGATACCGCGAACCTCGGTGGTCGCGGTAGCCTTGAACGTCACGCAACCGGGGAATGCAATGAGCGCCTACGCTTACGCCGATTCTGAAAAGCCAACGTCGGCGGGTTCTCCGTCCCCCCCGGATGACGTCGCGGCGCCGGCTGGCCTATGCCGCGGTCGGCACATTCATCGGTTTGATGACGACATTTCCCAACGCACTCACCAACGTCAACCTCGGGACTATCTCGGGCTCCCTCGGCCTGTATACGGCCGAAGCGAGCTGGCTTCCCGCGCTGTATTTCGGAATGAACGCGAGCGCGAACCTCACGCTGGTAAAGGCACGCGCACAATTCGGCATTCCGCTCGTCACACAGGGATTGCTGATCTTGTACGCGCTCGTCGCCGCGCTGCAATTGCTGGCGCCCAGCTTTCCCATGGCCGTTGCGGCGCGCATCGCCAACGGCCTGGAGACGGGCGCGCTGACCAGCCTTTCCATCTACTACTTCCTGGTGGTCATGCCGGCGAAGCGCCGTGCGCTGGCACTCATTATTGGCATTAGCCTGACCCAGTTCGGCACGCCGCTGGCGCGCCTGATACCGGTGGAGTTATTGAGCACGCGTGGCTGGCAGGGCATGCATTGCATCGAGCTAGCCGTGCCTCTTGCGATACTCGCCGCGATCGTGCTCGCGCCCTTACCGCCCAGCGACCGGGCACGCTGATTCGAGCCGATCGACTTCGTCAGCATCGCGCTGCTAGTGCCAGGCATCGTGTTCGGTTGCGAAGTGCTGGGCCTCGGACGCTCGGTCTGGTGGCATGACACGCCCTGGCTGGGTCGCATGCTGGCCGGCTGCGTGCTGCTGCTCGCAATCGGCATCGGTATCGAGGCCAACCGCAGGCGGCCCCTGCTCGAACTGAAGTGGCTGTCCACTGTCAATATGGCCCGCTTCGTCGGCATCGCTCTCCTGATGCGACTCGCCCTCGCCGAGCAAACCTTCGGTTCGGTCGGGTTATTGTCGGCCGCTGGCCTCGACAACGACCAACTGCACATCCTGTTCGTCCTGGTAGCACTGGCGATGGTGGCCGGTATGGCTGTGAGCGGGCTGACCTTGAGCGAAGCACGGCTGCCGTATCACGTCATG
>NZ_JBQCIV010000006.1:0-170211 GCF_051953405.1 Trinickia sp. | reverse complement strand
TCGCGGCGTGCCCGACGTCGCGGCCGATGCGTCGCCGGCTTCCGGCTACGAAGTGTTGATCGACGGGCAGTCCGTGCCGGTGGGCGGAACGAGCGCCGTCGCCCCGCTTTTCGCGGGCCTCGTCGCGCGCGTGAACGCGTTATCGGGCCGGCCGGCAGGGTTCGTGAATCAAAAGCTCTACCGCGCGTCCAATGCGTTCAACGACATCACGTCGGGCAACAACGGAACTTATGCGGCAGCGGCCGGCTGGGACGCGTGCACCGGGCTCGGTAGTCCGAAAGGGCGCGGGATTGCGGCCGCTTTGGGGGCCCCGGCCGCACCGAGTGCGTCGGGCGCTCCGACTCCGGGTTAGCTATCGCGGCAGCAGGCGCGTATCGGATAGGCGGAGCCAGGCGCCTCGGCACTTGATCGGCTAGGCATCGAGGCGCCGCGTAGGTATTCGAGCAGTGGGAATTTCAAACGGTAAGGGTAATCGCCGGCCCGCTTCGGGCGGGGTGTGCCGGCGTATTTGAGGGCAGTTCGTCAACACAGCCGCGCACGCGCTCGGACCCGCGGGCCGGCCATAACTGATGGAGCGATCACGATGAATTCCGATACCGGCAGCCCGCAATCCACTCACAACTCTCATGCGCCGTCGCCGGGCAGGGCCTCGATGCCGCACGTCTTCCTGCGTCGACAGGACGATCAACCGTTTCACGACGATGTGGCCTACGGCAACGGGCCCGACGATTTCGTGACCGACACGAGCGAGACCGCGGCGATTACCCACCATACGATTTCGATCGGCGGCCGAAGGATCGACTATACGGCGACGGCCGGGCATCTCGTCACCGTCGACGAATCGAGTTCGAAACCGAGCGCGAAAATGTTCTACGTCGCGTTCACCGAAGACAACCAGAAGGAAGAAACGCGGCCGGTCACGTTCTTCTACAACGGCGGGCCGGGCTCGTCTTCCGTCTTCGTCTTGCTCGGCTCGTTCGCGCCCAAGCGCATCAAGACGTCGATGCCTAGCTTCACGCCGCCCGCGCCGTATTCGCTGGAGGACAATCCGGACAGCCTGCTCGACAAGAGCGATCTCGTATTCATCAACCCGGTCGGCACGGGTTATTCGGCGGCGATCTCCCCGAATAAGAATCGCGATTTCTGGGGTGTGGATCAGGACGCTCGCTCGATCAAGCAGTTCATCAAGCGTTTCTTGACGAAGAACGATCGCTGGAATTCGCCGAAATACCTGTTCGGCGAATCGTACGGTACGGCGCGCAGTTGCGTGCTGGCCTACATGCTGCACGAAGACGGCATCGATCTGAACGGCGTGACGCTGCAATCGTCGATTCTCGATTACACGCAAGCGGGCAATCCGGTGGGGGCGCTACCGACCGCCGCGGCCGATGCGTGGTACCACAAGCGGCTCGGCGTGGCACCCACGCCCGCTGACCTTGGCAGCTTCGTCGAAGAGGTCGCGCAATTCGCCCGTACCGATTACCTGGCGGCGCTGCGCAAGTTTCCGCAAACGGACGATGCCGTGGTCGAGAAGTTGTCGCAGTACACGGGGATCGACAAGACGACGTTGCTCGCGTGGAGTCTCGATATCGCAGGCTACGACAGCCGGGGCAATTCGCTGTTTCTCACTACGCTGCTCAAGTCGAAAGGCGTCGCGCTCGGGTCATACGACGGCCGCGTCACGGCCATCGACACCGGCATCGCGGGCCAGATCGATCCGAACTCGGGCGGCAACGATCCAACCATGACGGCCGTGACCGGCGTATATACGACGATGTGGAACGAGTATCTGAACGAGCAGTTGAAGTACACGTCGACATCCTCGTTTACCGATCTGAACGATCAGGCCTTCCGAAACTGGGATTTCGGACACATCGATCCGACGGGCGCACAAAAAGGCAAGGATGCACAAGGCAACATCATTTTGTATACGGCGGGCGATCTCGCCGCGGTCATGGCGCTGAACATCGACCTGAAAGTGTTGTCCGCGAACGGCTTTTACGACTTCGTGACGCCGTTCTATCAAACCGTCCTCGATTTGCAGCAGATGCCGTTGATCGAACAAACGGTGCGCAACAATTTATCGGCGCGTTTCTATCCGTCGGGTCACATGGTCTATCTCGACGGTGGCTCGCGTACCGCGCTCAAAGCCGACCTGTCGAAGATGTACGACACGATCGGTAGCGACGCGTCCGCGATGGCACGCGTGCGAACGTTGCAGCAACGGCATCGCGCGTAACGCGTAAGGGTCTGGAGGCTCGACCGACGATCGAGGTGGCGGCATTTTAGAGGCCGCCGCCTCTTTTTTATACCGCCGATTTCGCTTCGCCCCACCTCATGCGACACCGCAGCCGCGGTTCCCTCCACACGCGAATTAAATGGGCGATAGGTGGGCATGTATATTGCTTATGGTGTGCCTCGCCATGTCCAAGGGGCATGGCAGATTTGGCGCGCGACGCGCCGTCGATGCTAGGGGAAGGCGGGTTCTTCGCGCTAGCGTGACGACGGAACGCGCGGGCCTAGGACAACCGTAAGGAGGATTGAGTCCGTGGCGACGTACAAGGAATTGCTAGCAAGAAAACATGAACTCGACGCCGAAATCGAAGCGGCGCGCCAAGCCGAAGCGGATGCCGCGTTGGCCACCGTGCGGGAAACCATTGCCGCATTTGGGTTTAGCGCGGACGATGTGTTCGGCACGCGGCGCAAGGCGCGTGGCACGTCGAGCGGGGCCCCGCGGTTCCGCCATCCGGAGACCGGCGAAACGTGGGGGGGGCGGGGGCCTCGGCCACGGTGGTTGAAAGGCAAGGACCCGGAGCAATTCCGCGTGAGAGAGTAACGCGTTCGGGCTAGTTCGGCCGAGTTCGGGGCTGATTTCCGGGGCTGAATTCGGGGCTGACTAAGCGCGCGGCGGGCGGTAAAATTGCGCCTCGTTTCTCGTAAGTTTTTCCGGTCAGCGTGTTGACCGTCGATAAAAAAATCAGACCTCGAGCCGCGCCGTCATGTCCCACTCCATTTTGCTTGTCGAGGACGACGCTCGTCTGTCCTCGCTCGTCGCAGGCTACCTACGCAAGCACGGCTACGAAGTCCGTACCGTCTTGCACGGGAGCATTGCTGTGCCGGCGATCGTCGAGCACCGCCCCGATCTTGTCATCCTCGACATCAATTTGCCCGGCAAGGATGGTTTTTCCATCCTGCGCGAGGCGCGCGAACGTTTCGACGGCGTGATCATCATGGTCACGGCGCGGGACGATCGATTCGACGAGGTGCTCGGCCTCGAATTCGGCGCCGACGATTACGTTCATAAACCCGTGGAGCCGCGCGTGCTGCTCGCGCGCGTCAAAGCGCAACTGCGCCGCACGCCCGGGCGCGGCGGCGATGGGCACGATCAGCCCGATTCGTATCGGTTCGGCAAATTCCAGATCAGCCGCGCGACGCGAGCGGTCGTGCTGCCCGACGGCACGACCCCCGAGTTGACTTCGGCCGAGTTCGACTTGCTTTGGGCGCTGGTGCGCAACGCGGGCGAGGTGGCGAACCGCGACGATCTCTTGCGCGAGCTTCGCGGAATCGGCTTCGACGGCCTCGATCGCACGGTGGACGGTTGCATTTCCCGGCTGCGGCGCAAGCTCGGCGACGACGCCGCTAATCCTCAGCGCATCAAGACCGTGCGCGGCAAAGGCTATCAATTCAGCAAGGTCGCGTGGGAATGACCGGGACGCACGCGCGCGCCCAAGGCGAGGGCAAGAGCCATAGCGAGGGCCGAGCGAGCGGGCAAGCCGCCACGTTATCGGCGTACCGGTATTGCAAATGGCGCTGGCTGCGCTTTAGGCGGTCGTGGACGGACACGCGGGCCGATCGCATCCCGAGTTGGTCCAAGCTTTATCTGCGTGCTTATTTGCATGTGCTCGGTCTCGTCCTGACCGTCGTGGCGGCTGTGCTGGCGATGCTCTGGTTCGCGCTCGGTCCCGGCGTCCTGCGTCACGCGGTGGCGGCGTTGCCGGGTGGCGGTTTGCCGATCGTCGGCGTGGCGTGCGTCGCAACGGCTTATGCCACCTACCGCTGGATTCGGCCGATCTGGCTGGATCTCGTCATGGTGCGCGAGCGCGCGATCGATTTCACCGGCGGGCGTTTCAATACGCGTGCGCGCGAGTCGCATAGCGTGTTCATCGGCCCGCTTGCGCGGACCCTCAATGCACTGGCCGAACGCATGGAGCGGTTGATCGCCGCGCAGCGGGACCTCACGAACGGCATTTCGCACGAACTGCGTACGCCACTGGCGCGCACGCGCTTCGCGTTGGAAATTTTGCGCGATCCCGGCTCCGCGCGCGAATACGAAGGCGCGATCGCGAGCATCGAGCAGGACGTGACCGAACTCGACGAATTGATCGATATGAGCCTGACTTACGCTCGGCTCGAATATAGTTCGCTGCAATCGAATCTGGAGCCGACCCCGCTCGCCGCCTGGCTCGAGGCTCAAGTGCGCGATTCGGCCGTGCTCTATGCCGACAAGGCGGTCGCGCTCTCGATCGAACTCGATCGCCAGGTGCGGGCGACGATGGACAAGCGCTTGATGTCGTATGCGATCCGCAACTTGTTGCGCAACGCGGGGCGCTACGCGCGTGCGAATATCCACATCGCGCTGGCCACCGCGCACGGCAATGTCACGATCGCGGTCGAGGACGATGGCAACGGTGTCTCG
Organism: Trinickia sp.; assembly: GCF_051953405.1. Lineage (GTDB taxonomy): Bacteria > Pseudomonadota > Gammaproteobacteria > Burkholderiales > Burkholderiaceae > Trinickia. Next base: position 165,515 of record NZ_JBQCIV010000006.1, on the reverse strand, counting down.
GTCGCGGAGCGAGAGCGGATCTTCGATGCGTTCGTGCGGCTTGATCGCCACACGGGCGGCTATGGCCTCGGGCTCGCGATCACGCGCCAAGTGCTGCATGCGCACAACGGACGCATCGTTGCCGCGGATCCCCAGGTGCTGACCGGGGCGCGTTTCGAGCTGAGCTGGCCCGCCGCCCGGGTGTAAGCCCGGCGCGACGGGCGGGCCGCCGCGCGTGCCGCGTTATGCGGGCGGCTCTAGGTCGGCGGTGAGCGTCATGCCGCGCACGAGTTCGATCGTCTGCCGATACGCGGCGTCGAACCGCGCGCCGAACTGCCCGAGGTCGTCGGTTTCGCCTTTCGACGCAGCGGCTTCGATGTCGGCGCATAGATCGCCGAGCGGCAAGGCGCCGATCGAGCGCGACGACGATTTGAGCTTGTGCGCGATCGCGCCCGCTTCATGTGCTCGGCCCTCGGCCAAGCGCGCTAGCAACTGATTCGCTAGCGCGGCCGAGCATTCCAGATATTCGATCAACAAAGCCTGCACGGTTTCCATGTCGTCGCCGACGATCTCTTTCAGCACGCCGATGTCGAGGATCGCTCGGGTATCGGGACGCCCTTGCTCGCGCCGATCGGACGCGATTGTCGCGTCTTCGCCGAGTCCGAGTGCTCGCTGTTCGGTCGCGTCCGCCGAAGCGGGCTGCGGCGAAGGCAAAGCGGGGCGAGCGCCGGCAGTGCCCGCCACGGCGTGTGTCGTATCCATCGCGCCGATGCGTCGCGACGTCGTCCATTGCGTCAGCGCGTGTGCAAGCAGATCGAGCTTCAGCGGTTTGGTCAGGTAATCGTCGATGCCGAGCGCTCTAGCGCGGTTCGCCTCACCGGTGATGGCGTTGGCTGTCAGCGCGACGATCGGTACGCGCTCGCGTGCACCGCTCGCTTCCTCCGCGCGAATCGCTTGCGCGAGTTCGTAGCCGTCGCGCCGGGGCATGTGCAAATCGGTGAGGACCAGCGTGTAAGACTTCTCGCGCCACATCTCGAGGGCTTGCTCGCCGTCGGCGGCCATATCCGCCGCGTAGCCGAGCAGCGTCAGTTGCCGAGAAATCACGCGCCGGTTGACTTCGTCGTCTTCCGCCACGAGCAGCCTGACGTTATCGTTTGGCGGCGCATCGGCGCTAAGATCGTCCTGGCCGCGCGACGCGGCAAGCGCCCCGACATCGGCGCGTCCCGCGGCCAGCGCTACCGCGTCGATCAGGACGCGCCGGCGCAGCGCTTGCGCCCCGATCGACACGGTCTTGCCCGTGCGCGTCATCAAGACGAGGTTGCGCGACGCCGAGATCTGGACGTCGCCCAACAGCCGGCCGCGCTCGCTGGATCCGTTCGGCGCGACGGTATCCGCCGGGCTGCGTGCGTCATGCACAAGCACGCGTGGGCCGTCGGCCCGCGCCAGTGCTTGCTGCGCATCGTAGGCATCGGCCGCGATCTCGACGGTGGCACCGGCGTGGCGCAGATAGTCGGCCGTATCGTCGCAGCGCCAGTCGGGCGAGGCGACGACAATGCACGCGAGGCCCGAGAGGTCGGCCAACTGACGCGGCTCGGCACCGTCGACGGTGTGCAGCGGCAGTTCGACGGTGAATGTCGAGCCCTGGCCTGGCTCGCTTTGCACCGATAGGCACCCGCCCATCAGCGCGACAAGACGACGGCAGATCGCGAGACCGAGACCCGTGCCGCCGAAACGCCGAGTGGTCGACGCCTCCGCCTGGCTGAACGGCTGGAACAGTTTGGCGAGCGTCTCGGCGGTCATGCCGATACCGTTGTCGGAAATATCGAAGCGGACCTGCGGCACGTCGCCCTCGACGAACGCCGCGCGCAGGGCAACGTGGCCCTGAACGCCGCTGCGTCCGGCCGAAAACTTGATAGCGTTGCCGACGAGGTTGTAGAGAATTTCGCGCAGGCGCGTATCGTCGAACATCGCGCTCGGCGGCAGCATAGGCGAAACGTAGGTCCGCAGCGCAACGCCGCGCGCATCGGCGACGGTGGCGAGCGACGATGCCATGCCATCGACGACGTCTTCGATCGAGGTCGGCACGCAATCGATCTGCAGCTTGCCGGCTTCGATCTTCGAGAAATCGAGGATATCGTCGATGATCTTAAGCAGGGCCGAGGCGCAATCGCGAATCGTGCAGACCATCTCCTTCTGATCGGCCGACAGCGGCGAGCGCGTCAATACCTCGCTCATGCCGATAACCCCGTTCATCGGCGTGCGGATTTCGTGGCTCATGGTGGCGAGGAACGCGCTCTTTGCGCGCGATCCGGCTTCGGCGTCGGAGCGCGCCTGCTCCAGCTGCGCCCCTTTGGCGATCTCGCGGTCGTGCGCGGCGGCGAGGTTCATGAGCAGCGTTTTCGTGCGTCGCTCTGTCGTCACGATCAGGATCGTGAGCAGTACCGCCGCCGTCAGCAGCAATAAACATCGGGTGCGCCAAGCGACGAGATATTCGCGCGTGGAGTAGCCGACCGCGACGGCGAGCGGGTAGTCGCTGAGCGTGCGGTAGCTGATGATGGTGTCGTGCGCATCGATGAACGAGGCGGTGCGCAAGTTGCCCGAACGAGCGTGGGCCAACGCGCGCCGGAACGGATCGTTCTTGGGCAGTTCGGCGCCGACCGCTCGATCGCTTCCCGAGCGCAGCGCGCGCACGATATAGTCGTCCGTGCCCACGACGGCCACGACGCCGTCTCCGCCGATTCGCAGGCCGTTGTAAAGCTCCGTGAAATAGCTCGGGTTGACCGAAACGACAACCACGCCTAGGAAGCGGCCGTCGAGCGAGCTGATTCGCTGGGAGAGCTGCAGTTCGGCCCTGCCGCTCGCGCGGCCCACGACGGGGCGCCCGACCATCAGCTCCGTGCTCGGGTTATGGACGTGAATGCGAAAATGCTCGCGGTCGGATAGGTTGATCGCCCTGAAGCCCGGTACGGTGGACGCGCGCAAATACCCCTGCGAATCGATGACGGCGACCTGCACGAACACGTCGAGCTTGAGCAGGCCGGATGCCACGTAATACGCGAGCGGAATCGAAACGCCGTCGTTTTGCACCTGCCACGACACGAGGGCGGCCACCTGTTCGGCTTCGCGCATCACGCGGACGGTGTGAGCGGACAGCGCATCGGCGAGCGCGGTGGCACCTACGCGTGCGCTGCGCATCTCGGCGTTCGCGTCCCAAATCGTCAACGCGCCGAATGCGAACCATAACGAGGCGATCAGCAACAGCGTCTGCAGCTTGACGTGCGTGAATCGGCGGCGCAACGATTTCGGCGCCGGATCGATGGCCGGCGCGGGCGAAAGATTGGATGGGTCGAGCGGGGCGTCCATGTTCGACGTTTTATCAACGTGGAGGCTTAGTCAGCCGGAAGCGAGCGTTTAGCGTCGGAATGACTTGTTCTACGGCACCCGCCAAAAAAACTTCATACGGATTGTTACGAGCGGCCGGATTTTTTCGTTGATATCGATCAATGAAAAACCGGCACGGCTCGCACGGATATTGCAGAGAACACAGGGAAGGCTGAAGCGCCCGCGGCGCTCGGCGAAGCGAATAAGCGTTCGGTTTTTTGTTGTTTGGGCACCGATTATTTCAGGTGCCGCCGCTTTTGCCGCGGGATCGAAACCGTTTAATAGGTATGCCCGAGTTGGAAGTAAATATTGCGACGTCCGCTCGGCGCCAAGGCGATCCCTAAGTACAAGGGCCCGAACGAACTCGTGACGCTCGTAAAAAAGGTCACGCTTCGTTTGAGCGCACCGCTCGCGAAACGATCGCCTTGCTGCCAGACGTTACCGGCTTCGAAACTCACCCCGGCGTACAAGCCCTCGAGCGGCGCGGTGTCGAAACGCATCAACCGATTCAAATAAGTGATCTGCGCGTAGAGCATCGAATTGCCCGCCAACTGATCGGCCGCATAGGCGGACAAGTGCTGAAAACCGCCAAGCGTGAAGCCGAGCGGATTCGCCGCGTTTTGTCCCCCTATATCGCCGCCCGCTTCGACGCTGGCATTGAAACTGTGTCGTCCGAAGCTCACTGCGCCTATTGCCTTGCCGTAAAGCTCTGTAAATGGGCTGCTTTGGCCGAACACGGAGCGTTCCGCGCGCAATTCGGCGAAGTAGCCGGTGCGCGGAAAGAGCGGATCGTCGAGCTGATCGATGACGAGCTTCGCGCGCGCCGAGACTTCGCGTCCGTAGACATCGGGAAACAGCAGCGTTCCATCGTCGAGCGGCAGGTTATAGACCGCCGATCCGAACGCGTGCGAATAAGCCAGGCCGATGCGGAAATCGCCGAGCCGCGCCAGCGGCAGACCGAAGTCGATGCCCACGCGTTCGGTCTGCAAGTGGTACTGGGTCAGGCGCACGCCGGTGGAGTCGTCGTAGAGGTTGGCGAAGCGGCGCTCGAATTCGGCGTACGGCGCGACGTAGTAACCGATCGACGTCGAGAGCGGTTGACGCAATTCCGTATTGAAGTGGAGCAGGTCGCTGCCGAGCGTGGCATCGGCGCGCAACTCCAGGCCCAACTGGGTAAGCCACGGGCGACGGTACCCGAGGTTCAACCTGAAACCGCCTTCGTCCTCGGAACTGCTCGACAAGCCGAGACCGAACAGAATGAAGTTGGGCCCCCAGGATTTTTCGTTGGCGTCGATGACCAGGCGCGGCCCGTCTTTGTCGTCGATCAACTGTTGCGTCGCACTCTCGAAATCGCCCGAGGTGACGAGCGCTTGCAGATCTCGGTTCACGGTAAGCGGATCGTAAGTGTCGCCGGGGTGCAAACCGAGGAACCTGCGTACGCGCTCGGCCGGCACGCTGCCGCGCGTGCGGACTTCGATCCGCGCGAGCTTGACGGGGCGAGGCATCTGGGCGACGTGGTCGGCCCGATAGGCGGCGTACTGTTCGGGCGACAACGCGAACTGGCGCAAGCGGGGCAGCGCGTCGCGCGCGGCGGCCGCACCGCCCTCGATCGCTTCGGTCGCGTGGGCGAAATCGGCGAAGCGCAGATTGCCGAGCGACGGTTTGATCAGCACGTCCTTCGGCGTCAATTGCGCACGATGGCGGCCGACATTCTGGTGGATCAGAATGCCGAGCATTTGTTGCGCAACGTCGGTCGGCGAAGACAGCGCATCGAGTGGGCGCAAGGGCGAACTGATGTCGACGGCAATCAGGATATCGGCGCCCATTGCTCGCGCGACATCGGTCGGCAGATTGTTGACGAGGCCGCCGTCGACGAGTGCCGTCCCGTTGAAATCGGCCGGGGCGAACAGCCCCGGCATCGCAACGCTCGCGCGGATCGCAAGCGGCAGCGAACCGCGATCGAGCACGACTTCGTCGCCGGTACTGAGATTGGTCGCCACGGCCCGGTAGGGGATCGGCAGTGTGTCGAACGGGGCATTGGCGGGCACGGAGGAGGTCCATTCCTGCAACAACGCTTGTAGCCGGTTGCCTTGTACGAGGCCGGCTGGCAGCTTCATGCCGTCGGTGCCGAAGCCGACGCTGCCGACATAGAGCCGCGAGTCTTCTCGCTGCGATTGGGGCAGATCCGAGCGCTTCTCGACGTCGAACGCGATATCGGCGAGATTGACTTTGGCAAGCCGCGCCTGCAGCGTCTCGGCGCTCATTCCGCTCGCGTACAGCCCGCCGACCACCGCCCCCATGCTCGTGGCCGCAATGCAATCGACGGGGATGCGATTTTCCTCGAGCACGCGCAGCACGCCCAGATGCGCATACCCGCGCGCGCCGCCGCCCGATAGGACGAGACCGATCGACGGCCGGCCGGCGGGGCCGCCCAGGGCGCGGCAAACGGTGTCGGCCGCTTGCGCGCCCAGCGGGGCAGTCAGGATCGCAGCGGCGAGCGTGAGCAGCGCGGCATGACGGGTTCCCGACGCTGCGAGCGCTGTGCGGTTCGACAAGGCTTGCCCCATGCGGCCCCAAAAAATACGAAATATTACACGGGCCGTGCTGCTCGCGTCACGACGCGACAGGTCGATGACAACTTCGATGGGGTGCCGCGATGGGGCGTTACGCGTGCCCTGCGTGAATCGGCGTTTGTCCGGGGGGAGCGCCTAGCGCGTCCGGTATGATTTCGAGCCGGTAGCCGTGGCCGTAGACCGGCGCAAGGCGTACCCCGTTGTCGGGCTTCAGTTGGAGCTTCGTGCGCACGCGCGACATGTGCGTATCGAGCGTGCGGGAGATCGCGCTTTGCGGTTGCCCCCAGAGCGTTCCGCCGATGTGCTCGCGCGAAAGCACGCGTCCGGCGTGTTGGAACAACAACAGAACGAGATCGAATTCGCGCCCGGTCAATTCGATCGGGGTTTCGCGCAGAAAGCAGGTGCGGCTGACCGGATCGATGCGATAACTGCCGATTTCGATCAGCGTTTGCGGGGCCGCATCCGTATCGGGGTAGGCGCGACGGCTCAGCGCCTCGATTCGCGCCAGCAACTCGCCGTTGCGAATGGGCTTGATCATGTAATCGTCGGCGCCCGCGGCCAGCGCCGTGACGACGTCGGCTTCGAGCGAGCGGCTTGTCATGAACAAGATCGGCACGCGTTCGCTGAGATTGGCGCGTGCCCAGATCGTGACCTGGTGACCCGTCACACCCGGCACGCACCAGTCGAGCAGAATGAAGTCGAAACGATCGCGTTTCAGGCGGCGGATCAGTTGGCTGCCGTCGCGAAACAGCTCGCATTCATGGCCGGCCGAACGCAGTATCTCGCCGATGTGTTCGGCGAGCACGTCATCGTCTTCCAAATAGGCGATTTTCATTTCTTTCAAGTCTCGCTCGCAAGCATCGGATAGGCTTTCGCATTTCGTGAGACCGCATCCGATCGGCAGTCATAGGCATCGGATTGTACCGCTCTCGCCGCAAAAAGGGATTGCGGCGAGTGTTGCAAAAAGTGGGGCATTGACGTTTGTTTGCAATTTTCGATGGATCGGCCGCTTGCGCCTGCCATTCGCATGCCGCGGTTAAAACGATAAATGTTAGGACAGCTCAGTTTAGCGATGCACGATCGCTTGAAATTCGTTAAGCTCGCGGCTTTGGTGTCCCGAACCGGTCCGCGCGGGGGACGCCGGCAAGAGAGGCCGGCTCGAGTTCGGAGTTCGGCGCGCCATCTGGCCGATACCGCTGTCGGCACCGCTTCGACAGATAACAAATGCGCAATCATAGATACGACAATGCATAACCCACCTGCCGTCACTGCGCCTTCGACCGGGCAATGGGGGGCTTTCCCGGCAGCCGGGGGGCGAAAACGGGGGCGCTGCTACGCGCCGGCGGCAATCGTTGCGGCGTTGGCTGGGTTCGCGGTGTCGCCGGCCCATGCTCAAACGACGATCGATGCCCACGCAACGGCGGCTTATGTGACGGCCGCCGGCGACACGCTCTACGAGGTGGCTCAGCGCTACTTGACCGACGCGGGCGGCTGGCGTGCGCTGGCGCGGCTGAATAACGTGAGCGCGCCGAGACGCTTGCCCGCCGGCATGACGTTGCGGTTGCCGCTCGACTTGTTGCGCCGCGATTCGATGTCCGCGAGCATCGTCGCGTTGAGTGGGCTCGTCACGGCACGTTGGCATGGCACCGCGAAGGGGCAAAAGGCCATGCCTGCCGTGCCGCTGCTGCTCGGACGCCTGCTGGGCGAGAACGATACGATCTCGACGGGGCCCGATGGCTTCGCGACGCTCGAACTCGACGACGGCTCCTACGTCAGCCTCGTGCCGAACAGCCGTATCGTGTTGGCAAGCTTGCGCAAGATGGCACTGACGGGCATCGAAGATCACGTCATCGAATTGCAAAAAGGCGAAGTCAGCAACGAAGTGACGCACGCGAAGCAGCCCGGGGATCGCTTCGAAGTGCGCACGCCTTCGATCGTGGCCGGCGTGAGGGGAACGCGTTTTCGTGTCAACGAGATGTCGGCGATGACCGCCGTCGAAGTGCTCGACGGAACGGTGGCGGTCGGCACCTCGGCGCACACCGAGCCAGGCAATGCCGAGCGGCCGAACGTTCCTTCGCAGTTCGTGGGCGCGGGCCAAGGCAGCGCGACGCCGACCGGCGGGGCGGTGGGTGCGCCTAAGGCGCTGTTGCCTGCACCCACGCTCGTCGATCCGGGGAAAGTCCAAGACGGCAAGACCGTGACCTTCAACGTTGCGCCGGCGCCCGGTGCCGACGGCTATCGTATCCAGATCGCGCGCGACGCCGATCTGCTCGATTTGATCCGCGACGCGCGCGCGGCCTCGCCCCACGCCAGCTTCGACGATGTGCCCGACGGCACGTACTTCGTGCGCATTTCCGCCATCGATGCCAACGGTCTCGAGGGCCTGCCGCGCGTCTACGCGTTCGAGCGGCGGACGAACGAGCTGAGCGCATCGGCTACCGCGCACGCCGGTACGCACGCGTATCGCTTCTCGTGGCGCGCGTCGCGCGCCGATGCAAAGACGCGCTTTCGCCTCGTGTTGTCGCGCTACGCGGACCTCCACGATCCCGTCGTGGACGCGGTGGACCTGACGGACGACTCGCTCGTCGTATCCGACTTGCCGTCAGGCGACTATTACTGGCGTGTCGTTTCCGAGCAATACGATGATGGCCGATTCTATGAAACGAACGGCCCGGTGCGCAGCTTCACGCTCGCTAAGTGAACGATATGGGAACGGCAACTGACGAGTCGCTAGCTCCGGCCCCGCGCGCACGCCTGAGCTGGCGCCCGTCGCTGAGCGTTTGGCAGCGTTTCGTGTGGGAGTGGTTGGCCATCGGCTGCTTCGGCGTCGCCGCGGTTTTCGTTTGCGTGTACGGCGGCGTGGCCACGAACTTCAATCGGCTCGTCTACGACCGAATGCTGACGCTGCGCTCGCAACCGCTCGCGCCGGGAATCGCCGTCGTGCGCATCGACGACGAGAGCGTCGGCGAGCTCGGCCGTTGGCCGTGGCCACGGGCCTTGCAAGCGCGCGTGCTCGACGCCGTCGCCAACGAGGGTGCGGCTGCGATCGTCTATGACGTATTACTGACCGAGCCGTCGCCGGGCGACGACCAGTTGGCGCAGGCGCTACGCTCGGTCCCGACCTACCTGCCGGTGCTCGCCGATTCGAGCGGACGCGGGGAGGCGGTGCTGCCGGTGCCGCAGTTGGCCGCGGCCGCGGCCGGCCTGGGCCATATCGACGTGCAGCCGGATTCGGACGGCATCGTGCGCGGCGTGGCGCTACGCGAAGGCGCGGCCGGCGTGCAGTGGCCTTATCTGGTCGTGCCTTTGCTCGACGATATTCGGAGCGGCAAGATCCCACTCGAGCGCGGGCGATATCGAGCCGACGATACGCGTGCCATTCCGACGTCGGATGCATCGCCCGACGGCTCCGTGGAAGAAGGCTCGTCGCGTGTACTCATTCCCTTTTCGGGCCGCGTGCCGCGCGATGCCGAAGTTTCGGCGCGCGATTTACTCGATGGCCATGTGCCGGCCGGCACGCTGCGCGGGAAGGTCGTATTCGTCGGCTTGACCGCATCGGGCTTACTCACGCATTTGGCGACGCCGATCACCGGGACTTGGGGGCCGACCGCCGACACGCTGCTGCACGCCAACGCGTTGAGCGCGCTATTGATGGAGCGAGAGATTCGGCCGGTGCGCCCGCGCTGGCTCTTTGCCGCATCGCTGGTGCCGCTCGCGGCGTTGCTCGCCGGCTTGCTGTTCTTGTCCCCGTGGCGAACGTTGCTGCTTACGCTCGGGCTGGCCGTTGCTTGTCTCGTGCTCAGCGCGGTGTTGCTCGAAAGCGCATGCGTCTGGCTCTCGCCGGTGCCGGCGGTGATCGCGGTGCTGGCCGTGTACCCGTTATGGAGTTGGCGCCGGCTCGAAATGACGATGTCGCGCCTGCAGCGCGAACTGCAGCGCCTCGCGGACGACGCCGACATCCTGCCGAGCATGCCGCCCTCGCCGCGCAATGTGCGCGGCGACGTGCTCGAACGGCACATCGCACTCGTGGAGCACGCGGCCGATCGCATGCAAGACATGAAGCGCTTTGTTTGGGACTGCTTGAATAGCTTGCCCGAGCCGATCCTGGTCGCGGATCGGCAAGGCCGCATTTGCGTCGCGAACAAGGCCGCGCACGAATGCTTTGCGCGCGTCAGCCATTCGGCGCTCGACGGCCGGCTGTTGACCGAGACGCTCGGCGAAATGACGTTCATCAAGACGATCGCTCACGAGAACGTCTCCGAAGCGGAAATCCTCGCGAAATGGCCCCAGGTACTCGATCCTACCGATCTGCAGCGCGTCTGGATCGTAAAGCGCGGTATCGAAGTGCGCGATCGCGCCGAGCGCGATTTCCTGTTGCGCTATGCACGCTGCCGCAATGCGCGCGGGGAAGCGTCGGGATACTGGGTGGTGGGCCTAGTCGAAGTCACGGAGCTGCATACCGCCGAACAAGCGCGAGAGGATGCGTTGAGGCTGCTCTCGCACGATATGCGGTCGCCGCATGCGTCCGTGCTTGCACTGATCGAAGAGGAAGTGGCGGTTACCCGGTCCGATCGGGTGCGTACGCTGCTCGAACACATCGAGCGCTATACGCGCCGCGCCCTGACGCTGGCCGACGACTTCGTGCAACTGACGCGAGCCGAATCGCAGGCCTACGTGTTCGAGCCGGTCAATCTGGCCGACGTCGTGCTCGATGCGAGCGACGAGATTTGGCCGCAAGCGCGCGCCAAAGGCATCTTCGTCGAAACGCATTTCGAAGGAGAGGGCCATTGGGTACACGCGGACCGCTCGTTGATGACGCGCGCGGTGACGAATCTGCTCAACAACGCGGTGAAGTACAGCCCAACCGAAACCGTTGTGCATGTCTCGGTGGCGAACGTCGCGCCGGATCGTGTCCAGTGCCGCATCGCCGATCAAGGCTACGGCATGACCGAGGATGCTTGCGCGCATCTATTCGAACGTTTTCGTCGCTTCCGGGTGCCGGGTCAGCCGCAAACGCAAGGCGCCGGGCTGGGAATGGCGCTCGTGAAGACCGTGGTCACGCGGCACGAGGGAGAGGTGTCGGTCGCCAGCGAACTAGGACGCGGCACGACGGTCACCGTATCGCTGCCGCAGTGGGACGGCGACGTTTGAGGGATGGCATGGCGATGAGGGCCGCATGAAATGAGAACGATATTGCTCCTAGCGGCTTGTACGGCCGCGTTGACGGCGTGCGCGGGGAACGAAGCGGCTGTGCGTGCAAGCGCGACGCACGCATTCGGCGAGGGCGCGCGCACATACGCGTTGGCGACCGATTCGGCGACGGCAGCGGATGCCGAAACCGAGGCCTATGCGTCGGCGATCGAGCGCCGGCTAACCGAACTCGGCTTCGCCGCGACACCCGCGAAGACGGCGCACTATCGCATTGCCCTATCGCACGAGACGCGTCCCGCCTCGGTCGGCATCGACTATACGCGTTGTGCCGAGGCGATGCCGTGCGGTGCGCCGGTGTTGCCGCCCGGTTTCGAATGGCCCGGCCGCAAAGCGTATGTTCACTCGCTGACCCTACGGTTCTTCGATCCGGCCGACGGGCGGGAGATCTATAAAGTGAGCGCGGCGAAGCGCGATCGCGCCCCGGATGCGCGCGGCGATGTCGACGACCTCGTTGCCAGTGCGTTGGCGCAAGTGCCGTTCGCGGGCCCCGAGCCTGCGACGCGGGAAAGCGGGGGCAAGACCGATTGGAAAGTCACCCTGAGCCAGCCCGACGCGGGCGGCGCCGTCCGCATCAAGGGTATCGTTCCGCTGGCCCGCTGAATCCGCCGCGCTGAGCCGGGTTTACTTTCGAGCGATGGGGATGGACGGCAACGTCCGCTCGGCCCGGCGCACGCGACTCGTACTCGTTGCTATTCTTCCGTAGAATGCTTGTGCGAAGCGCGCATGCGCTGGCGGTAGCCCTGCTTGGGCGAACATGCCGAGCGCATCGCGACGGACGGGACGCGCAAGCTCGAGACCGGAGCGGGCGCAGTTGGCGCAGATCAGCCGACAGGAGACGAACAATGAATACGACAACGACGACGATCGCGGCGGCCGGCGATCCCCCGCAAGCGGTGCGCCGCATCACGCGCTGGTACGCAAGCTTTCTACGCGCCGCCTTCGCGCTGCTGCCGGCTTACCTCATCGCCTATCTCTACTTTTTCCAAGACCCGCACCTGCTGTACGAAAGCCACGTTTTCCACGAAGTGGCGATCGCGGCCGCGACGCTCGAAGGCCTGTTCGTCAGTTACGTGACGTGGCAGTGTTACCGGCTCTCCGGCGAGCCGATCTTGCGCTGGATGACGCTCGGCTTCGTGGGGTTCGTTCTGATCTATATGATGCACGGCGCGTTCACGCCGCTCGCGCATCACGACATGTGGCTCTTCTTGCTGTATGGTCCGGCCTCGCGGCTGGCCATGTCGATACTGCTGTTCATCGGATTGCTGTCCTATGAAGCGAAGGCCGATTCCGTCGAGCGGCGCACGGATCGCTTGCTGTGGGGCATCTGGTTTGGCGCGTTCGTCGTGATCGACTTACTCGTCGCCGTGCTCGCGAATTCGCCGATCGCCGGCACGCTGGCAGTTCGCCTGACGCTCGAAGGCGGGGCGATGGTCGTGTCGCTCGTGAACGTCGCGTGCCTGATCGTGCGTCGGATTCGCTCGCCGCTCATGCAGATCTTCGGCATTTCCGTCATGGCGTTCGCGCTCTCGTCGCTCGCGTTCCTGCTCGGCAAGCCTTGGAACCATATGTGGTGGCTGGCCCATGCCATCTTCGCGGGCGGCTTTTTCCTGCTCAGCTACGGCATCGTCCAAGCGTTTCATACGACGCGTTCGTTTTCGACCATCTATAGTCAGGAAGAGCTGCTGGCCCGCCTGCGCGACGAAATGGCACGTACCGAAAGCGCACTGCAAGAGCTGCAGCGCAGCAATCAAAAGCTCGAATCGCTCGCGGCGGCCGATCCGCTCACGGGGGCGACGAATCGGCGCACGTTCGTCGACCGCCTCGAAACCGAGGTCGGGGCGGCGAAGCGCGGCGGTGCACCGTTCGCGTTGCTGGCCGTGGATGTCGACAACTTGCGGCGCATCAACGAGCGCTTCGGCGAGCAGGTCGGCGACAGCATTTTGCGGACCGTCGCCACCACGTGCACCGACGCGATGCGGCCGTATCATGGGCTAGCACGGGTGGACGGCGGCCAGTTTATGGCCGTGCTGCCCAACGCTGCGCTCGATGCGGCGCTCATGATCGGCGAGCGGATCCGGGCGGCGATCCAGGCACTCCAATTCGACGGCGCGCAAGAGCGGTTTTCGGTGACGGCCAGTGTCGGGATCGCGCAATTCGGGCCCGACGGCACGACGGTCGACGCCATCATGCGCGCGGCCGGCGAACGCTTGAAACGCGCGAAGACGCACGGGCGCAATTGCGTCATCGCCGTATAAAGGAGGCGGCGCAGCGCTGCCCGCCATGCCTTTAGGGCGGTACTGCCCGCGGCGCGGCGCTCGCTAAGCCGGCTTAAGGCTCGGTTAAGCCGGTCTATGCGATGCTCGACCCGGACACCTCATCTTGGGACGGACGAAACATGCGCTTGCTGCTGGTCGAAGACGATCGAATGATCGCCGAACCCGTGGTCGACACCATGCGCCGGGCCGGCTACGCGATCGATTGGGCACAAGACGGCCGCGCCGCGGAGCTTTCGCTCGACAACGGCGTGTACGACTTGGTGCTGCTCGACCTGGGCTTGCCGAAAAAAGACGGCATTGCCGTGCTGCAGGGCTACCGCAATGCGGGCGGGGCGGCGCCCGTCATCATCCTGACCGCGCGCGATGCCGTGGACGAACGGGTGCGCGGCCTCGATACGGGGGCCGACGATTACCTCGTCAAACCGTTCGAACTCGACGAACTGGCTGCTCGCGTGCGCGCCTTGCTGCGTCGGCGGACAGGGCAAAAGCAACCGATCTATACGCACGGCGAACTCTCGCTCGATCCGGCCGCGCACGAAGTGACGAAGAACGGTGTGCCCGTCGCGCTCGTGCCGCGCGAGTTCGCGCTGCTGCGCGCGTTGATCGAATCGCCGACCCAAGTCCATACGAAGGCCCAAATAGAGGAAAAGCTGTATGGCTGGGGCGAGGAGGTCGGCAGCAACGCTGTCGAAGTGCACGTCCATAGCTTGCGGCGCAAACTGGGCGCCGAGCAAATCGTCACGGTGCGCGGCGTCGGATATCGCTTGAGGCGGGCCGAATGACGTCGATTCGGCGTTGGTTGTTCGGGTGGCTCATCTTCGGATTTGCCGCGGCCTCGGCCATCGCGGGCTACGCCATCTTTCGAACGGCCCACGAAGAGGCGAGCGAACTGTTCGATTACGAGCTGCACGCGGTGGCCGTTTCGTTGCCGCCGGGCATGGCGGCGACCGATGCCTTGGCACAAGGCCCCGCCATGCAGGACCTCTCCGACGACCGGATCGCGATCGACATATGGGACGCGCAGGGCCGGCTCGTCTATCGCTCGATACGCTCGCCGAACATCGTGCGTCTGGCCGAGGGCTTTCGCACGATCGAGCGCGACGAGAAGCATTGGCGCGTATTCGGATTGCGGCAGCCGGACCGCTTCGTACAAGTCGCCCAACCTGTCTCGGTGCGAGAAGCGCTTGCGTTGCGGCTTGCCTTGCGCACGCTCTGGCCGCTCGGCATACTGCTGCCGCTGACGGTGGCGCTCGTGCTGATCGTCGTGACGCGCGGCTTGGCGCCGATCCGCGCGTTGTCGCGCATGTTGTCCACGCGCTCGCTCGATGCGCTGGAGCCGGTGCGACTCGCGGGCCGCGTGCCGGTTGAGATGCTGCCGCTGATCGAAGCCCTGAACGATTTGCTCTCGCGGCTCAGTGCGGCGTCGAGCGCGCAGCGCACATTCGTGGCCGATGCGGCCCATGAGTTGCGATCCCCGTTGACGGCGCTGAAGCTGCAACTCCAAGCGGCTGAACGCAACGGCACGCTCAAGGCGGAAGGCACGACCCTCGCGCGTATCGAGGAACGCCTGAATCGGATCATCCGTCTCGTCCAGCAGTTGCTGGCACTGGCGCGCGAGGATGCGGAGAGTACCGGGGCCGCATTGGCGCGTGTCTCGTTGCGCCGCATCGCGGAGCAGGCCGTCAGCGATTTCTCGCTGCTGGCGGAAGAGAAGTCAATCGATTTAGGTTTGGAAATCGCGCCGCCGGCGCAAGAAGGCGATACGTTCGACATTCTTGGCGAACCGCAGGCTTTATCGGTGCTGCTCAACAATCTGCTCGACAACGCCATCAAACATACGCCGAACGCGGGCCGCGTCGATCTCGTGCTGCGCCGCGATGGGACATGCGTTTCGGTCCAGGTGACGGATACCGGCCCGGGTATCCCGGAGAGCGAAATTCCACGCGTGAGCGATCGGTTTTATCGCGGGATGGAGACGCAAGGCGAGGGCAGCGGCCTTGGGTTGGCGATCGTTTCGCGCGTGGCGAGCCGTCATGGTGCGCAGCTTTCTCTGCGGAACAATGCCGACGGGCGGGGGCTTACGGTAACCGTGTCGCCGTTCAGGCCTGCAACCGGCGCGTAGGTTGCGCGAGTGCCTCGTTGCGCTCGCGCTGCCGATTTTCAGATGGATGGACTCAATAGCCGCCGCTGCTGCCGCCGCCGCTATTGCTACTGCCGCTGCTGCTACCGCCCGACGAATTCATATCGCTGCCGGGCGACGAGCATCCGGACGCCGATAGCGAGGACAGCGCGAGCGCTAGCATGACGAATAGTGCCGAAATGACCTTGTGCGATCTCATCTTCATTCCTCCTGTGAGTGCGGCGCACGTACGCCGCGCGATTCGGCGAATCGGCCGCTCCGCGATGGGATCGGCCGTACCCTTGCTCGTTAACGTGGCGACGGGACCGATTATTCCGCTTCTGACGGATCGAGCGGACGAGGATTGCCGCTGGTGGCCGGCGTTTCGCTTGTAGCATAGAACGCGCTTGGGCAATGCAACAGGGCCGGCACGCAATGTTGCGTGCCGGCCCTGGCTTCATGTCGCCTGACGTTTAGTACCGGTTGTCGGGCGGCGGACGGTGGTCGAAATCGCGCCCGTGCTCATGGAAGCGGCGCGGATCGCGGTCGTGCGGATGATGATGCATCCATTCGTCGTGTTCCCAGTATCGGTGGCCGTCCCAGTAGCGATCGCCATGCCAGCCGATCGAAACGTTGAGATCCACCGGCACCAAATGCGCTTGCGGATAAGCGGCCGGGGTTCGGTCAGGCGCGTCCTGTGCGAATGTACTGCTGGCGCCGAGCAGCGCGCCCCCTGCCACTAGCGCGATCAGAATCGAACGGGATGGGCGGTTCGAGCGTTTCATCGCGATTCTCCCTACTAAAGTTGCGATGGAGCAGCGGCGGAATCGAAGGCCGTTGCGTTGCGATTCCTGCTGTCTGCGTAACGCCCACCTTAGCAGCCACGACTTTTAACAAGCGTGACCACTTGTAAGCAAAATTGAGTGGCCGAACCTACTGTGCGAGCAGTTTCTCGATCCAAGCCTGCGTCTGTTCGTATTGGCCCTCGCCGACGTGCGTATAGACGACGTGCCCCGTCTTATCGATCAGATAAAACGCCGGCCAATACTGATTGCCGTACGCATTCCAGGTGGCATAGTCGTTGTCTTGGGCGACGGGAAAACGTATACCGTATCGGCGGATCGCCTCTTTCACGTTTTCAGTATTGCGCTCGTTCGGAAACTCCGGCGTATGGACGCCGATGATCGTCAATCCTTTGCTCCGGTACTGCTGGTCCCATGCTTCGACATGCGGCAACGTATGAAAGCAATTGATGCAACCGTAGGTCCAGAAATCCACCAAGACGACTTTGCCGCGCAAGCTTTGCATCGTCAGCGGCGGGCTGTTGAGCCAGTGATCGATGCCGGTGAATTCCGGTGCTGTGCCTTGGGCAGTTGTCGTGCGTCCGGACGGAGCCGCTTCGACGAGAACCGGGCCCGCCGTCGCGGCAACTAATATCGATGCGGCGATGATGCTTAACGGTGTAGCGGGAATACGCATGTCGGCCTCCATTGCCATTGGGTTCGCGTCTAGTTCTAGTTATACGGACGGGGTAGGCGATTGGATGCAAGCGGGATGCATGCTTGCGACGTGGCGTATGCTACGGCCTGCCGACTCGTTCAAAGATCAAAGCCATGCAGGGTCAATTCGGAGGGCCTTCTTCTCCTTGCTGTTAGCCGGGACCGTCGCTGGCGGCTGCGAGTAGCGGCACGACTAGGTCGCTGATTGGCGTCGGAATGCGGTGAAGTCGGCCGTATCGTTGCACAACGCCATTGCGGCAGTCCCATTCGAGCGGACGATTGGCCACTCGGTCGGCAAGGATGGACGAACCTAGATCCGGCGGATAGCGATGGAACCCATCCACGATCTCCCGCGGTACGTTATCGCCTAGCTTCGCGCCCGCCGCACGGGCAACCTCGAGACACTCGCGCAGGTAGGCCAGTGCGAGTTCGGTGATGTCGCTTCGGGAGAACATGCCGGCGCGGCGACCGGTCAACACCATCAGTCCCGCCACCGCGTTCTGCAACAGTTTGCGCCATGCGAGCGAGATGAAATCCTCCGCAACCTCGACCGAGCATCGCGTACCGCGCAGCGCCAATGCCACGACGTTGCTCGCTGGCGTGTCGGGCACCGTAAGCCTAGGTTCGCCCCGCAACCACACTGACGAATCCGATTCGCGTTGAGCTGGGAACCAGACGACCGATGGCACGACCGCAGCGCCGGCCGCATAGGGTGCGAAAGTGGCTATTTGCTCGACGCCGTTTTGCAGCACGCAAACAACCGTGTTGGCATCGCACAGCGCGGAGACCCAGGGTGCCGCGCTTGCTACCTGCGTCGACTTGACCGCAACGAACACGAGATCGAATTTTTCTGTGACCGCTTGCGGATCCGTGAGTACGGGCCCCGGCACGACGATCTCGCCGCCATCGAAGCGCAACTTCAGTTGTTCTCGCGCCGAGCGGCCGCAGATCGCCGGCGTGCGGCCGGCTTCGTGAAGGGCCGCGGCTACGGTCGTGCCGATTGCCCCGGGGCCGACAAGGGCGACCGTTGGGTAGCCAGACTTTGTCATTGCGTTCCTCCGGATGGGTCATGCGTAAGATGCGGGCGCAGTGCGAGGGCGAGCGGAAAAATCGCCAAGGCGGTGAGCGCGGTGGCATACGTGGCGCCATGCACGCCGATGCTGTCGCCCAGGAAGCCGTAGAAGATGGGAGATATCGCGCCCGATGCGATTGTCCCCGTATAGAAGATCGCGAATGCGCGTTCGGTGCGTTCGGGGGCGGACATCTCTGGAACCGTTCCGTATAGCACGGAGGACGTGCCGTTGAGCATCATGCCGAGCATCGGCAGTAGCGCCATGGCAAGCGTCAACGGGAGATACATCACCGCCATGATGCACGCGGCGGTAGCGCCTTCCGTGAGCAGTACCGTCCTCACCACGCCCATGCGCGCACCCAGCCAGCCACAGATAAATTTGCCGGCCGCGCCGCCGATGAAAACAAGCGCGAGGGCCGTTCCCACCAGTTGAGGCGAGATGCCCTTTGCTTTGAGCAAGAAAGGCAGGAAGGTTAGCAATCCCATGCGTACGGCTGTATCGAGCACGCCGATCGAAAACAGCGCGGAAAATCCGCTTCCCCAAGTGCCGCTGCGTTGTGCGGACGCTTGCTCGTTTTCCGTCGTTTTTCCGGCGGCGCGTGGCACCGTGGGAAACGAAAGGGCGATAACGGCCGCAACGCCGAAGCCTAGTCCAGCGACGATCCATAGCGCGTGACGCCACGGCATTAGGGTGATGAGCAGCGATATGGCTGCCGGGAGCGCGGATTTGCCCAGATCGCCGGAGAAGTTGTAGATGCTCAGCGGACCTCTCGCATCCCTCCCATAGATGCGGGAGACGGCACCCGACGCGATTGGATGCTGCGTGCTGGACCCGCCGCCCGAAATCGCCAATGCCACGCATAAACCGAGCAGGCCACCCGACATGCCCGCGATGGCATAGCCCAGCGCTGCAAGCACCGTGCCGATTGCGAGGGTGGCGCGGCTGCCCAGGTGCTGCGCGAGACGCCCCGCAGGCAACTGCAACGCTGCCATCGTGCCGGCATAGACGCCGCGCAGGATAGCCAAGGCCGCAAAGTCGAGTCCGAAATCCGACTGCCATACGGGGAGCAGCGCGTAGATCATGTCTGTGTAGCCGTCGTGCAGTGCGTGGGCGGTGCATGATAGCCAGAGGACGCGCGGGCGTGATGGGGTGGTGTTTCGGGTAAGGGGAGAGGAGAAAGCGGGTGGGGGCATCGGCGTTCTCTGGGGCGAGGGGGAGTGGAGGCCGCTCGAGATGTTGGGTTCAAGCTCGACGTCCAAATTCTACGGCTGTGACGCGAGCGTCGTCAGCGCAAGAGAATGACGCCCGAGGGCGGCGGCTGGATGCCTGATGACCATACCTAGTCAACCTGCGCGTCCACTCGGCGGAGCGGGTGGTTCCCAGGTCATCGGTTCCTTCGTCGTGATTTGGAGCCGTGCCCGCATTTCCGGATAACCGGCTGCGAGAATCAGAAACGTCGTTCCACCTAGCAGCCTCGCGTCTTCGTCAGTGATCGGAGCATCGGCTGCCTCGGGCGCTACGGAGTGCTGCACGGCGCGGTCGATTGCGCCCTGCACTCGATCCTTAAGCACGACGCAGGTTTTAACAGTCTGCGTCTCGCTGTCGTAGTACGTCACTACGGCTCTGTCTTTCGTTACCATGAATACCCCCTGCAAGCCTGATAGTTGCCGAATGCGTTGTCTGTGCACTGCTTGTATGTCCGAAAATCGCCGCCATACATGGCGGCTCTAACGCTGCACATCTCCATCTCCATTTCGTATTGCGCGTGGCACTCGGCCTCGTCTGCCTCGCTGACGCCACGCGCGGCCACTTCCTGCACGTTTTCGAGCGGGGAATCCTCTCTGTACTCGAACGGTTGCGCATCGGTGAGAGCCATCGACGGAGCAGCGTCGGTGGCAGCAGCCTCAGTCGCCGTCCCACCGACTACGCTTTGAATGTAATTGATTAAATCGTCAGCGCTAACGTCGTTGTAGTTTCGTGGCCAATCGTAAGAGTACGACTTACGAGCCGGAGCTGTTCGAGCGGCTTTCTTCCGCATTTCGAGTGGATACGGGGGGCACGTTGGCCCGGAGGCGTTGATCCCACCGCCTGTCGGCGCGACGCGCTCGATCACAACTAGCACCTTGCCGCTCTTCACAGCGGCCCGGAGTTGGGCGCTTGTATCGCTCGGATTCACGCCGGGGGAGGGCTGCCCGACGTGAAGCCCGAGTCGTCGGAGGTAACTGCTCTCCTGTTCGATGGATCGAGCCAGAGGCCAGCGCCGCAAAAATTTCTCGGCGTCCTGTTGATGCTTTGCGGTTGCAACCCCTGCGGCGGCTCGTTCCGAAAGAATGGCTTGTTCACCAAAACCCAAGTCGATTTTGACCGAGGCCATCGATTACACTCCTCTGTCTGAGGGGATGGGCCGCTATCGTAGCACCCGCCCGCTAGACGAACCTGTATTGATTGGCGGAACGGAATGTCCAATACACTCTCGTGCCGATCAAATCCGCGACTTGCGCGGCGGCTAAGAAATTGCCAAGCCGATGGTGAGGGCGACGAAATTCTGTTGCTCGGTGACGGTGTTTCGCATTGGGTGTGGGACAATCTTAGAAAATAAAATTCGAACCGAAGCATTACGTGCCCACACGTAATGCGCGATATTCTGCGTCGGACAAAGCGCAGTGAGTTCCAGCGATTACAAGAATGGAGAAAAGAGATGTATGGCCGAAAACATCAAGCACTGGCGGGAAACAGCTTCTAGCAGGCTGTGGAAGTATCCCCCTCCTGGCGCGACGGTAGCTTTCCAAACAACTGCCACGCCGATTTTGGGGGCGCCGATTTGATGCTGGATTTCCTTAATTCGGGCCGATTCGATGTCGTTTTTTCCAAGCCGACAAACCAACGAAACAGCATGTTGTAGGAGACTTGCTCCATCAGCATGCATCTCGCTGCGAATCGAATACAGCACTTGCAGCAACAACGCGCGAATCAGCTTCTCGGGCGCGATGCTCGGCCTGCCGCCTTTCGCTCCGCTCTCGTACATGCGCGCGAACGCGCCGTCCCCATATGCTTCAAAGGATCGTTCAACCAGAGGCGAATCGGTCGCAGCGGATGGTTGGCCGGCACGAAGCCATCGAGTTTCGCCATCGTGGACATCGTTTCGGTTAGCCGTCCGCTTTGCTCTCAGTGTTGGTCGATTCCTTGTTTCGACGTTTACCCCTCCCGCTCCGATGACGTCTGTGGGAGGTATTTCAACAACATGCTAGACCCCGTGATAGGTTTTCAACCAGTGATCAAGATCCTCCGCCAGGTCGTCGAATGAAACCATAGAAACAGCATTGGAATCAATCATTGTACGATCCATGCGCCATTTTAATCGATCCCTTTCTTGCTGTGAAAGATTCATATTTTTGCCGATTACAATAAGACCTTGAAAATTTGCGCGACGACTGCCAAAAGTGTTCTCAAAATCGGCAGTGCTGCGCTTGTCTTCAAGTTTCCACAGCCAGTCAACTAGTTGTGAATATGCTCCCTCAAATCGTGGTGCCCAATCTGGCGTCGACTTTTTTCCCTTCGTTTTAAAAACGCTATCAGGAGTGCCATTTTCAAATTCCACCAGAAGGTAGTGATGTGCCTTCGAATCCCCCACCACTAGGTCAGCGATGAAGTCCCCGTCTAACTCATATTCATGGGCAAAATGATCTGGTGTCTTGATTTTTGGAAAGTAGCTGCAGATAAGAAGAGAGAGATCCTTATTTTTCTTGAAAAACGGCAACACGTCCTTTTGTTCTGATAAGATGGGTTTGGTTGCGAGCAACGCTTTATAAGCATTCCACTCGCTGCGGCAATTGATAGAATTTAACGTGTGAGGCTGCAGGTTTTTCATTCCTGTCCCTCTCTCTTGACTAGTCGATCCAGGCGATCGTGATCGACGATGTCCTCGAGAACGCAAATCTCGTTATCGAACGAAAGCACCAAGCGCAGCTTGGGACTCCCTCTGTAGACAAATAATTTTCTACCCGAGGTGCTCGACATAAGCATGTGGATCTTTGGACCACGCTGTAGGTTCACCCTATCGACTGCGAGCAACTCGCCAAGGGCCCTGTCGATATACTTCCGCTCCATTTTCTGCAATGAGCGCAAGGCGATCTCCGCACGACGCTCGATACGTAGCTGCATTATTGGCTTAGCCTCCGCAACTCGCCGTCCCGCAAAAATGCCTCGTCGCAATCTCGCTGAATAGCGGTAAGGAATCGCGACGCTGCAAAGTTGGGTCGCGGACTGTAGGTAATGACAAGGCTCTCTCTAGCACGGGTCATCGCCACGTAGAGCCTAGCCGCTTCTCGAGGGAGATCATCCAAGGCAATCCCAATAGAAGGTAGGACTCCCTCAACGAGCCCCATGATAAAAACGGAGCCAAACTCGTGCCCTTTGGCAGATTCAATCGTACTAACCTTGACGCGCTCGCTTTCATAGTCTGCGTCTTGACGAAGTTCTGCGAACTGCACACCAAGTGAATCGAGCGCGTACTTCACTTCCTCTCGTGTCTTGGTACTGGGTCCGATGATGCAGATCTGCCCGGGCGTTTGCCCCATTGCGAGCAATGATCTTACGTTATTCGCGATTGCATTTGCCTCTTCCGTAAGATTGGTGCATCGTAAGAGAAGGGGTCTCGTACCATGACGTTTCGCGAAGTCAGGGGGGGAAGGCCGAGAGATATTTTCCTCGTCCACATCGGCAAACTCGTACTGCGAAACAAGCCCAAATGCCGCCGTCAGTATTTCATGCGTATTGCGATAGTTCTTTCGGAGACTATAGCTTCGTCCGAGGACGTCGATGCCGAGACGCCGTAATGCAAAGCCCCGCTTGTAGATGCTTTGTGCACCGTCACCTGCGAGGAATAAACCATTCTCTGCCACGGAGATGCCCTCTCCGTTCGGCGTCTTCAAGTTACCAATCAGCGCGACGTCAAGTTCTGACAGATCCTGAACTTCATCGCAGAGTACACATCTAAACTGTCCGTTTCCACTTGGAGATTTGTCCAAAACGCTAAGCACGGAGGAAACGAGGCCCTCGTGATCTATCAGCTTACTCGCTTGCAGTATCTCTACATAATGTTTAATGCCACTGAGCGCAACGCGTCGACTAATTTGATTCAATGGAATTCCGCGGCCGCGTCGTTGAAACGCATGTGCGTCGATGTACGAGTTGAAATCTGCCTCGCGGAGTCGTCCTCGCACGTATGAAATTTCATCGCGCATGAAAATTTGCAAGTCTGCTTGATCCATCGAATGAAATGGCGTTTGTTCCACTTCGCTATGTTTTCTGACATAGGCTGCCGCGGCTTCGACAAACTGAACTTGCCGCTCTGCTGGGATTGATGGCGGCAAAGCAGCTTTGCCAAGATGCGACTCATGAAGAATGTCTTTGGCCAGCATGCTCATCGTCTTAGTGGTGATAAGTGAACGCTCGACCCCACACATATCGTCAGCTAATCGATCCAGTAGTTTGCGCATGCTCTCCGTCAAAGTAACAAGCAGAATGGGTTCGCGGTATTTTTTTGCAAGATATCGCGCACGATGGACAAGGACACATGTCTTCCCACTCCCTGATATTCCCCGCAACCGCGCGGGGCCGCGCAAGTCCCTGTAAGCAATCGTTTTTTGATCGGGGTGGAGGAATAGCATCCAATCTGCGAGCGTGTGCTTCGAAAAGAACTCATCGAGCAATTCTTTGTCATCAAATGTAATGAATGACTCACTGTTTTCTATCGCTGACATGGCGACAGCAGCTTCAGTTGCAGCGGAAACGGCCGAGCTGCCATCGAGAAGTTCAACGCGCCTGTGCAGTTCGGCCCACTCCTTCGTATGGGCATGCCACATAAGATCGAATAATAGACTGGCTTGCGTATATCCGGCAACCAGATCTAATTTTTCCAAAATTCCGTCTGCATCCTGCTGAAAATCTGAACCTGAAACCGTGCTTGCAATTTGCCGAGCGGAGGCGGGCAATCCAATGCGCAGCCATTCACCTTCCGACAAGAATCGCAAGAGAGGGAGTTCCAGTAATTCGTCGGGCGATTCCAGGTCTAACCGGTCCGCCGGAACATGCCGATGGTTTTCGGCTACGGTTACGAGCACGAAGTTCAGTGTTCCATCAGTCCCGCTTTTAACCCAACTGTAATTGCGGTGGGTGTCAAGCCAATGTTCGGCGTCTGCATGATTCCCGACAAACAGAAAAGCTCTAGTCTTTTCCGTACCATCGACCAATTGTACAACTAGGCGAAAAGCGTCCGGCAAATCGTACTTCTCGACATCTGGCACTCTCGACTCGCCGTGCTTAGTTCTCGGAATCGAATTAATTTCCCCGCTGGTGCCGGCTTCGGTCATCGCCGCGCGCACCGCTTGAACCGTTTTTTTATGTCCATGCGCCAAGAGCTTCTTCAAGTCCCCGCTGAACGATTTTGTTAGGATAACTTTATACGTCATCGGATTGAGTCCCCATTATAATGAATTATTTGCCATTTGTAGCGAACAGCGGTTCGCCTTGTCTCGCATGAAGGTAAGGATGATCGTTGCGGTAGGCCGCGGTTGAGCGTCCGGTTCCGCGCGAAAAGCCGCCACGACACCTACTTATCTCGGTCGCAAAACAACGCACCTCACTGTTCCCCCCGTTTCCACGGCCTAACTTCAACATCGTCAGCAGGCACAACCATAGCGCCTCCCCCGCGGCAGCACGCGTGACGTTCACCGAGCATGCTTTCCTATCCTCAACCATATGCGCCACATACGGCGCATTCTTCTCGGATGTGAATGCAATCGTCGTATTGCATCCTCCGGCGATAAATGCCACTGGCAACGAAATGATCACACGATCGACTCTCATGGTCACTGGCATGGCTGCCCCCGCTCGCGCAACAATGCCTTTTGTCGCACCCGGCCTCAACACCCCTCATGCCGCGACGAGCAAGCTCTTGCGACATCGTAAACCTGTATCGCCGCCGTCGAATTCATGTATCGATCAAAAGTTATCTTCGCGGCATCCCCGGGCGAGGGCAGCGCATGCGGACTCACACAGCCCCGACTCAACTAACCATAGCCAACCGCCGCCAACACGCAGAATCCCCATATCCGGAAAGCTTCCAAAAAGGTTTATGTAAGAATGATTATCGAGCAATGTATCGGGGAGCATATCACGACGATTCCCCGCTGCAACTATTCAGTTTTGACGCGCCACGCCGATAACTCCGATGTCCATCATCAGAACACGAATCAGTTGAAATCCATACCCTCAAATGTTGTTCTCGCGTTGTTGGCCCTGTCATCGGGTACGGCGTGCGCGAACATGCACGGCATCGCCCGCGAGCCGCAGGAACTGCCGAGCCTTGGTCCTGCTGGCACCTCAATCCAGCGGGCCCGCGAACAACGCCCATCACAAACCCCGCTAGCCAAAAGCAACCGCTATTTCCAAGCGGGCGTGCAAGCCCTACACGCCGACAATTACGCCGACGCCATCGCCGATTTCACCGAAGTCCTCGCTCTGCGCCGAAGCACCGCAGCGTTGATCAACCGTGGATTCGCCTACCGCCAGCTTGGCGACCCCAAAACGGCGATCGCAAGCTACACGGCGGCGCTCGAAAACAATCCGCGATCCGCGGATGCGCTGGTCGGTCGAGCAAACGCCTACGCCATGCTCGGCAAATACAACAGTGCCTTGGCGGATTGCGATTCGGCGCTGTCTATACAGCCCGATAAAACCGACGCACACACCGCGCGCGGGTACGTCTTGGCGTCGCTGAAAGAATTCGAGCGGGCAGGCGATGACTATCTATTCGTCGCCAGGCAGCAATCGACAATAGCGGACGCATACCGACTCGCCGGCGACTTATACGCCAGAGCACGCCGATACGACAAGGCGATCGCCGCCTATAACGAAGCGATCGGGCTCGCCCCGACGCAAACGCGGTCGTACGGCATGCGAGCGAGAGCCTTCAGCGCTCTCCACAACCCGACCGCCGCGCTAGCCGATTTCGCCATCGCGTTGCGCATCGATCCAACCGACGCCGATGCCTACTGGGGCCGCGGGATGGTCTTCGAACAGACGGGCAACAATCAGGCCGCCGCCAGCGATTACGAGGCGCTCGAACACCTCATGCCTAATTCGAATCGTCCACACGTTTATCGCGCCGACCTACTCGCGAGGATGGGCCGCGACGAAGAGGCACGGCAAGAGTACGCAATCGCAGACCAACTAGCCCCAAACGACACCAAGCTGCTCTACGGCCGCCTCCAATTCCACTTTTATCAAGGCGAGTACGCAGCCGCGATTTCCGATGCCGATGCGTGGCTTCGGATTGAGTCGTCCGCCACCACGCAATCGGCTTACGACCAGCAGGCCTTGTTCTACGTCCTAATCTGGCGACACCTGGCCGCACAACGACTCGGCGTCGACGACGATGCCGAACTCACACAGGCGGCCAAGCATCTCGATCACAAGCAATGGCCGTATCCACTGATTGCGTTTTACCTGGGCCGAATCGACGAAACTCAATTGCGCGCCTTTGCCGCCATGGGTGACGCGCCAACCATACAGGGGCAACAGTGCGAACTAGGCGCCTACGTAGGCGAATCCGCCGCCGCCCGCGGCCTTGAAGACGTCGCGAAACGCGACTTCACCGAGGCATTGCACGTATGCCCAGTGGACTTCATCGAACGAAGCCTAGTAAGCCGGGGCCTCGAAAAGCTCGATACCCTACCGGTCCGCAACCAACAATAGCCCCCACGCCAGGCCACTGCTCACCCCCCATTCCCTTCTTCCTGCCGCCGATACATCGCAGCAAGCTTATCCTGCTGATTCGGCGGCACGGGATCGTAATGACTGAGTTCGATACTGTAATTCCCGTCTCCCCCCGCCATCGCATTCAAGCGCGATTGATACTCGCTCAACTCCGATAGTGGCACCTTGGCCTCCACCGCCACCATATGCCCGCTAAGCGTTCGCGAACCATGCACTTGCGCGCGCCTGGACGATAGATCGCCGATGATGTCGCCCATCGCCGATTCGGGCGCCGTCACCTCGAAATCGACAATCGGCTCGAGCAAAACGGGCTGTGCTTTCAACACGGCATCGATAAACGCCTTCCGCCCGGCCACCACGAACGCGACTTCTTTCGAATCCACGGGATGATGCTTGCCGTCGTGCACGGTGACGCGAATGTCCTGCATCGGAAAGCTTGCCAACGGTCCACTTTCGATCACCTGAAGAATGCCTTTCTCCACGGCCGGCATGAATTGCCCCGGAATAGCGCCGCCTTTCACGGCATCGACGAACTCATACCCGGCACCGCGCGGCAGCGGCTCGACGCGCAGCATGACTTCTCCGAATTGTCCCGCGCCGCCCGTTTGTTTCTTGTGCCGATAATGTCCCTCCGCAACGGAGCCGATCGTCTCGCGATAAGCAATCTTCGGCGGCCGAGTCACCACGGGCAGCTTGTATTGATCGGTCAGCCGTTCGAGCATATGGCGCAGATGAAGCTCGCCCAGCCCACGAACGACGGTTTCGTTCGTGCCCACCGGGTGCTCGATGCGCAAGCACGGGTCCTCGGCGGCCAGCTTTTGCAGGATCTCCCACAGCCGCTGTTCGTTGCCCCGCCGCTCGGGCTCGATGGCCAGCG
Source organism: Trinickia sp. (assembly GCF_051953405.1). Taxonomy (GTDB): domain Bacteria; phylum Pseudomonadota; class Gammaproteobacteria; order Burkholderiales; family Burkholderiaceae; genus Trinickia. Next base: position 137,749 of record NZ_JBQCIV010000006.1, on the reverse strand, counting down.
CATAGATCGGATTCGGGAAGGCGAGCGGGGCAAGGTGGATGTTGCCGTCTTCCGGCGCATCGTGCAGCACGGCGTCGTAGCCGATTTCGTCGACCTTTGCCGTTGCACAAATGTCGCCGGGGCCAGCCTTGACGATGTCGATATGATCCTTGCCTTGCAAGCGCATCAAGTGTGCGACACGAAAGGGCTGGCGAGCGCTGCCTATATAGAGTTGGCTATCGCGTCGAACCGTCCCCTGGTGGATGCGAAATACGGCCATTTTTCCAATATATGGGTCGACGACGATTTTGAACACGTGAGCCAGCACGTGTTTGTCGGCATCGGGCTGCGCTTGCACCGTTTCTCGATGGTCGTCCCCATCGCGGTAGAACAAAGGCGGATTGCCTTCGAGCGGATTCGGCAGCAAGCGGACGAACACGTCCAATAGCGCTTCGATACCTGCACCCGTGGCAGCGGAGGTGAAACAGATGGGGATCAGATGCCCCTCGCGCAGCGCTTGCTCGAACGGTGCATGCAGCTGCTCGGGCTCGATCGCCTGGCCTTGCTCCAGATAAAGCTCCATCAAGCCGGGATCCAGTTCGATCACTTGATCCACCAGTGCATCGTGCGCCGACGCCACCGATAGAAAATCGGCTTCACCCGAAGGCGTGAAGAAACAATCCACCACGCCATGAGCCTGCTGCGCGGGTAGGTTGATTGGCAGGCATGTCTTCCCGAATGTCTCCTGAATCTGTTCGACAAGCGTGGGGAGATCGACTTTCTCGCCGTCGATTCCGTTCACGATCAGGATGGTGCAAAGCTTGCGCGCCTTGGCCCACGCCATCATGCGGCGTGTCGTCATTTCGATGCCGGTGCGCGCGTTGATGACGATGGCGACCGTTTCCACGGCGGAAAGCGCACTGAGCGATAACCCCGAGAAGTCGGGGTAGCCTGGCGTATCGACGAGATAGACGCGCGTGTCGTGGTAATCGAGGTGGGCGATAGCCGAGCTGAGCGAGTGGTGGTATTTGCGCTCGAGCGGATCGAAATCGCACACGGTCGTGCCGCGCTCGATACTGCCCGCGGCGTGAACGGCGCCGCTGCGGTAGAGCAGCGTTTCGATCAGCGATGTCTTGCCGCAACCGGCGTGGCCGACCAGTGCGATGGTCCGAATGGCTTCAGGTGGGTAGTCCATTGCCGCCCCGTCCAGCGATCGCGATGGGGGCATTATTGGCGAAAAACCCCCGCGCCGCTACCCAGCACTGCGCCTATGTGCGGGCAAGGATACGGCCCCAATCCGCGTCCCGCGTCGAATAGTCGACGTTTCGTTAGTGCATCGAATTGCTGTGCTGCGTCATTTTTTGTCGGTCGGATTTGTGCGGCGCTAGTGAAGCGCATCGGTCAATGAGTGAAATAACGAATTTACCCGCCGATCCGCCTTCCATTAGAAATTGCGAGAAATCTCAGTCGCCTGAACTGCGAAAATAAGAAATCACTGAGATACAAGAAACCTAAACAATGTAAATATCTTGGATCCTCATCGAGATAAATCGATCTTGATCGACGCGAAGCGACGTTTTATCGTCTGACGAAAGCATAACAATTGTCAAATCTCGCGTCGTCGGAAGGCTCAGTCGACTCGCTATATGGCACCTTTCTGCGTCGTCGGAGCCGTGAATCCAGGCGGCGTCGCCAAGATTCGAAGTCGCCGGTACTAAAGTCCGACAATGTGAAAAAATTCCGAGCAAGTTGCAATTCGATGCGAGGTATGAATCTTGTGCAGCCCGCTTGACACGTAGTCAGTCGCTAACTAAATTCATTTCAACTTTCCAATTTCATAATATCGTTAAGTATCGAGATACGCTCCGCGGGCTAGGCTAAGTATACGAAACCGTGTGTTAGCCCTTGTCGCGCGAAAAATAAAAGCGATTGGCCGCACGCAAGTTGGCGGGTTGGCGGTGCCTTGCGGCGGATGGTCTGCGGACAGTGCTGGGGAGAGCGTAGCCGCGATGGCGCGGCGGCGAGCCTGCCGCCGAAGCATCGAAACGATTGCGAGGCCCCGACATGAATTGCGATTCGAAGCACGGCGTCAATCGCAGCAGTGCGCGCAGCAGAACGCGGGTACGACGTTCGGCACTGCATCGGCCCGATCCGCGCCGGCCGAATCCGATTTACGCGCGGGCGTGTGAGCTTTTATCTCAATCCGCGTGGTCAGACGGAAAACCACGTTAGCCGTTCGATTCATTCGATTTTACGTTTCACGCTTCGAGAGGTCGGCCGGTGTTGCCGAGGGGGGCGTGCGCGTTGCCGTGCTGATGCATTGCGTTGCGCACGTTTAGACAGACTGGTTATTCCGGCGTAGCCGATGCGATTTCAAAAAATTAGGCGCGTTTTTTCATCAGAGCAAAAACCGAGGGCGAACATGAGAGATTTCGTGCGGTACGGTGATGTCATCGTGCTGGAAAGCTGCGAAAACGACGACCATCTATTCCTGGGAATCGTCTCCCGCAAAGCGGGCAGGCGCCATCCGTTGCAATTGTCCACGGAAGTCGCCGAAGCGGACAAACACCCGGGCAGCGATTATCAATGGCGTGTCTTGCCCGTCATAGGCGCCAAGCGGAAGTGGGGCGATCCCATCGGTTTCGCCGACCGGGTGCGTCTGCAAATGGTCGACGATAAAGGTCAATCGCGCATGCTGTCCGTCAGTCACTTGGACGATCGCTCGATCATGGCCGAACGACGGCCGGCGCGGATCGATTCGTGCACTTGGTTGCTGTCGTACGCAAGCGAGCTAGCCGTCGCTCGCGACGGGCGCGTGATACCGGCGGGGGAGTTTTCGCCGCATGTCGAATACGGCACCGTGAACTATGTCACGCTCGTCAATCGTGCAGGCTACCTCGGCGCGACGGACGACCCGTATCGCATCTTGCGCAAGCGCACGGCGTTGGTCGACGATCTGCCCGAACGAGGAAAAGGGGTGTGGTGGCGAATCTATCGCTCGATCTCGGATGTCGTTCCGCTCGTCAGACACGAGCCGCGCGGCATGTCCATGCGCGATGCGCCGGTCCGTTCGCTTTCGGTAGCCTAAGCCTCGGAACGAAACGCGGCTGCCCAGGCGCTTGCTGCGTACGCTCGCCTGAGTAGCCGTGCGGTCATTGCGGGTAGGCGACGACGTCGCCGTCCACCCATACGCGCACCCGCGTGCCGACGGCCGGCGCCCGATAGCCGGGCACGCGCGCATAGAGGCTGCCGTTGGCCTGCGACGCCGCCGCGCCTTCGAGCCGCAAGCTCAGTCGCGCATCGTGCCCATAGAAGTTCACGGCTTCGACTAATGCGCCGCACCGCTCATCCTCAATGTGGCCCACGGACGGATCCAATCCGGCGATTTGGATTTGTTCGGGGCGGATCATCACATCGACCGCGCCATTGGCATGCACGTCCGATAACTTCAATTGTCCAAGCGCGCAGCGCGCGCTGCCGTGTTCGGCCACGCCCGGTAGCATCAACGCTTCGCCAACGAACGAGGCGACCTCGCGCGATACCGGCCGGCGATAGAGCACATCGGGCGTCGCCGTTTGGATCAATCGGCCTTCCCACAGCACGGCCACTTCATGTCCCATCGAAAGGGCCTCCGATTGGTCGTGCGTCACGAGCACCGCGGTTGCGCCTGCGTGCGCGAGGGCATCGGCTACGGCCTCGCGCGTCTCCGCCCGCAGCGATGCGTCGAGCGACGAAAACGGTTCGTCCAGCATGACCAGCGACGGCGACGGGGCGAGCGCACGCGCCAGCGCGACGCGCTGCTGCTGTCCGCCCGACAATTCGTGCGGCGGCCGCTCGGCGCACGAGGCCGGCAGCCCGACGAGTTCCAATAGCTCCGCCACGCGGTAGCGCGCGCGGCGCTGTTGGCGCGGTAGACCAAACACGATGTTCTCGGCCACGCTCAGGTGCGGAAAGAGCGAGCCTTCTTGCGAGACATACCCGATACGGCGCGCTTCCGCGCGCACGTAGATTTCATCGCTTTCGACCGTTCGCCCGCCGATTTCGATCGTGCCTCGGCTAGCGCGCTCGAAGCCGCAGACGGTGCGCAGTAGCGTGGTTTTGCCGCTGCCCGATGGCCCGAGCAAGGCAAGCAGGCTCCCGTTCTTCACGGACAAATCGATGCCGCGCAGCACCGCATGATCGCCGAAGGCTTTGTGCAGCCCGCGTAGGGTTAAGTCGCTCATGATGATGTCGTGGCCGGCGGCTGTAGCGAGCGTCGCATGTCAGAGATCGGCACGCGCCGCGACAGAGCGGCCAAGGAAAGTGAACAGTAGGGCCGATGCCCCGAGCGAAATGCCGACGAGCAAAGCCGCATAGGGCGCCGCTGCCGCGAAGGCGAGCGTTGCCGTATCGCTCCATACCTGCGTGGCGAGCGTATGCGTGTCGAGCGGCGACAGCAGCAGCGTGGCATTGAGTTCGGTCACGACGGAAATGAATACCATTGTCGCCGCCGCGCCAAGCCCGGCGCGTGCCAACGGAAGCAAGACGCGAGCAAGAATCGGCAAGGTGCCAAGCCCGAGCGAGCGTGCCGCTTCCTCGAGTTTCGGCTGTATCTGAAGCAAGGATGCCCGCACGCTCACGAGCGCAAGCGGCAGAAACAGCGTGGCGTAGGCGGCAACGAGCAAGGCCGTGGTTTGGTACAGCGGCATCGCCACGCGAACCGCGAGCGACACCAGCGCGAGGGCGATCACGAGCCCCGGCACGCCTTGCGCGAGCAGCACGGTGCGCTCGAGCCAGACGGCGTATCGGCTCGGATAACGGACGAGCAAGAAGGCGATCGGCAGGGCAAGCGCCGTCGTGACGATGGCGGCGTTCAGGCCCAAGCTCATGGACGTCTTGGCGGCCTCCCAAAGCGAGGTGGCGGACACTTCGGTCGGCGTCACCGCGGCTGCGCCGTGCTGGGTCAGCCAGTAGCCGATCGTAGCGAGCGGAACCCCCAAGGTTGCGAGACTGAGCAGTGCGAAGCCTGCGACGACGAGCCAGCGCCAACGGCCGAGCGGATATCGCGAGGTGGCGCGCCGCGTGCCGCGATCGACGCGGGCGTAGCGTGCGTGACCGCGCACGCGGTGCTCGAATGCGATGCAGCCCAGCCCCAGGAGAATCAGCACACACGCGAACATCGATGCGCCGCCGCCGTCGAAGCTCGTGCGGTACTCGGCGAAGATTTCCGTGGTAAATGTCCGGAAACGCAGCAACGAGAACGCGCCGAACTCCGACATGACGCCGAGCGCGACGAGCAGCATCCCGCCGAACAGCGCGGGGCGAAGCTGCGGCAGCACGACGCGCACGAATACCGATCGCCGGCCGCAGCCGAGCGAGCGCGCGGTTTCCTCCAGCGCCGGGTCCATCCCGCGTAGCGCAGCCGCGACGGGGAGGTACACGAGCGGGAAGTAGGTGGACGTGACGACAAGCAGGGCGCCGCCGAAGTCCTGCAAGTTCAGGCTCAACGACACCCAGGCATAGCTCGCGATGAATGGCGGCATCGCCAGCGGCGCGACCATCAATGCAGCCCAGAGCCGCCTGCCGGGCAGCGCCGTACGCTCGACGAACCACGCTGCCGATAGCCCGATCACGGCGGATGCGGCGGTCGCGGCCACGGTGATAAGCAATGTGTTCGCCAGCAATTCGCCGACGAGCGGACGCAGCAGGAGGTCGATCGTATCGCCGATCCCGAACGTCGCGGCCCGCCACCCCGTGAAGGCGATCGGCAGCAGGACGAGCAGCGCACCGAGTGCGGCGGCCACCGACAAAGTGCGCGGGGCGTGCGAACGCGCGCGCACGCGGGGCGGGGCGTTTCGTCGGCGCGCTCGCACTCCCGCCATACGCATTTACAGCAAGCCTGCTTCGCGCAGCAGTTTGGCGGCTTGGCTGTCGTCGCCGAGTTGCTGAACCGTCAGCGCGGGCGGCTGCAATTCGTTGAACGGCTTGAGCATCGGATCGGGCGCAACGCCCGCATGCAACGGATATTCGTAGCCGATGTGACCGGCCGCCATCAGCGCTTGGGCCCGTTCGCCAACGAGGTAGGCAAGGAAGCGCTGGGCGCCGCTGGGGTTATGCGCGGCTTTGAGCATCGCGGCACCGGAGACGTTGACGAGCGCGCCGATGTCGCCGTGGCCGAAGTGGTAGATCGCGCTGCGCGTCTTGTCCTTGCCGAGTTCGGTGTAGAGGCGGTCCCAGTAGTAGTTGTTGACGATGCCCGTGGCCACCGCGCCGCGATTGACCGCGGCCACGACGCCTTCGTCGTCGTCGAAGATTTGCGCGTTGACTTTCAAGCCTTTGAGCCAGGCCAATGCCTGGTCGTGCCCCTTCGCGGCCAGTACGCCGCTCACGAGCGGAAGGAAGTCCGAATCGCTCGGCGCGATGCCCACCTTGCCTTTCCACTGCGGCTTGGCGAGGTCCATGAGCGAGGCGGGCAACTGCGCGGGCGTGACTTGGGCCGTGTTGTACGCCAACACGTTTTCTCGTGCGAAGACGCCCACCCACTTGCCGCTCGGGGAATTGAAGCGAGCGGGCACCGTGGCCAGCGTCTTCGGTTCGACTTGACCGAGCAGGCCCTTCTCCTCGAGCAGCATCAGCTCGGGGGAGTTTTCCGTGAAGTAGACGTCGGCCGGCGTGGCCGCGCCTTCGGCGACGAGCTGGGCCGCCAGCGCGGGACCTTCGCCGCTGCGCACGCGCACGGCGATGCCCGTTTGCTTTTCGAAATCCTTGGCGAGCTGAGCCACCAATTGCTCATGCTGCGCGTTATACAGCGTGATGGTTTCGGCCTGGGCGGAGTTCGCCGCGCCACCGAATGCCACGAGTGCGAGCGCGGCGACGATCGTCTTCGCGCGTTTGCCGAGTCGGAATTGCATCATGTTCGAAAATTTCCTAAGCGTAAGCGTAAGGTTGCCGTCGCGGCACGCCGGAGCCGCGATTGTGCGCATATTGATCGAAGTATTCAAGCGTCGAACAAGCCGGCGCCGATGAACGATCCCGGCTTCGCGCCGGGCGGGCACGCAAAGATCGCGCTGCCGACGTGCGTCGTGAACTGGTTCATCATGTCGAACTTCGACAGTTTTTCGTTGATGGGGACGAAGGCCGTGCGGGGATCGCGCTGGTGCGCGATGAACAGCAAGCCGGCGTCGAATTCGGTTTCCTGGCGCCAAGGCGGCCACCGTTCGATGTAAAAGTTCGTGCCGTCGTTGTACGAATAGGCCCGGCGCAAGAGCCGCATGCCGTCATTGTTGCCGGGGTTTGACAAACGCACATGCGAATTGTCGGGAATGACCGGGTTGCCGTCCTTGTCGACGGCATCGAGATCGACCGGATCGAATTCGTTCTGTTTGCCGATCGGCGCGCCGCTGAGCTTATGACGCCCGACCACTTGCTCTTGAAAGCCGAGCTGCATTTGGTCCCAGTGTTCGAGCGTAATGCGAATACGTCGAACGACCGTATAGGTGCCGCTTTGCATCCACGCCGGGCCTTCCGCACCGGCCCAAACGAACTGGGACATCAAGGCCGGGTCCGACGGGGCAGGGTTGTTGGTACCGTCCTTGAAGCCCATCAAGTTGCGTGCCGTTTTGCCGCGCGCACCCGATAGAAAGCCGGCTTGGCCCCAACGCATTTGGATGGCGCCGTATCCCATGCGCGCGAGCTGGCGCACGGCATGGAAGGCCACTTGAGGGTCGTTGGCGCAAGCCTGCACGTACAGATCGCCGCCCGATTTCGCGGGTAAAAGCTGATCGCCGTTGAAGCGAGGCAGATCGATCAAGGCTGCGGGCCGGTGCGCGGCCAGCCCGTAGCGGTCCTTGCCTTCATGCGAGAACAGGCCGGGCCCGAATCCGAACGTGATGGTGAGGCCGGCCGGCCCCAGATCGAGCACTTCGCCCGAATCGGCAGGCGGCGCGTCGTCGGCGCTTTGCAGCGGGCGCGCGGCTTCGCCACGGGTCATGCGCGCGGCGGCATCGGTCCATTCGCGCAGGAGGCCGATCACGTCGGCGCGCTTGTCGGTCGTCAGATCGAATGCCGCGGCGTAGGTATGACTTTGCTGCGGCGTCACGATGCCGCCCTGGTGCTCGCCGAAGAACGGCTCGATGCCGGCTAGCGTATCGGGGCGAGCGTCTGCTCGATGCGCGTGGGGGGCAGCGTGGGCCGTCGTTGCCGCACTCAATGCGCCCGCAGCACCCGCAGCGGCCGTGGCAGCGCCGGCTTTTAGAAAGGCGCGCCGAGCGGCATATGGAACGGTGGGATCGTCGTGTGCCATGTCACTTCGCCAATACGAGCGTGTTGACGTCGTCCTCGACGTAATAGAAGCCGTCGCCTTGCGGTGTCATCGCGATGCCGAACAAGTCGCCGCTACCGGGCGGCGATTGCGCCTTGTCGGTGTCGATCCAACGGGCGTAAAGCTGCTTGCCGGCCACGGGGTCGATTTCGACGACTTGTCCATTCAATGCGTTCGTGACGAGCAGATGGCCATTTGGCGCGGTCGCCATGGCAAGCGGGCGATGCAAGAAACCGTCCGCGGTGAGTTGACGGCCGACGCCGGCGCTCGTGTCGCGCGTCATCGGATCGTCGATCACGGTGATGCGATTGCCGATCGCATCGGACACATACAGTTGCTTTTGGTCGCCGGAAAATGCGAGGCCCGTCGGCCCGACTAGGAACACGCCTTTGTCCGCTTGTGCCCCGAAGCCGCTCGCGACAACGGTTTGCTGTTTGACGACCGGGGCTGTGCCCGGTGCGATCTCGAGGTCGAGACGCACCACGGTGGACTGTTTGAAAACGGGCACTTCGCCGTCGGGGCCGGGCGTGGGCCCGCCGACGCCGAAGCCCGCATTGCTGACGAACAGCGTAGCCGTATCGCCGTGGTCGACGACAGCCATGTTGCCCCATGGATCGTTGATGTTCTCGCCGGTGATGGTCGAGACCACTTTGCCGGTGTGGTCGAGAACGATCAAACAGCCGGCGCCTTTCGTCGTCGTGGTGCCGTCGTTGCTCGGTGTGCTGCCGACGATGACCCAGCCCGATTTGAGCATGGTCATTGCCGTCGACAAGCCGATGCCGCCGGGGCAGGCCTTCAAGTCGCGCGGCACCGTGGCAAACACCGACATCTGCTTGGTGTCGGGGTGGTAATCGACGATCGTGCTGCCTGTGCCTTGCAGATTCGCGGCGTTGTTGAAATTGCCGACGAGGACGTCGCCGGCCTTGATCGTGCCCGACGAAACCGGTGCGACGGCGATCGCGTAGGGGTTTTGGTCGCCGTTCTCGGGAACGGTATTGATGAGCGTCGTGTCTCGATGGATCGTTTCGAGGAAGCCCTGCGGCTCGGCGAGCGCTACGCTCGACGCGACCGCAAGCGCGGCCGCGACGGCCGCCGTCCGGGCGTTGACGATGGATTTCATAAAGAGGCCCCGCCGGAAATTAGAAGGTGATCGTGGTGCGCGCGCCGACGACGAACGTATTGCGCAGCGTTTGGGTCGGATTGGCGGGGTTCTGGCCGGCGCCCGCATTAAAGGTGTATTGCGCGTCGGCTTGTAGAACCCACCATGGCGTGACTTGATATTGATAGGTGGCTTCGAGCGCCGTCTCGCTGCCGCGCACGACGTTTCCGCTATCGGCGTCGAGCCCGGCCGCATGGCTGCCTACTTTGATATAGGCCAGGCCCAGCCCGACGCTGTCGTTGTCGCGGCCCTTGAACGGCGCTTTCATGACCACGCCGACATTCGCGCTGACGCTGACGAGATTACGGTCGCCGGGCGCACCCATGACGCGTGCGAACACGCCGATGCTGCGCGGCTCGTCGGGGTTCGGGCGCCACACCATTTGATCGGCCACCGCGTAGAAGCTGTAGTCGCCCTTATGCTGGGCCGCGGTGCCGGTGGCCGAGTTCGCCAGCGAGGCGCCGGTGTTGTCGAAGCGCTGATCGGCGAATCGTTCGTTGTTGTACCAGACGCCAACCTTATAGGTGCCCGGCAAGCCGCTGCCTTTGCCGAGGTCCATTTGGCCTTCGCTCGGCTGATTGATCGCGTATTGCAACTCGCCGATATACAGCGCGCCGTTATGCAGATTGAAATTCGTGCCGCTGCCGTTGAGCCGTTGCGGGTCGCCCGTGCCTGGTGCCGGGTTGCCGTCGAACACGCCGGCGAGTGCGGTTAGCGAAGGGGTGATCTGGCCGCGCACGCGTACCCCGAGCGCCGAAAGCGGATAGGCGGGACCGCCCGACGGCATATCGTACGAGGGCAAGCCCGCCCAGCCGAACATCGTATTGACGAACGTGTTGGCATAGGTGCTGACCATGAATTCTTGGTCGAGACTTTGCTGCCCGATTTTGAAATCGACGCGGCCGTTCAGGATCGATTGCTGGTACCAGAGTTCCCACAGGCGCGTGGTGTCGTCGGCTTCGATGCCGCTCGCCGTGTTCAACGTGCCGAGGTTGTATTGACTCAGATTGCGGCCGTGAATCTGCAGGCCGCTGACGTTGAAGGTGCCGCCGGGCAGGCCGAACGACTTTTGCGTGTCGATGGCGAGCGTTGCCGTCGTCAAACCGTCGTACGTCCCGCCGTGCGCGAGGCCGCCGCGCAGGTTCGAGAGGTATTCGCTCGTCTCGGTCATCGTGAATGTGGCGCCGTACTGGCCGATGAAGGGCCGCAGGCCGCCGATATCGCCGAGCAATGTTTGGCGCGTGGCGATGCCGGTCCATTGGTTCGTCGGCTTGGCTTGGATGCTGAGATCGGCCTCGGGCGCTTGCGGCAGGGCATCGGTCGATCCCGCTGCGACGGCTGCGCATGAAGCGAACGCGCTCCACGCGAGTAGGGCGCAGCGCGCCAAGGGATGAACATCGTGACGTGTGACGCGCCGCGCGGCTGGTCTGAACCTCATCGGAACTCCTGTCGTTGTGGGCGAGAGGTGCGAACGCGCTGGCTGCAAAAGGCCGCCCCTGAGGTGCGTGAACGCTCTCGCGCTTGTACGTATGCGATTTGTGGAACTGGAGCGAATTGTACCGAGTAAGAGTGGAAATGCAAATAGAAATACGAACCGTTCTCATTAAGAATTATTTGTGTGTATATTTCAATTTGCTTTCAGTGGGCCGGCCGTCCCACGCGCCGTTGAACACGCAATCGCACGCCTTCTCGTAACATCCCGCGCTTCAGTCGGTCGTGTCGGTCGATCTCGGGCGCGCGACGGAAGATGCGCAAGTTCGCTTCCGCGATGTGTCAAACTCGCTCCTTTTTCCGCCAAGCGCTCCCCCGTTCGAGTCGAATTCCATCGCCATGGATAGAAACCGCGTTGTCTTGATCAACTCATGCGTCATCCTCGTATTAGGGCTTTTTTCGATCGACCTCTATAACCCCGCGCTGCCCAGCATCGTTGCTTCGTTGAAGATCAGCCATGCTCAGGCCGAAAGCCTGGTGGTGTTCTATCTGGCTGGGTTCGCGGCGTCGCAGCTCTGGTACGGTCCGGCTTCCGATCGGCATGGACGAGTCCGTATCATTCTCGCTTCGCTGCTGCTTGCCGCGGCGGGCAATCTGCTGACGGCATTCGCCAGGTCGGGCCATGAATTGATGCTATGCCGTCTCGTCACGGGGCTCGGAGCGGGAGGCTGCCCGGTCATCAGCCGGGCGGTGCTGAGCGATGTGTTCAAGGAAAAGAAATCGCTGACGCAAGCGCTCGCGGTGTTTGCGATGGCGGCGCAGGTTTCTCCCGCATTCGCGCCGATGATCGGTGGTGTCATCACACTGTATTTTTCGTGGCGCTACGACTTCGCCGCGCTATGCCTCATTACGTTGGCAGGGTTTTTCATCGTCAGGGCGACGCTGCCCGAGACACGTCCCGAACGCGATGCGCATTCGCCGGGCAACGCGCTCGCGAGCTACAAGATCCTGGTTTCGAGTGCGACCTTCATGGTGTACAGCATCGTGTCGGCATTGCTGTTCGCCGTGACGATCGGTTATTACACGATCAGCCCGTTCATCTTCCAAGATCACTACCGGCTGACGTCCGCCCAAAACGGCCTGCTTTACGTGTTCTATGCGGTCGGCATCGCCATCGGCGCTTTCGGAACCAAGCAACTCGTGGCGCGATTCGCGCCGGAAACCGTGTTGAGGGTTTCGCTTGCGTTTCTAGTCGCCGTGAGCGGTACGGCGGTTGCGCTTTGCGTGTCACAGCCTAGCGTCGGATTGCTCGTCATGCTGCTGTTGGCGTTTCTTGTGGCCGTGGGCTGCGGCGTTTCTGCTCCGCTCTTGCTTGGCCCGAGCCTGCATCCATTTCCGAAGCTCGCCGGTGCGGGCAGCGCCTTGCAGGGAACGATCAAGATGGCGGGTGCCGCCCTCACGCTTTGGCTGATCGCGTTGCTTCGCCCGACGGAACTGACGGCGCTCATGGTCATCATCTTCGTGCTGACGGCAACTTCGTTGCTGCTCGGGACACTCGTGGCTCATCCTCGCTTGCGTGAGGCGATGGCGGCCGCTAATCGTTAGCAGGGCCGGCGGTAGCGGCGCCGCTTCGTCGCTGTTTTTCCTCGTCATCGGGGATTGTCGCGAGGTCGGCGAGCCATGCGTCGGCCGTCGAATCGCTCGGGGCGCGATCGTCGCCCCGGGGCGATAGCGAGCCGCCGGAGCCGCCCTTGCGGCTATTGGGATGCGAGGCACGGGAAATCGATATCCGCCCGAGTTGCCTGCGCATGCGTGCGCGGCAAAACAGCCGGGACAATGACAGTGCGAACGCGCGCGCAGGTCGTTCGATGATCGTAAGCGGCATCGCCGCAGGGCGATCGACTGCCGTCGATCGATGTCTACCCCATATCTCGCGCAATGGTATCGATATGTCGAATCGTCGTTGGACACGTTGGCGCCTGCGCCGGTAGCCTTCATCGATACCTATTTGTACGACCGGAACACACGAAGGGGAGCCATTCATGCAGCGTTTCAATCTCGCTAGGTTATCGGCTGTCATCTCGGCAGCACTCGTGTCGGCTTTGTCGTTGTCGTTGACGTTCTCGGGGCCTGTTTTTGCGGATACGCACGAAGTCGTCATCGCGTATCAGGACATGGTCGTACCGTGGCGCTACGCCCAGGCGAGTGGGGCCGTCGAAAAGGCCACCGGTTACAAGGTGACGTTCCGCAAGCTCGATAGCGGCGCCGACGTCATTCGTGCGCTTGCCTCGGGTTCCGTGCAACTCGGCGAGGCGGGCTCCAGCCCCATTGCCGCCGGCCTATCGCAAGGCGTCGACATTTCACTGTTTTGGATTTTGGACAACATCAACGATGCCGAAGCGCTCGTTGCGAGAAACGGCTCGGGCGTCAACAGCTTGGCCGATTTGAAAGGCAAGAAGATTGGCGTGCCGTACGTGTCGACATCGCATTTCCATACGCTGGTCGCTTTGAAAAACGCGGGCGTGAATCCGGCCGACGTGCAGATCCTGAACCTACGTCCCGCCGAAGTGGCGGCGGCTTGGTCGCGCGGCAACATCGATGCCGCCTATATATGGGATCCCGTGCTCGCCAAGGTCAAGCAAAACGGCCGCGTGCTGATCACTTCGGGCGAGGTGGCGAAACGCACAGGCGAAGCCACGTTCGACGGCTTCGTCGTCAGCCGAAAATTCGCCAGCGCCAATCCGGAATTCGTGACCCACTTCGTCAAGGTACTCGCCGAAGCGGATGCCGATTATCGCGCGAACCATGCCGCATGGAGCGTGGGATCGCCCCAGGTCGAAGGCGTGGCCAAGGAGTCGGGTGCCAATCCGAAGGACGTCCCGGCGAGCCTCGCGCTGTATGCATTCCCGACGCTCGCACAGCAAGCGTCGAGTGCGTGGCTCGGAGGCGGCGCACAGGCTGGGGCGGCGAAGTCGCTGTTGGCGACAGCGGCGTTCTTGAAGACCCAAGGCACGATTCAAACGGTGCTGCCCGACTATTCGATTGGCGTCGACCCCGAATTCGTGCAACGCGCGTTGGCGCATTGAGTACGGCGCAGCCGCGGGTATTTTCGAACGCAGGAACGATCCATGAGCAGGCTAGACATTCGGCACCTTTCAGTGTCCTACCCAGGCGAACGCGGACGAGCGAGCACGCGGGCGCTTGCCGATGTGGACTTACGCATCGAGTCGGGCGACTTCGTGGTTGCGCTCGGCGCCTCGGGATGCGGCAAGACGACGTTGCTCAACTGCATTGCCGGTTTCGTCACGCCGACGGCCGGGGAGATATTGCTCGATGGAGCGCCGATCGACGGGCCGGGTGCCGATCGCGGTGTCGTTTTCCAAAAGTACGGTTTGATGCCGTGGTTCAACGTGATCGACAATGTTGCCTTAGGCCTGCGCTTCCAACGCGTCGGTAAAAGGGAGCGCGAGCAGCGGGCACGTGAAACGCTGGCGCTGGTCGGGCTCGAGCGCCATGCGCTTGCACGTACCTATGAGCTATCCGGTGGGATGCAGCAGCGAGTGGGCCTCGCGCGAGCGCTCGCGAGCGACCCGCGAGTCCTGTTGATGGACGAGCCGATGGGTGCGCTCGACGCGATGACACGCACGGCGATGCAGGAACTCGTTGCCGATATTTGGGTGCGTACGTGCAAGACGACGTTCTTCATTACGCACGACATCGAAGAGGCGCTTTTCCTGGCGACGCACATTGTCGTGATGACACCGGGGCCAGGCCGCATTGCTCATCGCTTCGACGTACCGTTCGCCAGGCGGTATGCCGAGACCCGCGATGCACGGGCGATCAAATCGTCGGCCGAGTTCATTGCGTGGCGCGAGCGCTTGGTCGATCTCGTGCAACAGCACCCCGGGGCACGTCCGGTGGGCGCATGCGAGGCGCAGGCGATCCTATGACCCGACCGCCATCGTTGTTTGAAGAAGCGTTCGCCGCCGCGGCGGCTGCTGAAGTCTACGCATATCAGTCGGATCGAGATCGCGGCGCGGCAGGACAGTTGCCCGCCAAGCGGACACGTCGGCGGCGCCGTGCCCCACCCGGCGAGGGAGGACCCGCTGCGCTCAGCATCGCTTCCGTGCTCGTGCTCGCCTCATTGTGGTGGGCGGCGACGCATCTGGCTTGGGTGCCGCCGCTCTTCTTGCCGACACCGGAAGCGGTATGGGCCGCATTCGTCGATGCCTGGCACGGCCGCGTTCAAGGCGGCCTACCGCTCGCGCAGCATCTGGGCTGGAGCACGCTGCGCGTGTTCGGCGCATTCCTGCTTGCAGCCGCCCTTGGTGTGCCGACGGGCATCCTCATGGGCGTGAACCGCGTGGCGAGCGCGCTCCTCGATCCGCCGCTCGAGTTTTATCGGCCGCTACCGCCCCTCGCATATTTGCCGCTGGTCGTCATTTGGTTCGGTATCGATGAAACGGCCAAGATCGTTGTCATCTTTCTCGCGTGCTATGCGCCGATCGTCATGTCTTCGCGCGCCGGTGTGCGCAGTGCCACGATCGAGCAAGTCAATGCCGCCTACTCGCTCGGTGGCAGTTTTGCGCAGGTCGTCCGGCATGTGGTGCTGCCGGCCGCACTGCCTGAGATTTTGACGGGCCTACGTATTGCGATCGGCTTTGGATGGACGACGCTCGTTGCGGCGGAGATGGTCGCGGCGACAGCCGGGTTGGGGCAGATGGTCCTCAATGCATCGAGCTTCTTGCGGACCGACGTGGTCGTCATGGGCATCGTCTTGATCGGGATTGTCGCCTGGAGTGTCGATCTTGCGATGCGCGTGTTGGAACGGCGTATCGTGCCTTGGAAAGGGCGGTAGGCCTCGCAAGGCTCTCCCTGTTGCGCTTGAGGGGGCGCGCCAGACCCTGTCGGCCGACAAAGCGTAGGCAAAAAAAAGGCCGAACGAAGCGCTCGGCCAAGCCGCCGATCAGACAGGATCGCGGGGGACTTCAGGAGAGAGGCAAGGCGGCCGGGCGAGGATGCGCCCGGTCCACCGTTGAGGGTTGCGTTCGCGGAGGAGCCAGTAATGGCGACCCCGGCCGCTTTACTTCACGCGCGCGGCACGCGAGCGCCGGATGTGATCGAAGAAGACCGCCAGCAACAGAATGCCGCCGCGAATCAGATACTGATAGAACGTCGGCACGTTGAGCAGGCTCATCGCATCTTGCACCGACCCCATGATCAGCACGCCCACGAGTACGCCCGAGATCGTCGCCACGCCGCCGGTCAACGACACGCCGCCGAGCACGCAGGCAGAAATCACGCCGAGTTCGAGGCCAACGGACGTCTTCGGATCGCCGAGGCTCATCCGCGAGGCCAGCATGACGCCTGCGAAGCCGGTCACGAGCCCTTGCAGCACGAACACGAGGATCTTGATCCGCATCACGGGCAAACCGGCGAGCAGGGCGGCTTCGCCGTTGCCGCCCACCGCCAGCACGTTCTTGCCGAATACCGTTTTGCGCAAGATGAAGCCGAAGACGAGAAAGCCGACGATGTTGCTCCAGATCGGGTAGGAGATGCCGAGGAACGAGCCGCCGCCGAGATCGAAGAAGCGCTCCTCCGAAATCATGACGGCATCGCCGTTGGACACGATGAAGGCGAGGCCGCGCACGACTTCCATCATGGCAAGCGTCACGATCAGCGAATTGATCCGGTAGCGCGCGACCAACACCCCGTTGACGAGGCCGACCGCCCCGCCGGCCACGACGCCGCAGGTCACGCCGAACAACACGCTGTGCGTGGCCGTGATGACCGTCGAGGCCACGACGCCCGAGAGCGCGACGATCGACGCCACGGACAGATCGACCTCGCCGAGCGCCAGCACGAACATCATCGTGACGGCGATCGAGCCGATCAGCGTGACCGACAGCAGCAAGCCCTGCATGTTGCGGCTCGTCAGAAAATCGGGCACGGTAAAGCAAAGGACGACGAACAATATCGCGAACACCATGACGATGCCGGATTTGTTGAGCAGTCGCCAGGTTTTGGCCGCGTAGGCTGCCGGACCGCTCGGGGCGGTGAGGGTTTGAGGTTGTTGCATGGTCTCGTCTCTTTCGGTGCCGTGTTCGCAAGGGCGGCGGACACGGCCAAACAATCGGATCAGTACTGCTTACGAATCGATCGGCTCATTGAGGCAGGGCGAGCTTGATCAATTGGTCGGGGCTCGCCTGGGCCTTGGGCAGATCGCCCACCACGCGGCCTTCCTTCATCACGATGATGCGATCCGCTACGCCGATCACTTCCGCCAAATCGCTCGACACCATGAGCACCGTCCGGCCCGCTTCGGCCAAGCCGTACAGCAGCTCGTAGATTTGCGCCCGCGCGCCGACGTCGATGCCGCGCGTGGGTTCGTCCATGACGAAGACATCGATCTGCTCGGCGAGCCAGCGTGCCAAAATCACCTTCTGCTGGTTGCCGCCCGAGAGCGTGCCGATCGCCGTGTCGCCGTTGCGCGTCTTGATCGACAGCTTCTCGATGTACTCGTCGGTCAGATCGCGTTCGCGCCGGTCGTTCAATAGCCAGCTCGCGAAGCTGGAATGGCGCCGCGCGCTGATGTTCAGGTTGTCGGACACCGAGGCGATCGCCACGATGCCTTCTTGCTTGCGGTCTTCCGGACACAATGCGATCCCGGCTCGCACGGCATCGCGCGGCGTGGCAAATCGCATCGAGCGGCCGTCGAGTTCGATCTCGCCTTGGCTCGGCCGCACAGCGCCGCAGACAAGCTTCATCAATTCCGAGCGCCCTGCGCCGACGAGACCGAAGAAGCCGAGGATTTCGCCTTTTCGGGCACTGAACGAAACGGGCTCGGAGAGCCCCGGGCCGAGTAGGCCCTTCGCTGCGATGCGCACGTCTCCGACCGGGCGTTCGCGATAGCCGTAGACGTCGCGGATCGAACGGCCGACCATCGAGCTGATCAATCGATCGCGCTCGAGCCCGTCGACACTTTCGAACGTTTCGATCGAGTGCCCGTCGCGGAAGACAGTCACGCGATCGCACAGCTCGTACACTTCGTCCATCCGGTGCGTGACATAGACGATCGCGCGGCCTTCTTCTCGCAAGCCGTTGATGATCTTGAATAGCTGCTTGGTTTCGCGCGCCGAGAGCGAACTCGTCGGTTCGTCGAAGGCGATGACGCGCGCATCGCGCATCAACGCCTTGCCGATCTCGATCATTTGGCGCTGGCCGATCGAGAGATTCTTCACTTGCTCGCGCGGATCGATGCGCTCGCCGAGACGTTCCAGCGTTTCGCTGGCTCGCTCGATCAACGCCCGCTCGCTGAGCACGCCGAGACGGCTCGGCAGTTGGCCGAGCATCAAGTTCTCGGCCACGGTCAACTCGGGAACGAGGTGCAGTTCCTGATAGATGATGGCGATGCCGGCTTCGATCGCCGATTTCGTCCCGGAGAAGTGTTGCTCGACGCCGCCGAGCTTAAGCGTGCCCGACTGCGGCACGTTCACGCCCGACAGCACCTTCAGCAGCGTCGATTTCCCGGCGCCGTTCTCGCCCATCAGGCCGTGCACTTCGCCGCCACGTACCGCGAACGACACATGATCGAGCGCAAGCACGCCGGGAAAACTGACGGTAATGCCGTCCAGCTGCAGGTAAGGCACGGCCGTTCCGGCGTCCGCCACTAGAATGTCGTTCGCGTCATGCATGACGTTTAAATCCCAGTTCCTTACGCACGTCGAGCCAGTTGTCGCGCGTCATCAGCTTGCCCGTGGTTTGCGTATCGGCCGGCGGTTGCTTGCCCGTGCGGATCCAGTCGATCAGGTTCTGCGCGGTTTGCTTGCCGTGATTCGTCGAGCTGACCGCGATCGTGCCGTAAAAGCCCGTCGGTTCCTTCTTTTGGAACTCGGCGAACGCTTCGCCGGCGCCGTTGATGCCGACACCGATCACGTCGGCCGACGGAATATGCAGCTGTTCCGTCGCGCGCACGCCGCCCAGGACCGATTCCTCGTTCAGCGCGAAGATCACCCACTTCTTGATGTTCGGGTGCTTGGACAGCACGGGCGAGGAGGCCACGAAGCCGCCTTCGTCGTCGGTCGTCTTTTGCGGCGCGTCGAAGATGTTGTCCTTCTTGAAGCCGTTCGCAAGCAGCGTTTCCGTGGCGCCGTCGGTGCGCAGCTTGGCCGTGGGCAACTCGTAGTCGGAGATGCGGATCGCGCCCACTTCTTCCGGCTTCCAGCCGCGGCGCTTCATTTCGTCGGAGATGGCCTGGCCCACTTGATTGCCGATCTTGGATGCGGACATGCCCAGGTGCGGCACGCCGGCGAGCGGCTTGCCGGCGGAATCGACGAGCTGGTCGTCGACCGTCACGAACTTCATGTTGTACTTCTTCGCCCGGGTTTGGATCGCCGGTCCCAAGCGGACGTCGGGCGCGCAAATCACGAAGCCCTTGGCGCCTTGCGCGCCGAGGTTGTCGATGGCGCTAAGGACGCGTTCGCCATCGGGCGTGCCGATGTCGACCACGCTGACGTTGTCGGCCTTGCCAACCGCGTTGGCTGCCTTCTGCTCGTTAATGAACCATGCCTGCTCGGGCATCTTCACGAGGAAGCCGATCTTCAAAGGCTCTTCCGCATGGACGCCGAGCGGGGCCATGAGCGGTGCGGCCAGGAGCGCGGCCATGGTGGCACGCAACGTGAAGCGGCGAAGCTTGCTGGTCATACTAGTCTCCTTCTTGTCGGCCTGTCGTAGACCGTGTTGTGAAGCTAAAAACTAAACAAGTCGCTTAGGACGACTAAACATATAACGATGTCCGCCGCCGACAGGCAAGCGGACAACGGTAATCGGGGCAGGGCGCCGCGGTTCGAACCCGCGGCACGCCGCAACTTACGTCATTCGACGAACGCTTCGACGATCTCCCGTTTGCCGAGCAAGAACGCGTCGGCGACCAGGCTGAGCGGCCGCGCATCGACGTCGCACTCGCCGCGCAAAATGAGGTCGTGCCAGCGGCTGTAGAGCGACGGATACTCGTGCACGAAGCCCAACGCGACATCGCGCTCGTCGATCTGCAATCGATTTCCGCCCTGAGACAGCAAGAGCGTTCCGTCGGCGGTGCGCACTTCGATTTCCCAGAGTTCTTGCGGGCCGTGGCGCCAGTCGAACTCCACGCGCATCGGCACGCCGGCCGTGTCGGTCAGTTCGAGATCGGCTGCGATCGGCATTGCCTTGTTCGCGGGAATGCTCAGCGTCGACGAAACGAGGGCGACTTCGCGCGGCAGAATTTGCGTGACGATCGACAAGGCGTTGATACCCGGATCGAACACGCCGAGGCCACCCGGTTCCCAGATCCAGGCTTGGCCCGGGTGCCAACGGCGCACGTCCTCTTTCCAGCGCACGTGCACGTGGCGAATATCTTGCGTCGCGAGCCAAGTGCGGGCCGCCTCGACGCCGAGCGCATGCCGCGAGTGCCAGGTCGTGAAGATCGTTTTTCCCGCCGCACGCGCCATTTCGTCCAGCGCGCGGACTTCGCTCAGGCACGCGCCCGGCGGCTTTTCGAGCATGACGTGTTTGCCCGCGGCCAGCGCGGCGCGCGCCTGCTGAAAGCGCGGAATCGGGGGCGCGCACAGCGAAACGGCTTCGATATTCGGCTCGGCCTCGAGCAGCGCTTCAAGGGTCGGATAATTGCGTGTGCCGTCCACGACGGCATTGCGGCTCGCGCAGGCGACGAGGTCGAAGCGCGGATCCGCCTTGATGGCCGGTAGATGCTGGTCGCGTGCGATCTTGCCGATACCGACGAGGGCGATCGAAATCTTTTTCATCTGTGCCTCTCGGATCAGCGGCCCCAACGCAGCGCGAGCGGATTCGCCTCGCGTGCGAGTTCGAGCAATTCCGCGCGCGTGGCGGGCGCCAACGGATCGAGCGGACGACGCACCGCGTCGCTCTTGATCACGCCGCCTTCCATCATGACGGTCTTGGCGGCACGCAGGCCGCATTGGCGGTTCTCGTAGTTGATCAGCGGCAGGATGCGCGCATAGCCCGCGCGCGCTTCGTCGCGTCGGCCCGCGCGGTGATCGTCGAACACGGTGCGGATCAAATCGGGCAGCAAGGCGCTCGACATCGTGCCCGTTGCACCGGCATCGAGATCGGGCAGCAGGGTGATGGCTTCTTCTCCGTCGAACGGGCCGACGATCGCTTCGCCGCCCGCGGCGATCAACGCGCGCAGTTTGGCCGCGGCCTGCGGCGTTTCGATCTTGAAGTAGCGAACGAGCGGCAGCTCACGCGCGACGCGGATGAGGAACGGTATCGTCAACGTCACGCCCGACAGCGGCGCATCTTGAATCATGACCGGCACGTTGGCCGAGGCCGCCACTTGTGCGAAGAAATCGAACATGGCGTTTTCGTCGACGCGCAGGTTCGCGCCATGGTACGGGGGCATCACCATGATGATGCTCGCGCCGGCCTGCGCGGCGCGCTTGGCGCGTTCCGCCGCGATTTGCGTGCTGAAGTGGCTGCAGGTCACCATGACGGGCACGCGGCCCGCCACGTGCGTCAAGCACAAGTCGACAAGCACGTCGCGCTCGGCATCGCTCAGCAGGAACTGCTCGGAGTAGTTCGCGAGAATGCAGATGCCGTCCACGCGCTGGTCGATCATGCAATCGAGCACACGGCGCTGGCCGTCGAGGTCGAGATCGCCCGATTCGGTGAACGGCGTCGGGGCGACGGGGAAGACGCCCGAGAATGGGCGGGTCGATGCGGTCACTATTCGTACTCCTAATAAAGACTATCCAAGCATGCGGGGCCGGCGCATCAAGCGTGCGCGCAGTCCGAGAGGAGCAGCGCCGTCGGCTTGCTCGCCGACGCTGCGCTTCTTGCCGTCGGGCGCGGCGGCGCTGCCCAGCCCCGAGCCGCTCGACTTGCGGCGCGCCGCTTGCCGTTCGATCACGCGTTGCAGCAGGCAGAAGATGCAAAGCAGGGCGCCGATGACGATGCGCGTCCACCATGAACTGAGCGTGCCGTCGAAGGTGATCAGCGTTTGGATCGTGCCGAGCACGCCCACGCCGAACACCGAGCCGATGATGTAGCCGACGCCGCCCGTGAGCAGCGTGCCGCCGATGACGCTCGCGGCGATCGCGTCGAGTTCCATGCCCTGGCCTTGCAACCCATAGCCCGACAGCACATACAGCGTGAAGACGAGGCCGCCCAAGGCCGAGCACAGGCCGCCTAACGCATAGACGCCGATCTTCGTCTTGGCGACAGGCAAGCCCATGAGCAGGGCGGATTTTTCATTGCCGCCGAGGGCATACACGTTGCGTCCGAAGCGCGTGAAGTGGGCGACATAAAGGGCGACCGCGAGCACGACGAGTGCGATCAAGGCGCCGCTGTTCAACTGGCCGCTGCCGATCTGAAGGTTGTAGGCGGCCACCGCGTGAAACGACGGTTCGGTGATCGTGATCGATTCGGTCGTGATGAGGAAGCAGGCACCGCGGGCGAGGAACATGCCCGCCAGCGTCACGATGAAGGGTTGCAGCCGCAGATAGTGGATCAGCGCGCCCTGGGCCGCGCCGAAGGCGGCGCCGATCAACAGCACCACCGGGGCGACGGCATAGATCGGCCAGTGCCAATGTTCGGCACACACGGCGCAGACGATCGTCGTGAAGGCCACCACCGCGCCGACCGACAAGTCGATCCCGCCCGACAGAATCACGAACGTCGTGCCGATCGCCACGATCAACAGGAACGAATTGTCGACCAAAAGGCCCAGCAAAACTTGGAGCGAGCCGAAGCCCGTATACATGAACGAGCCGAAGCCGAACAACGCGGCGAACAGGGCGATCGTGACGACGATCGGCAGCGTGCGGGGATCGAGAAGACGACGAATGAACGCGCTCATTGCACCTCCGGCCGGGCGCGAGTGGAGGAAGCGGACAGCCGCATGGCGAGACCGGCAAGCAGCTCGCGAGCGCGCGCCGATTGAATGACGCTGACCACGATCACGACGAACGCTTTGACGACGAGTGTCGCCTCGGGCGGCACGCCGATCGAGTAAGTGGTGTACGTGAGCGTCTGGATGATCAGCGCGCCGAGCACGGTGCCGGCCAGCGAGAACCGGCCGCCCATCAACGACGTACCGCCCAGGGTTACCGCGAGGATCGCATCGAGTTCGAGCAGCAGGCCGGCGTTGTTGCCGTCGGCGCTGCGTACGTTCGAACTCGTCAAGATGCCGGCGATGGCCGCGGACAACCCGCAAAACACATAAATACCGAACGTGATCGCGGTCGAGCGCAAGCCGACGAGCCGCGCCGCGACAGGGTTGACGCCGATCGAACGCACGAGCAGCCCGAGCGCCGTCCGATTGACGAGCAGCGACGTGGCGACGAAAACAGCCGCGGCGATCCAGACCGAGCACGGCACCATGGCGAGGTAGCCGTCGCCGAGGCGCAGATACCCGCGCGCGCCGATCGGAATGATTTGGCCGCCGGTCAGCAACTGCGCGACGCCGCGTCCGGCCACCATGAGAATCAGCGTCGCGATGATCGGCTGCATGCCGATGAGCGCCGCGAGCAGGCCGTTCCACGCACCGGCCAGCAGACCGACGCCGAGCGCCGCGGCGATCGCGAGGCCGACGTGGGTCGGATCGGCCGCGAGGATGATCGCTGCGGTCGCGCCCGCAATGGCGACGATGGTTCCCACGGAAATATCGATGCCGCGCGTCGCGATCACGAGCGTCATGCCGAGCGAGACGACGACGAGCGGCGCCGCGCGGTTCAAGATATCGATCGGCGCACCGAAGAAGTGGCCGTCGAGCACGGTGATCGCCAAGAAATCGTGCCGATGCACGACATCGAGGGCGAACAACAGCAGTAGCGTAACGACGGGCCACACCAGCGGATGGCGCGCGATCGCCTGCAAGGGGCGGGCGGTCATGATTGGCCTCCGGCGATGAGTCGGTAGACAGCTTGCTCGTCGAGCGCATCGCCCGAGAGTTCGGCCACTTTGCGGCGATCGCGCAGCACGGCGATGCGGTCGCTAATGCGCAGCACCTCCGGGATTTCCGAGGAAATCAGCAAGATGCCGAGCCCTTTCGCGCACAGCTTACCGACGTAATCCATGATTTCGAACTTCGCCGCGACGTCGATGCCGCGGGTGGGTTCGTCGAGTATCAGCATTTTCGGATCGGTGGCCAGCCACCGGGCGAGCAGCGCCTTTTGCTGATTGCCGCCCGAGAGCAGTTCGATCGGCTGCTCGATATCGCGTGCGCGAATACCGAGCGCTTTGACATAGTGTTCGGCAATCCGCCTTTCCTTGGCGCGCCCGAGCGGACGCCACCAGCCGCGCCGCGCTTGCAATGCGAGGATGATGTTTTCGCGCACCGACAACGCGCCGACGATGCCTTCCTTCTTGCGATCCTCGGGGCAATACGCGATCCCGTGCCGCACGGCATGCCGCGGCGAGCCGAGTTTGATCGGCTTGCCGCCGGCCGTGATCGTGCCGGTATCCGCGCGATCGGCGCCGAACAGCAGCCGCGCCGTTTCCGTGCGCCCGGAGCCGAGCAGCCCGGCCAGGCCGACGATACGGCCGGGTTCGAGCGTGAGATCGATCGGTTGGACGGCACCGCGCCGGCCCACGCCGCGCATGTCGAAGGCGCCGGCGGAGGCGGCCGCAGCATCGGCTTGCGCTTTCGAGGTGGTGCGTTCGCCGGCCACGGGCACATTGCCGACCATCTTGTGCACGAGTTCGTCGACGGGCAAATCCTTCGCCAGATATTCGCCTTCGCGTTCGCCGTTGCGCATGACGGTGATGCGATCGGAGATCGCATACGTCTGCTCAAGAAAGTGCGTGACGAAGAGAATCGCCATGCCCGAGGCTTTGAGCCGGCGAATCACTTCGAACAATTTGGCCACTTCGGAATCGTCGAGACTCGAAGTGGGTTCGTCGAGAATCAATACGCGCGCCTCGACGCTGACCGCTCGCGCGATCGCCACCATTTGTTGCACGGCGATCGGGTACGTATCGAGCGATTGCGTGACGTCGAGCGAGAGATTGAGTTGGTCGAGCGCCTTGCGGGCGCCCGCGTTGATGGCCTTCCAATCGATCGCTCCGCGGCGGCGCGGCTGGCGCCCCGCGAAGATGTTTTCCGCGACCGAAAGGTTGGGGCAGAGGTTGACTTCCTGATACAGCGTGCGGATGCCCGCGCCTTCTGCTTCGAGCGGCGCCGCGAAGCGAACGCTGCGGCCGTCGATGCGGATGTCGCCCGCATCGTGCGCATGCACGCCGGTCAGGACGTTGATCAGCGTCGATTTGCCGGCGCCGTTCTGGCCCATCAACGTGTGCACTTCGCCGGCGTACAGGCGAAAGTCGACACCCTTGAGCGCGTGAACGCCGGGAAACGACTTCGTCAGGCCTTGCGTTTCGAGTACGAGGGTGCCGGTCATGGGCGTCGCTCGCTTAGCAGTTGGCGGGGGGGCGGGATCAGTACTTACGCGTCGGCAGAACTTGCGCCGCCACGTTTTCCGGGAACACCGTTTCCTTCGTCACGATGCGCTTGGGCAGCGTCTTGCCGGCGACGATGTCCTTCACCGCGCTCATCAACTGCGGCCCCAGCAGCGGGCTGCATTCGACGTCGACATTGATCTTGCCCGCGATCATGGCTTGGAAGCCACCCTTGGTCGCGTCGAACGAAACGACCTTGGGATCCGTGCCCGGCTTCATGCCGGCTTCTTCCATGGCTTGAATCGCGCCGAGCGCCATGTCGTCGTTGTGAGCATAGACGACGTTGATCTGCTTGCCGTACGTCTTCGCGAACGCTTCCATCACTTGCTTGCCGCCGGCGAGCGTGAAGTCGCCGCTTTGCGAAGCGATGATCTTGAACTTCGGATCGTTCTTGATGATTTCCATGAGACCGGCATGGCGATCGTTCGCCGGCGCCGAGCCCACCGTGCCTTGCAGTTCGGCGATGTTGATCGGGCCCGGGTTGTTCTTGTATTCCTCTTCGAGCCAACGGCCCGCACGGCGGCCTTCTTCGAGGAAGTCGGAACCGATCATCGTCGTATAGAGCGACGTGTCCTTCACGTCGATCGCGCGGTCGGTCAGGATCACGGGAATCCCGGCCTTCTTAGCTTCCGTCAGTACCGGCTCCCAGCCCGATTCGACCACCGGGGAGAAGGCGATGACGTTCACTTTCTGAGCGATATACGAGCGAATCGCGCGGATCTGGTTCTCCTGCTTTTGCTGCGCATCGGAGAATTTCAGATTGATGCCGGCGTCTTTCGCCGCTTCCTTGACGGAGACCGTGTTTGCGGTCCGCCACGCGCTTTCGGCGCCGACCTGCGCGAAGCCGAGGGTGATCTTCTTGTCTTGTGCGTGGCCATCCACGACGAGCGACATGGCGAGTGCCGCTCCGAGAAATGCGTTCAGCGCCAACCGTACTGTACGTCCCATGCTTGTCTCCGTTTGTCTTTGGTGCGTGCTTGGTTTTGCTACTAAGAACGAACTACGTCACTTCACTTCGGTTCACTTCGAATTCCGTGCGCCGGACGCCCCTTGTGACGGGTTGTCGCGCTGTGTTGCCTTCCAAATAGCCATACTATAGGCACGGTGTAGACCCGAATCGATTGGCGTTTTCCCCAGCTTCGCGACTCCAATAGTCATGCTATTTCTATTTGGAATCTGGCAAGAAGCGGCCGGAAAGGCGTAAGATTGTGCCAACATGTGGGACGTCGCCGGGATATGTATGAGTTGAATCATCATCTTATGCGTCCGGCGGGCCTTGATGGTGGAAAATTCAATCGTTTTACTATATCTGCCTCAAGCAGGCATCGAGCAATGACAGACAAATCACGTAAGCTCCGCTCCGCCCAGTGGTTCGGCACGGCCGACAAGAACGGCTTCATGTACCGCAGCTGGATGAAGAACCAGGGCATCCCCGATCACGAATTTCAGGGTAAGCCGATCATCGGCATCTGCAACACGTGGTCGGAGCTGACGCCTTGCAATGCGCACTTCCGCAAGCTGGCGGAGCACGTCAAGCGCGGCGTGTTCGAGGCGGGCGGATTCCCGGTCGAATTTCCCGTGTTCTCGAACGGGGAATCGAACCTGCGCCCAACGGCGATGTTCACGCGCAACCTCGCTAGCATGGATGTCGAGGAATCGATTCGCGGCAACCCGATCGACGCCGTGGTGCTGTTGGCGGGGTGCGACAAGACCACGCCAGCGCTGCTGATGGGCGCGGCCAGTTGCGACGTGCCGGCGATCGTCGTGAGCGGCGGCCCCATGCTGAACGGCAAACACGAAGGGCGCGATATCGGCTCCGGTACGGTCGTGTGGCAGTTGAGCGAACAGGTGAAGGCCGGCCGCATCACGTTGCACGAGTTCATGGCCGCCGAGGCGGGGATGTCGCGCTCGGCCGGTACCTGCAACACAATGGGCACCGCATCGACCATGGCCTGTATGGCGGAAGCACTGGGCGTCACGCTGCCGCACAACGCCGCGATTCCGGCGGTCGATTCGCGCCGCTATGTCTTGGCGCATTTGTCGGGTATGCGGATCGTGGAGATGGCGTTGGAAGATGTCCGTCTGTCGAAGCTGCTGACGCGCGAGGCATTCGAAAATGCGATTCGCGCGAACGCGGCGATCGGCGGCTCGACCAATGCGGCGATCCATTTGAAAGCGATCGCCGGGCGCATCGGCGTGTCCCTCGACCTGGACGATTGGACGCGCGTGGGACGCGGGACGCCGACGCTCGTCGATCTGCAGCCGTCCGGGCGCTTCCTGATGGAAGAGTTCTATTACGCAGGCGGGCTGCCGGCCGTGCTGCGTCGTCTCGGCGAAGCGGGCTTGCTGCCGCATCCGGATGCGCTGACGGCCAATGGGCACTCGCTGTGGGAGAACTGCAAGGAAGCGCCGATCTATAACGATGAGGTCATCCGCCCGCTCGATAAGCCGCTCGTCTCCGACGGTGGGCTATGCGTGCTGCGCGGCAATTTGGCGCCGCGCGGCGCAGTGCTCAAGCCCTCGGCGGCCACCGCGTCGTTGCTCAAGCATCGCGGGCGCGCGGTCGTCTTCGAGAACTTCGACGACTATAAGGCGCGCATTGCGGACCCGGACCTCGATGTGACGGCCGATTCGGTGCTCGTCATGAAAAATTGCGGGCCGAAGGGCTACCCCGGCATGGCCGAGGTGGGCAACATGGGCTTGCCGCCGAAGGTGCTCGCGCAGGGCGTGACCGATATGGTGCGCATTTCGGACGCGCGCATGAGCGGGACCGCATACGGGACCGTGGTGCTGCACGTGGCGCCGGAAGCACGGGCGGGCGGGCCGCTTGCCGTGGTGCGCAACGGCGATTGGATCGAACTCGACTGCGAGTCGGGCCGCTTGCAGCTCGATATCGGCGAGGAAGAACTGGCGCAGCGCTTGGCGGCATGGCGCGAGACGAATGCGCAGCGCAATCCGGCCGACCTCAGCGGCTATCGCAATCTGTATGTCGACCATGTGCTGCAGGCGGACGAAGGATGCGACTTCGATTTCCTAGTGGGTTGCCGTGGAGCCGAGGTGCCGCCGCATTCGCATTGATCGAGACGATGGGCCCGGCCGGTTGGGCGGGCCCGATCGAATCGTCTAACGTTCGGCACGCGCGCCGATGACGAGGATAGTCTCGGCATCGGCTTTTGCGTTTTCCAGTTGGACGAGGCTCGCTTGCCGCGCCCCGAGCGGATCGCGATGCTCGATCGCCGTCAGGATCGCCCTGTGCCGCGGCAGCGACAAGGCATGTGTATCGGGGTGGCGGCTCGTCAGTTTGATCGATTCGCTCAATGCCATCGACATCATATTGCCGATGAAGGCGAGCATGTCGTTGTGCGTGGCAGCCATCACGGCGCGGTGGAACTCGAGATCGGGTTCGAGCAGTGCGTCCGACGTTTGCGCGTTTTCCATCTGCTCATAACAGCGACGAATACGCACGACATCCTCTTCCGTCGCATTCGTGGCGGCCAGTGCGGCCGCTGCCGGTTCGATAATGCGGCGTACCGTCAGCAACGAACGAAAGAACTCCCCCTCAGGCGTGACGCTGATCGTCCAGAACAGGACGTCCGGATCGAGCATGTGCCACTCTTCGCGCGGACGCACGACGCTGCCGACGCGCGGCTTCGATACGACGAGCCCTTTGGCGACGAGCACACGAGTCGCCTCGCGTAACACGGGGCGGCTAACGCCATACGATTCGCAAAGCGTGGGTTCGGGCGGCAGCCTATCGCCGGGAGCGAACTTGCCGCTGACGATCTCGATGCCGAGTTCCTGCACGATCCGCGCGTGCATGCTCTTGCGGTTCTTGAGATGTCGATAGTCCATAGGGAGGGGGTCATGTCGCCTTCGCGCCGACTCGGGCCGCGAAGTGTCTGCCAGCATAGCACAGGGGATATGCCCCTTACTATTGATCGATGCCTGGAATAAACCATCATTGTGCTCCGTTCGTTCTCATGTGGGGCATCGGAACGAGGATCGCGATAAAGCGCCGAATGTGGGAACGCAGTGCCGGCGCGTGACATCTATCGCGGCAAGACCCTCCCGTTCGCATCGCCGAACGGACAGCCGGTCCGTTTCCCGATAGGAGAAAAGCATGCCGAACCATAGCACTCTGAAATCCATGCCTAAGCTGGCCCTTGCGACCGCCTTGGCCGCGGCGGCAATGGGCGTTCAAGCGCAGGGCGCCGGAGCGCCCACCGACCCGCAGATCGCCGCGATCGTCGTCACCGCCAATCAGGTCGACATCGATGCCGGCAAGCTGGCGATGCAAAAGAGCGCAAGCAAAGAGGTCAAAGCCTTTGCCCAAACGATGGTGCGCGATCACACCGGCGTCAACCAAGCGGCGACCGATCTCGTGCACAAGCTGAACGTGACGCCCGAGCCGAACGCGACGAGCGAATCGCTGCAAAAAGGAGGCGACGATAACTTAGCCAAGTTGAAGGGATTGAGCGGCAAGGCCTTCGACAAGGCTTACATCGATCATGAAGTGGCCTACCATCAGGCTGTCATCGACGCGATGGACAAAACGCTGATTCCCGATGCGAGCAATGCCGAGTTGAAAGCACTGCTGGTGAAGGTTCGCCCGGCCTTCGTCGCGCACCTCGATCACGCCAAGCACCTGGATGCCGAACTCAATGACAGCGGCGGCTATTGAACACGGACGAGGCAAGCGAGCCGCGGCCATCGTGCTGTGCCTCGGCGCGTTGACCGCGCTTGCGCTGCCCGCGGAGGCGAAAACATGGACCGTCAAGATTGCCGGCATGCGGTTCGATCCTGCCACCGTGACCGTCGCGCGCGGCGACACGGTCGTGTGGTTCAACGAAGACCCGTTCCCGCACACGGTG
Source organism: Trinickia sp. (assembly GCF_051953405.1). Lineage (GTDB taxonomy): Bacteria > Pseudomonadota > Gammaproteobacteria > Burkholderiales > Burkholderiaceae > Trinickia. The sequence continues at coordinate 107,538 of NZ_JBQCIV010000006.1, read as the reverse complement.
ACGTCGGCCGATGCCGGACGCTTCGATTCGCACGCGATCGCGCCCGGCGCTAGTTGGCAATATCGGGCGAAGACGCTCGGACGTTACGCCTATGCCTGTACGTTTCATCCGACGATGCAAGCGACGCTGGTCGTGAAGGGGAAACCATGAGTGTGGAGTCGACATCCCCCGGCCCCGCCTCGCGCGATTGGCAATATGCCGACGATCGCGCGCTGGCGGCAGCCGTCGGCGCGGGTGAGCGCGACGCGTTCGTGCACTTGATGCGCCGCTACAACCGGCGCTTGTATCGGCTCGCGCGGGCGACGCTGCGCAATGATGCCGACGCGCAAGACGCGCTGCAGGACGCCTATCTGGCGGCCTATCGCGGGATCGGTACGTTTCGTGGCGATGCGCAGTTGTCGACTTGGCTATCGCGGCTCGTGGCGAACGCCTGCTTGGCCCGGTTGCGGCGCGACGCGCGAAGACATGCGCGTGCGCCCATGGTGAGCGTATCGGCGAACGACGAACCGGATCGCGAGCTTATGGATTTGTCTCATGATGCATCGCCCGACGATGCCTTGATGCGCGCCCAGGTTCGCGCGTTGCTCGAACGCAAGCTCGATGCGCTACCCGAAGTTTTTCGCGTCGTATTCGTGCTGCGCTGTGTCGAGGAACTCAGCGTGGAGGAAACGGCACAGTCGCTCGGCATCCCCGAAGCGACGGTGCGGACGCGGCAGTTTCGCGCGCGCAGCCTACTGCGCGAATCGCTGGCGCAAGAACTCGATTTGGCCGAGCGGGACGTGTTCTCGTTCGACGGCGTGCGCTGCGACGGCATCGTTGCCGCCGTACTCGCTCGTCTGGATGCGGACGAAGGTTGACCCGTGTCTCCTTGAAGCGGTAAGCGAGCGTTGCGTGCCGCCGTGCCTACACCGTTTCGGCACGGCGTTTTTCGCCAGCGGCGCGCGAAATGCATGCTGCATTGTTTCGTTACGGCTGTTATAGAAGGTTCACGCTCGCGCTTCTCGATTTGTACTATCCTCGTTCGATCGATTTTCCGATGGGCCGGTATTCGCGGCGAATGGCCGTGAGTGCATGGCGGTGGAAAACGCGGTATCGAACGATGAACGAGGAAGCGATGGGTAAAGTCTTCAGCGCGTCGGCTTCGTCGCGCGGATTCACGGTCAAGGCGTATTCGGGCGACGGCTGCGCGATGCTCGCCTTCGATCTGGCGGATCACCTGACCGATAAGCTGGCGGGATTTTCGATTCGCCGCAAAGACGCAGGCGATCAGGGATGGACATGGCTCGGCAATCGGCTATCTTTCGCGGGCGACTACACGGCAAGCGGCGGCAAATTCTTTCCATCCAACGTCGCGCCGTTTCAGAAATTCTGGTGGCTCGATTTTCCGCCGGGCAACCCGCACGGAACGTTTGACTACGAAGTGATCGTCAAGCGTTTCGCCGAAGACAAATCGAGCCAACTCCAAGACGATCAAACTGTCACCGTCACGCTCGATGTCGGGCCCTTTGTTACGGGCGGGATCGAAGTGGCCTTTACGCGCGGCTATCTCTCGTCGCAGGCTTACGCGGACGAATTCGACAACAAATTGTACGAACCGAAGGTAACGGCCGGCGAGTGGAAGTTCGATTGGACGCCTTACGAGGCGCAATGGGCTTGGCTCGGCGCGCATGCACGCACGGCGATCGAAAGCTTCCTAACCGAGTGCTATCAGGACCCGCACGCTACAGTGGATGCGTTCGTCTATGACCTGAACGAGCCGGCGATCATCACGGCGTTGATCGAGCTGGCCAGTATGGGCAAGCTGCGATTGTTGGCCGACGACGCCACGTTGCACGGCGAGGGCACAGCTGCTGCGAAGGCCTTTTCCGACATCCAGTCGGCCGCCACGGAGGCGACCCGCGCCGGGTTCATGCGCGGAAAATTCAAGCGCTATCAGCACAACAAAGTGCTCGTCAAAAAGGTGGGCGGCGTCGCCCAGAAAGTGCTGACCGGCTCGACGAATTATTCGATCACAGGGCTCTACGTCAATGCGAATCACGTATTCGTGTTCGACGATGCAGCCGTGGCCGCGCAATACGAAGCGGCATTCGAGACTGCGCTCAACGACAAGCTGCAGGCCGCCGATTTCTATAAGCAAGCGATCTCGACACAAGAGTTCCCGATCGATCGCCCCGGGATGCCGCCCATCGTTGTGTCGTTCGCACCGCATCGCGACCCGCAGGTTGGGCTCAAGCGGCTCTTGAATGCGATCGACAGTGCCGACAGTTCGGTGATCTTCGCGGTTATGGATTTGAACGGGTCGGGCGAAGTGCTCAAAGCGCTGGCCCAACTGCACACGAATCAAAAAGTCTTTTCGTACGGCATTTCCGATTCGGTCGATCCCGCGGACGATACGATCGACGGGACCACCGTCTATACGCCCACGTCGATAGGTGGCGAACTCGTTTATTCGAAGGCCGATCCCGAACGGTTTCCGCCGCCGTTTTCGATGGAACGGGAGGTGCATGGGCCGGCCGCGCATATCGTTCATCACAAGTTCGTCGTCGTCGATTTCAACGGCACGAACCCCGTCGTGTTCGGCGGATCGTCGAACCTAGCCGAGGGCGGGGAAAGTTCGAACGGCGACAACCTGGTGGCGATCTACGATCGGGCGATCGCGACCGCGTTCGCCATCGAGGGCATACGGCTGGTCGATCACTACGCCTTCGCCGCCGCGCTGAAGAAAGCGGGCGCGAACCAGCAGCCGCTGCGCTTGAAGTACGACGGCGAGAAATGGTGGCTGCGGTATTACACAGCCGGCGACATTCGCGAGAAGGAACGGCAGCTCTTCAGTCGTTAGGCGGCGTTGTACGGCTACGGCTTACGGCTGCAGCGCCGCCAGCGTGTGCACGATTTCGACGTGGGAGACGGATGCCTCGGATGCCTGCGCTGCATCCGCTGCATCGGTACCCAGCCCCCGGGCCACGGCGAGCAGCGCCTGGCGCTGCGAGGCCGACTGCGCAGTCGAAAAATAGGCGATCCGGCCGCGCGCTTGGGCAGCGGCGGTCAAGCCGCCTTCCCGCAACAGCGCATCGACGCGCCGCGCGATGGCCGAGCCCGTCTCGATCAACGTGAAGCGTTCGCCGAATAAATGCCGGATACGGTGCGCCAGCAACACGAAATGCGTCGAACCGAGAATGACGGTATCGGCGCCTGCGTTCGCCATCGGCGTGAGATAGCGCAGGAGCAAATCGTCGACGATCGCTCCGCCGAGATGGCCTTGCTCGATTTGTTCCACGAGCCCGTGGCCGGCCTGGCAGACGAAGCGGCATTGCGATTCGTATTCGGCGATCAGCGTCTTGAACCGGTCGCTGCGCAACGTCGCGGCCGTGGCCAGGACGCCCACGACGCGGCTCGCCGTGGCGAGTGCCGCGGGTTTGATGCCGGGCTCGACGCCGACGATCGGGACCGGCACGGTGGCGCGCAAATAGCCAATAGCGTGCGTCGTCGCGGTGTTGCATGGGATGACGATCAGCTTCGCGCCGCGTTCGACGAGCCAATCGGCGATGGCCTTGCTGCGTTCGCGGATAAACGCATCCGTTTTCTCGCCGTAGGGAGCGTAGCCGGAATCGGCGACATACAGCATCGACTCGCTCGGCAGCCTTTCGCGCATTGCGTCGAGAACGGACAGGCCGCCCAGCCCTGAGTCGAAAAGGCCGATCGGCGCATGGTGGGTCGTCATCTGAATTTCCGAATGAAATCCGAAGCACGCGCGCGCGGCGCGGGCATAGAGCGCCGGACGGGCGGCGCAGCGATTCGACCGCCATGATACACAGAAGCGCGCGCACGCGTCCGTCGATTCGATCATCCTGCGATCGACTGACGCTCGCGGATGGGGGATTATCGATTGGCGTCCACGGCCCTAGCATGGGTCCTCCTGACGGTGTTGCCGGGTGTCGGCCACCTTTCGCCGCTCGAGGCGCCGACCGAGAGGGCGTCGCTGATCGACGGGTTGGTCGACGAACACTGCATACGCGCTATCTCGCCCCGTTGAGGGGCGTGCGGCAGGATTGAGCCGCACGCCCGTCGAAAACGCGATCAGTTGACTTTGGCCCACTCCGCGCGAATTAGTGCGCGGAACTCGATGTATTCCCAATCCGAGTCGGGCGTGAAATGCTTGATCTGATTGCCGTCGATGTAGTCGAAGTACTCCCAATGAATCGTGTCGTTGTCGGGGTATCGGTAGCACTGAATCGTTGCCGTCATGTGCCCCGGAGGATTGCGGTTCACTAATTTATGGACTTGGTAGTACTCGGGCGTCAGGTAGGTTACTTCGCCTTGGTGGAAGACCGCCTCCGTGAAAAAGGCAGTGACGCTCGGGCTGAGTTCGGGATACAACTCGACCCAGATGTCGCCGTGCAACACCTTAATGACGGCGCACGCCTCGCCGTGATCGTGAATCGGCGAATAGTGATTGCCTGGCCAGATTTCTAGAACGTAGGGGGAGCCCGGCGAGTCGCCCTTATTAGGGCCGATCGTGATCCGCAGATAGGTTTCGTTCGGGTCGTTGCTCCCGAATTCGGTGGCCTTTCGCTGCAGCTTTTCATAGCAGATGCAGCCCGGCGTAATGATGCTGTAGTTGATTGCCTCGGCGAAATCGGGGAAATCCGGTGTGTTGAGTTCGACGGCGGGGCCCGCGACGTTACCGTACAGCACTTGGCATGCGTCCGGCAGACTCGCTACAACCGTCGCTTCGTTGCGCGCGATCATATCGAGCGAAATTCGCTCGCTCGGCACTAGGACGGGCGGCGGGGCGAGTACCACCGGCAGCGGCCACAACAGGTGCGCGGCCGCGACCGGCAATGGGGTGCCAGCTTGGGTCGCCAGCCCGATGTAGCGTAACTGCTTGTAGTCTCCCGCCGCTTCGATCGCGGCTTGCTTGCGTGCCTCTCTGCGCGCTTTGGCGGTTGCCGCTGCCGGCAGCATCGGGGCGGGCGCGGGCGCGATCGGGAGGGGTGCCTCGAATACGACGAGCTGCGGCAGCATTTCGCCTTTGCCGAATCGAACTCGCGCGTTGAGGTAGTCCAGGCTCACCCAGTACGAAATGGCGATGCCGGGATCGAGCAACGCCTTCTTCGCTGCGGTTTCGGCGATGATGCCTTCGGAGCCCGTGCCATTGTCGCGGCGCAATGACGTTTTTTGCAGACCGACCTCCAGCACCAGCAACGTGCTGTTCACGTTCTTTTCCGAGCTCAGCACGATACGGAAAGGCCGATCGGTATTAAAGGTAAACGAAATCGTGCCTTGGCCATGCACGGGAAATTCATAGTTGGTAAAGGCGACGGGCCAGGCGGCGTCGAATGCGGCGCCAACCGGTTCCGAGGTGCGAGTGGGAAACAACTGTCGCAACGGAGCGCGAGTTTGCGGGACCAGCTTCATGGATTTGTCCTCCAAGTCTCATGAGGGTTCGGTGATTCGTGTCAGCCATGGTGCCGGTCTTGTGCATGCTTATGTTCGGCTCGGTCGGAAACGAAACGACGATGGCTTAAACCAGTATCGCAGTTGGATTGGTCAGCCGGTCCTGTCAGAAATGACGGTATGGGTTCCCCGGTTTGTCGATGACTATCCGTTGGTCTGGCGCGATATTGCCGTCGCGCGCGGTCAGACGTCCCCCGCGCACATCGTCCTTGCCCCTTTTTCGTGCCGCCAAAGCCGTGCTTGGGGTTAGAGGCGCCTAAGCTCATGCATCGCGCCATGCAACGTCATCGAGACGCGCCGGCGTGAGATGGGGAATATCGCTTTCCACAATACCGTGCCATTGCCAGAGGGCATCACGTGCATCGCGCTTTTATAGGTGTTTTATAGATTGGACCGGATATCGGTTATGATGCCTTTCGTTCTGGCGCGATTTTATACGGAAATCAAACCATGTCCTACATTCTTTATTACGCGCCGGGTGCGGCAAGTATGGCAGTGCATTGGATGTTGCTTGAGTTGGGCGTGCCCTTCGAAACCAGACTCGTCGAAATCGATTCCGGCGCTCAACACTGCGAGGAATATTTGCGTCTGAATCCAACGGGCCGCGTGCCGACGTTGGTTGTCGATGGCATACCCCGGCGGGAATCGGCCGCGTTATTGATGCTGCTCGCTGAACGGCATCTCGAGGCGGGGCTGGCGCCGGCTCAGAGTGCGCCCGCACGCGGCGAGTGGTACGAAATGATGGTTTATCTGGCCAATTCCGTGTTGCCGGCAATGCGCAACTGGTTCTATGCGGAAGAGGATGGCGATCCGAAGTACGCGGATGCGGTGAAAGCGTTTTCACGCGAGCAAATTGAAGGATCGATGGAATACCTTGATGGTTTGCTCAGCGACGGTCGCTCCCATCTGATGGGCAATCAATTGAGTACGGCGGATCTGCTCGCCGTGATTCTTATGCGTTGGACTAGAAATATGCCGCGCCCAGCAACGTCCTGGCCCAATCTTGCTCGGTATATCCATAGACTTCGTGCGATGCCGACGTTTTTGGAACTCAATGCACGCGAGGGATTGACGGAGTGGATGAATCCTCGAACGAGATGACGGCAACGCGCTGTCCATTGGCGATGCGTCTGTTTGTGACCGCCGAAATAGAAGTGGCGTTCGGTCCCGCCATGCGTTCAGAATTAGGGGGCATCGGCAACCGTTACCCCTCCGCCACCGCCAGCACCTGCTCCCGAAGGATCGTTTCTCCGATCGTCGATGCAAGATCGGGATTCGCATAGAGCCCGGCGAAGATGACGACGACGAGCTGCATCTCGGGCACAACATAGAGCCGCTGCCCGCCATAGCCAAGCGCTCCGATCCAATCGACCTGTTTGCCGTCCACGAGCAACCGTCCGAGCCACCAGTGGAATGCGTACGACACGGGACCGTTTGCTCGAACATGGTCCGCCGTGCTCTCGCGTACCCAAGCGCAAGACACAATCCGCCGGCCTGCCCACGCGCCGCCGTCGAGCATCAACTGACCGAACTTCGCGACGTCCGGCGCACGCATGCGTAGGCCCGACGTCGCATTAGGCGTCCCGTCCGGGTGGCGGAGCCACTCGACATCGGCAATGCCCAGCGGTTCGAACAATACCTCGGAAGCGATAACGTCGAGCGGTCGGCCGGCGCTGCGTTCGACGAATTCGGCGAGCAAGGTCGTGAGTCCGCCGTTGTAGCAAAAGAGGCCGCCCGGCGTATGCACGGCCGGTTGGTCGAGCACGAAGCGGCTCCTGTCGGTCGCATCGTTCATCCGCCGCTCGTTATTACGAGGATCGGAGTAGGGCAAAGCCTCGTTCCAGGCAAGTCCCGCGGACATCGTCAATAGATGCCTCAGCGTGAGTGCGCTCGCCGCTGTGGCTTGCAGGTCGCCGTATTCGGGAAAGACCGATAGGACAGGCACATCGACATGCCGAATCCAACCCCTGTCGATCGCGATACCGACGATAAGCGAGACGACGCTCTTCGTGATCGAGCGCAAGTCATGCTTCGTCGACGCATCGTACGAGACGAGACCCAGCGGCTCGCCGTAACGCTCATCTTCACCGCGAAAATAGCGTTCATCGGCGACGCGCCCGTGGCGGTGGACGACGATCGCGTGCACATTCGCTTCGGTGTGGGCTTCGTACCGCGCTGCACTACCTTCCATGCGCTTCTCCGACGGGCCAAGATGCCGCGCGCTACTGCGCCTCGAAACCTCGCCGCGAATATACCGTGACGCTCAGCAAACCTCGAACCGATACGCCAACGTGACCGGCGCGGCGGGGTCGAGCGCCACAGCCGTCGCCACGCCCTGTGCATTGATCGGATTCGCGGCAAGCGAGGCCTGACAGCCCAATTCGAACGCCCCGGCGATCGGCTCGACGCCCACGCACAAATTGCGTCCATTCCACGGCGCGTAACGTCGCCCGCGGTTGCTGATCCATAGCAGCAGCGACGGCAGCACCGTTGCATCCCATTTGAGCCGATAGGCGACGCCGGCCGCATCGTCGGTCATCGTGACGCGCCCATCCACGCCGCAAAGCTGAAGGATCTCCTCGGTATCTTCCGCAAGCGGAAGACGATCGAACGCCGCATGCCCGCCCGCGCCGAGCGGTACATGGTCCAGCCTTGAAAATTGTGCCCCTGCGCGCGCCCGCGATACGCCGGGCTCCGGGCCACCCGGGTGAACCATGCCGAAGGCGAACGCGCCAGGATCGATGCGCAGCGCACCTGCGAGCGAAGGCAATGCAAGGTTCGGATGCAGCCCAAGCGGGCGCGAGGTCTGACGCCGCGCCTCGATATGCAGCGCAAAATCGATGGCGGGCGCGGCGAGATCGGCACGGATCACGCGCGTCACCCGAGCAATCGCAGACGACGCGGGGTAATCGATCGCAATGCGGATTTCGTCGGCGCGCTGCGCGACGAGTTTCCATTCGCCGATCGCGCCGTAGCCGTGCAGCAGATCGTCGCTGCCCTCCGTTTCGGGATCGAAGTGGGCGGCTGAATCGGATAAGGCAGCCCGCCACGGTTCGCCGACCTGCTCCGGCCGATAGGGCACGCCGAACGGCACGCAGGGAAACTCGCTGCGCATGTGCGCAACCAACCCCTGCGCGCCGGCGGCATCGGCCGCCTCCAGCCAAGGCACTTCATAGAATGGCCGAACCCGACGGCCAGCATGTTTAAACTCGACGTTGCCGAGCATGCCGCCCTTCGCATAGACGGCGAGCGAGCCGTGGGGCCATTCGAGATGCCAACGTTCGTTCATGGTTATCGGTGAGGTTCGATGAGACAGGCAGCGCGACGACGTTCGCGTTCGCCTCGTTCAATTTTCTTCTTCGATCCAGCAGGTTTCGTGGCGAGCCAGCAGCGCGCTCGCGGCGGCCGGCCCCCAGGTGCCCGCGGCATACGGCTTCGGGACTGCATCGGGCGAGCGCCAGGCATCGAGGATCGGCGCCACCCAGCGCCATGCGGCCTCCTGCTCGTCGCGACGCACGAAGAGCGCGAGACGCCCGGCGATGACGTCGAGCAGCAGGCGTTGATACGCTTCCATGCGGTCCTGCTGGAAGAACTGGTCGAATGCGAGATCGAGAAAAACGCCGCGCAGGTTCATCCCCATGCCGGGCTGCTTCGCAAGCGCATTCAAGCGGATCGATTCGTTCGGCTGCAAACGGATCGTCAGGCGATTCGAGCCCGAACGCAGCGGCTGCGCGCCGAGGGCGGAATGGGGCACCGGGCGGAAGTTGACGACGATCTCGGCCACCCGTCCGGCAAGCCGTTTGCCCGTGCGCAGAAAGAACGGCACGCCGGCCCACCGCCAGTTTTCCACTTCGACTTTCAACGCAACGAACGTTTCCGTCGTGCTGCCTGGCCGTACGCCGGGCTCGCCGAGGTAGCCGTTCACGGGTAATCCGTCGATCGCCCCGGCGTGATACTGGCCGCGCACGACGTTGCGCCGGATGTCTTCTGCGCCAAGCGGTTTGAGCGAGCGCAGCACGCGCAGCTTCTCGCCGCGGACGGCATCGGCATCCATCGATTGCGGCGGCTCCATCGCGATGATCGAAAGCAATTGCAGCAGATGGTTCTGAACCATATCGCGCAGTGTGCCGGTTTGATCGTAGAAGCTGCCGCGCGCCTCGACGCCGAGCTGTTCGGCCACGGTAATCTGGATGCTTTCCACCCATTCGCGACGCCACAGCGGCTCGAACAGCGAATTGCCGAAGCGCAGCGCGAACAGATTCTGCACGGCCTCTTTGCCGAGGTAGTGATCGATGCGATAAATCTGGTCTTCGGCGAAGATGCTGCCGACGGCATCGTTGATCGCATTCGACGAAGCCAAATCGTAGCCGAGCGGCTTTTCGAGCACGACGCGTGCGCCGTCGGTCAACCCGGCCGCGGCTAAACCTTCGCAAATCGGCACGAACAGCGAAGGCCCCGTTGCCAGGTAGAAGATCCGCGTACCTTGCAGCGAATCGCGCATCTCCCGCAAGGCGGCGAATGCGTCGGGTTGGCTCGCGTCGAGTTGCAGATAGTCGAGGCGCGCGCGAAACGCTTCCCACTGCGCGTCGCTCGAGCGCGCGGTAGCGATGTGCGGCCGCACGTGCTCGTCGGCCCAGCGCAGATACGCGTTGCGATCGAGCGGCGTGTGGGCCACGGCGAGAATGCGGCCGTCGGGGCCGAGCGAGCCATCGCAATGCGCCGCGTGCAGCGCGGGCAAAATCTTGCGCAGCGCGAGATCGCCCGTGCCGCCGAACAGCACGAACGAGAACGGACTGCTCGCGGCGGGTTTCGCTCGTTTGCTCATGATTGCCGAGGGCCCGGCGCGGCGGGTATGGCGCGGCGTGCTTTAAAGCGGTTGATCAAATTGTTCGTCGAGCTATCGTGCGTATCGATCGTGCCCGGCGCCGCGATCTCGCGCTCGATCTCGACCGCCAGCCGCTTGCCGAGCTCGACACCCCACTGGTCGAACGAGTTGATCTGCCAGAGCGCCCCTTGCACGAACACCTTGTGTTCGTAGAGCGCGATCAGCGCGCCGAGCGTCGCCGGTTCGAGCCGATCGACGCACAGCGTATTCGTCGGCCGATTACCCTCGAAGTGACGATGGGGGGCGGCGGGAGACGGCGAACCGTTCATCAACGCTTCGGTCTGCGCGAAGCAGTTCGCAAGCAAGATGGCGTGGTGCGTATCGAGCGAATGGTGCGGCTGCATGCAGGCAATGAAATCGGCCGGGATCAGCGCGCTGCCCTGGTGCAGCAATTGGAAGAACGCATGCTGGCCGTTCGTGCCGGGTTCGCCCCAAATCACGGGGCCCGTTGCATAGTCGACGCGTTCGCCGCTCAGCGTGACGGTTTTACCGTTGCTCTCCATGTCGAGCTGCTGTAAGTACGCCGGCAGCCGATGAAGATAGCGATCATAGGGCGCGACGAGGTGGCTCGCCGCGCCGAAAAAATTCGTGTACCACACGCCGATCAGTGCGAGCAGCGCGGGCAGGTTGCGTTCGAGCGGTGCGGTGGCGAAATGCCGATCCATCGCGTGCGCACCCGCGAGCAGCGAGGCAAACGCATCGGCGCCGATGTAGAGCGCGATCGGTAGACCGATGGCGGACCACAGCGAATATCGGCCGCCTACCCAGTCCCAAAACGCGAACATATTGTCGGTGTCGATGCCGAATGCGCGGACTGCTTCCGCGTTGGTCGAGACCGCGACGAAATGCCGAGCGACGGCGGATTCGGCGGCGCCGCTCGCGAGCAGCCAAGCGCGCGCGGTATGCGCGTTCTGCAGCGTTTCGCGCGTCGTGAAGGTTTTCGAGGCGACGATGAAGAGCGTTGTCGCCGGATCGACCGCGCGCAGCACTTCATCGATATCGGCGCCGTCGACGTTCGAGACGAAATGCATCCGCAAGCGCGCGTGACCGTACGGCCGCAACGCTTCGCAGACCATGCGCGGGCCGAGATCCGAACCCCCGATCCCGATGTTGACGATATCCGTGATGGCGCGGCCCGTATGGCCGTGCCAAGCTCCGTCGCGCACGGCATCGGCGAAGCGGTGCATGTGGGCGAGGACTGTGTGTACCTGCGGCACGACGTCGATCCCATCGACAAAGATCGACGTGTCGGCCGGTGCGCGCAACGCGATATGCAGCACCGGCCGGCCTTCCGTCGTGTTGATCCGCTCGCCCTTGAACATCGCGTCGCGCCGCGTCTCCACGCCGGCTTCGCGCGCGAGCCCCGTCAACAGCGAGATCGTTTCGTCGGTCAGCAGGTTCTTCGAGAAATCGGCGAAGAGCCCTGCCGCTTCGAGCGAGAAACGATCGGCTCGCGACGCGTCCGCGTCGAAGAGGGCGCGGATGGACGTGCCCGAAAGCGCGTCGCGATGGCGCGCGAGCGCCTGCCAAGCGGGAGACTGTGTGAGCTTCGACATCGTGTTCATTTGAGCGAGTGGAAGAACGAAAAAGATGCCCTTAGCGCGGCGACGACCAGCCCTTATAGCTGCCGACGTTTTGACGCGTCACGAGCGTGGAAGGCAACAGCGTGGTGGGGTTCGCGGGCGGGTGGCCGTTCATGATGCCGTAGCCCACTTCGACGGCCTTTTGCGCCATCGCCCACGGATCTTGACTGGCGGATGCCTGAACGAGCGTATCGGTCTTCAGCGCCGTCTCGATATCGGGCGCGCCGTCGACGGACGTGATGACGATGCCGCTGCGCTTGAGCTGTTTGGCCGCGAGATCGCTGCCGATGGCTTGCGGGTCGTTGATCGCGAACACGCCGTTGATGACCGGGAAGCGCGTCAGATAGCCCTGCATCGCGTTCATGCCGCCTTCGCGCGAGCCCTTGCCGTCCTGATCGAACGACAACAGCTTGATGCCGGGCGCCTTCGCGAGCACCGTCTTGCAGCCGTTCACGCGGTCGATCACGGCCGACACTTGCGGGCCGTTTTCGATGATCACGTTGCCCTTGCCGTTCAGCTTGTCCACGAGGTACTGACAGGAGATTTCGCCTGCCTGCACGTTGTTCGTCTGCACCGTTGCGTTCGCGCCGGCGGCGGCCACGTCCACCGCGACGACGGCAATGCCGGCAGCCTCGGCCTTCTTCACGGCGGGTTCGATCGCCTTCGGATCGGCCGCGTTGATCAGAATCATGTCGACGTGCGCCGAGATGAAGTTGTCGATCTGCGTGAACTGCTTGTTCAAGTCGTAATCGGCCGAGACCGAGGTGACCTTCGCGTTCGGGTTGATCTGCTTCGCTTTCGCTTCCGCACCCTTCACGATCGTGACGAAGTAGGGGTTGCCGAGCGAGCCGACCGTGATACCGATCGACTTCAGGGGCTTATCGGCCGCGTGCGCCGCGGACGAAGCGATGCCCACTGCGAGGGCGATGGCGGTCAGTGCGGCCTTGGACTTGAACATGTTTATGTCTCCGTGATGGTCCATGTTGTCGAATCGACGGCGGGCGGACCGGGCCCGCGACGGTTTGGTGTCGAAGCGAATCGGGGTGAAACGAATGAAGCCGGTGTGAACCTGCGCTCGCGAGCGACACCGCTAGCGTGTCGCCGCGCCGAGCGGTGTTACGTCCGCGCCGAGCCGCGCTGGCGGTAGCGATCGAGTGCGACCGCACCGATGATGACGAGGCCCTTGATGATGTACTGCCAGATGTCCGATACGCCGAGCAGCACGAGGCCGTTCGTGAGGACAGCGATAATCAATGCGCCGATCAACGTGCCGACGATGGAGCCAACGCCGCCGACGAAGCTCGTGCCGCCGAGAATGACCGCGGCGATCGCATCGAGTTCGTAGGACTGGCCCATTTGCAGCCCATTTGCCGCATACAGGCGCGCCGCGGACATGACTGCACCGAGGCCGGCGAGCAGGCCCGAGACCGCGTACACAAAGAGTTCGATTGCCCAGACTTTGACGCCGGCTAGGCGTGCGGCCTCGGGGTTGCCGCCCACCGAGTAGACGCGCAGGCCCAACACGGTGCGGCGCAAGACGAACCACGAGCAGGCCACAACCGCCAGCGCGATGATGACGAGCCAGGGAATACCGAGGATCGAGCCGTTGCCGATAAAGGCGAACGGCAGCTGCGGATTGAACACGGTCGTATCGTTGCCGAGCAGGCGCGCAACGCCGCGCACGGCCGTCAATGCGCCCAAGGTGACGATAAAGGGCGGCAGCCGCAGCAGCGCGATCAGCGTGCCGTTGATCGCGCCGAACGCAAGACCCACGGCGAGCGCGGCGGGCACGCCGAGCCAGCCCCAATGGGGAATATTCGAGGCGAGCATCGCGGCGACGGCCGCGGCTGCGAGGACCGAGCCGACGGACAGATCGATGCCGCCCGTCAGGATGACGAACGTCATGCCCGCCGCGAGCACGATGTTGATCGATGCTTGCTGCGTCACGATCGACAAGTTCTGCAGGCTGAAGAACGAATCGGTCATGAGGCCGAAGCCGATGCACAGCAGCACGAGTACGGGCAGCATGCCCGCGGTACGCAACAGCGACTGCAGGCGTTGGCGATGATCGGCCGCGGCGTGCGCTTCTCGCTTCGCGTCGGTAGGCTCGCCCGCGACGGCAGCGGTGCCTTGTGGTCGGGTCGGGTTCGACATGTCGTTCTCCTCAATGTTCGCCATGATCTGGCCTTGAAGGGTTAAGGCGGCTCGGGCGCGCCTTAGGCGGCCTCGCCGAGCGCGGGCTGCGAGCCCGTGGCCAATTCGATGATGGCTTCCTGACTGATGGCCTTGCCGGAATGGCCGCCAAGCTCCCCGGCGATTTCGCCCTCGCGCATGACGAGCACGCGATCGGCCACGCCGATGACCTCGGGCAATTCGCTCGAGATCACGATCACGCCGACGCCGGCCTTCGCGAGGTCGTTGATGATTCGATAGATCTCGGACTTCGCACCGATGTCGACGCCGCGCGTGGGCTCGTCGAGGATCAGCACACGCGGCGCGGTTTCGAGCAATCGCGAGAGCAGCACCTTCTGCTGATTGCCGCCCGAGAGTGCGCCCACGTTCACGTTCGCATGGGGCACGCGGATCGACAGCGAGCGAATCGCGTCGCGCGCGCGCTCGGCCCCTTTCGCTAGGTCGAGCACGCCGAGGCGCGCGTCGCGATTGCAGACCGACACGTTGATGTTGTCGCGCACGCTCATGTCGAGAAACAGGCCCTGACGCTTGCGATCCTCGGTGAGATAGACGAGCCCGGCGTCGATCGCTTCGCGCGGCGAGCGCATCGGCAGCACCCGCCCATCGATCCGAATCTCGCCGCGCGTGCGCGGCTCGGCGCCAAAAACCAGGCGGGCCAGTTCCGTACGCCCCGCGCCCACGAGCCCCGCGATGCCGAGCACTTCGCCCGCATGCAGATCGAAGCTGCAGCCGGCTACGCGCCCGCCATCGGCCACGTCGCGCACGCTGAGCACGACGTGGCCCGGATCGTAGGGGGCGTGCTGCTTCTTATAGAAGCCGGATAGATCGCGCCCGACCATCATCTTCACGAGGGAATCGGCGGAGAGCGCGTCGCGCGCGAGCGTGCCGACGTAGGCGCCGTCGCGCAGCACCGACACACGGTCGGACAACTCGTAGATCTCCGCCATCCGGTGGCTGATATAGATGATCGCGAGACCTTCCGCACGCAGTTGGCGAATCAACTGAAAGAGCCGATCCGTTTCGCGCGACGACAGCGGGGTGGTGGGCTCGTCCATCACGAGGATGCGCGCCCGAGTATGGACGGCGCGTGCGATCTCGACGAGCTGTTGTTCGGCGATCGACAGGGTGCCGACGATCGTTTCCGGACCGAAGCTCGCGCCTAGGCGCTTGAGCACTTCCTCGGAGTCGCGCGCCATGCCGGCCCGATCGACGAGGCCGAAGCGCTTGCCGCCGCGGCGCAGCTCGCGGCCTGCGTGGATGTTCTCGGCGACGCTCAGGTTCGGCGCGAGGCTCAGTTCCTGATAGATGACGGCGATGCCGAGTGCCTTGGCGGCGAGCGGGCCATCGATCGTGACCGCCTGGCCGTCGACGACGATTTGGCCGCCCGGATCGGCTTGGTAGGCGCCCGACAGAATCTTCATGAGCGTGGATTTGCCGGCGCCGTTCTCGCCCATCAGCGAGTGAATCTCGCCGGCGTGAACGTCGAGACGGACATTGTCCAGCGCGCGCACGCCGGGGAACGTCTTGCTGATGTCGCGCATCTGCAGCAACGGACGGCTCGTCTCAGTGTGGGACATGATTGACCTCCTGCGCTTGGGCGTCGGCGCCTTTGAGAATGCCGGCGCGCGGCGAGAAATTGAAGAACATCGGAAGCGAGGCGGCGCCGATCGCGCCGGCGTCGGGGCCGAACGAGCCACGCATGAGTTCGGGGGCGCCGCGCGCTTCGGGCGCGCCGAGCGCGAGCGCGGCACGCAGGCGCGCCATCACGGTATCGATGAGCCCGGCGTCGATATCGGCATCGATGACGACGACAGGCGCATCCGTCACACACAACATGGCGCGGACAGTGGGGACGAGCGCATCGATGCAATCGTCGATCCATGCGTCGACGGCGGGAATGGCGCGCGCGACGCACGCTTCCAAGTCCGCGCGCGTATCGGCTGTCTCGCCGCAGTAGCGCAGATGGCGTGCGAGCGCGTTCAGCGATGCGCGCGCGAGCAGGATGTCCCAGGCGCCGGACGGCTGCGGGGCCGACGGCAGACGGCTCGGGGGCACCGGCATGACGCCGATGTCGCCGGCGTTGTTGTTGGCGCCGCGCAGGCAATCGCCGTCGATCGCGATACCGCCGCCGATGGCCGGCCCGAGAAACAGGTAGATGAAATCGCTCGCCTGCCGCCCGCAGCCGTAGAACAGTTCGGCAATCGCCGCGGCGTTGCCGTCGTTTTCGCTGAAGACGGGCAGTGGCACGATCGAAGCGAGTTCGCTGGCGAAGTCGACGTCGTGCCACGCATCGAATGCGTTCGGCGACAGGCCCAGTTCGCGGAGCCAGCAGCCGAGATTGAACGGTTGGGCAACGCCGATCCCCGTGAGCCGTTCGCGTTCGGCCGATGACAGGCGATCGAGCAGGGCGCGGATGTCCTCGCCGACGAGGGCGAGCACCTTCGCGGGGGCCGGCAGCGTCATATCGTGGCTGCGACGCGCCAGGACTTCACCGGCGAAATTGACGAGAACCGTTTCGATCCCGCCGCGATCGAGGCGTACGCCGATCCCGAATGCACCTTGCGGGGCCAATTGCAGCAGCGAGGCGGGCTGTCCGCGCAGCCCTTGGACGCGGCGTCCGGTCGATTCGATGAGGCCCGCTTGTTCGAGCGACGCGATGATGCTGCCGACCGACGTGCTCGTCAGATTCGCCGAGCGCGCGAGGTCCGCCTTCGATGCGGGTTGCATGCGCCGCAGCGCCTGCAGCAGCAGCCGCTCGTTGTAACGGCGCAGGTTGGCCGAATTGCTGCCACGGCCCACGTGGGGATGCCTCACCTGTCTCCTCCGGCCGACGAATGACCTTCGTCGTGAATAAATAAATCAAGTGGATTTATTTAATCCCTAACGTCGCCGAGATGGAATGAGGGTTTGTACTAGGGGTAATCGTATTTTTCGCGCAACACTCTGAGCCGCGCCGCGAGCGTGGGCACGTTGCCAACCGACCACGCGCTCTTCATCGGCATGCGGATCGGCACGATCGTGCTGGTCGTCACGCTGACCTACCTCCGTGTCTTGGCGCACGGCCCGATCGTCGAACGCCTCGCAGCGTCTCCGGAGCGACGCATGGATTTTTACGAATCTTTTATATCGTCACCGTCACTCTTTTCGCGGTGTTTACCGCGGGCCGTCTACGCTTCTACCTATGTCCGATTCGCCCATTACCATCGTTCTGATTGAAGATGACAACCCTATCCGCCGGTTCGTCCAAGTATCGCTGCAAGATACCGATATGCGCGTCCTCGATGCCGCCTGTGGGAGGCGAGGTTTGGCCTTGGCAGCGAGCGTAAGGCCGCACCTCGTCATCTTGGATCTCGGGCTGCCAGACATGGATGGCGCGGAAGTGATCCGGCAGCTACGCGATTGGTCGTCGATTCCGGTCATCGTGCTTTCTGCGCGCACGCGCGAGGACGAGAAGGTAGCCGCTTTGGATGCCGGCGCTGACGATTATTTGACGAAGCCCCTCAGCGTTGCTGAACTCCTGGCCCGCATTCGTGCACACTTGCGCAGACAAAGTCGCAACACGGCAGGTAACGCCGAGACATCGAAGATCTGCTTCGGCAATGTGACCGTCGACCTCGAGCTTCGCCGCGTCGAGCGTGAGGGGCACTCGGTGCATCTGACTCCCATCGAATATCGCTTACTCGTGTCGCTGATCCGTCATGCTGGCCGTGTGCTAACTCACCGGCAATTGCTGCAGGAGGTCTGGGGGCCGGCGCGCACGGAGAGGTCGCATTACCTGCGCATCTACATGGGCCACCTACGCCGTAAGCTCGAGCGCGATGCGGCGCAGCCCGAGCATATTGTGACCGAGACAGGCGTCGGCTATCGACTCGTTGGCGTCAAGTAGATTGCGAAGAATCCTTGATAACTTTTTTATAGCGCGCGGCAATAGTTTTCGGCATCTTGATGCGCGCTTTGCTGAAATGGAGATGTAAGCAACGACGCTTTGAGGTGGGCAATTGTTAAAGCTGATGATTCCGATTTTGTGCCGCGAGGGTGCTCCGGAGGCTGCACGGCACGCCGCGTTCCTTTTCTCGGAGCAATGCGTGTCTGAGGTCGAACTGATTGAGGTGCTGGAGCAGGTAGATCAAGGTCGCGCCGCCGCGTTCCATTCGCGCGCCGAGCTGCGCCGTCGTGAAAAGCGATCGATGCTCGAGGGACTGATGCGCACGCGAGCCATTCTCGACGACGCCAGCGTGCCCTATACGTTCAAGCGCGTGTTCGGGCCGCGAGAGCGCTCGATTGCCGAGCATGCCAAAAGCGATCATGCGGACATCGTGGTGCTCGACGGCGCAAGCCTTGGTTTGTTTCGTCGGTGGGACACGTTCGTCAAGCTATGGCGGCTCTGCTCCAAGCCCGTGACAATGATTCATTGAGCCGGACGAATCAGATGCTCGCCAGATCGTTCAATGGCGGTGGCGCTTCGCTCGAGATCGAGGCCGATCGTGCGGTGTCTCCTACCCTCGTCGAGAGGAATGTCCGGGGTGCTTCGAGGGAAGATGCGGCGGCCCATGGGGTCTTGATGTCGATCTGTGTCGAAACCGTCCAACTTGCTTGCGTTCGATGTCTTTTGCATCGGCTGTTGGGCCCGGACATCGACATCTACACTGTGGCGATCGACAACAGAAAAAGCCGGGCGTGTCTTCAGATCGAGATTGCCGCGTCACATGTCGCGCAAGCGATGTCGCTGATCATGCAGGGCTTGCCCAAGGCCGAGTTCGGCGCGATTCGCCGTTCACCACGGGCGCCGATGCACTGAACGGTAAAGGCGAGATCACACCTTCCTTGATCCGGTATTGGACGCAGCGTGGCTCCGCGTCGTTGAAAGGACGGTCTCGGGCCTGCGCCCGCAATGAATTCGTTGTTCGCTAGCATCCACATCCCGCCCGCCGTGACAGCCAGCGCGTATTGCACGGCACCTATAAAACGATTTCAAATGTTGGATAGCGACGGAATCGGCCCATTACGCTGGGCAGTCCGGCGCGCATGCGAAGTCGAATGGATCCGGCAATCCAATGCAAGCGCCCCTCGTCGGAATTCGAGTGTGATCTGCCTGTGAGTCAAGTAATATTTTCGACCTGTAATGAAATGCGTAAAAAGTACCTCTCGCATTGATAAATGTAAAAGTCCGTATAAACTCCGCACTCGGAATATTTTCGTTGTACCATGCGTCGGGCATTGATAATGCGTGTCGCATTGGCATCGAGTGCGAGAAATGAAAGCCGCTTGGAAAAAGCGAATTTCACACATTTGTCTTATTGCCGCGCTGTTCGCTTACAAAGCGTCGACAGTCGAAATATTCCTCTTGTTCGAATGTTTCGATCCGCGCGGCCGTTCCGCCGTCGTTCCCTATGCGGCGCGCGGACCGTTAATCATCTCGATCGAGGAGAGCAACGGATGGCTGAAGACGGGCAAGTGGTGGCTTTTGAACTAAACGATAAAAAACCGGAATCGTTGGCGCTCGACTACCGAGCCATCGATCATATCGCGCTGGCGGTGGCCGATCTGGAAGGCGCGGTCGATCTATTCACGCATGTCCTAGGGTTCAAACTCGTCAGGCGCCGCAATATAAAAGGCGCGCGCACCGGGATGGTGGCGGCCGAGCTGGAGAGCGGCGGCACGAAGTTCGTGCTGTGCCAAGGCACCGAGCCCGAATCTCAGGTTTCCCGGCTCGTTTCCGCCCATGGGCCCGGCGTCGCCCATATCGCACTCGAAGTCGACGATGTCGCCCGCACGGTCGAAACGCTCACCGCGCGAGGCATGCGCTTCGACACCTCCGTCATTCACGGTCCGGGCCTCACGCAAGCTTTCACGTCGAGAGATCCGAATACCGGCATGAGCTTCGAGCTGATTAAGCGTCAAGGCGAGGAAGGTTTCGTCGATAGCAACATCCAATCCTTGTTCGATCAACTCGAGCAATCCAACGCCTATTAGTCCCGTTGCGGGCGGTGTCGCGCACACGATCGTGCTGCGCATATTGACGAATCGCCGGATCTGGGCGATGGGTATTTATTCGTCTTCGATATATCGTTAAAAACGAAATAGGGAGAGGCATGAGATGTCGACCGACGCATTGGCTCGATCGTCGCGGCTTTCCGTGATGAATTTTTTAAACGAGGCGGCAAATCGCTTTCCGAACGCCATTTCGTTCGCTTCCGGGCGCCCCGCCGAATCGTTCTTTTCAATGGAACACTGGCTGAATTCCGTTCCGGTGTTTCTGGATCATATGGCGAAGGTCGACGGATGCGCGACTTCGCACGCGGCGAAGCGGCTCGCGCAATATGGACCGACGGCGGGAATCGTCGCCGGATTGATTGCGGCGCAATTGCGCGCCGACGAGCGTATCGAATGCGATCCGGAGCAGGTTGTCGTCACAGCGGGGTGCCAAGAAGCGCTTTCGCTCGTCATCCCGGCACTCTGCCCGGCGCCGGGCGATGTCATGCTCGCGCGTAACCCGACTTATATCGGCGTGACCGGCGTCGCCGATTTTGCCGGGATCGAGATTGTGCCCGTGGAGCCCGCCGGCGATGAAGATTGGGCCTGCACGCTCGCGCGCGTGACCGCAAAGCTGCGCCGCGCGGGCAAAGCCCCTCGCGGCCTGTATCTGACGCCCGAATTCGACAACCCGACCGGTACCGTGCTGACCGAGGCGCAGCGGCGCTCGATTATCGCCGGCTGCGGCGAACATCGAATCGTGCTCCTCGAGGACAACCCGTACGGGATGTTCCGGTTCGAAGGCGTCGCCCCGCCGCCGATGGCGGTGCTCGACGATGCGGGCTGCGTCGTCTACCTCGCCACTTACTCGAAAACGCTCTGTCCAGCCGTGCGGGTGGGCGCGGCGGTCGTGCCGAAGCGGCTGTTCGGCAGTGCGGACGCCGCCGAGCGGTTTCGCGTCGAATTGTGCGAGCGCAAGAGTTTCGTGACGGTGAACACGAGCCAAGTCACCCAGGCCCTGGTGGGAGGCGTCTTGCTGCGCGAAGGCGGATCGCTGCGGGCGATCGTCGAGGGGCCGCGCATGCATTACCGCCGCAATCGCGACGCCCTGTTGCGAGCGCTCGATCGAGCGTTCGGCACCCAGGGCGACACAGTCCAATGGAATCGCCCGAACGGCGGCTTCTTTCTCGGCTTGTCGCTGCCGTTCGATTTCGCGCAGGCGCAAACGGCCCAATGCGCGCGCGAGCATGGCGTCATCGTCATGCCCATGACGTTCTTTTCGCTCGACGGCACGCACCGCCGCGAAATACGCCTCGCGTTCAGCAACACCGACGAGCGCGAGATCGAAGCGGGGGTGGAGCGGTTCGCGCGCTATGTCGAGACACAAGCGAGCCTGACGCACTGACATGCCGCTGCGTGGGCCTTGCCGGACGCACTTCACTTCGCTCGGACCGATCGTTGGACGATTGTCGGATCGATTCGCCATCGACCTTTGTTCGCCTCATACGCGCCATCATGTGCAAAACCCTCATCATCGACAACTTCGACTCGTTCACTTACAACATCTTTCAGCAGATGGGCGAGGCGTGCGGCGTCGAGCCTACCGTCGTGCTGAACACCACGCCGCTCGAGCAGGTCGACTTCGACTTTTACGACTGCATCATCGTCTCGCCGGGGCCGGGCACGCCGGCCATCGACACCGATGTGGGCATCAGCGCCCGCGTGATACGCGAGGCGCGGCTTCCCGTGCTCGGTGTGTGTCTCGGTCACCAAATCATTGCCCATGAACATGGCATGGAAGTGGGGCTGGCGCCCGAACCGATGCACGGCCGCGTGAGCGTCATCCGGCATGACGGGCGTGGCATTTTTCAGGGCTTACCGCCCGCGCTTTCGGTGGTGCGTTATCACTCTCTCGTCGTCAAGGAAGTGACGGGGCCGTTCGAGCTGGCGGCCTGGGGCGACGACGGCGTGATTCATAGCATACGTCACCGCACGCGGCCGTTGCACGGCGTCCAGTTCCACCCCGAATCGATCTGCACTGAAGCGGGTATCGCGCTGTTTCGCAATTTCCGCGACATCGCCCTCGCACACAAGAATCGCCGCGCCGCTTGAATGCGAACGCGAGTCGGCCGGGTGTGACACTGCTTCTTCCGGGAAATCCACGATGAACCCTTTCGAACTCGAAGTCATGAAGCTGCAAGGGCGTGCCGGCGATGCGGCGGCGCTGTTCGAGCGCATCTTCGCACCTGCGGGCACGTGCGCCGCCTTCTTGCTGGAGAGCAGCCTCGTCGTCCCGGGCTTCTCTCGTTTCACCTTCATGGGCGACGCGCATGGCCGGCACGGCGAGCGCATCGCCTACGACGTGCGCACCCGCGTGGCGACGGTATCTGCCCATGACGGCACGCATACCGCCTGCACCGAAAGCATTTTCGATTTTCTAGCGGCCAGGCTCGCGCGTCGTACCGTGCGCTATGAAGCGCAGCTACCGTTCGGCTTCGATCTCGGTTATGCGGGCGTGTTCGGGTACGAGGTCAAGGCCGAGACGATCGGCACGCACTCGCATCGTTCGACGGTGGCCGATGCGGCGTTCATTTTCGCCACGCGCATGCTTGTCATCGATCACGTTGCCGATGAAATCTACTTGCTTCATCTCGTCGACGACGACGCTTCCCGACAGCAGGCGCAAGCCTGGTTCCAGTCGGCCCAAGCGTCGATCGCCGCGCAAGCGCAGGCGAGCGAAGACGGCCGCGCATCGGCAGGAAGCGCAAACGAAGATGCAAACGCAAACGCCCAGGTTCGACGCCCTTTGATGCTGGCCGAGGTGCAAGCGTGGATCGCAACGCACGCCGAAATCCGTCATCCGCGCGACCGCTACATCAAGAAGATCGGCGAAGCGTTACGCGAAATCGTGCATGGCGAAAGTTACGAAATTTGCCTGACGAACGCGATCCGCTTTCCGTTTCCCGAGCCGCCGTTCGCACTGTACCGCGCCATGCGCGCGCTTTCGCCGGCGCCACACGCGGCTTATTTCAACGTCGGCGAGTTTGCGCTCGTGAGCGCCTCGCCCGAGCGCTTTCTCTGCGTCGATCGCGCGCGTATCGCCGAGGCCAAGCCGATCAAGGGGACACGCCCGCGCGGACGGACACCCGATGAAGATGCGGCTCTCGCTCAGGAACTGAGCGCGAGCGAAAAGGATCGCGCCGAGAATCTGATGATCGTCGATCTCTTGCGTAACGACTTGGGGCAAGTGTGCGAACTGGGTTCGGTGCACGTTCCGAAGCTCTTCGATGTCGAAACCTACTCGCATGTTCATCAACTCGTATCGACCGTGCGCGGGAGATTGAAGGCCGACGTCTCGGCCATCGACTGTATTCGCGCGACATTTCCCGGCGGTTCGATGACGGGGGCGCCGAAGAAACGCACGATGGAGATCATCGATCGGCTCGAACAGGGCCCGCGCGGCATCTATTCGGGGGCGCTCGGCTGGTTCGGTCTGTCCGGCGCGTGCGATTTCAGCATCGTGATCCGGTCGGTGACGATCAGCGACGGCACGGCGCAATTGGGTGTCGGCGGCGCAATCACCGCATTGTCCGATCCCGATGAGGAATTTAACGAGACCATCGTGAAAGCGCGCGGCGTGGTCGAAGCGGTCGAACATTTACGCGCCGGCCGGCGTTGATTGCGGCCCGAGCCTCTTTCCTTCATTCCTGTCGACCGAGCAGCGCGTCGCGTCCGGTATCGCGCGAGCGCTCGCCTGCATGAGGAACACGCATGATCCGCAGCTCGTTGCTTTCGGAAGCTTTTCCGCTCACTACCGCCCAGCGCGAAATTTGGCTCGACCAACTCGTTCATGGCGATGCCCCTGTCTATAAAATCGGCGGCTATACCGAAATCGAAGGACCTGTCGACGCCGAACGGTTCGAGCAAGCGGTCAATCTCTTGATCGAACGGCACGATGCGCTGCGTATCGTGCTGCTGCCGTCCACCGACGACGATGGCTTCCCGCGGCAAGCGATCGCAAACGCGGTAAAAGTGGACGTGCCGCTGCGAGACTTCTCCGCTTGCGAAAACCCTCGGGCGCAGGCGTGCGCGTGGGCTGCACAGCAATTGCAGGCACCGTTTCCGTTGAACGGCGAGGCGCCGTTGTTCCGTTTCGAGCTGATGAAGCTGAGCGACGGCAACTACTTTTTTACCGTCAACTTTCATCATTTGATCGTAGACGGATGGGCGATCGGGGTGCTCGTCGATTCCTTGTGCCGTATTTATACGGCATTGAACGAGCAGGCGGCGCTTCCGCCGGCGGCGCCCTCGTACCGGGAATTCGTCGAACGCGACGGCACGTATCGCGCCTCGCCTCAATTCGAACGGCAGCGCACCTACTGGTTCGACAAGTACCGCTCGGTCCCCGATCCGTTGTTCGCGAGACACGACATCGGCCAGCCGGAGGGCGCCGCCTCGCCGAGCGGACACCATGCTGCCCAACTCCCGCGGGCGTTCTACGAGCGCATCGTCGCGTTCGCACGGGAGCGCGGCGCCACGGCGTTCCACGTCATCCTAGCCGCGCTGCAGCTCTACTACGCGCGGACGAAGCAACGCGATGAAATCGTGGTCGGCGTTCCGGTGTTGAACCGGCCGAATGCGCGTCTGAAGGACATGGCCGGTATGTGCGTGGGCGTGAGCGCGGTCCGCTTGCCGTTCGACGGCAGCCTGACGTTCGATGCGCTGCTGCAGTCGGTCGGGCGGGCGCTCAAGCAAGACTATCGATATCAGGGGTTCCCGCTGAGCGAACTCAATCGTGCCGTCGAGCTATGGAAATCGCAGCGCGCGCAAGTGTTCGACGTGTCCGTCTCGTACGAACGCGACGATTACGATTTGCGCTTCGGCGAGGGGCGGGCGCGCATGTACATGCTGTCGAACGGGCACGAGCAAATGCCGCTCATGCTGCATATCCGCGAGAATCCTCACGACGATTGTGCATGGATCCACTTCATGTACAACCTCGCCTGGCTCGACGCCGGCGAGATAGAGGCGACGGCCGAGCGCTTGCTCGGGTTGCTCGAACAGGGGCTGGCCGAACCGCTGCGACCGGTCGAACAATTTGCGCTGACGACACCGGCCGAGCGGCGCACGCTCGCGCAATGGAGCGAGGCGAAAGCGGCGTTCCCTGCGAACGAAACGCTTCACGCGCGCTTCGAGCGGATCGCTGCGCGCCAACCGGACGCGGTGGCGCTGACATTCGTCGGTCGTTCGCTGACTTACGCGGAGCTGAACGCGCGTGCCAACCGGCTAGCGCGGCATCTGGTGTCCCTCGGCGTAGGCGCCGACGATCGCGTGGCGATTTGCGCCGAGCGCGGCATCGAGACGATCGTCGGCTTGCTCGCGATTCTGAAGGCGGGGGCCGGCTATGTACCGCTCGATCCGGCCTATCCGCCCGAACGCCTTGCCTGGATGTTGGACGATTGCGCACCCGTTGCCGTGCTCGTCCAGGCCGCGACACGCGAGCCGGTATCGTCCGCCAACGTCAAGGTGCCGGTGCTCGATCTGGACGATGAACGGTATCGGTCGGGGCCGTCGGCGCTGGCCGGCAACCTCGATGCGGGGAACCACGGCGCCGATCGGCTCGCTTACGTCATCTACACGTCCGGTTCCACGGGGCAACCCAAAGGCGTGATGATCGAGCACCGGAACGTCGTGCGCTTGTTCGACGCGACGGGCGCTTGGTTCGGGTTCGGTGCCGACGACGTTTGGGCCTTGTTCCATTCGTTCGCCTTCGATTTTTCGGTCTGGGAGATATGGGGCGCGCTGCTGCAGGGCGGGCGATTGGTTATCGTCCCCTATCTGGTTAGCCGGTCTCCCGGCGAGTGTTATGCCCTGCTGTGCGAGGAGGGCGTCACGGTCCTCAATCAAACGCCCACCGCGTTCCGGCAACTGATCGCGGCGCAGGGCGAGAACGCGCGTCGCCATCGCTTGCGCACGGTCGTCTTCGGCGGCGAGGCGCTCGAAGTGTCGATGTTGACGCCGTGGTTCGAGCGGGACGTCAATGTCGATACGCAACTCGTCAATATGTACGGCATCACCGAGACGACCGTCCATGTGACGTACCGGCCGATCGGCCCGGAAGACGTCGACGGCGGCGAGCGGCCTGCCGCCAATTCGGTAGGTACGCCCATCCCGGACTTGCAGGTTCATGTGTTGGACGCGCAGATGCGGCCGGTCCCAATCGGGGTGGAGGGCGAGCTATACGTCGGAGGAGCCGGCGTCGCACGCGGCTATTTGAATCGTCCCGCGCTGACCGAGGCCAGATTCGTGCGTCATCCGTTCGATGCCGCTTCGAGCGCGCGGCTCTATCGCAGCGGCGATGTGGGGCGTTGGCTGGCCGACGGCAGCCTCGAATATCTGGGGCGGAACGACGATCAAGTCAAAGTACGCGGCTTTCGGATCGAACTGGGGGAGATCGAAGCAGCCTTGGCGCAGGCCGAGGGTGTGTCCGAGGCGATCGTGCTCGCGCGCGAAGACCGGGCGGGCGACAAGCGGCTCGTCGCCTATTACATCGGCTCGCATCGCGAGCCCGCGGCATTGCGTGAACACGCGCGATCCCGCATGCCCGATTACATGATCCCGAGCGCCTATGTGCACCTCGAGCGCTTTCCATTGACGCCAAACGGCAAACTGGATCGGCGAGCGTTGCCGGCGCCGTCGGACGACGAGCTTCGATCGAGCGGCTATGAAGCGCCGCAAGGCGAACGCGAGCAAGCCCTTGCTCGGATATGGGCCGACGTGCTGCGCGTGGAGCGCGTGGGCCGCCACGATCACTTCTTCGAGCTGGGCGGGCACTCGTTGCTGGCTGTCAGCCTGATCGAACGGATGCGACGGGAAGGGTTGCGCGCCGACATCCGCGTGCTGTTCGGCCAGCCGACGCTGGCGGCCCTCGCCGCGGCCGTCGGCACCGCCACGGCACCTGAGGCGGCCGATAGCCGCATTCCCGAGGGCTGCACGCGAATCACGGCGGAGATGCTGCCGCTCGCCGGGCTAGAGCAAGCCGCGATCGATCGGATCGCGGCGCGCGTGCCGGGCGGCAGCGCCAATATCCAAGACATCTATCCGCTCGCGCCGCTACAGCAAGGCATCCTGTATCACCATCTGACGGCCGCCGAAGGCGACCCGTACCTCATTCGCGTCGTGCTCGGTATCGATAGCCGGGCCCGATTGGACGCGTTGATCGCGGCGTTGCAGGAAGTCGTTGCGCGGCACGATGTCTTGCGCACCCTCTTCATTTGGGAAGGGCTCGACGAGCCGATGCAAGTCGTATTGCGGCATGCCAGCCTGCAAACCGAAGAGGTGATTCTCTCGGGCGATAGCGATAGCGATAGCGGGGGCGATGGCGAGAGCGCATCGGAGCAGTTGAAAGCGCGCTTCGATCCGCGGCGGGTGCGGTTCGATCTGGCCCGTGCGCCGTTGATGAAGATCGCCTATGCGCGCTCGCTGGATAGCGACACGTGGTATGCCGTCTTGCTGTTTCACCATTTGATCGACGATGCCACGTCGCTGCGGTTGTTGCGTCGAGAAGTGGCGCGCATCATGCGCGGCGACGGCCACGCGTTGCCTCCACAGCTTGCGTATCGTCGCTATGTGGAACAGACGCGCGCTCGCGCCGACGAGACATTTCATGCTGCGTTCTTCCGCGAGATGTTGGCGGATGTGACGGAACCTACGCTGCCGTTCGGTATCGCCGACGTGCGCGGCGACGGTCATGGCGTGCGCGAGGCGACACGCATCCTGCCGCCGGCCTCGACCGCACGCGTGCGCCGTCATGCAAAGGCGCTGGGCGTGAGCGTCGCCAGTCTCCATCACCTGGCCTGGGCACGCGTGGTGGGGGCGCTGTCGGGCCGCGACGACGTCGTCTTCGGCACCGTGCTGATGGGGCGTTTGCTCTCGGGCGGCGACGTCGAACGTGCGATGGGCATGTTCATCAATACCTTGCCGGTTCGGATCGACGTTGGATCATTGCCGGTGCGCGACGCCGTGAGGGCTGTGCATGCGCGCTTGAGTGCGCTGCTGTCGCACGAGCAGGCGACGCTCGCGCTTGCACAGCGATGCAGCGGGGTGCAGGCTCCGCTCCCGCTGTTCGGTGCGTTGCTCAACTTTCGGCACGGCGATGCCGATTCCGGCACGGACGCGTCCGGATCGCCGCTCGATTGGGAAGGCATCGATATCCTCGATTTCGTCGAGCGCACGAATTACCCGCTCGTCATGTCCGTCGACGATCGGGGCGACGCGTTCTCATTGACGGCACAGGCGGCTGAAGGGATCGACGCTGCGCGCGTGTGCGGCTATCTTCTACAAACGCTCGATGGGCTGTGCGATGCGCTCGAATCGGCACCGGGCTCGGCCACGCACGCGTTGCCGGTGCTGCCGGCCGAAGAACGCGAACGGTTGCTCGATGCGTTCAATGCGACTGCCATGCCGTATCCGCAAGGGGAGACGGTGCATGGGCTGATCGAATGCCAGGCGCGGCGTACGCCCGATGCGATCGCGATCCGCTACGAAGCCCAAAGCTACACGTATCGAATGCTCGATGAACGCGCCAACGCGCTGGCTCATCGTCTGGCCGAATGTGGCGTGACGGCCGGCGCGCGCGTGGCGATCTGCGTCGAGCGAAGCCCCGAGATGGTCGTCGGGCTGTTGGCGATTCTGAAGGCCGGGGGCGCTTATATACCCTTGGACCCGGCTTATCCGCAAGAGCGGCTGTCCTACATGCTCGATGACAGCCAGCCCGCGGTCTTGTTGATCCAGCCGCAGACCGCGAACGTGTTCGCGGATGCCGCCGTGCCGACGCTCGATATTAGCGGCTTCGGCGAGCGCGGGTTTCCGATCTCGGCTGCGATGGCGGTGCCGCCGATCGTGCCGGGCCTAGGCGCCCACGATCTCGCGTACATCATTTATACGTCGGGATCGACGGGCCGTCCCAAGGGGGTGATGAACGAACATCATGCTGTCGTCAACCGGCTGCGATGGATGAAGGACGCGCTCGACGTTCGCGCTGACGACGTGGTTTTGCAGAAAACGCCGTTCAGCTTCGACGTCTCGGTCTGGGAGTTCTTTCTGCCGCTGCTAGCCGGCGCGCAATTGGTCCTAGCCCGCCCTCAGGGGCACAAGGATCCTATCTATCTATGCGAGGCGATCGAACGCGAGCGCGTCACGATCGCGCACTTCGTGCCGTCGATGCTGCAAGCGTTCCTGGAGAGCGCGCGGGCCGCGCGATGCACGAGCCTGTCTCATGTCGTGTGCAGCGGGGAAGCGCTGCCGGGGCATCTGCTGCGGCGTTGTCACGAGGTCTTGCCTGCCGGCACGGTTCATAACCTTTATGGCCCAACCGAAGCGGCCGTGGACGTCACGGCGTGGACGGCCGCAGGCGCAGGCGCAGGCGAACGATCGAGCTTCGCCGAGCATCCGCCTATCGGCCGGCCGATCAGCAATACGAGGATCTATCTGCTCGATGCGCACGGTCATCCGGTGCCGGAGGGTATCGCGGGCGAAATTCACATCGGCGGTGCGCAGGTCGCGCGCGGGTATTGGAATCGGCCCGAGTTGACGGCGGAAAAATTCGTCGACGATCCCTTTGCAACCATGCCGGGTGCCCGTATGTATCGCACCGGCGACCTGGGCCGATGGCTGCCCGACGGCCATATCGCGTACGTCGGCCGCAACGACGACCAAGTCAAGATTCGGGGTTTTCGAATCGAACTGGGCGAGATTCAAGCGCGACTGTCGGAGGTCGCGGGCGTCGATGGGGCCGTCGTCGTGGCGCGCGAGGAGGCGGGTGGCGACAAGCGGCTCGTGGCCTATGTGACCGGCACGGCGACGGACACGGACACGCTACGCGCATCGCTCGCCGAGCGCCTGCCCGACTACATGGTGCCGTCGGCCTACGTGCGGCTCGACGCGTTCCCATTGACGCCGAACGGCAAGCTCGACCGCGCGGCACTGCCGGCGCCCGAGCGCGCCGCCTACGGGCACGTGCGCTACGAAGCGCCGCGCGAAGGCCGCGAGCAGACCTTGGCGTCGATCTGGGCGTCATTGCTGAAGGTGGATCGGATCGGCCGGCACGACAACTTTTTCGAACTCGGCGGCCATTCGCTGCTGTTGATCGCGCTGATCGAGCGGATGCGGCGGGTGGGCCTGCATGCGCAAATCCGGCTGCTCTTTTCGGCGCCGACGCTCGCCGAACTGGCCGAGCATGTCACCACGGCCAGCCCGGAACCGGCGATCCCGCCGAATCTCGTTCCGGCGGGTGCGCAGCGCATTACGCCCGCCATGCTTACGCTCGTCGATCTTTCGCAGGCGGCGATCGATTCGATCGTGGCCCAGGTGCCCGGCGGCGCGTCGAACGTTCAAGACATCTATCCGCTTGCCCCGCTTCAGGAGGGGATCCTCTACCATCATTTATCGACAACGAAAGGCGATCCCTACCTGAGCCAAGGGACGTTCTGCTTCGAGCGCCGCGCACTGCTCGACGATTTCGTCGCGGCGCTCGAACGTGTCATCGCGCGGCACGACGTGTTGCGAACCGGCTTCGTCTGGGAAGGGCTCGAGGCGCCGGTGCAAGTGGTGTGGCGGCATGCGCCGCTCGAGGTGCACTCGCTCGCGCTCGCACCGGCCGACGGCGATGTCGTCGCCGCGCTGCGGTCGCACTTCGATACCCGCCATACGCGAATCGATGTCAGGCGTCCCGCGCTGCTGCGCGTGGCTTTCGCCTATGAAAAAACTCGCCGGCGATGGGTGGCGCTTTTGATGTTCCACCACCTCGTGCTCGACCACGCGGCGCTCGCGGTGGTGCAAGAGGAACTGCAGGCCCTGCTGGCCGATCCGGCTGCGCAACTGCCGCACCCCATGCCTTACCGGAACTACGTGGCTCAAGCGAAGCTCGGAATCGGCGCAGCCGAGCATGAGGCTTTTTTCCGGCACATGCTGGGCGACGTGGACGAGCCGACGCTACCGTACGGCCGGGCCGAAGTGCTGGGCGATGGCGGCGCCGTCGTGGAACATCGGCTGGCCGTGCCGTCGGCGCTGGCGGAACGGATACGCGCTCAAGCGCGCGCGCTCGATGCCAGCGCGGCCAGCCTGATTCATGCGGCCTGGGGGCGCGTGCTGTCGGTGCTCGGCGGCCCCACGGATACCGTCGTGTTCGGGACCGTGCTGTTCGGCCGCTTTCAAAACCGCAGCGATACCGCGCGGGCGGTCGGCTTGTTCATCAATACATTGCCGTTGCGCGTCGATGTCGGCGCGTCCGACGTGCGCGCAGCGGTCAAGTCGACGGCGAGCCGGCTCGCCTCGATGCTCGAGCACGAACATGCTTCGCTCGCGCTCGCGCAGCGGTGTAGCGGCGTGCCCGCATCGTCGCCGCTCTTCGGCGCCTTGCTGAACTATCGCCATAGCCAAACGCCGACGCCGGCCGATGCGAAGCCATCCGAGCGGCGCGGGATCGAGATGATCGATGCGCACGAACGGACCAACTACCCGCTCGTGTTGTCGGTGGACGATTGGGGCGACGGATTGTCGATGACGGTACAGGCCGTCGACGGCATCGATGCCGCGCGCGTGTCCGGCTATATGGCGCAAGCCCTTGCGAGCCTGTGCGACGCACTCGAGCATGCGCCGCCAACCCCGATGCACGCGTTGGCGATTTTGCCCGAGCACGAGCGGCACGCGCTGCTGGGCGGCTTCAACGCAACGGCGACGCGCTATCCGCAGGACGGCACCGTGCGTGCGCTGTTCGAACGCGCGGCCTGCCGGACACCGGACGCCGTGGCGCTGCGCTACGAGAATCGGGCGTACCGCTATCGCGAGTTGGACGCTGGCGCGAACCGTCTCGCACAACGCCTGATCGCGCAGGGCGTGACGCGAGACGCGCGCGTCGCGATCTGCGTCGAACGCAGTCCGGAAATGATCGTTGCGCTGCTGGCGGTCATCAAGGCTGGCGGCGCCTATGTTCCCATGGATCCGAGCTATCCCGCTGCACGGCTGCGCTACATGCTGGACGATAGCGGTCCCGTGGCCCTGCTCGTTCATGCCCGCACGGCAGATCGCTTCGATGCCGTGTGCGTGCCCACGATCGATATCGACAACGTCCTGGGTAGGGAGGAGGCGACGCTTTTGGCTTCCGTGCCTTCCGCGCCCTCTGTGTCGATCGATCTGCCCGAACCGGCGGCTTGCGACTTGGTCTACGTGATCTATACGTCGGGCTCTACGGGACAGCCGAAAGGCGTGATGGTCGAGCATCGCCATTTGCTGAATCTGGTGCAATGGCACATCGCCGAGTTTTCCCTGCAACCGGGGGATTGCACCACGGCCATGGCCGGCGTGGGCTTCGATGCGGCCGCATGGGAGATTTGGCCGACGCTATGCAGCGGAGCCACCTTGCTCCTACCGCCCGCGGCGACGGCCGGCGATCCGGAAAAACTCCTCGATTGGTGGCGTGAGCAGCCGGTCGACGTCAGCTTCCTCGTCACCCCGCTCGCCGAACTCGCGTATGCCACCGGGCGCGGCAATCCCGGCGTTCGAACGGTCCTGGTGGGCGGGGAACGGTTGAAGCGCCCGCTCGATGGGCTCGCGCGAGGGCAGGTGGTCGTCAACAACTACGGCCCGACCGAGGCGACCGTCGTCGCCACCTCCGGCGCCGTGTGCTTCGACGATGCCGTCGTCGGGATTGGCCGTCCGATCGCCAACACGTTCGTCTATATCCTCGATGCCCGAGGCGAGCCGACGCCGATCGGGATTGCAGGCGAAATCCATATCGGCGGCGGACAGGTGGCGCGCGGCTACCTGAATCGCCCCGAACTGACCGAGGAAAAGTTTGTCGCCGACCCCTTCGGGTCCGCGCCAGCGGCCAGGATGTACCGAACTGGCGATCTGGGCCGATGGTTGCCCGATGGCACGATCGAATATCTGGGGCGTAACGACGATCAAGTCAAAATCCGCGGCTTCCGCGTCGAACTGGGCGAGATCGAAGCCGTATTGAGCGCGGTGGAGGGCGTGGGCGAAGTGGCCGTCATCGTGCGTGAGGATCTGCCCGGCGAGCTGCGCATCGTGGCGTATTACACGGGCGGGGGCGGGATCGAACGCGAACCGGCCATGCGCGATGTCGCGCTGCGCGATCTGCCTCGCCATATGGTGCCCAACGCGTTCGTCGCGATCCCCGCGTTGCCGCTGACGGCCAACGGCAAACTCGACCGCAAGGCGCTGCCCGCGCCGGGCGCGAGCGAGGCCGCCATGCAAAACTTCGCGCCGCCCGTCACCGAGGTGGAGCAGACGCTAGCGCGTGTGTGGGCGGCGATGCTCGGCGTCGAGCGAGTCGGCCGGTACGACAACTTTTTCGAACTGGGCGGGCATTCGCTGCTCGCGGTTTCCCTGATCGAACGGTTGCGGCAGGCGGGTTTGAACACCGAGGTCAGTGCACTGTTCGCCGCACCCACGCTCCGTGCGCTGGCCGAAGATATCGAGTCCGCATGCGGCGGCCGCGGTGCCCGAGACGCCGCCATACCGCCGAATCTGATCCCGGACGCCGCCGAACATATTGCTCCGGAGATGCTGACGCTCGTGACGCTGGCGGAGCGAGAGATCGAGTCCATCGTCGCTAGCGTGCCGGGTGGGGCGCAGAACGTTCAGGACATCTACCCGCTGCTGCCATTGCAAGAGGGCGTGCTCTATCACCATCTGAGTGCCGAACGCGGCGACGCCTATTTGCTGCAAGCGCGTTTCGCGTGCGACGACCTCGCCGCGCTCGAACGCTTCATCGCTGCATTGCAAGCGACGATCGATCGCCACGACGTGTTGCGGACGTCCATTGCCTGGGAGGGCTTGCGCGAACCGGTACAGGTGGTCCATCGCCGTGCGGCGCTGCCCGTGCACGAGGTGTCGCTCGACGCGGGCGACGGCGACATTCATGCCCAACTCGCGCAACGAGTCGATCCGCGACACTACCGGTTGGACCTGCGTCTAGCGCCCGCGATGGCGCTGCATGTCGCGTGCGATCCGGCGTCGGGGCGGTGGCTCGGCGTGCTGCTGTTCCATCACATCGTGCTCGATCATACGGGCATCGAAATCCTGTTGACCGAGGTTCGCGCTCAGTTGCTCGGTGATGCGGGCAGCTTGCCCCCGCCGTCGCCGCTGCGCGAGTATGTCGCGCGCGCACGCCTTGACGCCGACGAGCGCGACGACGAAGCGTTCTTCAAGCAAATGCTTGCCGATGTCGACGAACCGACCTTGCCGTACGGTCTCGTCGATGTCGGCAACGACGATGGGTCCGTCCGCGAGGCGCGACGTCGCTTGGATGCCGATCTATCGAGCCGGCTGCGCCGGTTGGCGCGTGCCCTTGGCGTCACGGTGGCCAGTGTGTTCCATCTGGCTTGGGCACAAGTACTGGGGCGCTTGTCGGGGCGGGAAGACGTCGTGTTCGGTACCGTGCTGCTCGGGCGATGGCAAGCGCGCGCCGACGTGGAGCGAGCGCTCGGTTTATTCATCAACACGCTGCCGATCCGGATCGAACTAGGGGACACGGCGGTACGCGATGCCATCCGACAGACGCATCGTCGATTGTCCGACTTGTTGGGCCACGAGCACGCATCGCTCGCGCTCGCGCAGCGGTGCGGCGCCATCGCTCCGCCGATGCCGCTATTCAGCGCGCTGCTCAATTTCCGTCATAGCGCGCCGCGCGGTTCCTCGACGCAGACGGAGCAGGGCGCCTGGCAAGGCATCCATATTTTCGACGGGGAGGAACGGACCAACTACCCCTGCGCGCTGAGCGTCGACGACCTGCGCGATGCATTCGAACTGACGGCGCAGCTCGCGCCGGGCCAGGATCCGGCGCGCCTGTGCGGCTATGTCGAACACGCGCTGCACGCGCTTGCGGACGCATTGGAAGGCCAACGCCAATATCGTCCCGATACGCCGATGCGGGAACTACCGATCCTCTCGGAGAAGGCGTGCGCGCAACTGCTGACGGATTGGAACGCGACCGAACGTGCTTTCCCGCGCGACGAGGCCGTGCACATCCTGTTCGAACGGATGGCCTTGCACTCGCCCGAGGCGCCGGCCGTTATCGACACTGGCGCCACACTGACCTACGCGCAACTGAACCGATGCGCCGACCGGCTCGCCCGCACCCTGATCGATTCGGGCATTCGACCGGGCGATCGCTTGGCGCTGCTGCTCGATCGATCGGCGGCGCTGATCGTCGCGCAGCTCGCCGCACTCAAATGCGGGGCGACTTATGTGCCGCTGGATCGCAACGCGCCTGCGCAGCGTCAGTGCTACATGCTGAGCGATTGCGGTGCGACGTGTGTGCTGACAAGGGAAGGGGCTGAACTGCCCGCGCAAGCCCGTGCGGCGCGAATCGACATCGACGTCGGCGCGCTACTGAAGGCAAGCGGCGACACCACGCTGGCACTCGATGCGGGTTCCGTATCCGAACGAATGCCGGCACCGGCGTACATCATGTACACGTCGGGGTCGACGGGCGAGCCGAAAGGCGTCGTCATTGCGCACCGCGGCATCAATCGGCTGGTCTTGAACAACGGCTACGCGTCGTTCGGCCCGAACGACAAGATCGCCTTCACCTCGAACCCGGCGTTCGATGCCAGCACGATGGAAGTATGGGGCGCGCTGCTCAACGGTGCGTGCCTCGTGGTCGTACCGCACGACGTGCTGCTGTCGCCTCCCGATCTGGCGGCATTGCTGCGCGCCGAGGGCGTCACCGTGCTCCATCTCGTTGCCGGCCTGCTGAGCGCGCACGTGGAGGCACTGGCCGACGTGTTCCCGACGTTGCGCTATCTGCTGACGGGCGGGGATGCGGCCGACGTCCGTTCGATTCGACGGATCTTGCACGATAGCCCGCCGCAACACTTTATCCATTGCTACGGCCCGACCGAATCGACGACGTTTTCGACGACGTACGAACTGAACGCGCGGCATGCCGACGACCGGATCGTGCCCATCGGCCGCCCGATCGCGAACACGCGCGTCTATCTGCTCGACGCCTCGCGCCGGCCGGTGCCCGTGGGCGTCGCCGGAGAGATCTACGTGGGCGGCGATGGCCTCGCACTCGGCTATTTGAATCGAGACGAATTGACAGCCGAGCGCTTCGTGCCCGATCCATTCTCGCCGGTGCCTAACGCCCGCATGTATCGGACAGGCGACCTGGGACGATATCGCGCGGACGGCAATATCGAATACCTGGGACGTAACGACGCTCAAGTGAAAATCCGCGGCTTCCGGGTCGAGCCCGGCGAGGTGCAAGCCAAGTTGACGGCCCACGGCTTGCGCGAAGCGATCGTGCTCGCGCACAGGGATGCGGCCGGCGACAATCGCCTCGTGGCGTACTACGTCGGCACCCCGTGCGATGTCGGCACGCTGCAAACCGAACTGCGGGCGAGCCTGCCCGATTACATGGTGCCGTCCGCGTTCGTCGCGCTGGAGCGGATACCGGTGACGCTCAACGGCAAGGTCGATCGCCGCGCGCTGCCGGTCCCAGGTTTCGAGGCGGACGCAGCCGCGTCCTACGAGGCACCTGTCGGCGAACTCGAGCGTGCGCTCGCACAAGTGTGGGCCGACTTGCTCGACGTGCCTCGCGTGGGCCGGCACGACAATTTCTTTGCGCTCGGCGGTCATTCGCTGCTTGCGGTGCGGGCGATCGGCAGACTGCGTGCCGTGTTCGGCGCGGCCGCCACCTTGCGGGCGTTGTTCGAGGCGAAGGATCTCGCGGCGTTTGCTGCCCACCTCGGCGCGCATGGGATACCGGGCGAAAGCGACGCGCCCGCGGACGCCGCCGACGAATCTGGACAGACCGGCGTGCCGACGATAGAAGGTCGTACCGGACCGTTACCGCTTTCCTACGTGCAAGAACGGTTGTGGCTCATTCAGCAACGCGACGGCGGAAGCGCCTACAACATGCATGGGGCACTCGCGTTCGACGGACCGCTCTCGCTGGACGCGCTACGCGCCGCCGTCGATGCGCTCGTCGCGCGGCACGAACCGCTGCGCACGCGCTTCGATTTCGATGCCGACACCGATAGTCCGGTGCAGATCGTCGATCCCCCTCGGCCCCTACCCATCGCGTTCGACGAGGCTAGCGAAGCCCAACTGCCCGCCGCGCTCGCCCAGCACGCAGGCAAGCCGTTCGATCTGAAGCAAGGGCCGGTGTTCACCGTCCGCGTATGGCGTGTGACGCCGATCCGTCATGTCGTGTCGCTGTCGATGCATCACATCGTGTCCGACGGGTGGTCGCTAAGCGTGCTGATCCGCGATCTGCGTGCGCTATATGCCGCGCATACGGACCAGACCGTAGCGGCCACGTCGCAGGTGCTGCCGCCGCTGCCGATTCAATATGCCGATTACGCTCGGCAGCAACGGCTGCGTGACATGGCGCGCGAGCGTCGCTACTGGACCGACGTGCTGCGCGGCTACGATAGGCCGATCGATCTCGGCACGGACGATTCGGCGCCGAGTGCCAAGCCGGGTGCGCTCGGACAGATACATCGCCGGGTTCCCCACGCGTTGGCCAGTTCGATCGCTCATTTGAGCGCCGCGCACCGCACCAGCGTATTCACACTGTTCCTCGTGACGTTCGCGATCGCCTGCAAGCGCCGCACGGGACGCGACGATCTATGCATCGGCACGACGACGGCCGGGCGCGACGCACCGGAACTCGAAGCGCTCGTCGGCTTCTTCGTCAACATCTTGCCATTGCGGTTGGATTTGTCGGGCGACCCGACCGGTCGAGCGTTGATCGAACAGGGCCGCGACGTCGTGCTCGGCGCCTTGGAACACCAGGCGCTGCCGTTCGAACGCATGCTCGCGCTCGTCCCCGAAATGCGGCAGACGGACGGACGCTCGCCGGTGCCGATCATGCTGCGCCATCAGAGCGTGCCTGCGGTCGATTTGCGCGACTGGAGCAACGGGCTCAGCGTCGAGAGTCTGCCGCAGACGGTCGATCG
This sequence comes from Trinickia sp., assembly GCF_051953405.1. Classification (GTDB taxonomy): domain Bacteria; phylum Pseudomonadota; class Gammaproteobacteria; order Burkholderiales; family Burkholderiaceae; genus Trinickia. Next base: position 69,457 of record NZ_JBQCIV010000006.1, on the reverse strand, counting down.
ACCGGCGCAATCCGCGCTCGATATCGAACTCTTTGGTCAACACGCCGATTTGACCATCGTCGCGAATTTCGACCGAGCACGATTCCGTGCCGAAGACGTCGAACTCCTGCTCGGGGTATGGCTGGATCTTCTCGAACGACTGGTGGGCTCGCCCGATGCACGACTCTCGACACTGAGCCGATCGACGCCGGCCGAGGTCCGGTTCCTCGCGTGCGCGAGCGGACCGAGCAGCAAATTCGAAGCAGCCGGGATCGTCGATCTATTCGCAAGGCAGGTTGCCGCACGGCCGCATGCAACAGCATGCCTCTTCGAGGGGGAGCGTTCGACGTACGTGCAGCTCGATCGCCGCGCCGACGCGATCGCTCATGCGCTGCAGGCCAAGGGGGTCGGGCCGGGTGAACGGATCGTGCTCCATCATCCGCGCTCCCCCGATTTTCTGGCGGCGGTGTTGGCATGCTTCAAATTGAACTGCGCCTACGTGCCGATCGATCCGTCGTATCCGCCGGCGTATGTCGCGCGGACGTTGCTCGACGCACAGCCCGCTATCGTGTTGACGACACCTGCGCTGGCCGCCGCGCACGCACAGGCGGCAGCCCAGCTGCTGGTGCTCGAGCCGCAAGCATCGGTGGGCGAGACGGCAACGTTCGAAGCGCGGCCCGCGCGGCTGAGCGATATCGCCTATATCGCCTACACATCGGGTTCGACCGGCGAGCCGAAAGGCGTGGTGGTCGAGCATCGTCAGGTGCTGAACTGCTTGCAGGCGCTATGGACGCGAACCCCCTTCGCGCCGGACGAGATCGTCGGACAGAAGACGTCGATGTCGTTTGTGCCGTCGATCAAGGAAATGCTCTCGGGGCTACTCGTCGGCATCCCGCAGGCGATCTTGCCCGACATCGTCGTCAAGGATGCCCCGGCCTTTGCTCAGGCCGTTCACGACTATCGCATCACGCGCTTGAACCTCGTGCCGTCGCATCTCGCCGTGCTGCTCGACTATGCGGATCGGCTGAAAAGCGTACGTCACGTGACCACGGCCGGAGAGCCGTTGAACCGGCGCGTGTACGAGCGCTTCGCTCAATGCATGCCATGGGCGCAACTGCACAACAACTACGGCTGTAGCGAGCTGAACGATATCAGCTACGCATCGGGCTCGGCGCTCGCCGGCACGACCGCCACGGTAGTGTCCGGTCGCCCGATCGCGAATACCCGCGTGCACGTGCTCGACGATGCCTTGATGCCCGTCGCGGTCGGCGCCGTCGGCAAGCTGTATGTGGAAGGCGCGAGCGTCGGTCCGGGGTACTGGCGACGGCCGGATCTGACGGCCGAGCGCTACGTCGAGCACCCGAACGGCACTCGGATGATGCGGACGGGCGACATTGGACGCTGGCTGCCCGACGGGCAATTGCTGCATCTCGGCAGGGAAGACTTCCAGATCAAAGTGCGCGGGCAGCGCGTCGAATTGCCCGCAGTCGAACACGCCTTAGCCGCGCATCCGGCCATCACGGCCGCCGCGGCGACGGGCCGCGAGGTGGACGGCGCGATCCGGCTCGTCGCATTTTGTGCGATTCGGCCGGGCATGCCGTTCGACGCCAACGCGTTGCATGCTTGGCTGCTCGATCGCGTTCCCGCCCATATGGTGCCGAGCCGCTTCGTGCGAATCGAATCGATGCCGAAGCTGCCGAACGGCAAGCTCGACCGGCTCGCTTTGGCAGCGATCGATATCGGTGCCGCAGCGGCGCAGACCGACGCGGCCGCCGAGGAGCCGCAAGGGCCGATCGAAACGACGATCGCAACACACTGGTGCGAGGCTTTGGGTATCGAACGGATCGGGCGGCGCGAGAATTTCTTCGCGCTCGGCGGCGATTCGTTGATGGCCGCGCAGGTCATGGCGCGCCTCGGGAAAACGCTGCACGTGCGGCTCACCGTACGCAGCCTATTCGACACGCGTACCGTGCAAGCGCTGGCGCGTCTCGTCCAAGCGGAGCGGGCCAGAGCGCAAGGGGGCGCCCCGAGCGGCAACGAAGGAACCGGACCCGAGGCCGATTTCGTTGCATTCAACACGGCGGGCACGCGCCGTCCGCTGTTCTTGATGCATACGCTACAGGGCTATTCGTGGTACTTCGGCCATTTGGCCGAGCACATCGATCCCGACATTCCCGTGTATGGCTTGCCGCCGACGCGTCTTGGTGTCGAACCGCCGCGAACGATGGAGGCGATCTCCGCACGCGCGATCGGCATCATGAAGCGCATTCAACCCATCGGCCCGTATCGTCTCGCGGGATGGTCCTTCGGCGGGCTGATCGCCTACGAAATCGCGACGCAGCTGACGGCACAGGGCGACGAGATCGAATTTCTCGGGCTCTTCGATACGACCTTGCCGGCGCATTCGACGCGCGGCGATGCCGATCGGGCCGCCGTGCTGGCGTTGTATTCATTCGCGGTGAATAACTTCACCGACTTCGATCCGGCGACGATCGCGTTCGAAGGCGTCTCAAGTGCCGCGGAACTGATCGAGCTGATCGTGCAGGCCATCGAGCAGCGCAGGCAGAGCAGTCGGCCGCTGTGGCACCTGTCTTACGAGTCGGCCGACGAAAACCGCCAATTTCTCGAACGATTGGTGGCGCATGGGCTGGCGATGAACCGCTGGAAGCCGAAGCCGATCGACGCACGCGCATGTGTCTTCGCCGCTCAAGACACCTCGATCACGCCGCTGGAAGGGCACCCGACGCTGCCCGCACGGTTGGGTTGGGATGCCGTCCTGGACTCCGCGCGTATCGACGTCGTGACGATCCCGGGCGATCACGAGACGATCGTCAAGTTCCACGCCGACGTACTCGGACGGGCAATTTGCGAGCAGTTGGCGATGGGCAGCATTGTCGAATAACGAAACCGAAACGCCATCATGAGCGAGGAGAAGCAAGATGATCGCAAGAGTGAGCAGCAGGGAATTTTCGAGCGATTTTTTCGAGCAAGGTAGGCCCGCGATCGTCACCGACGCATTGACGGGCTGGCAAGTGGGGACGCGCTGGACGCCGGAGGCGCTGGCGCGTGTCGCGACGAATCGACGAATCGTATCTAGCCGCGCACAAGACGGACGCTATCGGTTCGCTCCATCCGACGACGGGGCGCGCTCGAACGTGTTCGACAACCGTGAAATGGAATTCGGCGAAGCCGCGCGGCGGCTCCTGGACCCCGATGACGGCGACCCGCTTTACGTGATGCAGCAATCGATCCCGGACAAGCTGCCCGAACTGCTCGACGATGTCGTCATTCCGTCGTGGATCGCCCAAGAACGCCCGGCGATCAACCTATGGTTCGGCCGCCGCACGGCCACGCAGCTTCACTTCGACAATTCGAACAACTTTTTCGCGCAGCTGTACGGCACCAAGGAATTCACGCTGTTCGCGCCGAGCGATAGCGAGCATCTTTATCCCTATCACCATGACTCGGCCACCTCGCATTTGTCGAACGTGGACCTCGACAATCCCGCACTGGATCGTCATCCGCATTTCGCGCGGGCACAGGCCGATCGCTTTGCGATGCAGCCCGGCGAGCTACTGTTTTTGCCGGCGTTTTGGTGGCATCACGTGCGATCGCCTGGCGTGGCGGTCTCGGTCAATTTCTGGTGGGCGCCGCGATGGAGGCAGATTGTCGCCGCGCACAATGCCATGCGCGCGTTGCCGAACTTGTATGCCGTCGATCGGCTGAAGACATTCGAGCGGATGGTCTTGACGCCCGAGCGGCTGGACTTGGTCGCCGGCGCCGAACGCTTTCTCGCGAATGGCCGGACGTGGGGCGCATGCGTACTGACATTGGCCGCACTCGACGAATGGATCGGTCGCCAGCCGGCGTTGAGCGCGATAGCGCGGCCGGCAGGATGCCGTTTGAGCGCGCTTGCCGAGGAGCTACGGCCGATCGCCGAACATGCTGCTGCGTGCGAAGACGGCGCAGCGGGGCTTCGATCCGTGCTGCGGGACGGCACGCGGCTAGCCGAGGCGGTGGCGCGGCAATATGGCGACGAGACGGTGGATGCCTTAGCGGTCGCCGCATTCTTGCAAGCCGTCGAATCGTTGCGCGATTCGTCTCGTGGCGGCGTATCTTCGGCGCTACCGAGCGCGGAACGCATACCTTCATGAACGCATCGGCACCGGTTTCCACGCCCGTCCCGGCGCGAGCCGCGTTCGCCTTCATCTTCGCCACCGCGCTGCTCAATGCGGTTTCGTTCGGGATCGTCCTGCCGGTATTACCGAACTTGATCAAGGCATTCACGCAGGGCGACACTTCGCGCGCCGCGCAGTGGTGCACGTTGTTCAGCGTGGCGTGGGGCGCCATGCAGTTTGTCTGCGGGCCCGCGCTGGGCGCGCTGTCCGATCGCATCGGGCGCCGGCCCGTGTTGTTGATTTCGTTGTGCGGACTGGCATCGGACTTCTTCATCATGGCGCTCGCGCCGAGCCTCGTTTGGCTGCTGGTCGGGCGGATCGTCAACGGGATGACGTCCGCCAGTTTTGCGACGGCCAACGCGTATATCGCCGATGTCACCGCGCCGGAGGACCGGGCGAGCGCGTTCGGGCGCATCGGGGCGGCGTTGAGCCTGGGCTTTCTGGCCGGCCCGGCAGTGGGGGGATTGCTGGCGAGTATCGATCTGCGCGTCCCGTTCTACGTGGCCGGCGTGGTGACGGCGCTCAATGCGTTATACGGTGCGTTCGTCTTGCCCGAATCGCTGCAGCCGGCGCATCGGGCCGCACGGCTCGATCCGCGCAAGCTGAACCCTTTCGGCGCCTTTCGGCTGTTGCGCGAGCACGGCGATTTGCGCGTGCTGTTCGTGCTCTGCGCACTGTTCACGTTGGCCTGGATGGTCGGGCCGTCGATTTTCGTGCTTTACGGCGGCTACCGCTATGGCTGGAGCGCGGCCGCGGTCGGCTGCGTGATGATGTTGAGCGGGGGCATCGGGGCCATCGTGCAGACCGGGGTCGTCGGTCCGGTTGTCGCGCGCGTGGGCGAACGCCGCGCGGCCGCGATCGGCGCGGCGGCTGCAATGCTCGGTTATGCAGGCTTCGGTTGCGCCGCGGCCGGGTGGCAATATCTGCTTGCCGTTCCCTTCTTCGCGCTGCACAACGTATTCATGCCTGCGGTACAGGGCTTGCTCACGCGTCGTGTCGGCGAAAGCGAACAAGCGCGGTTGCAAGGGCTCGTTCAGGCGGTGCAGGGCGCCGCGTCCGTCATCGGGCCGTTGGCGTTCGGCCTCGTGTTCGCATGGTCGACGCGTTCGGGCGCCGCGCCGGGGCTCTCGGGATGTCCTTTTTGGGCCGCTTCGGCGATGATGGCGCTCGTGTTGCTTGGATTGCTTGGATTGCGCCTGGTGCCCAGGGGTGGCTAACGGCATGCCACACGATGGTACGTCACGTTGGATAACGATAGGTCATCTAGGCGCTCGAGGGGATCGAGGGCCGCGCCGAACTTTGTCGTATGCTTGCACCTGTCCCCACGGCTCTTGTCCCGATGAAGCGACCTTCATTCACGACACAGCTCGTCGCGCTATGGGCACTGGTGGCCGCGCTGTGCGCCATGCTCGTCGCCACCGTTTGGTTCATGGCCATGTCGGCCGAGAGCCAGCAGATCGCCGGCGCGCGGCAGCAAGCCGCGGCCGCCTGTGAAGCGGCGGCTTCGCGCTACGCTCTCTCGCTCTCCTTGTCGGGGCCGCCCGGCAATACGGACGTCATGCGCGCCGCGCTGGATACCGTGCTCGCGCAAGCGAAGGGCGTCGAGGGCGGGTTTTGGACCGCCGCCCCAAGCCGCGCCGCGTCGGATCAAGGGGCCCCGCCGGCGGGGAGCGGCCCAACGTCTAACGGATTCCTCGCCTACGCCTTTCCAACGTACGAAGGCAGCGGCATCAAACGCGACGTTCCGCAAGCCGAAACGCCGCTGATTGTGCGGACCGTGCAGGTGGCCGCGGCCAGGGGCACCGCGGTGACCGACGTCATCCGCAACGGACCCGAGGCGGTCGTCGCTGCAGCCTGTCCGGTCCATGTCGAACCGGGCGTATTGGCATGGATGCTGACGCGCGCGCGTCCCCCGCTCGGGCCGCACGGCCAACTGCTCGCCGCGGGATTGGCCGTCGTGCTCGCCGTCATTCTTGTGGTCGCCATCGTCATTGCGCTCGCGTTGCGTCGCTGGCGCCGCGATCTTGCGCGACTCGAAGCGGCGCTGTCGTCGGAACACGCTAGCGGGCACAACGTCCGCCTACCTCGCGTCGGCGAGCCCGAACTGGACGGGATCGTCGATGCATTGAACCGCTATGCCGCGCGTGCCGATTTACTGCGGCAACAAGCCGGCGATCTCCGAGACAAACTTGCCGGCGCCGAGCGATTCAGCGCGTTGGGCAAGCTGGCTGCGCAAGTCGCTCACGAGATACGCAATCCGGCGGGCGCGATGCGGCTCAAAGCGGAAAACGCATTGGCGGGCGATAGCGAGCGGCGCGAGAGCGCGCTTCGCTTCATTCTCGATCAGATCGGACGGATCGAAACGCAGATCGCCAGTCTTCTCGCGCTGACGCAGCCCATTACCATCCGGCCGCAAGCCGTGAATTTGGCGCAATGGCTGGCGGACGCGATCGATTCGCACGATGAGTTGGCGCGTCGGCGCGGTGTGCGGCTGGCGCTCGTCGCGAAGCTCGATGAGCCGGCCGGCTCCCCGCCGCCGTTGCCGGCATTCGATGCCGATCAGCTCCGGCGTGCGCTCGACAACTTGCTGGTCAATGCGCTGCGCCACGCGAGCGAAGGGGGCAACGTCACCGTAACCGTGCGGCGCGACGATACGGCGGAGCCATTCGCTTTACGCATCGAAGTATTCGACGACGGGCCTGGCGTACCGGCGGATCAGCGCGATCGTATATTCGAGCCGTTCGTCACGGGCCGCCCCGACGGATCCGGTCTCGGGCTTGCCGTCGTTCGCGAGGTGGCGGTGGCACACGGCGGCCGTGCCTATCTTGACGATCCGCCCAACGGCGGCGCATGTTTCGTGATCGAGGTCCCATGGCAACCCTGTTCGTAGTGGACGACGACGACGCCTTCCGCGAGGGGCTGGCGGAAACGCTGTCCGATCTCGGGCATCGCGTCGTACAAGCCGTATCGGGCGAAGCGGCCCTGGACGCGCTGCGTAGCGGGCAGCAAGCCGATTGCATCTTTCTCGACTTCCGGCTGCCGGGGCTCGACGGTCTCGGCGTGCTTGACGAGTTGCGCGGGGACGCTGCATTGCAGGCGATACCGGTCGTCATGCTGACGGCCCATGCCACCAGCGACAACACGATCGGCGCCATGCGGCTCGGCGCGTTCGAGCATCTGACAAAACCCGTTGGGCGCGCCGATATTGCCGCGTTGCTGGAGCGCGTGTTCTGCGCCAGCCAACCGCTTGCGGCTCGCTCCGATCAAGCGTCGTTCGCGGAAGCGTCCGGCTCGGACCGACCTAGGCTGCTCGGCGTGAGCGAAGCTGCGCGGGCGGTCCAAAAGCGCCTGGGCCGCGCGGCCGCAACCGATGCGACGGTGCTTGTCACGGGCGAGACGGGAACCGGCAAGGAGGTTGCCGCGCGGGTGCTGCATGAGGCGTCCCGGCGCCGCGACGGTCCGTTCGTCGCCGTGAACTGCGCGGCGATTCCGCACGAGCTGCTCGAGAGCGAACTGTTCGGCCATGGCAAGGGCGCGTTCACCGGCGCCGTGGCCGAGCGATCGGGCCGTATCGTCGAAGCGAACGGCGGCACCCTGTTTCTCGACGAAATCGGGGACATGCCGCCCGCGATGCAGGCCAAGCTCCTGCGCGTGCTGCAAGACCGGCAGGTCACCCCGCTCGGAACGACGCGAACGGTGGCGGTGGATGTGCGCGTGGTGGCCGCGACGCATCGCGATCTGAATGCGATGGTCGGGGCAGGCGAATTCCGCCAGGACTTGCTCTACCGCCTGAACGTCATTCCTTTGCAATTGCCCCCGCTGCGCGAACGCATCGCCGATATTCTGCCGCTGGCCGAGCACTTCCTGACGGCTGCGACAAAGGGCACGCATCGCCCGATGCATCTTTCCGCCGAGGCGCAACGGCGCCTGATCGGCCATCCATGGCCGGGCAACGTGCGAGAACTGAAGAACGCCATCGATCGCGTCTGTTCGCTTGCACCGGGGCCGACGATTACGGGCGACGACTTCGCCTTCCTCGAAGGGCCTTCGCCGGCTGACGCGCAATCGGCGCTGCCGGCCGACTTTGCCGATCTTTCGCTGCCCGAGGCGATCGAGCGCATCGAACGCGCGATGATCGTTCGTGCGCTGGCGCTGGCCAACGGTAATCGCGCCGATGCCGCTCGCCGGCTCGGCATCAGCCGGCAGTCGCTCTACACGAAGCTGGCGAGCCTCGGGCTCGCGTAGCGCGCGCCGTCAACGAACGCGACACCGCGTGTCAAGCAACCGGACGCTTGCGGCGCCGGGCCCCTCGCGCATTCCTTGTGCCGTCGTGCCGTGGCAGATGGCATAACCATTGCAATGATTGCAGCGCAGCCTCTTTCCCAACCTTAGGAGAACGAACATGCACTGGATCGATCCCGCATGCCTGCCCGAAACGAAGGGCAGGGTCACGCAGTTTCTGCTCAACCCGCACGGCGAGCCCGACGGATGCATTTTGGACGGCGGCAGGCAAGTCCACTTCCCGCCGCACCTCGGCGCGCGGATTGTGGCGCGCGTGGCACCCGGCGACATCGTGACCGTTCGAGGTGTCAAGCCGCGCGCGGCGGACATGATCGCGGCCGTATCGATCGGCGTGGCCGGCGGCGAAACGATGGTCGACGAAGGCCCCGATCACGAATCCGAAAAGCGGCACGAGAAGCGGCACGAAAAGCGGCACGAGAAAGCGGCAGGGGAGCCGGCACCGATGGATATTGTCGGGACGGTCGCGATGTCGCTGCATGGTCCCAAGGGCGAGCTACGCGGCGCGCTGCTCGAGGACGGGACCTCGCTTCGCATGCCGCCGCACGCGGCCGCCGAACTTGCGGAGTATCTGACGCAGGGCGCTTCGGTCCACGCTTGGGGGCACGGCGTGAAGAACGCGGATGGCTGCACCGTGGAGGTCGATGAAATCGCGTACGCGGCAGATCTCGAGGCGCAGCGGGAGACGCAACCCGCACCGCAGGCCTAATTCGGCGGTCCATCGAGAAACGACTGCGCGGACCGATGCAAGGCGGGGGGGCGCCGATGCCACCCCCCCGCGCGTCGCTCGACATGCCGCTCGAGCCCAACGAAAACGGGAGAAAGCGATGAACGCCGGGGCGCACGATGCCATGCCCGCCGAGGTGCGCCGCGCGCCTTCGGCTACCAGCCTGCGAGCGCTCGATGCGCTGAATTTCCTCATGGCCGATGTGCGCGACGGCATTGGGCCGTTTCTCGCCGTTTTCTTGAAAGGCACTCGGCATTGGTCGTCGAGCGATATCGGACTGGCGATGGGGGCGAGCGGCTTGGCTGCCGCGCTAAGCCAGCTTCCCGCGGGAATGCTGGTAGATGCCACGCGCGCCAAGCGTGCCGTCATTGCGGTGTCGGCAGCCTTCATTGCGGCCGGTTGCCTCGTGATTGCGCACGGCCAGACGCTGCTCCCTGTCCTGTTGACGCAGACGGCGCTGGCGCTGATCTCGGCCGTCGTCGGGCCGTGCCTGGCCGCATTGAGCCTCGGTGTGGTGGGACACCGCATGCTGGCTGCGCGCGTGAGCCGCAACGAGGGCTTCAACCATGGCGGCAACTTGGTCGCCGCCTTGCTGGCCGGCACGTTCGGACAATACGCGGGGGCCGAGTGGATGTTCTACCTCGTTTGCCTATTCGCCGCGGCAAGTGCACTGGCCGTCATGATGATCCGGCCGAGCGACATCGACCATGAGTTGGCGCGCGGCGGCGAATCGTTGCGCGCGGCGGACGGTACAGGCCGGCCGATACCGCTCGGCGAAGTGCTTCGACAGCGGGATCTCAAGATCTTCCTTGCTACCGTCGTGCTCTTTCATTTCGGCAACGCCGCCATGCTGCCGCTCGCGGGGCAGATGATCGCGAAGGCGGCGCCCGGCCGCGATGTCGTCGCGCTCGGCGCGTGCGTGATCGCCGCCCAGCTTGTCATGATGGCGGTGGCCGCGGCGGTGGGCCGTGCCCTTCGCGCGGGCGTGGGCCGCCGGAAGATCTTTCTCGTGGCGCTGGCCGTGCTCCCCATCCGCGGCGTGTTATTCGCGCTCACGGCGAACCCCTACGCCGTCGTCGCCATTCAGCTATTGGACGGCGTCTCCGCCGGCATATTCGGGGTGATCGCCACGGTCATCGCATCGGACCTCATGCGAGGTACCGGCCGCTTCAGCTTTGCGCAGGGCGCGACCTCGCTTGCGGTCGGCACAGGGGCCGGGCTGAGCAATCTGACCAGCGGTTTCATTGTGGACCGGTTCGGCTTTGCAGCCGGGTTTCTCTCGCTCGCGGCGGTGGCTGCCATCGCATTCATCGGCTTCGCGCTCTTGATGCCGGAGACGGGCAGACACGAGGAATCGGCCACCGTGCCGCCGGGGCAACGCGGCTCACGCGCTCGGGGCCGCGGCGTTCGACGCTCGTTGTCCTGACCCACGTAGGGGTATCGGCTCGATAGGGTAAAGGTGTCGCGCATCGACATTGGCCAGGCTTGCACACCCGAGCAAGGCAAGCGTACGGTCGATTTCGTCTTTGACGATTTCGATGACGCGCGATGCACCGGCTTCGCCCGCCACCGCCAACCCATATAGTGTGGCTCGCCCGAGCAATACCGCATCGGCGCCCAGCGCGATGGCCTTGACCACATCCGAGCCACGGCGAATTCCGCTGTCGAGCAGTAGCGCGCCTCCGGCGGCGCAGGCCGCCTTGACCGCCGGCAGGACGTCGAGCGTAGCTGCCGCGTCGTCGAGTTGGCGCGCGCCATGATTGGAAACGATCACGCCATCGGCGCCCAACTCGAGACAACGCAATGCATCGTCCGCACGCAAGATTCCTTTGACGAGAAGCCGGTGCGGCCATCGATCTCGCAGGCGGATCAGGTCGTCCCACGCGAAACTGGCGTCCATCTGCCGGCGCAGCAGGGCCGCGCGCGCTTCGATGCTGGCGCTGCTGCTCGATTCGATGTTGGCGAGCGTGGGCACGCCGCCGTTGCGCAGCAGTGCATACGTCCATCGCGGGTGAGCGAGGGCATCGAGACAGGCGTCCGGGGTGAAGCGCAGCGGCAGCCCAAAACCGTTGCGCAGATCGCGTTCGCGCTTGCCGTTCAAGGTGACGTCCACCGTGGCGACAAGCGTGCGATAGCCGGCTCGCGCCGCTCGATCCACGAGGCTATCCGCCAAATCGCGGTGCAGGACGTAAAGCTGATACCAGAGTTCGCCGCCTGCTTCGCCGGCTAGCCGCTCGAGCGAAATGTTGGCCGCCGTCGACATGACGAACGGAATACCCGCGCGCCGGGCGGCACGCGCGAGTGCGATGTCGCCGTTTGGCCAGACCAGCGAGTTCATTCCGGTTGGCGCGATGAGCAGCGGAGCGGCGATCGTTTGCCCGAGCAGGTGGGTCGACATGTCGCGCTTGCTGACATCGACGAGCCGCTGCGGCAGGAAGGCCACGCGCTCGAACGCTGCACGATTGCGGCGCAAACCGCGCTCGTCCTCGGCGCCGCCGTCGACGTAATCGAAAATCCGGCGCGGCAGCCGGCGGCGGGCGAGGGTGCGGAACTCATCGACGTTGATCGGGGATCGCATGGTTTTTTATCCGCGCACGGAAAGATTGTCGTAACCGTTGATACGATAAACGACGATCGACGCAACCCACGCGAAGACGAACACGCCGATGATGACGAAACCCAAGTTGTTGAAGTTCTCGTTCAGCATCGCGATCAGATTCCAGAACCTGCCTTGCAGGTTGAATCGATCCGAGAGCAACCCTAGCGTTTCGATGCCGCCGATCAGCAACGCGGCGACGACCGACACCAGCGTAATCGTCAGGTTGTAGTAGAGCTTGCGAATCGGGCGGACGAATGCCCAATCGTAGGCACCGACCATCAAGATGCCGTCGGTCGTATCGACGAGCGACATGCCGGCGGCGAACAGAACCGGAAAGACGAGCACGGCGGCGATCGACAGGCCCTGGGACGCTTGACTGGCCGACATTCCCAGCAAACTCACTTCGGTGGCCGTATCGAATCCCAAGCCGAACAAAAAGCCGAGCGGAAACATCCAGACCGGTTTCGAGACGAGGCGAAACATGGGCCGGAACAAGCGGGCCAGCAATCCGCGGTTGTTAAGCAAGAGATCGAGATCGTCGTGGTTATAGGGTTGGCCGCGGCGTACGCGGTCGAATGCCTTCCATACACCGCGCAAAATCACGATGTTCATCGCGGCGATCAGAAATAAGAACAACGCGGAAACGCTGGTGGAAACGATCCCGCCGAATGCCTTCCATGCCTCGACTCGATGCTCCACCGCGGCCGCCGTCACTGCGACGATCGCCGTCACGATGAGCACGACGGCCGAGTGTCCGAGCGCGAAGAAGAAGCCGACGGACACGGGACGTTGGCCGTCTTGCATCAATTTTCGGGTGACGTTGTCGATGGCGGCGATATGGTCGGCATCGACGGCGTGACGAAGGCCGAACCCGTAGGCGAGCAGGCCGGTACTCAGTAGCAGCGGGTGCGCGCGAAACGCGACGAACGCCCAGATCCACGCGCCGATGTTGAACAGCGCGAGTACGCCATAGATGCCGCCGACGCGTTTGCGTAGTGCCCCTCGAGCCGTGACGGCAGCCGTTTGCGAATCGATGGCCATGGAGGATCCTCGAATTAAGTTGCTCTTTCGATCGATAACGACGCGCGCGCTACGTGCGGTTGTTCCAAAGCCCGTCGAGACGCACGTGCCGGGCGACCACATCCGCCAACGTGTCGATCGAAGCGAGCCTGCGTGCGTCGTGGTCGATACGCACCACATCGTGCACGCCTGCCCAGCGCAGTAGTGCTTCGCATGCATCCGGCGCGTCGAACAACCCGTGCAGATAGGTGGCTAGGATCTGACCGTCGTCGGACAATGCGCCGTCGGGGCGCGTCTCGTTGCCGGCCTGTAGCCGGAGCGCGGGACGCGCGAGCGCGGCGCCTTCGGTGGTTCCCATATGGATTTCGTAGCCCCGTGCCGGTACGCCGTCGCCTAGCAAAAGGGTGCCCGCCGTATTGACGAGTTGCTTATGCGGTTCGAGAGTCGTGACGAAGTCGAGCAATCCCAAGCCTGCGGTACTGGCCACATCGCTTTCGATTGCGAGCGGGTCGCGCAATTCGCGCCCCAGCATTTGCAGCCCCCCGCAGATCCCGATGACCTTGCCGCCGTAGCGCAGATGGCGCCGCAGATACGGCTCCCAACCGTGCGCACGCAGCGATTGCAGGTCGCGTTGCACGCTTTTGCTGCCGGGCAGGATGACAAGATCCGCGGCGGGAATGGCATCGCCCATGCGAACAAAGCGGAAATCCACTTGCGGATGCGCGCGCAACGGATCGAAATCGGTATGGTTGCTGATACGCGGCAGTGCCGGCACGACGACACGCAGGACGTCGTCCGAGGTGGGTTGCCGCCCTGGATTTTGCGGCAAGGCGTCTTCGGCGTCGAGCCAGAGCCCTTGCACGAACGGCACCACGCCCAAGACCGGCTTGCCCGTTTGCGCTTCGATCCAATCGATGCCCGGTTTGAGCAGCGAGACGTCGCCGCGAAACTTATTGATCACGATGCCCTTCACGAGCGCGCGCTCGTTTTCGGCGAGGCAGGCGAGGGTACCGAGAATTTGTGCGAACACGCCGCCTTTGTCGATATCGGCGACGAGCACCACCGGACAATCGACCGCGGTCGCGAACCCCATGTTGGCGATGTCGCCTTCGCGAAGATTGACTTCGGCCGGACTGCCCGCGCCTTCGACCAACACGAGGTCCGTCTTGGCGCGCACCCTGGCGAACGATTCGAGCACGGCCTGCTTGGCGATCGGTTTATACAGATGGTAGGCACGCGCATCGAGGTTGCCTATCGATCGGCCGTGCACGATCACCTGGGCGCCGATCTCGCTGTTGGGCTTGAGCAGCACGGGATTCATGTCGACTTCGGGGGCGATGCCGGCCGCCAGCGCCTGCCAGGCTTGCGCCCGACCGATTTCGCCGCCGTCGACGGTCACCGCACTGTTGAGCGACATGTTCTGCGGCTTGAACGGCGCGACGCGCAAGCCGCTGCGCGCGGCGATGCGGCATAGGGCGCCGACGAGGGTGCTTTTCCCCGAGTCGGAACTCGTGCCCTGAATCATCAACATGCCAGTCATGTCGCTCGTCCTAAACGGCACAACAAGGGTGCAGGGAACGCGTGGCGCCCCGCGCGGCGGGAACGTATCATGTCCACCCACGATTGAAAGACTAAAGGAAGGAGTGTAATTGAACGCTCGTCAAGGACGCCACCGCATGTTTCGCCGCCACATCGCATGAGTGGACTCTCCGCCCCGATCACGTGCGCGTTGTGCTTTGCCGGTGTCGCCGTGGATGCTTTATTCGGCGAGCCGTCCCGCGCGCATCCGCTGGTGGCTTTCGGCCGGCTCGCCGCGCGCATCGAGCGAACGCTGAATCCCGACCGGCATGCGGCGCATCGGTCGATACCAAGCGATCTTCCAGCGCCCGCCTCGCGACCGGTCACGGCGCGGATCGCCGGCGTAGTCGGCTGGAGCATGGCCGTCGTTCCGCCGGTCGCCTTGCTTGCCGTGTTGACGCACGCTTTGCCGCCGATGCTCTCGTGGCCCCTGCATGTCCTCGCGCTTTGGTTCGCCCTGGGCGCGCGGAGCCTCGTCGACCATATCGCGCCGGTGGAACAGGCGCTGAACGCGGGCGACCTCGTGCTCGCGCGCGCATTGACCTCGCGCGTGGTCACCCGCGATCTCGCCGATGCCGATGAACCCGCCGTCGCAAAGGCGGCCATCGAGTCTGCGCTGGAAAACGGCAACGACGCGATCTTCGGCGCACTATTTTGGTTCGTCGTTGCCGGCGGAGCTGGGGCCGTTGCCTTCCGCCTCGTCAATACGCTCGATGCGATGTGGGGCTACCGGACGCCGCGCATGCGATATTTCGGTTGGGCCGCGGCACGGCTCGACGATGCGGCGAACTACGTTCCCGCACGCCTCACGGCGCTGGCGTACGCCCTGTGCGGCAACGCGCGCCGCGCATTCGAATGTTGGCGAACGCAGGCGGCAGCATGGGAGAGTCCGAACGCCGGGCCTGTGATGGCCAGCGGCGCGGGCAGCCTAGAAGTGGCTTGCGGCGGCGCCGCTCGGTACCACGGCATGCTCGAGGCGCGGCCCGTGCTCGGCTGCGGGCCGGCGCCGCAAGCGAACGACGTCAAGCGGGCGTTGTCGCTCGTCAAACGTTCCATGGCTTTATGGCTTGCGGCCCTTGCAGCAGTGGCTGCCGTCTCGACGTTCTTTTGAAAGCCCATGTTCAATCTAGCTGACGCAATCGAAGTGCCGCACGGCGGCAATCTGGGCGAAGCGGCCGTGCGTTACGGCATTCCCCGTGAAAACTGGATCGACTTATCGACCGGTATCAATCCGCACGGCTATCCGGTCCCCCCTATCGATCCGCAGGCCTGGATCCGATTGCCGGACGACGACGACGACCTCGAAGCGATCGCCGCCGCGCATTACGGCGCGCCACGGGCGTTGGCTGTCGCAGGCACGCAGGCCGCCATACGTATGCTGCCGGCCGTGTTGCCCAAAGGGCACATCGGCGTGGGGCGGTTGACCTATGGCGAATACGCGCCGGCATTCGAGCGAGCGGGTTTTCAGGTCGAGCGGTTCGTGACGTCGCCATTTGCCGATTTGCACGCTCAGGCATCGTTCGTTCTCGATCCGGCGCGCGAATTGCCCGAGGATCTGCTGCATTTGATCCTCGTGAACCCCAACAACCCTGGGGCCGAGCGGTACACGCCGGACCAGGTGATGCAATGGCGCGAACAACTGAGGGCCCGCGGCGGAACGTTGATCGTGGACGAGGCGTTCGTCGAATCGATGCCCGAATTGAGCGTGGCGAACCGCGTGAACGACGAAGGGTTGATCGTGCTGCGCTCGATCGGCAAGTTTTTCGGTTTGGCCGGCGCGCGCGTCGGGTTCGTGCTCGGCTGCGCGCGTATCGATCGAGCCATGCGTTATCTGCGCGGCCCGTGGAGCGTATCGGGGCCCGCGCGTGGGGTCGTGCGTACGGCGCTGCTCGATACGGACTGGCAGGCGCAAACTCGAGCGAACCTCGCCGCTTCCGGCGCTCGGCTCGCCGAATTGTTAGCGCGATTTCATCCGGCGGTATCGCACACGCCGTTGTTTTCATGGGTGCGCGATGCGCAAGCGGCCCGGTGGCAGGATAAACTCGCGCGACACGGCATTTGGGTGCGTCGGTTCGACGCGATAGCGGGCTTCCGCTTCGGGCTTCCTGCCGATGAAGCGGCATGGGCTCGACTCGAGGCAGCGTTGAACGTGGTAAAGGCGGAGATGGGGATTTGATGGAAAAGGATGAAGTTGTCGATCGAAACGAAGCGCTTGCGCAGGCCATTGCCTTCGCCCGGACGCAAACGCCGGTCGGATCGCCCTGCATCGATGTGTGCCGGTTGGATCCGGCAAGCGGATATTGCGAGGGATGTCTTCGCAGCCGCGATGAAATCAAGGCGTGGAAGTCGATGGGCGATCGGGAACGGCTGGCGCTTTTGATGTCTTTGGGGACGAGAATGCGCGATTAACTACCGATCGTCGCGCTCGAACTGCTGCGGGTGCGGTTCCAGCGGGAAGCCGCGCAAGTCCACCGCCACGTCTGCAATGCGCGTGGCTGTGCGTACCACGCCTTGCACGCCCTGCGCGCCCAGTCTTCGCGCCATCGCGGTGGCGTGGATCTGATGGCGCATCGGAGCCATCCATTGTTCGCCGGTCAACACGGGGTCGGCCGATTCGTGCGCGGTGAACTCCGGCGGTGGCGCCAACGGCGCGGTATTCAACGGTCGGAAGATCGCTCTCGACGCACTCACCGCAAACTCGGGCCTGACGACGGCCGTCGGATCCCAGAGGTTTTCCTCCTGGTACCGAAACTTCGGCCCGACCTTTTTCATCTGTTTGCGGAACTGCGCTTCCAATCTCGCTTGCGGCAGCTTTTGCACCTCCGCGTGAACGTGGGCGCCGTAGGTCGGGTTGTAGTCGTGCTGGTGCACGGTCTCTTGTTCGTCGTGCGAGAACGCGCCGTCTTCCGCAAAGATCGCGGAGCCCTTGCCATGGGCATCCATGACGATCCGACGTTCTCCCTCCGACCCCTCGCCGCGCCATTCGGCCCACTCGTGGTCTTCTGTCTTGTGTCCCATGGTGTAGACCTGTTCGCCCTCCCGCATACGGGCCGCATGCAAAAAGGCAGCGATATCGGCATGTTCCGCGCAATTGCCTGCTTGCGCCGTCATCGCGCTAGCTACCCTGCTGACGTCCGGGGCCACTCCGGTAGCAAGAAGCTTCTGCTCCAACCGGCGGCCTGCCTCCGTACGAACGGTACTCTGCCCGCCACTGTAGTCGATGTCGGCTGTTACGTTGCCTCGGCCATGCCTGAGGGCCTTGCGCGTAGCGATGACGGTCTGGTTCGCGCTCCTTAAGCTGTCGAAATCCGCCCCCTCGACAGGGCCGGCGACGAGTTCTCTCGCCATCACGTAGCCGCCGAATTGGCATTCGCCATCGGGCAGCGCGTGGCGCGGTGCAAGGCCCGACAGCATCCCCGAGGCGCGGGGCGAGCTGCTCGTTGATTCGGCGACATGCCGCGCGTCGCGTGAGGTCTCGCCTTCCTCGGACACCGTAGGGTGAAAGCAGCACAGGACCGATTTCAACGGGGAGGGCATTGGGCGGCTCCTTAGGACGCGATATAAGCGGGGTGCGGGCAGCTTAAGCACGCTAGAGGCGTCACGCCAAAGGCCACAGCGAAATGGCGGGGCGGGGAGCGAAACATCGCTGCCTTGGCGTCTTTGGAGCAGCGAATCGAAGCGGGCGTTCGTCAGCCTACCCTGAGCGCCTCCTAAGGATCCGCTAAGCCTCGCGCGGATATCTTCTCCAGCGTGCCGATCGACGTTGGCAGCGCTGCGTGCCGGTGCGCCTAACCAGGCCGATTGCAAGGCGGCAATGACGCATTTGCTGGAAACATTCGACTCGCTCACGAGCAAGGCTTGATCGACGCTCGCACGGCGCTGGCGCAACGAGGACAACGGCCGGGCACGGCAACGACACACGACGCGGCAAAAACCCGGTGCCCTAAATCGCCGTCCCCACGAACAACGCTGCCGCCAGCGCCGGATTCGACGGCCAATAGCCGTGCATATAAGAGGCCGTGATCGCCCCCGAGCGAAACACGGGCTCTCCCGGAGGCCCGCCTTGCGGCCGCGTGGCGCGACATACCGGATGCATCTCGGTGGTCATGCTGGAGTAGTGAAAGGCGTGCCCGGTCATCGTGCCGTGCTGCGTCGAGTTCAGCATCTGCATCCCGAGCGCGCAAAGCCGTTCGTGCATCGCCGCGTGGCCCTGCAGCAGCCCGAGCATAGGGGTGCGAACGCCCTCGCTATCCGTCAAGCTTTCGAGCAAGTACAGCATTCCGCCGCATTCGGCCACGATCGGCTTGCCCGAGTGGGCGTGCGACCGTATCGCCGCGGCGCAAGCCGTATTGGCGGCGAGCGTGGCGGCATGCAGTTCGGGATAGCCGCCGGGCAAGAAGAGCGCATCGGCCGCGCTCGGAACGGGCTCGTCCGCCAGCGGCGAAAAGAATGACACACGAGCGCCAAGTGCCTGAAGCAGATCGACGTTGGCGGGATACACGAACGAAAACGCCGCGTCGCGCGCGATCGCAATATGCCGGCCGGCAAGCAACGGCGGCAGCACGCGCGCAGGCGGAGCCTCGAACGAGACCGGCGGCGGCAAGTCGGCCAGTGCCGTATCGGCCAGGGCATCGGCCGTCAGCGCGATGCGTTCTGCGAGCCGATCGATCTCGCTGGCCTGGTGCAAGCCCAGGTGCCGTTCGGGTAGCGCGATCCGTTCGGAGCGAGGGAGATGACCGAGCCAACGAACATCGGAAGGCAGACTCTCTTGAAGCATCTGCGCATGACGCGCCGAGCCGGTGTGATTGGCCAGCACCCCGTAGACCGATACGTCCGATCGATAGTGCGCCAACCCGAAGGCCACCGCCCCGAACGTCTGCGCCATGGCCTTCGCCGAAATCACCGCGGCAACGGGCACGCCGAAGGCCACGGCGAGGTCGGCGCTGCTGGGTGTCCCATCGAACAGCCCCATCACACCTTCGATCAAGATCAGGTCGGCATCATCGGCCGCCTCGGCCAACAGCCGGCGGCAGAGGTCGTCCCCCACCATCCATAGATCGAGCGATTGCACCGGCATGCCGCTCGCGCGCTCGAGGATCATGGGATCCAGAAAGTCGGGTCCCGTCTTGAACACGCGCACCCTTCGGCCAAGCCGGCGATGCAACTGCGCAAGGCCGGCCGTGACGGTCGTCTTGCCTTGCCCGGATGCCGGGCCGGCGATCAACAGGGCGGGGCAGGCAGGCATCGTCAGAACTCGATGCCGCGTTGCGCTTTCACCCCTTGCTCGCGATAGGGATGCTTGACGAGCCGCATCTCGGTGACGAGATCGGCCGCTTCGATGAGCGCATCGGGCGCATGGCGACCGGTCACGACGATATGCTGCATCGGCGCGCGCGCCGTCAGCACGCCAAGCACTTCGTCGAGCGGCAGATAGTCGTACTTCAGGACGGTGTTGAGTTCGTCGAGAATGACCAGCCGATAGTTGCCGCTCTCGATCATCGCGACGGCCTCGTTCCAGCCTTTGCGGGCGGTTGCCATATCGGCTTCGCGGTTCTGGGTGTTCCAGGTATAGCCGTCGCCCATCGTGACGAAATCGCATCGCGCGTGCGCGCCGAGGAAGTCTCGCTCGGACGTATGCAAGGCGCCTTTGATGAACTGGACGATGCCGACGCGTTCGTCGTGACCGAGCATGCGCACCGCCATGCCGAATGCCGCCGTGCTTTTACCCTTGCCGTTGCCGGTGTTGACGATCAACAAGCCTTTCTCGAGCGTGGCCGACGCTTGCTTCTTTTCGTGGCCTTCGCGACGCCGCTGCGTCATGCGCAGATGCGATTCATTGTCGGTCTTCATGATCCGTTCCTTGCACTTAGACTTGAACTCGCGGTAGGGCGCGATGCGTCCCATGTTCCGCCGACGAAGCGGCGATCGCCACCGTCACGGCGTCCGTCGCACGCTTGCCGCGCACCAGCGTCCCCCCGGGCGAGGCCAGCAACGCGCACGGCTCGCATACGCCGGGAACGCCGGCCCACTCCTGGACAACCTCGGAACCGCGTAACGACGAACCGGACGAACCGGACGAACCGGACGAATCGCGCGCGAAGCACTCTTGCACCTCTTTCGCCGAAAACGTCGTTAATCGTAGACGGTGGCGTTCGCAGAACGCAACGAGTCCCGGTTCGTCCGCTTTCGAATCGAGCGTCGCGACACACGCAACGTCGGCCATCGTATGCGGCGCGAGCGCCGGTAGAACCGCGGCTTCGATCTGTTCGACGGTGACGCCACGCCGACATCCAATCCCGACCGCCAGCGAGCGGCCAGGCGCGGCGGCCGCCTGTGTGTACGACGCGAGCGCCGCCACGCTGCCGATCACCAGGATCGCCGGCGATCCGAGGCCCATGCGCCGGACTTCGGCCGGCAAGGCTTCCAGCGATGCCAGGGTTTGCCGCTGCCCCGGCAGCGTAGCCGATTCGATGGCGGCACAAGGCGTGGCCGCCGGCATCTCGGCGCGCAGCAGGGCATCGACGATATCGTCTAGCCGCCGCATGCCCATATAGATAACGAGCGTGAGGCCCGTGGCGGCCAGCGCCCGCCAATCGGGTTCCTGCTCGCCAGCGCTGTGTCCGGTGACGAAAATTGCGCCCTGCGCCATCCCGCGATGCGTGACCGGAATCCCTAATGTGGCCGGCGCCGCGATGCCGGCCGTGATGCCGCTAACGATCTCGACTTGGATGCCCGCGGCGCGCAACGCCAGCAACTCTTCACCCCCGCGGCCAAAGACGAACGGATCGCCGCCCTTTAGCCGGGCCACGCTTCGGCCGGCGCCTAGATGCGCGAGCATCGTCGCGATGATCTCGTCCTGCGGCGTCGACGCGCTGCCGCCGCGCTTGCCGACATGCACGATCTGCGCGTCGGCGCGCGCCATGTCGAGGATCTCGGGGTTGACCAGATCGTCGACGAGCACGACATCGGCCTGCGCGAGCGCGCGCATGGCCTTGACGGTGATCAATTCGGCGTCGCCCGGGCCCGCGCCGATCAGCCAGGCTCGACTCATCGCGGCCGCCCCCAGGCGGATCGATGGACCGGCGTGCGCGGGAAGCGGGCGGCGCCGGCTCGCGTACCGCGCGAGCAGAGGGCCCATGAGGCGCCGAGGCGAGGGGACATGGTTGCGGAAAGCCGAATTCGAAGGGCAATGAAGATACCACAGGCCTTATGCCGTCGCGGCTGTACCGGGTCGGTTCTTCCTTGACGGACCCACCCCATGTACCTAAACTCGCGACTAATCTGGTGCTCGCGCGTGCGTTCCGATACGCGCAGTTAAACGGGAAACAGCGGTTCGGCATGGCGAGGCATCGCCGCGAACCTACCTGTGCTGCCCCCGCAACGGTAAGCGAACGTGTCGCATGCGTGCGATACACGGCCGGCTTCGGTACCTGCATCGGCATGCAGGTTCAATACCACTGCGCTTTAGCCTGACCGGCTGGCGTGGGAAGGTGAAGCGGTCTGTTCGTCAGCCCGGATACCGGCCGGAGAAGACGACAGGCGCTGCGGGTAGGCGGCGCGCTGTCGACACATCGGTGCTTCGTCACATTTTTCCGCCATTATGTCGACCCCCATGCGCAAGATCCCCGTGACCGTCATCACGGGCTTTCTCGGCAGCGGTAAAACCACGCTGCTG
The DNA here is from genome assembly GCF_051953405.1 of Trinickia sp. Classification (GTDB taxonomy): domain Bacteria; phylum Pseudomonadota; class Gammaproteobacteria; order Burkholderiales; family Burkholderiaceae; genus Trinickia. The sequence continues at coordinate 47,402 of NZ_JBQCIV010000006.1, read as the reverse complement.
CGTCATATGCTGTCCCAGGCTAACGGCCTGCGTATCGCCGTGATCGTGAACGAGTTCGGCGAACTCGGAATCGACGGCGAAATCCTGAAGGGCTGCGGCATCGGCTGCGACGAGGCCGGCAACGAGCAGGCCGGGCAGTTGTACGAGCTGGCTAACGGGTGCTTGTGCTGCACCGTGCAGGAAGAATTTTTTCCCGTCATGGAAGCGCTGGTCGAGCGGCGTTCCACCATCGATCACGTGTTGATCGAGACTTCGGGCCTCGCGCTGCCGAAGCCATTGGTACAGGCGTTCAACTGGCCCTCGATCCGCAACAGCTTCACTGTCGATGCGGTGGTGACAGTGGTGGACGGGCCCGCGGCCGCTAGCGGACAATTTGCCGCCGATCCGAGCGCGGTGGACGAGCAGCGCAAGCGCGATCCGAATCTCGATCACGAATCGCCGCTACATGAGTTGTTCGAGGATCAACTGAGTTCCGCCGATCTCGTCGTGCTGAACAAAACGGATCTGCTCGACGAATCGGCGCAAGCGGCCGTTTCGGCGCTCATCCGCGAAGACATTCCCCCCCACGTGAAAATCGTGCCCGCTTGCAACGGCAAACTCGATCTGCCGGTCCTGCTCGGTTTGAATTCGGCGTCGGAGGCGACGATCGACGAACGGCCCGATCATCATGGTTCAGGCGATGATCACGATCACCATCACGACGATTTCGATTCCGTCATGGTCTCGGGTTCGCCGGCCACGCGCGAGGGGGCGGTCGCCGCGCTCGCGCAACTCGTCGAAAAACATACGATCTATCGCGCGAAGGGATTCGCCGCGCTGCCGAATGCGCCGATGCGGCTCGTCATTCAAGGGGTGGGCCAGCGTTTCGACAGCTATTTCGATCGCCGCTGGCGCGACGACGAACCGCGTGCGAGCAAGTTCGTTTTAATCGGCGAGGACTTGGACGTGGCGGTGCTGCAACGCGAGTTCGACGCGGCGCTGGCCGCTCACTCGGCTACGCCGGCCGCGGCCGTCTAGCTACCTTCAGGCGCACCTCGCATGCACTTGCTACGTACGGTCCCGGGCGGCTTCGTCGATGACACGGCCGGGGTCGTCCGTATCGATCAGCGCCCGGGCGATATCGTCGTCCTCAGTTCGGCCGATACCACGCTATCGCTGCTCGCCGGCGTAATCGACCGCCTCGGCCCCGGCTTTCCGAGCCTGCGGCTGACGAACGTCACCTACCTGCGTCAGCCCGCGTCCGTCGATTTCTATGTCGACGATGTCTTGCAGCATGCGCGCGTCGTCGTGATCGACCATCTGGGCGGAGAAAGCTACTGGCCCTACGGCATCGAACGCGTCGTCGATCTGGCGAGGCGCAAAGGGCAAACGCTCGTCATGTTCTCGGGCGATTTGCAGGAAGACCCGAATCTGATCGCGCAAAGCACGGCCAGTCCCGAGTTTTGTACGCGCTTATGGCGCTATTTGCGCGAGGGCGGGCCGGCCAACGCCGAAGCATTCCTCCGCGCGATTGCTTGGCGTGCGCTTGGCTGGGGCGAGGAGCCGCCGTTGCCGGTGTTCGTGCCGAACGCCACGCTCTATCATCCGCAGCACGATCGGCCGACGATCGCCGAGTGGCAGGCACGTTGGCGAGCCGGTTCGCCCGTGGTCGCCATTCTCTTTTATCGGGCGCATCTTCAGGCGTCGAACACGGCCGTATTCGATGCGCTCATCGACGCACTCGAGGCGCGCGCGCTAAACCCGCTGCCGATAGCGATTACCTCGCTCAAGGATGCCGTCAGCCTAGACTTGGTCGCGCAACTGTGCCGCGAGCACGAAGTCGGGCTCGTGCTCAACACAACGGCGTTCGCGGCGTCGGCACCCGGCGACGACGCTTCGCCCGAGTTCGGTCTCGATGCGCCCGTCTTGCAGGTCATTCTGAGCGGCGGCAATCGCGAAGATTGGATCAAGGACGATCAGGGCCTCAATTCGCGCGATATCGCCATGCATGTCGCGCTGCCGGAAGTGGACGGCCGCATCATTACGCGCGCGATCAGCTTCAAGGGCTTGGCGTATCGGTGCCCGCATACCGAAGTCGATGTCGTGCGCTACCAGCCGGATTCCGAGCGCGTGGCGTTCGTCGCTGAGTTGAGCCGGCGGTGGTGCCGGCTGCGCACGCTGCCCAACGACGAAAAGCGCCTAGCGTTGGTGCTCGCGAACTATCCGGCGAGCGAAGGGCGAATCGGAAACGGCGTAGGACTCGATACGCCAGCGTCGGTCGTCGAAATCCTGCGGTCGTTGCATAGCGAGGGCTATCGCCTCGACGCGCCACCCGCCGATGGCGATGCGCTCATGGCGCGCTTGACCGAGGGTGTGACGAACGACCCCGATGTGCGCGATCTGCGTCCGGCCTTGCAAAGTCTTTCGCTCGACGATTACCGAACTGCGTTCGCGGCGCTCCCGGCCGAAATCCGTCAGGCACTGAACGATCGCTGGGGGCCGCCGGAAAGCGACCCCACCGTGCGCCGCGGGCGGTTCATGATCGCCGGATGGCGATGCGGGCGCGTGTTCATCGGGATCCAACCGTCGCGCTCGCGCATAGCGGGCGATTATGCGAGCTATCACGACGCCGATCTCGTCCCGCCGCACGCCTATTTGGCGTTCTACTTCTGGCTGCGCCACGCCTTTCGAATCGATGCGCTCGTGCACGTCGGCAAGCATGGCAGCCTCGAGTGGCTGCCCGGCAAGAGCGTGGCACTCAGCGAACGTTGTTGGCCCGACCTGACGCTCGGGCCGATGCCGCATCTGTATCCGTTCATCGTCAACGATCCGGGCGAGGGCAGTCAGGCGAAGCGACGCGCACAGGCGGTCATCATCGATCACCTAATGCCGCCGCTTACGCGGGCCGAATCGTATGGACCGCTGCAGGATCTAGAGCGTCAGGTCGACGAATATTACGAAGCCCTGTTGGTCGACGCGAGGCGTGCCAAGCTGCTGCGCGGCACGATCCTTCAAACGATCGTCGAACACCGGCTGCACGAGGAGTTGAGTCTCGCGAAGCCTAGCGGACAAGACGAAGAAGATGCGCTGCTGACGCGCGTCGATGCGTGGCTGTGCGAGTTGAAAGAAACGCAAATTCGCGACGGCCTACATGTGTTCGGCCGCTCGCCGCAGGGGCGCGAGCGGCGCGATACGTTGCTCGCGCTGGCGCGTTTTCCCGTCGGCGACGGGCGCGGGAAAAACGCCGGTCTCATCGATGCGCTCGCGCGCGATCTGCAACTCGCCGAGGGGTTCGATCCGTTGACTGCGGATTGGTCGGCTCCCTGGACGGGGCCGCGCCCGGCGATGCTGGAACGGCTTGCCGATACACCCTGGCGTCACAACGGCGACACGCGCGAACGGCTGGAACTGCTCGCGCAGGCGTTGCTGGATACATGGGCGCCCCCGAACTCGAACCGAGAGAGTGCTCGCATCGACGCCGCGTCGATTTCATCGTTACCGCTGGCCTCGCAAGTGCTCGATCGCGTGCGCGAAGACATCGTGCCGCGTCTAGACGCATGCGGCAGCGAGGAATTGCGGCAGCTCAAGCGCGGCCTCGAGGGGCGCTTCGTGCCGCCCGGCCCGAGTGGATCGCCGTCGCGCGGACGGCCCGACGTGCTGCCGACCGGACGCAATTTTTATTCCGTCGACACGCGGGCCATCCCAACCCAGGCAGCCTGGGCGCTGGGGCTAAAATCGGCGCGGCAATTGCTCGAGCGGCACTTGCAGGAGCATGGCGATTACCCGCGTGCGATCGGGCTGTCGATCTGGGGCACCGCCACGATGCGCACGGGCGGCGACGACATCGCTCAGGCGCTGGCGTTGCTCGGGGTGCGGCCCAAGTGGGCGCCGGGCAGCCATCGCGTGACCGACTTCGAGATCTTGCCGGCCGGTGTGCTCGAGCGGCCCCGGATCGACGTCACGCTGCGCGTATCGGGATTTTTCCGCGATGCGTTCCCGAACGTCATGCACCTGTTCGATGCGGCCGTGCAAGCCGTGGCCGAACTCGACGACGAACCGGACGACGTCAATCCGATCCGTGCACGCGTGATGCGAGAGCGAGATGCGTGGGTGGCACGCGGGCTCGACGCGGCCGAGGCTCGCAAGCGCGCAGGCTGGCGCGTATTCAGTTCGAAGCCCGGTGCCTACGGCGTGGGATTGCAGCAAATCATCGACGCGGGAATGTGGGACACCGATGCGGATTTGGCCGATGCCTACCGAGCGTTCGGTGGGTACGCGTATGCCTCGTCCAGTGCGGGCGAGCATGCACATGGCGCCTTTACGACTCGGCTGGCGAGCATCGACGTCGTGCTGCAAAACCAGGACAACCGCGAGCACGATCTGCTCGATTCGAACGATTACTACCAGTTTCAGGGCGGTATGGCGGCTGCCGTGCGGCACTTCTCGGGGCAGCAGCCACGGATGTATCACGCCGATCACAGCAACCCCGACGCGCCGCGCGTGCGCCCGCTCAGCGAGGAGATTGCCCGCGTGATTCGTTCGCGTGTCGTCAACCCGAAGTGGCTCGACGGCGTCAAACGGCATGGGTACAAGGGCGCGGCGGAGATTGCGGCGACCGTCGACTACTTGTTCGGATACGACGCCACGGCACGCGTCGTGTCGGATCATCAATACGCGCTTGTCACCGATGCGTACTTGAACGATCCCGATACGCGAGCGTTCATGCAACGACACAATCCGCATGCACTTCATTCTGTTTGCGAGCGGTTGCTCGAAGCGATCGGGCGGGGGCTATGGCAAGCGCCCGGCGCCTACCGCGCGCAAATCGAAGAACACTTGCTGACCGCCGAGCAGCAAATCGAAGAGAGGTCGTCTTGAATCCGAATCGATCGAACCCGTCCCTATCTCCTTCGGGTGGGGGCGTGCCGCCGTTTCCGCTCAGCGCGTTGGTGGGCCAGGACGCATTGCGCGAAGCCTTGTTGCTCGTCGCGGTCGATCCGTCGATCGGCGGCGTGCTCGTGAGCGGCCCGCGCGGCACAGCGAAATCGACGGCGGCGCGTTCGCTTGCCGAATTGCTGCCCGATGGGCACTTCGTTACATTGCCGTTGGGCGCGAGCGAGGATCGGGTGGTGGGTACGCTCGATCTCGACGAAGCACTGCGCGCGGGCGAGATCAAGTTTTCGCCCGGGTTGCTGGCTCGGGCGAACAACGGCGTGCTTTATGTCGATGAAGTGAATCTGCTGGCCGATGCGTTGGTCGATGTGGTGTTGGATGCGGCCGCGAGCGGCATCAACGTGATCGAGCGCGATGGGATCTCTCATAGCCATCCCGCACGGTTCGTGCTGATCGGCACGATGAATCCCGAAGAAGGGGAACTGCGGCCGCAGTTGCTGGATCGATTCGGTTTGATGGTGCAGTTGGAGAACTGCTTCGATCCCGACGTTAGGCAGCGGATCGTCAAGGCTCGCATGGCCTTCGATTTGGACCCCGATGCGTTCCGCGAATCTTATGCAACCGAGCAGCAAAGCTTGGCGCGAGGCATTTGCGAGGCGAGGGCGGTTTTGTCGACACTCACGATCGGCGACGACGTTCATGAGGCCGTCGCGATGCGCTGCATCGAAGCGGCCGTAGACGGCATGCGCGCCGATCTCGTCATGCTACGGGCGGCGCGAGCCTTGGCCGCCTTGGAATCGGCCACGGCCGTCACGGGCGAGCACGTCGAGCGGGTAGCCGATCTCGTGCTAGGGCATCGGCGACGCGAGCCGACTCAGCGCACGAACGATGCGCAGAGCCGATCCGCGCCAGCGAATCGAGAACGCGAACAAGGCCGCGGCGACGAACGCGCAGCGGGCGACCGGAACGTTGCAGCCGGAGCGTCTGCGGGATCGGGATCCGACGGTCTCGGCGGCTCCGGCCATGACGATCCCGATTGGGGCTATCTACCGCCCGAGTCCGCGGGCATCGTCAACGTCAAAGGCGTGATCCCGCTCTCGGCAAAAAAACGCTGAGCCATCGAAAAGGCGCCGCCGCTGAGTCACCTAGCGGATTTCGATGGCAAACCGGCGTTCGTGGCGCTCATGGCGTCACGGCGCGCGGGGTATCGGCAGGCACCGGCCGCCGCATCGCATGGGGCAGCACGCTCGCGCGCAAGGGGCATGCTCCGTTGCGGAGCGAGCATCTTCGTTTCATCCTTCGCGAGCCCCGAGACGGTGCTTTGCATTGTTTTTTGCTCGACTGCTCGGCTTCGATGCTAGGCGGCGAGCGCCTATCGAAAGCCAAGGGCCTCGTGCTTGCGTGCTTCGATCGAGCAGCGGTGGAACGGGTGCATGCTGCGTTGATCTGTTTTGGCGGCGGCCGGGCCGACGTACGGTTCGGGCCCGCGATACCGCGCTGGTGGAACGAACGCTGGGTGGCGCCGATCGGCGGGGGCGGCGGGACGTCGTTCGAGATCGGCGTTGCCGCGGCAGCGAAGCTGATCGATCAGGCGAAACGCAGAAATCCGGCGCTAGAGTGCGTCCTTTGGGTGCTGGGCGACGGGCGCACACGCGAGCGCCCGGTCAAACCGCGCTCGGCGGATCGGGTGATCTTCGTCGACTGCGAAGTGGGCTATCCCCCGTTGGGAACTTGGGAGCGACTCGCCTCCGAATGGAAGGGGCACTACATGCGCGCCGAGGACCTGGTCGTTGCCTAGGAGCCGAGCGGCGGAGAGGGCGAAGAGGGCGAAGAGGTGGCGTCGGGATCTTGTCGCGGACTGTCGCGGCGAGAAGTGCGCGCATGCTGCTCTGTACCGATAATGTTCAACATACGTGACACTAGAGCAGGTTTGCCGCGTAATGTCATGTATACGATACACAACGGCTTTGCGTCGATGTGCCGTAAGCCCGCCGCCGCCCCTCACACTTCATACCAACGCGGCGTATAGATCCACTCGCCATGCGGCCCGCCCGGAATACCGCGAGTCGTCGAAGACCCGACGATGACCATCGTGCGCATATCGACCTGTGTCGATTGCAGCTCGCCTAACGTCGTGGCGATCAACGTCTCGCCCGGTCGGCCGATGTCTCGTCCCAGCACAACGCGTGTACCCGGGCTGCGATGGCCTCGCACGATCTCCAGCGCGCGATCGAGTTGCCAAGGCCGCGCACGCGATATCGGGTTGTAGAAGGCCATCGCCAAATCGGCCGCGGCCGCATGCTCCAACCGCTTTTCGATCACGCCCCAAGGCTTCAAGTTATCGGAGAGCGAAAGCACACAGAAATCGTGGCCAAGCGGTGCACCGGCTTTGGCCGCCGTCGCCATCGCAGCCGAGATGCCCGGCACGATGCGCAGATCGACGGTTTTCCAGCGCGGATCGTCGTTCCTTTCCAGCGCCTCGAATACGGCTGCCGCCATGGCGAATACGCCCGGATCGCCCGACGAAACCACGACAACCTGCCCACCTTCGCACGCCAATTCGAAAGCGTGCCGCGCACGCTGCAATTCCTCGCGGTTGTCGCTGCAATGCAGCCGTTGATCCGCACGAAACGGGCCGGCCATTTTCACGTACGTCTCATAGCCGAGCACATCGCTGGCTTCGTTCAAGGCCGCCCGGGCATCGGGCGCCATGAGCCCCGCGGCGCCAGGACCGAGCCCAACGACAGTCAAGCGCCCTTGTGGCCGGCCGATCCGGCTCGCATCGATAGGCTTGGCCGCGACGCCGAGCGCAACACCGTGCGCCGCCGACGTTCGCATTTCGTGGCTGACAGCGAGTGAATCGGCCAATAATTGCGACGCTTCTCGCGCGGTGCTGGAAGCGAAGCGCAGCGGGACGCCGAGACTTCTCGCCGCGGCTTCGATTTCCGCATCGCCGGTTCGCGCGGCGGGAGCCAGCAGCGCCGCCAGCGAGGCCGTCGCGAGTCCGTGCGCGTCGAGTGCGCGATAGACGATATCCGCCGTAATCGGGCCGTCTGCGGACACCGCTGCCACGATGCTGCGAGGGTGAATCACGAGCTGATCTCGGCGCCCGTTCGAGACTTGCGGTGTCACACGGATGGTCAACCGAGCGCCATCGCTTTGCGGAATCTGCGCGTCGTCGAGCCAAGGCGCCTCGCCCTCGATGCGCGCGCTTTCCCCCGAGAGCAAATCAGACACGAAATGCTTGCCTTGCTCTAAGTCGGCGAGGAGATAGCCCTCGGGCGGATTGAGCAGGCAAGTGCCGAACCTCAATTCGCCGCTCGTCGTAATGGCCGGGGCGACGCCGAGCGCCTGCGCAATGTTGCGCGCCATCGCGTTCACGCCGGCCAAGCCGCCCAGCAGCGGCACGACGGCGCTGCCATCCTCGGCCACCGCGAGCACGGGCGGCTCGATCCCTTTGTTCGACAGCATCGGCGCGACGCATCGAATCACGATCCCCGCTGCGCACAACGCGACGATCGGCGAGCCTTGCGCATACAGCGTGCGCAGATGTTCGCTCAGATGCGTGTAGTAGCCATCCGCTTCTGCGTCGACCCGCGCTTGCAACCCATGTATCGATGCGCCGGGGTAAGCGGCCCGAATACGCCGGGCGATGGGCAACGCACTGCGTCCCAATACGACGATGACCGGCGGTGCCGTTACGCCTGCCATTTTTTCCCCGGCACGATCAACAGCGAGAAGTAGGGCGAGGACATGGGATCGACATCGGCCAGCGGTACGACTCTTTGATTCGGCATCGTGGCGCGCTCGACATAAAGGGCTCGCTCGGCCATGCCGAGATCGTCGAGCACGCGCCGGACTTTGTCGAAATTGCGGCCGAGCTTCATGATGACGGCCGCATCCGTATCGGCCAGCTTGCGCCGCAATTCGTCCTCGCTCATCACCCCGGACAGAATCGATAGGCTCTGGTTGCGATAGACGAGCGGCGTACCGAGCACCGCGGTGCCGCCGAGCATCGAGCAAACCCCGGGAACGACTTCGACCGGAAAGACCGGCGCGAGCCGATCGTGCAAGTACATGTAGGACCCATAGAAGAGCGGATCGCCTTCGCACACGACGGCCACATCGCGCCCCGCGTCCAAATGCTCGCCGATAACGCCGGCCGCCGTGTCGTAAAAGTCGGCGATGACCGCCTCATAAGAGAGCGGCGGCTCGAGCGCTTCGGTCGTAACCGGATAAATGAGGGGCAACCGAATTTGCCCGTCCGCTAGGTGCGATTCGACGATGCTAAATGCGTTGCCTTTCTTGCCCTTCGCGGCGAAATACGCGACGACCGACGCGGCCTTCAGCAAACGAAGCGCCTTCAGCGTCAACAATTCCGGGTCGCCGGGGCCCACACCGATACCGTAGAGATGTCCGCGATGATTCATCATTCGAGTTCCGAGGCGAGTGCGTTGACCGCCGCGGCCGCCATGGCGCTACCGCCGCGCCGGCCTTCGACGATCACGTAAGGGACGCCGCGGCTGTCGGCGGCGAGCATCGCCTTCGACTCCGCCGCGCCGACGAATCCAACCGGGAAGCCGAGAATCAAAGCCGGGCGGGGCGCACCGGCGTCCAGCATTTCAAGCAGATAGAAGAGCGCGGTGGGGGCATTGCCGATTGCCACGACACTGCCTTCGAGCCAAGGGCGCCACAATTCGAGCGCCGCCGCCGATCGCGTATTGCCGATCGTTCGAGCGATTTCGGGGACGGCCGGATCGCCGAGCATGCAATGCACGGCATTCGAAGCCGGCAAACGAGCACGGGTAATCCCGTCGGCGACCATCCGGGCATCGCAGAGGATCGGCGCGCCGTTGGCGAGCGCCGTGCGGCCAGCCGTTCCCGCGCCATCGGAGAAACGGATGTCGCGTACGACATCGACCATGCCGCACGCATGAATCACGCGGACGACGAGCTTTTCGAGGTCGGCGGGAACAGCGCACAGATCCGCCTCCGCCCGGATCGTCGCGAACGATTGGCGGTAGATGGCTTGTCCGTCGCGGACGTAATCAATCATGAGTTCAATTCCTGGGCGATTGGGCAAGTCGCTGCGCGGCTTCGTCGATCGAGAGCGAGAGGCCGATACGTTCGCCGAAGCGAGCCGCATTGTCGCGAGCCGCGATGGAGTCGGGACGGGTTGCCGGTGCGCGGCGATAAACGTCGTAGCGCCCCGGCTCCACGGCCAGTAATGTGTAGGGCGCGCAATGCGCCGCGGCGCACGAGCGCACGCATCCGCTCAGGTGCGCTTCGATGCCGGGGGGCAGTCGATCCATCAAGCGGAGCGCATCGGCCTTCGTGTCGGCCAGTCCTTTCGAGCAACCGGGCGAGCCGGCACAAGCGATCGTCCGAGCGAGCGGGTGCTGCGCGTCGAGCACGAAGCCGAGCGAGCGCAAGCCGTGTTCGACGTGCGATACGGCCCCCTCGGCCACGTTGGGCACGAGCAGGCTTTGCCAGGGCGTGATGCGCAGGCTGCCATCGCCATGAGCCGAAGCGAGATCGGCCACGCCTCGTAGCGTGGCGGCATCGATCCGCCCCAATGGCGGTTGCGCGCCTACGTACCACCGGCCGGCCTGGCGCTGCGCGTGGGCACCGAATCGTCGCGCGGGTTCGGCGGCCGTTCTGCGCCAGGCGCCGACCGCCGGGTCTCGCTGCAATTCGATGCCCGCGCGTGCCGCGGCCCGAGCGAGGACGTCGTCGCTGTCGTTCGATCGCAGCAGGTCGCGCATACGGTGTTGGTCTGGCGCCGCGAGATCGAGGAACGTGTGCAGCAGCGCTTGCAGCAACGGCGCGACTTCATCCGCGCGAACCGCGGCGAGCGCGCCAGGTTCGATCGCCGAGGGGGGGCCCGCCAGACCGACCGCGAACCGCCGGTGCGCGCGTCGGCCCAGTTCGGTTTTCGTTTCCGTTTCCGCTTCCGCTTCCGAGGCGACCGCGGGCGCCATCGCGGCAAACCAGACATCGTGCGGATGATCGAGCGCCGCCAGCCGTTCGCCGCCGTCCAGCAGCACCGAAAATTTCGGCGAGAGTTCGGCCAGGCGCGGCTCGTTTTGCAGCAGGGCGAGCAACTGTTCCGCCAGCGGCGGCGTATCGTACAAGGCGTAGGCGTCGAGGCCCGCCGTGGGGCTGATCAGGAGATTGCGAGCGTCGTCGGCAACGGCGGCTTGCCGCTCGGCCTGTTCGGGATCGATCGATTCGTTTGCCCGGATGCGAGGACCGAGCCCAGCGTCCGACAAATGCCGGATCAACGACGCTCCAGCACCCGCGTTTACCCCGCGCAATTGCAGGTTCGCACGATTCGTCAATTCGACGACACCCGAGGCATAGGCCTGCGCGGCATCGGCGATGGCCAGCGCCTGCTGCGCAAGCAATTGCCCGCCGGGCAGCTTGACGCGGCAGAGCCCGCCGTCGCGTGCGGCGACGATCCGCGTCAGTGCGGGGCAGGCGGATGGCCGAGACGAAGAAGACGAAGGGTAGCCCAAGTTTCGACGAAGTTGGCGTCGCACGACGGCCGCGTAGTCTCGACGACGAGAAAACGTTCACCGGTGCACCCCGCCCGGTGATGGCTTGCGCGAACGATTAGCGCCGGCAGGTTTCCTGGCTCGCAGGTTGTGGCCCGCACCGGCCTTCCCGTATGACCAGTGGCATCGTGCAGTGCGGACTCGCTGCTTACAGTTGCGGGGGCAGCCACAGCATCGACTGTGTTCCCTTTTGAGCCCCGAAGGGCGCCGGCAAAGCGGGTATTATGCCCTTCTTGCAACGTTCCGAACACCGCGCGCGCGGAACACGATCGATACGAACAGGTATGGCTGACGAGGGAGCAATGGTGCCTTGGCTGACGATTGTCGGCATCGGAGAAGACGGTTTTTTCGGATTGGGCCGGGCGGCCCGGCGTGCGCTGCTGGAAGCGGCCGCCGTGATCGGCGGCGATCGCCATCTCGCCATGCTGCCGGCGAGGATCGGTGCCCGGCGTATTGCGTGGCCCAAACCGTTCGATATCGCGCCCATCGAAGCCTATCGGGGCACGCCCGTTTGCGTCTTGGCCAGCGGCGATCCGATGTGGTTCGGCGTGGGCGCGACGCTCGCGCGGACCGTCCCGCCCGGCGAGATGCGCGTGATTTCCGCGCCTTCCTCGCTGTCGTTGGCCGCCGCGCGGCTCGGTTGGCCGGTGCAAGATGTCTCGGCGATTACGCTAGTGGGCCGGCCGCTTGCCACGCTCAATGCCTCGTTGCGCGAAGGCGCGCGTCTGCTGATTCTGAGCCGCGACGGCAGTTCGCCGGCCCACGTTGCAGCCCTATTGAATGAACGCGGCTTCGGCGATACGTCGATGTCGGTGTTCGAGAATCTCGGCGGCCCAGGCGAACGCCGCATCGATGCTCAGGCCGATGCATGGCGAGAGCAAGTCGTCAGCGCCTTGAACATCGTCGCCCTGGATTGCCGCACCCGCCACGGCGTCGCGCTGCCGTTGACGGTCGGTTTGCCCGATAGCGCATTCGCCAACGACGGCCAACTCACGAAACGCGACGTGCGGGCGGTGACGCTCGCGCGTCTTGCGCCGTCTCCCGGTGCGTTGTTGTGGGACGTCGGTGCGGGGTGCGGATCGATCGGGATCGAGTGGATGCGCGCGCATCCCGCCTGCAGGGCGATCGCCATCGAATCGAACGCTGGCCGACAAGCACTCATCGCGCAGAACCGCGATGCGCTAGGCGTGCCCGGTCTGCAACTAATCGCGGGGCACGCACCGGAGGCCTTGGCCGGCTTGCCCGCGCCGGATGCCGTATTCATTGGCGGAGGGGTAACGGTACCGGGTGTGCTCGATGCGTGCTGGTCGAACTTGCGGGCAGGCGGGCGGCTCGTGGCCAACGCAGTGACGCTGCAAGGCGAGGCCGCGCTCGTCGAATGGCGCAATCGCCACGGCGGCACCTTGACGCGGGTCGCGGTCAGCGAAGCCCAACCGCTCGGCGGTTTCGATGCATGGCGGCCGGCCTTGCCGATCACCTTGCTCGACATTGCTAAACCGGCCGCCGTCGATCGGCAGCCACCGAGCGATCCGAGGTGACGATGCGCGACGAGACCCCCGAAGACGCCCGCCCGCTGCGCAGCGGCTACACGACGGGAAGTTGCGCCACCGCCACCTCTTTGGCTGCGGCGCGCCTGCTGCTGGGCGGGATCGTGAGCGATGCCGCCGACATCACGCTCCCGAAAGGACGGCACGTTTCGCTGCCGCTTGTCTTTTGTCGCTTCGTCAATAGCACGGATGGCTCCGGCGGCGCCGAGGCCGGAACGATTAAAGATGCGGGCGACGATCCGGACGTGACGCACGGTGCGCTCGTGTTTGCGCGTGTGCAGCTCGGCGCCGAAGCGGGTGTCCGTTTCCACGCGGGGCCAGGGGTGGGGACCGTGACGCGAGCGGGATTGACGTTGGCGATCGGCGAGCCGGCGATCAACCCGGTACCGCGCCGCATGATGCACGATCACCTCGTGGAGCTGGCCGCGCAATACGGCTACACGGGCGGATTCGATGTGACGATCGGCGTCGAGAACGGCGAAGCGCTAGCCTTGAAGACGATGAACCCGAGGCTGGGCATCCTCGGAGGATTGTCGATTCTTGGAACGACGGGCATCGTCCGGCCGTTTTCTTGTTCGGCATATATCGCCTCGATCCATCAAGGCATCGACGTGGCACGTGCGAACGGCTATCGGCATGTCGCGGCTTGTACCGGCAATGCGAGCGAAGACGCCATGCGCGCGCACTACGGTTTGCCGGACATTGCCTTGATCGAGATGGGGGATTTTGTCGGCGCCGTACTCAAGCATGTGCGCCGCGCGCCGGTGGATAAACTCAGCCTGTGCGGCGGCTTCGGCAAGCTGAGCAAGCTGGCTGCCGGACATTTGGATTTGCATAGTCGACACTCGAGTATCGACTTGCCGTTGCTCGCGCAATGGGCGGGCGAAGCCGGGGGGAGCGCCGAACTGCAGGCGCGGATCCGCGCGGCGAACACGAGCCAGGAAGCGCTGGCGTTGGCCTTGAAAGAGCAGGTTGCTCTGGGCGATATCGTCTGCCGGCATGCGCGCGAAGTGGCGCGAGGCATCGTCCCGCCCGAAGTCGCCGTCGAAGTCTTCGCGATCGACCGCGCAGGCCGGTTCGTCGGAGTCGCGCCGTGATTCGCGTCTTGCTGTTGGGCGGAACGGGCGACGCCTTGAAGATTGCCCGCCGTCTCGGCCCGGACGACGTCTACAGCCTCGCCGGACTCGGCAAGACACCGGAAGATTTGTCTTGTCGCGTCCGTGTCGGCGGCTATGGCGGTGTCACGGGCCTGGCCCGATACGTCGAAGCAGAGCGGATCGGATTGATCGTCGATGCGACGCATCCGTACGCGGCGCAAATCAGCGCAAACGCCGCGCTAGCCGGCCGCCTGGCCGGTGTCGACTGCTGGGCGCTGCGCCGTCCTCCATGGCAACCGCAGCCGGGCGACGATTGGCGCTTCGTGAGCGGGTGGGATGCGCTGTGCGCCGCGTCGATGCCATTCGCGCGCCCGCTTTTCACCCTCGGGCGGGAGCCGCTGTTGCATCTCGATGCCGTTCCGGCGCATCAATATTGGACCATCCGTTGCCTCGATGCGCTGCCCGGCAACGAGCGGGCGCGCGTGATCGGTGCGCGCGGCCCGTTCACGCTGGAGGGCGAACGCGCGTTTTTCGAGCAATACGGATTCGACGTCGTGATCAGTAAAAACAGCGGCGGCGCGGCCACGGAGGCGAAATTGGAGGTAGCGCGAGAGCGCGGCTTGCCGGTTCTGATGCTCGAACGTCCGCGCTTGGCCGAGGTGGACCGAACCTTCGAACACGCCGACGCGCTGCTCGCCGCACTCGAAACGTTGCACCTCGAAAACGAGGCCCGTATGATCCGGCCCGGCCCACGACGGAGCGAAGCATGACGGTTTATTTTATCGGCGCCGGCCCCGGCGATCCTGAACTCGTGACGGTGAAGGGGCAGCGGTTGATCCGCACCGCCCCTGTCATTCTCTATGCCGGCTCGCTGGTGCCGGACGCGGTGTTGGCCGGCCATACGGCGCAGCGCGTGGTGAACACCGCCGATCTCGACCTCGATGCGATCGTGGCCTTGCTGGCCGAGGCGCATGGGAAGGGCCAGGACGTGGCACGGGTCCATTCCGGCGATCCTTCGCTATATGGCGCGATCGGCGAGCAGATTCGCCGTCTGCGCGCCTTGGGCATCCCTTACGAAATCGTGCCGGGCGTGACGGCAACGGCGGCCTGTGCGGCGACGCTCGGCTGCGAGCTGACGCTGCCTGGCGTATCGCAAACGGTGATCCTCACGCGTTATGCGACGAAAACGGCGATGCCGCCGAACGAGGCGCTTTCCGATCTCGCGCGTCACGGTTCGACGATGGCGATTCATTTGGGCGTACGGCATTTGGCGCGGATCGTAGCCGAGCTGCGGCCGCACTATGGGGACGACTGTCCCGTCGCCGTGGTTTATCGGGCAAGTTGGCCCGACGAGGAGCGGGTGCTCGGCACGTTGGCGGACATCGTCGACAAGGTGGCGCAGACCGATATCGAACGCACCGCATTGATTGTGGTCGGCCGGGTGTTGGCGGCCGAGCAATTTGCCGATTCGACGCTGTACGCGCCGAACTGACGATCGCCGCTGGCCGCGGTGTTGCGCATTTGCCTGCGGCGATTGCGCGCGTTGTCATACGATGGCGGACAGGCGAGCGATGTCTGCCCGCTTCATCGACAACACGACCAAACGGAGAGACAACGCGATGCCGAGGCAAATTTTTATCAACCTTCCGGTGCGGGACGTAGCAAAGGCGACGGCTTTTTACACGGCGATCGGTGCCAGCAAGAATCCGCAGTTCAGCGACGATTCCAGCTCGTGCATGGTGTTCTCGGACACGATTTTCGTGATGATCATGACGCACGAAAAATGGGCGCATTTCACGAAGAAGCCGATCGTCGATTCGCGACGCGAGAGCGAGGTGATGCTTGCACTGAGCGCCGACGATCGCGCGAGCGTGGACAAGATGACCGATACGGCCGGCGCGAACGGCGGTCAGGCGGACGTCAATCCGCCGCAAGACCTCGGCTTCATGTACGGCCGCAGCTTCGAAGATCCCGATGGCCATATTTGGGAAGTCGTATTCGTCGATATGTCGCAGATGGCGCAACAGGGATGATGTCGACGCAGCGCTGCCGTTTGCGGGCGTCGTCTGATACCGTAACGGCCCTGACATGGAGCGCTACCCATGAGCGATGGCAACGACCCTAAGCAACGCCTAATCGACCGCTTTCACCTCATCCCGCATCCCGAGGGCGGCCACTATCGAGAAACGCATCGCGATTCGGTTCGGGTTGCCCGCCTACTCGGGCCTGCCGCCCCCGGCAAGGAAACGGGCTCGATTACGCGATCGGCCTCGACCTGCATTTACTACATGCTGTGCGATGGCGCCTACTCGGCCTGGCACCGAATCCGGTCCGACGAAGTCTGGCATTTCTACGCAGGGGACCCGCTCGATGTGCATGTGATCGACCCGGCGGGGCAACTCGTCACCCATCGGCTCGGGAATGCGCTTGTGGACGACGCCTTGGCATTCCAGGCGATCGTGCCGTCGGGCTGCTGGTTCGCGGCCGAATGTTCCATGCGCGAACACGATGCCGATTCGGCGGGATTCGCGTTCGTTGGCTGTACGGTCGCGCCCGGGTTCGAGTTCAGCGATTTCGAATTGGCGGATACCGAGGCGCTTGCGGATCAATACCCCGGCCATGCGGCATTGATTCGGCGCTTGGCTCCGCGGTCGACTACCTAGTCGTGCTGCGCCCTGCGTGCGGCGCCTCCACCGCACCGCAATTTTTGCAAAGTGTCCGCCTGTCGTGACAGCGAGAATTGAAGCTCGTCTTCAACACGAACAGGAGAAAACCTATGTTGGATCATGTGTCGATCGGGATGCGCGACGTTGCAAAGGCGAAGGCATTCTACGACGCCGCGCTCGGCGCGCTGGGCTACCACTGCTTGCATGCGAGCGCGGATTCGTTGGGATATGGGGCTCACGCCGTGCAGTTGTGGATCTCCCAATCGGATAGTCCCGTTCCGCCCGACATGCAATCGGGCCTGCACTTTTGTTTTGCCGCGCCGACGCGCGCGAGCGTCGACGCGTTCCATGCCAAAGCGCTGGCGGCCGGCGGGCGCGACAACGGCAACCCCGGGCTCAGAGCCGATTACGGGCCTCGGTATTACGCCGCTTACGCGATCGACCCGGATGGGTATCGCGTCGAAGCGTACTGCGGCGCCGAATGACCATCAATCGACCAATCGACTAGCGCAGCGGTTACCGCGCCCGTTTAAGTAGCGCCTGAACTCTGTTCCGAGATGCAGTAGCGCCCCGGTTGCAGCCGGATCTCTGCAGCCTCAAAGTAAACTTGTAGCATGATCGACATCGACGTAGCATAGTCGACATGACTCCATTATCGACCTGGTCGCTGCTCGTGCTCACGCTGCCCACCGAGAACGCGACCGCGCGCATGCGCTTTTACCGGGCCCTGAAGGGAAAGGGTTGCGCCGTTTTGCGGGACGGCGTCTACCTTTTGCCCCACAGCGAAGCACACGAACAGATCCTGCGCGAACTGGCTGACGCGATCGCCGAAAGCGGGGGCACCGCTCATCTGTTGCGAGCACCGAGCCTCGACGCCTCCCAGGAGGCGATGTTCCGAACCTTGTTCGATCGGCAAGGCGACTACGACACTTTCATCGGGTCGCTAGTCGAGGCCCGGAAGACAATTTCAGGCCAATCGGCCGCCGAATTGACTCGGCTTTTACGGCGCCTGCGTAAGGACTACGAGTCCATCCAGGCAATCGACTATTTTCCCGGCGAAGCCGCCACGCGTGCCGAGGCGGCTTACCAGGACTTCGTCGCGCTGGTCGATACGGTGCTCTCGCCCGGTGAGCCGCGTCCTGCGGAACGCACTATCGAATTGCTTTCGCGTGCCGATTACCAAGGCCGCACCTGGGCGACACGCCAACGGATGTGGGTCGACCGGCTAGCTAGCGCGTGGCTCATCCAGCGCTTCATCGATCAGAACGCGCACTTCCTTTGGCTGACGTCGCCCGATGTGTGCCCCGACGGGGTACTCGGGTTCGACTTCGACGGCGCGGCGTTCACCCATGTGGGGGAGCGCGTCACCTTCGAAGTCCTGCTCGCGAGCTTCGGGCTCGATAAGGATCCCGCACTGCTGCGGCTGGGAGACATCGTGCATGCGCTCGACGTCGGCGGGGCGGCCGCACCTGAGGCCGTCGGCTTCGAAGCCGTGATGGCGGGCACGCGTCAGCGCGTGCAGAACGACGATCAATTGCTGGAACAGATGAGCCCGGTATTGGACGCCCTATACACGCATTTCACCGCGAACTCACAGGAAGAACCGAGGAGGCGTTCTTGAGCACGGTCACCACCGCAGCGCCCGCCTATTCATTGGGCCAACTCGTTCGCTACATGTTGCGTCTGGGCACATTCGGCTTTGGCGGGCCGGTTGCGCTCGCCGGCTACATGCGCCGCGACCTCGTCGAGCGGCTGGGATGGATATCGGAATCGGACTATAAGGAAGGCTTGACGCTGGCGCAGCTCGCGCCCGGCCCGATGGCTGCGCAACTCGCCATCTACCTCGGCTTCGTCCACTACCGGATCTTGGGCGCCACGCTCGTCGGTTTCGCATTCGTCCTGCCTTCGTTTCTGATGGTGGTGGCGCTCGGCTGGGCCTACGCGCACTTCGGCGGCCTTTCGTGGATGCAGGCGGTGTTCTATGGCGTGGGCGCTGCCGTGGTCGGCATCATCGCCATGAGCGCGTACAAGCTCACGACGAAGACGGTCGGCAAAGACAAGCTGCTGTGGGCGATCTTTCTGACGCTTGCCATCGTCACCTTTGTAACGGAATCGGAGATTGCTTGGCTGTTCATTGCCGGCGGGCTGATCGGTTGGCTGTGGCGGGCACCGCCGAACTGGCTGCGCAAGGGCGACCTGCATGCCGTCGCTGCCGGGGGCCTGCCTGCGGCGAGCGGATGGGTCTCGGGTCTCGACTGGCCGCTGCTGGCGCAGATCGGCGCGTTCTTCATGAAGGCGGGGGCGTTCGTGTTTGGTTCGGGCCTGGCCATCGTGCCCTTCCTTTACGGTGGCGTCGTGACGGAGCATCACTGGCTCAACGACAAGCAATTCGTCGATGCCGTGGCCGTCGCCATGATCACGCCCGGACCGGTCGTGATCACGGTTGGCTTTATCGGCTACCTCGTGGCGGGTTTTCCGGGGGCGCTCGTCGCTGCAATCGGTACATTCTTGCCGTGCTATCTGTTCACGGTCATTCCCGCACCGTATTTCAAGAAGTACGGACACCTGCCCGGTGTTAAAGCGTTCGTCGACGGTATTACCGCAGCAGCAGTCGGCGCGATTACGGGCTCCGTGATCGTTATTGCGAAGCGCTCGATCGTGGATGTGCCGACCCTGCTGATCGGCCTCGTAACGATCGCGTTGCTTTGGCGCTTCAAGAAGCTGCAGGAACCCGTGATTGTCGTAGCCGCGGCGCTTCTGGGGCTCGTTGTTTACCCGCTTATCCATCACGGCGTCTGACCGCGCGCTGCCGAGAACGGATCGGCGCCAGCGAATCGGCGGATGCAACGTGGAGAGGACTCGCCATGCGGCTTGCCAGCACGCTGTACGTCTCGCGCAAAGGCAGCGATGAACGCGCGTGACGCCGGAAGCGCCGCCTCATTGCGCGACCGATTGTGGCATTGGCTTTTGCCGGCCGGCGCCGACAGCACCGCACGCGTGTTGCTGATCGGCCGCGGTTTGCGAGGCTTCTGTGACGGCTACATCGCCGTGCTGCTGCCGGCATATCTGCTCGCACTTGGCTTGGGCAAATTCGACGTCGGCCTGGCCAGCACCGCGACGCTGATCGGCTCGGCGGTGGCGACGATCGCCGTCGGTGCGCTCGCTCATCGTTTCGCTGTGCGCCAGATGTTCGTCTTCGCGGCGGCCTTGATGACCGCGACCGGCCTAGCCTTTGGCGCGGTATCGTCGCTCTGGCCGCTCCTGATCGTGGCATTCGTCGGTACGCTCAACCCGAGTTCGGGCGATGTCAGCCTTTTTCTGCCGCTCGAACAGTCGCGTCTTGCCGAGTCGGCTGCGGGCAATGCGCGTACCGCTTTGTTCGCCCGCTACAGCTTGGTCGGCGCAGTATCGGCGGCAGTCGGTTCCCTCGCGGCGGGCGTACCCGAGTGGTTGGCTGACCATACCCGAATCTCCGGTCTATTCGCGATGCGCCTGATGTTCTTCTGGTACGCCATCGCGGGCGCCGTCATCTGGTTCCTCTATCGTGGACTGCCGCGGGCGAGTCCCCACACCGAGCGTCACGCAGCGCCGCTTGGGCAGTCTCGGCGCATCGTGACGCGACTTGCGCTGCTGTTCAGTGTCGATGCGTTTGCGGGCGGCTTGGTCGTCAATTCCTTGCTGTCGCTATGGCTCATGCAGCGCTTCGGCCTGTCTCTCGGCGCGGCGGGACAGTTCTTTTTCTGCGCCGGGCTTTTGAGCGCGGCGTCCCAGCTCGCCGCAGCGCCGCTTGCAGGCAAGATCGGCTTGCTCAACACAATGGTGTTCACGCACATCCCCGCAAGCCTGTGCCTGATCGCTGCGGCCTTTACTGCATCGCTGCCGGCGACATTGACGCTCTTGCTGATCCGCAGCGCGCTTTCGCAAATGGATGTTTCCGCACGAACCGCCTACGTGATGGCGGTTGTCACCCCGGCAGAGCGGCCCGCTGCCGCGAGTTTCACTTCGGTGCCGCGTAGCCTTGCCGCATCGCTCGCGCCATCGTTGGCGGGCGGCCTGATTGGAATGGGATGGCTTGGTGTGCCGCTGGTTGCCTGCGGCGCATTGAAGATCGCCTACGATCTTTCGCTGCTTTTCGCGTTCCGCCACGTCAAACCGGATCCCTAATCGAAGCGTTACCGGCTCGCGTGGGCCACCGCCGGCTTCGGGACGCGCTGGATGGCCATCATTGCCGGACGGAGGCAGTCATGAAGACCTCGCTAAACTGGCATCAGCGTCTGTCGCTGCTCATTGGCGTATGCATGATGCTCGCCGGCGCAGGCCTACTCGCCGCGAGGATGTCGGCCGCGGCAGACGAATTATCGTTGGGCAATCTGCCGCTCGAGCATGTGGCCGACGTTCCGCTTCCTGGCGGTACCACCCGATTCGATTACGAAGGCTATGATCCGAATCGACATTTGCTCTTTATCGCGCACCTTGGCGATGGGGAGGTGATCGCCTTCGATGTCGTCGCATCGCGCGTCGTTGCACGTATTGCGGCGGTTTCATCCGTACACGGCGTGCTCGTCGTGCCTGAGCTTTCGCGCGTCTACGCTTCGGCCACAGGAGCGAACGAAATCGTTGCGATCGACGAAACCACGCTAAAGATCGTTGCGCGTATGCCGGGCGGCCGCTATCCGGACGGGATGGCGTACGCACCCGAAGTGAACAAGCTCTACGTATCGGACGAAACCGGCGACACGGAGACGGTCATCGACGTTCGTACCAACCATCGAGTGGCGACGATCCCGCTGGGCGGAGAAGTGGGTAACACCCAGTACGACCCTCGATCGCGTCACGTGTTCGTCAACGTGCAGACGCGCAATGAGCTTGTCGAAATAGACCCGAAGGCCGATCGCGTGGTCGGCCGTTTTCCACTCGCCGGTGCAAGGCAAAACCATGGGCTGCTCATTGATCCGAACGGCCATCTCGCTTTCATCGCGTGTGAGGGGAATGACAAGCTTCTGATCTTCGACCTGGATTCGAAGCGTGTGATGCAATCGTTCGATGTCGGCAGCGACCCGGATGTGCTGGCGTTCGATACGGCATCGAAGTCACTGTATGTCGCGGGAGAAGCAGGCATTGTTTCGATGTTCAGCCTGACGAACACCGGCGTTAGGAAGATCGGCGAAGGGCGGCTCGGCTCGAACGCCCACGTCGTCGCTGTCGATTCGATCTCCCACCGCTCGTATTTCCCGCTGAAAAACGTGGGTGGGCGGCCGGTATTGCGCGTGATGCAGACGCGGTGATCGACGCGTTCCGTGTCGATACGAGCGCAGACGACAAACGCATTCTTGAGCGCGTATCAGTCGACCCGATGAGGAACATCGAGCGCCGTGGCAATCGGCGATTCAATGGATTCCCGCTAAATGTCTAGGAAAAAGATGGCTACGGCAGTGCGGCCCGCTTGCCTTACCGCGTCGACGGTACCGCGACGGTGCGCCGCGCCACCATGGCGGCACTGAGTCGCGCCAGTTGCTGCGCACTCAAACACGCATCGGCAAACGGGAAAACGTGTGTCTCTTCCCGCGCGATGTGGCTCCGGTATGCGTACACGAACCCAGCCACCCGCAGACGTTCGAGCGGCCTCGCATGCCCGCCGGCAATATCGGCCAGGACCTCGCGCAATCGGGCCCATTCGGATTCCAACGTCCCATGCTCGTCTAGCAGCGTTGCGATCCACTCGGTCGACATCGATCGCTGCGTTCTGCCAACTTCGATCAACATCGGAAAGAGATCCTGCTCCTCGTCGGCATGGTGATGCGGCCCCGCCACGTCGAAATACCGCATGATGTTCGCGGCCGCCTGCTGCGCTTGCTCGTCGGCGCCATGCGAGGGCAGGTACGCCGCGAGTTTCTCCAACGTCGCGCACTGCGCTCTGATCCGTTCATGACATGCCCGCAGCATTTCGATCGGTTCGTCGAAAGAAGGCGCGGGCTTGAACAGCAGGCCATTCGTGGTCACTTTGCTTCCCGTTGGTCGAGGTCGACTTCGTCGTTTAACATTGATCGAGAATATATTATTTGCGTGGGTGGTGCAACAATCCGACCGAGGTTATGAGGCGATCTGTCGCGCATCGATTCAAAGAAATTTTTCAGGGAATCACATTGGCATCAAGTCGCTTCCGCACGATCGATATTGACCCAAATCAATGTAGTCGTTCGCTATGAAATATATATTTCTTACATATGTTTGTGCTTTGAGAAACGTACACGGTTGGCGTCCGTGCGCGCGGCACGTTCCCCTCGTACGTTTCATCGATCTGGGAGAAAAGAGATGTCCGCTGCTCTAACCATTCCGGTCATCGCGATCGTCGTCGATGTCGGCACGGTCGATCCTGGCGAGCGCCTGGAGATGGTGTTCGAAACGTTTGCAACACTAGGGCCAGGGCAGGCACTTGAACTCGTTTCCGACCGCAACCCCGAGCCAGTTCTCGAGCAATTCGCCGAGAAGCTGCCCGGGCAGTTCTGGTGGCAAGGCAAGCAAGGCCCCCTAGAGCAGTGGCGCATCGTGATCGGCAAACCCGAGGGCAACGCCGGCGCCTGAACCTCACAAGCCAGTTTCGACTAGTTTCCTGCCGCCGTACCAGAGGCGGGGGCTATCGGCGGGGCCGGGGGCGATCCCGGCGCGATGTCCGCCGGCTCGCCATTGGGCGCCGCGGGATGTTCCGTAGCCGTGGGCTCAGATGCAGGCCCGCCCGGAACCGCTGCCGCCGGTGGGGCAGAGGCCGCAGGCAGCGGCGACGCTCCAGCCGACGGGCTGACCGGCGACGACGCATCGGACAGAGCAAACGCACCGATCGCGTCGACCGCGGACGCAGCGCTTGCCGCGCTGGCGCTGGACGCTGCAGCGGACCCGCTAGCCTCAGTGGCCGCAGCGACGACCGGCGCACGTGGCCGAATCGCGCGCGGGCTAGATTCCGGCCGCGGCGCTTGTCCGAACAGCGCCTCGCGCCAGGCTTGCAGACGCTGCGTCAATCGTAGGCGGAATTGCTCGAACGCCGACGGTTCGACCGCCGTATCGAACTTCGCGTGCGGATCCACGATCCGTGTTCGCAACGCCCGCTGAAAGACATCCCCGATGATCGGCAACGCCGTGTGGGCGCCTTGTCCCCAGTAGTCGCTGCGCAGCGTCACACGGCCATCGTCGAACCCCACCCACGCCCCGGCGACCAATTGCGGATGCATGAGGATGAACCAGCCGTCGGCGCCGTCTTGCGTCGTGCCCGTCTTGCCGGCCACATCGGCGCGAATACCGTACCGGCTGCGGATCGCCGAGCCCGTGCCGTACGCCACCACATCGCGCATGGCGTCGACGAGCATGCGGTCCGCGTCGGGCGAGAGCGCACGCTCCGCCGGCTCGGGGTCGAATTCGGCCAGTACGTTGCCGTTCGCGTCGTCGATACGCGTGACCATCTGCGGCGCGCGATACAGGCCATCGTCGGCAATCGTGCTGTAGGCCGTGACCATCTCCTTCAGCGTCACCGGGCTCGTCCCGAGCGCGAGGGAGGGCACGGCTTCGAGCGGACTGTCCCGGACGCCCATTGCGCGAGCCAACTTCGCGACTTTGGCGGGCCCGACCTGCTCGATCACTTGTGCGGTGATTCGATTGCGCGAAAGCGCGAGCGCGCGCTTAAGTGTGAAGGGCTGTCCGTTGGGCGGCGACTCGTCGGCCGGGCTCCAAATTTCGCCGCCTTTGAGCGCGATCTGAACCGGGTGATCGACCAACGTATCGTCGAGTTTTGCACCGGCCGCGAAAGCGGCCCCATAGACGAACGCCTTAAAGGTCGACCCTGGCTGGCGGCGTGCTTGCTCGACGTGGTCGAACGGTTCGCGCGCGAAATCGCGGCTGCCTACCCACGCACGAATCTGGCCGTTGCGCGGATCGATTGCGAGCAAGCCCGCCTGCACATCGGTCTTGCTCGCGCACAGGCCGCGCATAAACGCTGGGTTGCGCGCAAGCTGTTTGATTGCGTCCGCATCGCTTTGTCCCGCCGTACGGGCCGCGTGATAGTCGGGCGTTTCGCGGATGAACGTCACGAATAGCGGGTTCGCTGCCGAACAGCCGTCCCGCCCGGACCATGCTCGGTTCGCCACGCCTTGTAGCTGGTTGGCTTGCGATGCGACGGCCTGTGTCGCCATCGCCTGCAGCCGCGAGTCGATCGTCGTATGGACGACCAGGCCATCCGCGTAAATGTTGTAGTCGTTGCGATCGGCCCATGCGATCAGCCACTTGCGCAATTGCTGCGCGAAGTGGGGCGCAGGGCCGGGCGATTCGGTCTGCCGTTCGAAATCGATGCCGAGCGGCCGGGATTTGAGCGATGCATATTGACTCGGCGTGAGCCGGCCGTATTTGACCATCTGCGCCAGCACGGTATTGCGCCGCAGGAGGGCGCGCGCGGGATTCAGGCGCGGGTTGTAGTAGGCGTTGCCTTTCAGCATCCCGATCAAAGTTGCGGCTTCGCGCACATCGAGATCGGAGGCCGACTCGCCGAAGTAGGTGCGCGCGGCCATTTCGATGCCGTACGCGTTGTACAGAAACGGAACGGTATTGAGGTAGGTTTCGAGGATTTGCTGCTTGCTGTAGACCGCTTCGATTTTGAGTGCGGTGATCGCCTCTTTGATCTTGCGCGTGAGCGTGGGCGCTCGTCCGATTTCGTCGGGATACAGATTGCGGGCAAGCTGTTGCGTGATGGTTGAGCCGCCTTGCCGGTCGCCCGAGAACGTATGGAGCGCCGCGCCTACCGTGCGCCGCCAGTCGATTCCGTGATGCTCGTAGAAGCGATGATCTTCCGTCGAAATGAGCGCATCCACCACGTGCGGCGAGATCTCGGCCAACGTCGCCCACTCGCGGTTCGAGGGCTTGAATTCGGCCAACAACTTTCCGTCAGACGATAGGATTTGGGCGGGACGGTCGACACGGGCTTTGCGGATATCGCCGATGCTTGGCGTGAACGGGATCAGCACCAGCGCATAGAGCGCCAATAGTGCAGGCGGAATGGCGACGGCAAGCAGCACACCGCGTCGGGTAGGGTGACGCGCACGCGCAAGCCCGGCAAGCGCGAGCTTGCGCGCGGATAAAAGCAATCGTTGAGCGGGCTCGATCATCTTTCTGAGCGAAGGCGAAAGGGGGGATCGTACCAAATGCGGGAGGGCGGGCCGTGACATCGGCGAGCTGGTCGGTACAATCCGCGAGGGCAATTCAGTCGATACGGAAAACCTTGAACTCGAAAATCTTTGCACTGGCGTGTGCAATCGCTGCGGCCTCGCCTGCATGGGCGGACGGAAAGCTGCTGATTCCTCGCAGCGGCAATGTGGAAACCGCTTACGTTTCGACGCGGCTCCTGCTCGAGCCTTGCATGAGCGACGCGGCGCTCGATGAAATGACTGACGACTCGTCCGTTCGAAAGGACGCCGCAGCGGCGCGAAAGGCGCTGCCGCCCGGCACGTGCGATGACCCGGCACTCGTCGAAAACCTTTTCAAAGCGAGATTTCTCGAATACGCGACGCTGAATATCGTCGGCGATCCGTGGAATTTCGATAACACGATATCGGCCCAGGATAAAGCGATCGATTCTTGCAAGGACACTCGATGTTTGGGCCGCGCGTTGGGCGCGGTTATCGGCGCACTCTCGCCCGTCTACCTGCAATCTCACCCGCATTGGCCGTCAGGTGAGGGCCTGTGTACCGGCGACGCCGTCGATACGTCGGTCAAGGGTGCCATGTCCCAACTGGGCATCGCAACAGGTAAAGCGATCGCGAGGGAATGCGGCGGTGACGAAACCATTACGGCACGGACTTGCGATGGCCCGCACGGAAAGATGCTGTTCGTTAGCTGCGCGATGGAAGGCAACCAGGTCAACGCGCCCCAATGGCTTTATCGCGCTGGCGAGACCGGCCTTCACGCCATGCTTATCGTGGAAAACGGCCCCGTGGGTGTGATGGAAAGCACTTGCAACGGGATGCCCGATCTAATGACTGCAGCAAGGGAAAGCATGGGTGAGCAACAGATGGCTTTTTACCGTTACGACGGAAAACAGTATCGGTCCGTTTATGCTTTTTCCTCGATGGGGATCGGTGCCGATGATAACGGTAACGAATTGGAAATCGCGGTCGATGGAATGCCGGGCGCGAAGGTGGTCTGCCGGTGATTGTGGGGAGTAATGCCGCGAAGTCTAACAACCGCCTTCACTTCGCACCACCACAAAATGCTGCGGAAGCGGCGCCGTCGCGTCTTCGTGCCGAATTGACCGTTGCGGAAAAGAACCGAACGAGCGTCCCGAAGCCGACCGTACCGACTTCGGGACGCTGCTCGTGCCGAAGCTTATTTCTTCAGTGCCGCGAGATGCTGCCCCTGAACCGCTTCGTCGTCACGAACGACGCCAAGCTGAGGACTTCCCGACAGATGTGCGACGCTCTTTTGATGGATGGTCAGCAACGGCACCGCCAGCGAGGCCCATTTTTGATTTTGTCCGCCATTGAGCGGCCAAATCAGAATAGGATTTCCCGGTTGTGCACTACCACCCGAATTGTCGATCACCATGTTCGGGTATGCAACGTTTGAAATGTACGGCGGGCTGCCAACCCAATTCCACTTCTGACTTGTCCGTCCCAACACCAGATCTGCAATGATGACCTGTCCTTGCTGACCATCGTATCCTTGAACATCCAGACATTTCGATGTATCGGCCGCCAATGTGATATAGCCGGAATTGGGGTCCATGTTCCATTGAGACAACGTTCCTCCGACGCCGGATAGAACTTGCAACGTGACAAGCGAGCCTGCGGCCGTACTGCTGGCACCAATGCACAGGTTGGTATTTTGTAAACTCTGAATCACATACGCTGTCATGTCCATCTCCTGTCTGATGTAGTTGATATCAAGGTACCCGTTTTGGGCATATGGGGATTTGCGACAATTTTAAGAGCCAATTGCAATCAATTGTTTGATTGCGACGATAATGGAACCGAAAGCTGAAAAAACTGACAGCTATAAGAACGATCAGCTATATAAGCTGCTAGTTGACAATCCTAAAGATCGGCCCGTACGTTCCGGGCGACAGGCATCGCGGCCTAGCTAAAGAGCGGTGGCCCCCTTTCTTCCGGAATCTCCGAGGTCAGGCGTCTGAGGGCGCGAGGGCTCTCGCCTTGGACATCGACAGCAGTGGCCATAAGTCCCGAGCGCCCGGTCCGCATTGGGAGTGTGCAGCGCATGATCGAGGAGAGCCGAGCCGCTCCCTTGCTCTGTAGGCACTTTGACTTTATCGAGACTGGCGATCAGCCACTTGACATCCGCATCGTCAAAATTCCTCACACACGGCTTTTCACCGGCATTCGACAATGCTTTGAACGGATTTGCCAAGGATCCGCCAGCGCGGGGAAAGGCGGATAATGCGCTCTCATTCGGAGGGCTTACACTGCTCTCGTTACCGGGGGCCTTGTTCGGGAGCGGCGCGCGGAATCGGACATGACGCTTGCCCGCAAGCGTTCTTTAATCGCGCGGACCACTGCTACGCGACAGCGCTCGAAGCGTTGCGGCGCGGCGGGGCCGACAGGCTCAAGGCAGTCTTACTGGAATTGAAGCCTGTGGCCGCCGAGTGCTTGAACGGTTGAGATGGATTTGGGTTCCCACCCGTACCGGCTGTCAGGCGAGGGCCTCCACATCGGCCACCCGATCGACCCACCCCCGATAAAACGCCCGATACTTGAGCACAAGCTTGTCGTATTTGCTGTACGCACCGCCGCCGTCCGCCTTCATCCCGTTCCAAATCTTGACGTCGTACCCGGCCGCCTGTCTGGTCTGCAGCCCGAACAGCACGAAGTCGGTCGCGCGGCGCAGCGCGCCACGCGCCTTCTTGATCGAGATGAGCATGTGCATGACGTTCTTGCCGTCGCTTACCGGCGTCACGCATTGGAGCAGCTTGTACTTGGCGACCCCATCCAAGGCGACGGTCATGACGCACCCGCCAGGGTAGCCGTCGAAGTGCAGATTCATCTGCGACATGTTCATGCCGAGCGCGCGCGACAGCATGCCGAGCGGCCCAAAATACCGGTCCACGGTGAAGTCGATACCGGCACCGAACCATGCGCCCGCGCGGGCCAACGGCGCGACCTCCGGCCATTGGCGCCAGTCGTCGAAAAGCTTAAGCTCGAACGCCGAGATCGGGAGTGCGTGCACAGGATTCGCGTGCTGCGCGTCGTAGAAGTTCTCGACGATCCGCAACACCGCTGTCGTTGTCTCGAACGCAAAGTGCAGATGCATGAAATCGCCGTTGTCGACGTCGGCCGCGGCGATTTCAGGAAGTGGGTGCAGCGGCTGCGCGGAGCCGTACCAAACCCACACGTAGCCGTACCGCTCGGCGGTGGTCAACGTCGGCTGACGCGCCCCGCGCGGAACGGGGTCCAGCCGGCACACCGTCGCGCTATGGCCGGGGATGTGAACGCACTGACCCTGCTCGTCGTACCGCCAGTGGTGAAACGGGCACTGGATGCACCCGTCCTTGATCAGCCCGTCGGCCAGATTCGCGCCGAGGTGCGAGCAGTGGCGATTCATCACCACGGCCCGCCCCGTTGCGCCCCGCCAAGCCACGCACGGCCGGCCGAAAAGCGTCAACTCCGTCGGCTTGTCCTTGAGGTCGTCCGAACGCATCGCTACGTACCAGCTCGCGGCCAAGCGCGTGGTCGCATCGTACGCCGCCGCGGGATGCTCCTTGGCGACCGGTTGCTCCAATTGAGTGTCGTCCATCGCTTTCGTATAGGTGTCGGTCGATTATTTCAACGCCAAGCCGATGCGGGTCGTGACGTATGCCTTGAGCAGCGCGAACATCGGGTTGTAGTCGAAGTACTTCTTCACCTCCGCCGGCGCACTGGTCTGCGTCCAGTGCATCAACTTCATCGCCGGCACGAGGCTGTACTTCGAGTTGTTGAGCTGCGGTTTTGCGCCGTTGATGCAGTACCCGAAATTGAACATCGGCTTGGCGAACTCTCGTTCGTCGATGAGGGCATGAATCCGCGCCGCGGCCTCCTCGGCTGGCTTGCGCCCCGCGCTCACGGCCTCGACCTCGCCTTTGGCGTCGTTGAACAACTGGTAGTACCCATCCATATCCGCGCACAGGTACCCGAGGTAGGGGGGATCGTTGTCGAGATGATCGAGGTCGCCCTCGTCGCGCGACGCGCGGAACCGCGCGTGGGCTTGCACGAGCCGGAACTGCCCGAGTATCGTGCCGACCGCCCACAGCCGGTGGAACGCATCCCACAGGCGGAAGTCCGAGAACGCCGTGTAACAGCAGCTAACGAAGTCGTCGTTGTGGTCCAACAACTTCTGCTGGAGGCGCTCGATGTACTCGAAGCGCTCCGGGGAAAAGTCGTCGTCGCGCAGCGCCTTGATGAGGCGCGCTGCGAGCGCGTGGATGGTCACCGCCGTGTTCTCGAGCCCCCGGGAGAAGAGCGGGTCGATGAACCCGTTCGCATGCAGCATCAGGCAGTAGCGGTCGCCCACGCAAGCGCGCGACGAGAACTGTAGGCGGTCGGTCTTGACCCAGTCGCGCACCGGCACGGCGTCCCTGAACTGCGCCCCGATACTCGGGAACCGCGAGAGGAACTCGTCGAATTCCTGCTGCGCGGAGATGTCCGTTTTCGGGTAGATACGCGGGTCCAGTTGCAGGCCGACGCTCACCAGGTTGTTGGTCGATCGCGGGTGGTTGTTGAACGGAATCACCCAGAGCCAACCACCTTCGAACATGTGGTGCAAGGTTCCCTCGTGCCAACGCCAGCGCTGCCCCTTGACCTGGAAGATGTCGTCGAACGGCTTCACCCCGAGCATGTGCGTGTACAGGCTGCGCGAGTGCGTCTTGAAGCGACACGGCTCTTCGCGGAGCTTGAACTTGGTCGCCAGCGGCGCGCGGGGGCCGCCGCAATCGATCATGTACCGGCCGGTGAACCGTTCGCCCTGGGCGGTGGCCACCGCCACACCGTCTTTGTCGGCGTGATATTCGGTCACGCTCGTCTTCTGACGCACTGTGCAGCCGTATTTAATGGCGGCTTGCAACAGGTAGGCGTCGACGTCTTGCCGGTAATAATGGCTCTCTGGCCCCCAGGGCAGTTCGGGAATGATGCACTGCGTAAACTCCTTCGGATCGTGCTCCTGGCCGGGCTTGTGGAACACGAAGCCGAAGTTGCGCTTGATGCCTGTGCTCGAGGCGACGTAACGCTGCGTCGCATAGAACGATGTGATGTGATCGAGTTCCGGAATGCCGTAGCGGTCGGCGATGATGCGGTTCATCAGGGACGTTTCGGGGATCGACGATTCGCCGATCGTGAACCGCGGGTGCGAGGACTCCTCGATGATCAGCACACGAAACTGTTGTTTGGCGAGGATGGCCCCCATCTGGGTGCCGGACATGCCCGAGCCGAGAATGATCACGTCGAAGTGGTTGCTGTCGCGCCCGTTCGCGGGGCTCTTCTGAGTCATGGTGGCAAACTCTCCTGGTGAGATGGAATGCATGGCCGCGTGCGTCGGGCGTCAACGTTCGCTGAGCGCGGTGCGAAGCCGCGACTGCGCGGCACGCGTGAGCGCGAGTAAATCGCCGAGCATGCCGGGCGCGTACCCTCCGCTGCCGACTGCGGGGCCGCTTCGCCCGGCTTCATAGGCCCGCTCCGCCAATTTGACGTGAGGCGCCCGGAAGCGCAGCAACACTTCGAAGACCCGGTCGAGGGCGGCCAGCCCAGCCCCGACAGCCTCGTCGCGCGCACCGAACGCTTGCGCTTCGGCGAGCGCGCGGTCGACGAGCGCCTGTCTCCCTGCGAACCGAGCGTAGACAGCCCTGAACGCGGGAAGCACGTAGGGCACGTAGGTCTCTTTGAATTCTCGATAACCCGGGTGGTCCGATTGCGAGCCCCACAGAACGTGCTCCAGCACGAACAGGGGCATTTCCACCGCACCGGGGCCCAGGTAGCTCCGCCCCCCGACGCGAATCGGTTCGTAGTACGGGCGCAGTTCGTCGTAGAAGACCTGCACCGAGATGTAGCGGTAAGCGTAGACGATCGATTCGACCATTTTCTGAAGGCGGGCCGCTAGCTCGTCGCACCCTTGCGCGAATGCGGGCGACCGCAGGGGCACGTCGGACAGCTCGACAGTCAACGCGATGGCTGCCTCGAGAGCCGCCATCGAGATGCGTACGCTCTCGAGCAGGTGCGCTTCGTCGCTGAGACCCGTGTAGGTCCGCTGCGCGTCGGCCGCCGCGGGGTTCCAGACCGTCACATGCAGAAGCGTCTCGCGCGGCGGCAAGTCGGTCACGCGCGCCAGATCGAGCAATGTCGGCTCGAGCCCGGCCACCGCGTCCACAGGCTCGCGTCCGTGCCGCTTGAGCGACCCGAGAAAGAACCCTATGTCCCGCATTGCCGCGGCGGCTTCGACGAAGCCCCAGCGGGAGGGCACGCCATGCGCCGGGAGAATATCGCGCAACAGGCCGACGATGCCGGGCACGTCCTTTTTACGGTTCAGGATCGGTAGTTGCCGAACGATCGCCCGCGCCTGCAGCGGATCGCAGGCTGCCACCGCGGCGTGCGTGTCCGTGCAGGCGCATACCCGCTCCAGGGCGCGCTCCACTACAGGATGTCCGGCGTCGCGAGCACCGGTCCGTGCTGGTTGCCCGATAGCCTCGCGTAGTGCCCATGCAGCGACCGTAAGTACTCGTAGTTCGTCGGCAGGCTTGTCCGCAGACGCTCGGCCTCGCGCCGGATGCGGGCGTACATGGCCTCGGCCTTATCGATCGACTCCGGGCGGTATCGCAACAGCGGCAGCGAGCGGTCGGGGAGCATGCCCAAGCCCGCAAAGACGCAGTAGTAGTTTCCGTTCAACCAGAAGTTCTTGAATTCGTAGTCGAAGGTCTCGTAGTACGTGGAATCGTCGAACGACGTGGTGGTGAGCGGCAGCCCCGCCTTGTAGCGCTCGACTTTCTCTTTGATGGCGTCCGAGAGCCGCAGCTCGTGGCGGTTCGCAAGCCAGAACGGCGTGTCGTCGCGCGACGTGGTGAAGTAGTGCGCCTGAACGAAATCTCGGCAATCATCGAACATGCCGACGATCTCGGCGTTGAATGCGTCGGCCAACCGCGGGTCGAACGACGTGTCGGGGAAGTGCTTCACGAGCTGGTAAAGCGCCGCGTAGATGAAGTAGATCCCCGTCGATTCCAAGGGCTCCAAAAAGCACGACGACAGCCCGATAGCGACGCAGTTGTTGACCCACGCCCGCCCGTTGCGCCCGACCCGGAACTTGATCTGGTTGAGCGGCTGCTTATCCGAGAGGCCCCAGAGGTCGAGGAAGTCGGCGGTAGCTTGATCGCGCGAGGTGAACTTGCTCGAGAAAACGTAGCCGCTGCCGAACCGGCCCAGCATCGGAATTTTCCAGGTCCACCCGGCGTTCATGGCGATCGAGGAAGTGTACGGCTCGATGCCCACGCGTGCGTCGTCGTTGGGCACGGCGCTGGCGACCGCGCTGTCGCACAGCAGGTAGTCGGACATGTCGATGAAGGGCTCTTTCAGGGCTTGATTGATCAAGAGCCCGCGCATGCCGGAGCAGTCGATGAACAGGTCGGCCTCGAGCGTCCGGTTCTCCTTGGTGGATAGGCTGGAGATGTAGCCGCGATCGTTCAGGTGAACCTGAACGACCTCGTCGACCACGCGGTTCACCCCGCGCTCGACGGCCCAACGCTTCAAGAAATCGGCCACTAAGTGCGCGTCGAAGTGCCATGCGTGGGACATTTGGCGGGTGCCGTCGAGCAGACACGGTGCGAGTTTGGCGTCGAGCGCCTCGGGCTGCGGATAGCAGGCGTACTGCATCGGCTGCTGGAAACCCTGTTCGCGTTTGCGCAGCCAGTAGTGGGTAAGCGGCACGCCGTCGCAATTGGGCACGTTGCCGAACAAATGATAGAAATAGTCGTCGCCCGAGCGGCCGGGGGATTTCCGCCAGTTCACGAATTTGATGGCGGACTTGAACGCGCCGTTCACCTGGGGCATCCATTCCCGCTCCGGTATGCCGAGGAAGTCGAAGAACACCTTCTGCAAACTCGGGATGGTGGCCTCCCCCACGCCAATTCGGGGGATCGCCGCCGATTCGACGAGCGTAATGTTGACCTGTCGTTGCAACGCCCGTACGAGGTACGAGGCGGCCATCCAGCCTGCAGTGCCGCCGCCCACGATGACGATATTCTTGATCGGTTTACTCATGCATTCTTCCCTTAGGAGATAGAGCCGCCTTATCGAGCCGTACTCGCAGCTCGTCCTGTAACGCGTCAAAACGTGTCTGGCTCATCACGAAAACGTGAATGTCGAGAGTCGCAAACTTTGCTGGCGATGATTACGAAGCGTGATAGAGGTTAGGCGACTCAAGCTGCCGATTACATTCGATTTCCGCTTCCTGCCGGGGGCGCTGGCGGAGTGGCGATTACGGCACATTTTTTGCCGCGACATTCGGGAGGCTTGCTAGAAGCCAAAGCGTCGTTTCGAATTTCCACAACAACGGTTGGCGATACATAATTCGCGTATCGCAGACAATATCCTCTCTTTTTGATGCGAGAGTACCTATCAGAGTAAACAGGTTTCATCGATGATTAAATGCAGTAAATGCGAATGGAAAAATCGATCGGTACGACTAAAATTAATTGCGCGATAAATAGTTTGACACTATGCGTAATAGTCGAACAGGTTTGTCTCTCGATTGGATGAGAGCGCAAAGAGCACAAATGGTCTCTCGACCCGTTCGGCACCGTACACTCGATCGCCGACATCCCGGAAACGTTCTCGTTGCTTGTCGCATGAGTTAGCGCGAACCTCTGACGAACAAGACACTGCGCCCGCATTACCCGATTTCCCGGATGGACAAACGCCCGCAAACTCCCTAGCATCAAGCGGTCAAGAAAATTCGCGGTGCAAAATTCGCGGTGCAAAATTCGCGGCGCAAATTCGGGGATGACGGGGATGCCAACCTATATCTGCGGTAACAACGCGTGCAAAGCAACTTTCGACGTCAACCCCGCTCAAACCAGTCCACCGTGCCCGAGGTGCCGTTCCAAGCGGAGCTGGCCGTGCAAGCCTTATATTTGCACCCGATGCTTGATTCGTTTCCCGGCACGCGAGCCGAGCCCCGGCAAAGCACCCAACTGCGGATACTGCCGGAGCAACGCCGGCGTACGCGAACTCAAAGAGCGGGAGCTGCAAACGTACACGGGCCTGCCCCCCTCGATTCTCCGTAACATCTTCGAGATGTGCGACGAGCGGACCCTCGGGTTGCTCGCGCTGGTCTGCACACGGTTTCGCGATTTGGCCGTGCCGTTGTTGCAACGCTGGGCTCCGCAGATGGAGGCATTCGGCTCGACAACTCATCGCCTCAAGGACGTGCTGATCGCACCCGACGAAGGCATCCTCACCGGTGCGCACGCGCTGCAGGTCGCCGTCGACAAGTTCACCCATCCCGGCCGCCGCAACTATGAAGGCAGCATCCTCGAGTACATTATCGAGAACGACATCTCCATCAATCTCAACCTCGGCACTGCGAGCCCGGAGGTTGCAGCGGCGCTGAAGAAGGCCGCGAAAACCATCCGCGGTGAGTCATCGAATTCCGTGAGCGTGTCGGATCCAAGCGCTTTCCACAAGATGCACAACAAGGTGTGGGTGATCGATAAGGACGGCGTCATTGTCGGCTCACCGAACATCAGCTATGCGGGCATGGAGGGCGGCAATTTCGAAAGCTTTATCTATATTCGCAGCCAGCGAGTCGGCGCGATGTTCGGAAAGTATCTGAGGTACTTGAAGGAGCCGAACAATAACGCGCTGTGGAACGAAGTAGGGTACGCGGTGACGCAATACAACCGCGAGCAGCACGGCTTGAGGCTGGCCATGGCCCCGCTCGTGAAGATCACCGATTTTCTTGTGACGGAACTGGCCGGGGCAACGAAGGTCGTTATTCGGCAGTTCCTGATCAGCAGTTGGAGGCCAGGCAGAAAGGAAGTGAACGTTCTGCAGACGCTGTGCGGCATGGCAAAGAATGGCGTCGACATCGAGATCTATCTCGACGAAGAAGCCTACGTCACGCAACACCATGTGCGCGAAGCGGTCGGCTATCTGCTCGAGGCAGGCGTCAAGGTGTTTACGCAAAAGCCGGTGTACGTGGTGAATGCCGGTAGCGAGCGCATTCAGCATGACAAACTGATTCTGGCCACGATTCGCACCGGCAAGATGGTGACGCCCGTTCATCGCACGTTGATCGGCACCGCAGGTCTGACCAAGGATGTGATCCTCAACCATAACGCGGAAACCTTTATCGCTACCGATAGGCCCTCCATCTACCAGGCGATCGAGGCGCACCATTTGCAGACGCTCAACCCGAAGATCGCCGATACGAGACAGGTCGTGCTCAGAAAGGAATAGGCGCGGGCGGTTTCGGAAAACGGAAAGTAAAGCACGCTATGCCGATGAAACCCGATACGCGAGACAATCGCGATATCAACCGGCCTTGCGCCGCCGCATGAGCGAATCCACCAACGCATGCGCGCCGAAATGCGCCATCAACCGTTCCTTCTGGAGAGCGGTGAGCGGCGACGCCTGAATCATCGCCGGCCATGTTCGCACCGCGTCCGCCACGCACTTGCGAATGACCGCCGCCGCCGGCTTTTCCGGAATCCCCAACTGCGCGCAAAACTGCCTGACGACGTTAGGACCGATGTTGGGTTTCGCCGCTTTCCCTAAGCGGGCGTCTTCTACCGACATCCGGGGCTTCTCGTGTCCGGCCGGCAGAATGTGGAGCGCATGTCCTACGCGACGATGGTAGGCCGCGTAGGCCACGATGTCGTATGCGGGGGGCATCTCTGGGGTGCGCCCATCCGGATACCAGACGCCGATGTTCTTCAGATGCATGTCCGGATTGCCAAGCATTTCGTTGACGACGATACGTCGCAACAATTCGTGCACGGCTGCCTCGCCTAACGACGGAAAGGCCATCATGACGCTCGCGATATCCAGGTAGCTCGCGCCGAGATACTTCTGCTCCGGCGGGATCCCAAGCACCTGTGCGAAGTCCTCGCAATGGACACGACCGTTCTGCGTACGGTCATAACGGTCCACGGCGAGGAAATTCGTCTTCTTATCGGCATCGCCGAGATCGTAGCCGTGCTCGACCGCCAGCGCTTCGAGGGGCTCGAGGTGCGCTTGCGTCACGCTAACGCCCGCGGCGGCGGCCAAGCGCAGCGACAAGTATTCGACCTCGGGCAAAAGGGGCTGGCCGACGACGGGCAACTTGGCGATGATGTGCGTGTCCTGCATTTTCGTGCGTCCGACATAGCGTCCGCCTTCCTTGCTGACGCCGACTTTCGGCTGCACACCGGAAAGGGAGACGCCGTCGTCGAGCGGCTCGGCCGTGACCGACATCTCGAGCGAATCGGCGTCTTGCGTGACATAGCGGGCCAGTTCGCCGCGAGTCAGTTCGAGCGGAAGGGCGTACACATTGCCGGGCAAATCGCGGCCGCACGCGGCCAACATTTCGAAATGGTCTTTCGGGTCGCAACCGCGCTGGGCTGCGACATGATCGCGGAACACGCCCTCAGGCAGCAGATTTTGAAAGACGGCCGGCAGCAGCCAACCGTTCGCATGGCTAAACGACCCATTGAACAGCGTCGATCCGACGTCGGCCCAGAGCGCTTTCTGCGCGCCCGGGTCGTCCGCAAGCATCGATAGCGACAAAACCGGGGCGTGACCGGCGGCAGCGAACCCGTCGTCTGCAACGAATCGGTTGACAACCTGGCTCTCGCCTAGCACGTACTGGAAAAGCACCCCGATACGCTGCGTCGTTCCGATGAAGATACCCAGCGCTTTGACGTTCATTTGGTTCCTTGCCTTGCTTCCCGCATCCGCGGCCGTTGCACGCCTTGCCTTATTCGGCCTTCCCGCGCTTC
This sequence comes from Trinickia sp., assembly GCF_051953405.1. GTDB lineage: Bacteria > Pseudomonadota > Gammaproteobacteria > Burkholderiales > Burkholderiaceae > Trinickia. The sequence goes on along the minus strand of NZ_JBQCIV010000006.1, from coordinate 9,686 downwards.
GGACCGATGGCGGCCATCGGCGATTGGACTTGCTCTCGGGCGCGCTCGACCCGTGTTTTGACCGTTGGCGGGGTGGGGGCGAGCGACGCTTGCGCGGTCAAACCGGCGGCAGCCTGCTTAGGGACGAAGGCGAGTTCGTAGCCCAGGCGGTCTAGCACGGCGATGAGCGTCGTGACCTTGTAATCGGCTTGACCGCTGAGCACGCCCGTGAGGGTGCGCCGCGCGAGCCCGGCGTCCGCCCCCAATTCCCGCTGAGTGATCGAAGCGGTTTTGAGCTGTTGCCGGAGGAAAGCCGCGATATCGGTGAGCGACTGCATGAGCATCAAAGTAGGATATTTGTTGAAAATCATACTTTGTTACGCTCCCAACGTCAAAGAATTAGGCGCAACAAAGTAGGATATTTCGAGGAAATCCTACTTCATTGCTCACGACGTCCGGTAAACTAGCGGTTCCGACCGTTCGACGGTCGCCGACGGCACTGCGCCCGAAAAAAGATGAACTCGAAAGTCAACGCGATCGTGATCGCCCTTACTGCCGCGGCCTTGTTCGGTGCCGCCACCCCTCTAGCCAAAGCCTTGCTGGGCACGATGTCGCCGTTCATGGTGGCGGGACTCTTCTATTTGGGAAGTGGGGGCGGCCTCGGCATCGGTATTCTCTTTCGCCGATTCCGGCAAACGGCGCAGCAAACGGAACCGGCCCAACGCCTACGAAAGGCGGAACTTCCATGGCTCGCGGGCGCCATTGCGGCTGGGGGCGTTGCTGGGCCCGCGCTGCTGATGCTTGGTCTATCGAGCACGCCCGCTGCCACGAGCGCGCTGTTGCTGAACCTGGAGGGCGTGCTGACGGCCGTCATTGCATGGGTGATCTTCAAAGAGAACGTCGACCTCCAGGTGTTCCTCGGCATGGTGGCGATCGTTGCCGGCGGCGCCGTGTTGTCGTGGCATCCCGGCGCCGCCGGTGTGCCGGTCGGGGCGCTGTTGATCGTCGGTGCTTGCCTTTGCTGGGCGATCGATAACAACCTCACGCGCAAGGTTTCGGCGAACGATGCGATGGTGATCGCTTGCCTCAAAGGGCTGATCGCGGGCCCGGTAAATATCGCCATTGCCGTGACGACCGGCGCCACGGCACCGACGTTGCCGACAACGGCCGCGGCGATGTTGACGGGGCTAGGTGGGTATGGCGTCAGCCTCGTGTTGTTCGTCGTCGCATTGCGCAACTTGGGAACGGCGCGAACCGGTGCCTATTTCTCGGTCGCGCCGCTGTTCGGCGTGGCATTGTCGCTACTGATTTGGCCGGAGATGCCGTCCGCAACCTTCTGGATCGCCGCCGCGTTGATGGCACTCGGTATCTGGTTGCACGTCCGGGAACGGCACGTTCACGAGCATATGCACGAAAGGATGGAGCATACCCATCGGCACCGGCACGATGAACACCACCAGCATGCGCACGACTTTTCATACGAAGGCGACGAGCCGCACACGCATCCGCACGTGCATCTGCCCATCACGCATTCGCACGCGCATTTTCCGGATATTCATCACCGGCATCGGCATTAGGCGGCAATGGTCGCCGGTGCTTCAACCGATTGAATTCGCCATAATCCCGCGCATCGGAATTTGCCGGACGAGACCGGCCTTTGAACCCACATGCATATGCGAATTTCTTTGAGTCGAACGATCCAAGTAGAACGCGAACGGCTCTTCCGGTGGTCGCAGGACTATACGCAACGGCTCGCCTGGGACGTGTTCCTGTCCGAGGCGTACTTGATCCATCGAACCGCGCCTGACGTCGGCGCAGAGGCGTTTTGCCGGGCCCGGTCAGGCTCGACGATGGTGTCGCGCTACATATCCTGGTGCCCGCCGCAAGTGGCAGCCGTGGAGATGGTCGACGGCCCAAAGGTACTCGCGCGGTTCAGCGGGAGTTGGAATTTCAGAGAGACGGCGCCCGGCTCGACAAGCGTGAGGTTCGTCTACAGTTTCCGCACGCGCCCTCGCTGGTTGCGCTGGCTCGTCGAACCGCTTGTCGGCATCATTTACTTCGCACAGACCCGCAGGCGTCTCGATGCATTCAAACGCTGGGCCGAAGCGAGGGGACAATCGGATTGAGGCGAGTCACGACCCATGCTCGCGTGGAATGCCGATGACGCCGAAACGAGCTACGTCGTCGCGATCAGCAGTTCTTCGGCATTGCGCGGCGGGCGCAGGCCGTCCGTTCGACCCGCGAAGTAGCGATTGGCGAGGTCGTCTGCGCAGACGTGATACGCATTGCCGAAGCCCGCCTCAATGGCGAGCGCGAGTATCCGTGCCGGCGTGAAGAAGCTGACGAAGGGCGTCCCGCTTGCATGCGCGCCGCGAGCGGCCATTTCGAGCGCGGGACGCACAGCGGGATCGGCCAGTTCGAGCGGAAGCAGGAAGGTCATGGCGAGCGTCGAGCCGGGTGCAAGCGATGCGACTTCGCGCAAGGCAAGCCGGTTCGCTTCTTCGGTCAGATACATGCTGACACCCGTCGATACGACGACGGCGGGCTTGCTTGCGTCGAACCCGGCTGCCGCGAGCGCGTGCCGCCATGAATCGCCCGCCTCGAAATCGACCGCGACGAAGCGTAGCCAGTCCGGCGAACCGAAACCGAGTTCGATCAGACGCCGGCGCTTCCACTGCTGCGCACCGGGCCGATCCACTTCGAAAACCGTCATCCGCGACGCGAGATCCGGGTGTCGTTGCGCAAAGCTATCGAGGCCCGCACCGAGAATCACGTACTGATCGAGTCCGTGCGCAGCGCGTTCGATGACGAGATCTTCGATGAATCGCGAGCGTGCAACGATGGATGCACGAAATGGCCGCGTGAACGTCGGATCCATATCGCCACGTTGCGGCCAATCGTTGGGCGGAGCAAGCAGTCGAAGGCCGATCGTGTCGTCGAGCACGTGCGGCGGCGGATCGATCTTCGCATGCAGCGCACGCCACAGCGCCACACGTGCGGCGGTGCTGTCCGGCCCGTTGTCCGAGTTTTCATGGGTCATCGGCGGCTCCTCGCGCTTATCGATCGCCTGTGTTACCGGGCGCCTGCAGCCGCCACACTCGACCGTCCGGGTCGCGCACGGTCATCTCGCGGGTCCCCCAATGCGTGTCCTCGAACGGCGTGACGACGTCGACGCCCGCACCGGGCGCGAACCCGCGCTCGTCCGGTACGCGGACAACCACCTGTGCCTCGGGCGAATCGCTCGCCGGCACCTCGGCAATGAACAGGTAAGGGCCGTCGCCTTGAGTCAGCCGGCCCGACTGGTGGTCGGTCTCGAAGTCCAGCTTGAAACCCAGCGCCTGAAAGAACTTTGCCGATTTGCCCCAGTTGTGGGTCGTCAGGAACACGGCTTCGATACCGTCTTTGGCGCCATCGTTAGCTTGCTTGTCGGTCATGATCTCACTCCTTTCCGGGAGAGCGTGATGGGGAGGTCCTCGCCGCAAGGTATTCGCGTAACGCATCGGCAACCAACGCCGAAAGCGATTGCTCGGATTCGATCGCGTAATGCTTGACCTCCCGAATCAGACCGATCGGGAGGTACACGTTGAATTGCTTGACTTCGTCTTGGCTCATGAGGGCTAGTTTGCTAGCAATCTAGCCTGCTGTCAACGCACAACGCGAAGGGAGACGGTACAAGCCAGCGGGGGAAGGGGATCGAAGCAGGCCAATCGCAGCCCATCGCTTCAACGCTTGCCTCCCGACGAAGAAGTCTCCAAACCACTAAACGTTGGCGGATCGCACCGCGCCGCTCGGCACCCCGACCGGCTACTCTCACTAGCGATTCATCCGATGTATCGGATCTTGCCTGTCCGCCAGTCGAAATCCTTGCGTCAGCGCGTCATTGCTTTGCCCAGCTTCAATGTGCCATGCGTCGCCTCAGGCCGCGCCGTGCCGCTGCGCTGCGCGCTTAAGGCGATGAAACCGAAACCATCGAGAGAGAGACCATGAAACCGTTCAATTACGCGTCGCGTAAAACCCGATCCGTTTCCGCTATTTCATTCGCCGTGGTGACGCTGTTCGGCTCGGCTGGCGCGCACGCCGGCGGACTGCTGCCTGTCGGCGGGCAATTTGTTGCGGGCGCCGGATCGATCGACAGCAACGGTACGCAAATGACGATCAACCAGACGTCGAGCCGCGGCGTCATCGACTGGAAGGGGTTTTCGATCGGCCACGACAATCGCGTCGATATTCATAACGGCAACGGTGCGACGCTCAATCGCGTCACGGGGAATTACTCGTCGTGGATTTCGGGCATGCTCACGTCCACCGGCAGTGTCTACCTGATCAACCCGCAAGGCGTCGTGATCGCGCCGAGCGGCGTGATTTCGACAGGAGGACGCTTCGTCGTATCGACGCTCGATATCGACAACACAGCATTCATGAACGGCGGCCCGTTGACGTTCACCGGCAACTCGAACGCGCAGATCGTCAACCTCGGCACCATCGGCTCGAGCGGCGGCGATGTCTTCCTGATCTCGCGAAACGAGGTAAGCAACTCGGGCAGCATTTCGGCGCCCACGGGCTCGGTCGAACTCGTTGCCGGACAAAGCGTGCTGCTGCAGGATTCGACGTCGAGCCGACAGATATTTGTCCAAACGGGCAGCCATGGCAACGTGACGAACCGGGGCACATTGGAGGCTGCACAAGTCAGCCTGCAAGCGGCCGACGGCAACATCTACGCGATGGGCGGCAATCATTCCGCGATTCGCGCAACCGGCACGGCAACGCGCGATGGGCACGTCTGGCTGGTTGCGGACACCGGCTATGTGAAGCAAGTCGGGCGAGTCGATGCGACGAATGCCGACGGCACGGGCGGCACCGTCGATACGGTCGCCGGCCTATTTTCGCCGTGCCTGCATGGCCATACCACGGTGGTAGCCGGCCTTTGGAACATCACGACGCCGAGTTTGGTCATGACTTGGCCGGTCAGCGCAGCGTTCTCGAATAGCTTGAATGCAGGGACATCGGTGAACGTCACGACAACGCAAGGCGATATCGAAGTCGGCTCGGACTTAGATTGGAGGGGCAACGCATCGCTATCGTTGGGCGCCTATCGCTCTATCGCGATCGATCCGGGCAAGAAGATCAGCAATCGGGGCGCCGGCAATCTCACGCTGCGCGCCGACCTCACCGGCTTCGACGTACAAGGCAGCGTGACCAATCGCGGCACGCTCGACTGGTCGAAGAGCACCGGCGTAGTCAGCGCGCAATACGACATGAATGGCACGTACACGCGGGGCACGGTAGTCGCGAACACGGCGTGGACGCCCAAGCAAGGCCGCGGACTCACGACACAGATTACGGGCTACGCGCTCGTCAATTATTTGTCGGATCTGATGAACGTCGCGACCAACCTCGCGGGCAACTACGCACTCGGCCGCGACTTCAACGGCGTGAACCGCGTTTTCACCGGGATCGGCAACGCCACGACGCCTTTTACCGGCCAATTCGACGGCATGGGGCATTCCATCTTGCTCTTGATCGCAGGTGCCACTGCACCTGACGGCTCGCCATTGCCTGCCGGGCTCTTCGGCGTCATTGGCAGCACCGGGGTGGTTCGCAATCTAAATTTGACGGCTCTCTTGGCGAGCGACGGCACGCAAGCGGGCGTGCTCGCCGGCATCAATCGAGGCCACATCGCGAACGTATTCGCGAGCGGCTCGGCGCTCTTTTTGAAGGGCGCGGTGGTCGGCGGCCTGGTGGGCGAGAACGATGGCTTGATCGAGCGCTCGGGCGCAAATGTCAACGTCATGGCCTCGCAGCACACATTGGGCGGGCTGGTCGGGATCAACAACGGCACGATCACCCAAAGCTATTCGACCGGGGCCGTTTCCGGTTCGAGTCCCTTCGATGCGGGCGGGCTCGTGGCTGTCAATCACGGGACGATCAGCCAATCGTTCACCACGGGGCAGGTCGGTAGCGATCCATCGAGCGATCCCAATCCTGGCGCGCTCGCGGGCAACAGCGGAGGCACCGTAACGGGCGACAACTACTGGAACGTGCAAACGACAGGGCTGACAAACGGCGGTGGGGCGCCTACCGGCAATGGCTTGACGACGGCGCAAATGAGCAATGCGGCGAGTTTTGCCGGATGGGACTTCAGCGCAAACGGTGCTTGGGCGATGCCGGCGGGTTGGACTCATCCGGTGTTGCGCTGGCAATTGGCCGCGGGATTGCCTCCTCAGTAAACAGAAAGTGCGTCGATGCCGAACGTCGAAAACGCCCACTCGATACAAGAGTGGGCGTTTTGCTTGAGTGCGGCGTTTGAGATGAAGAAGTCCAAAAACCACTAAACATTGACCGATCTCGCCGCGACGTTTGCGGCGATGGTTGCCTACGCTCTTATCGATTCGTCAGATTATTTCGCCGCCGAGGCTTCGGGCCGCCGAAATATTCGGGGCAGCGTTTCATGGGTTTGTCCAAATGCGAGGCAAAACGCGCCGCCCTCGGTCGCCGCGCGCCGGCGCTGCATTCAAAGCAACGTTATCGAAACCACCAGGAGTGAGACTATGAAACAATTGAATTGTGCGCCGCATAAATCCACCTCTTTCTCCGCTATTTCATTTGCTGTCGCCGCGCTATTTGCGTCGGGGCAAGCGCACGCTAGCGGACTGCTGCCGGTCGGCGGCCAATTCGTTGCGGGCACCGGGTCGATCGACAGCAACGGCACGCAAATGACGATCAATCAGACATCGAGCCGCGGCATCATCGACTGGAAAGGGTTTTCGATCGGCCACGACAATCGCGTCGATATCCATAACGGCAACGGTGCGACGCTCAATCGCGTCACGGGGAATTATCTATCGTGGATTTCGGGCATGCTCACGTCCACCGGCAGTGTCTACCTCATCAATCCGCAAGGCGTCGTGGTCGCGGCGAGCGGCGTCATCTCGACCGGTGGCCGCTTCGTCGCATCGACGCTCGACGTAGGAAATAACACATTCATGAACGGTGGCTCGATGACGTTCACCGGCGACTCGAACGCGCAGATCGTCAACCTCGGCACGATCGGCTCGAGCGGCGGCGATGTCTTCCTCATCTCACGTAACGAGGTGAGTAACTCGGGCAACATCTCGGCCCCGACAGGCTCGATCGAACTCGCCGCCGGCCAAAACGTACTGCTGCAAGATTCGACGTCGAGCCGGCAAGTGTTCGTGCAGACCGGTAGCCACGGGATCGTGTGGAACCGAGGCGCTTTGCAGGCCGCACAGGTCAGCCTGCAAGCGGCCGACGGCAACATCTACGCGCTAGGCGGCAATCATTCTCCCATCCGCGCCACCGGCACGGCGGCACGCGATGGCCATGTGTGGCTCGTTGCGGATACGGGCTACGTCAAGCAAGCCCAGCGAGTCGATGCGACGAATGCCGACGGTTCGGGCGGCACGGTCGATACGACCGCGGCGACGTTCTCGCCATCCTTGCTTGGCGATACCACAGTGGCAGCCGGCACCTGGAACATCGCAACGCCGAGTTTGGACGTGACTGGGACCGTCGGCGCCGCGCTTTCGAACAGCCTGAACGCCGGGACATCGGTGAATGTCACCGCGACGCAAGGCGATATCGACGTGGGCGCGAACGTGGGGTGGAACGGCAACGCGTCGCTCACGTTGGGCGCCTATCGCTCGATCGCCATCGACACGGGCAAGTGGATCAGCAATCAAGGTGCGGGCAACCTCACGGTGAGAGCCGATGCGACGGGTATCGACAATCACGGTAGCGTCACAAATAACGGCGCGCTCAACTGGCAGTACAGTACCGGTACTGTGAACGTACTCTACGACATGAACGGCGCGTACACCGGTCCGCAATTCGAGAACTTGGGGCCGCCCCGTTCGGTCACTGGCGTGTCGCAGATGAACATCTACGAGCTAGTGAACTCGCTCTCCGATCTGCAAAACATTTCGCAAAACCTCGCCGGCTTTTACGCACTCGGCAAGAACATCGATGGCGCGGGTGCCTCGGTTGCATCGATCGGTAACGACGCGACGCCGTTTAGAGGCGAACTCAATGGACTGGGCCATTCGATCGATCACATCACGATCGTGCCAGTGGTGTATTCGGCGGATCCCTCGCAGCGGTTATTCGGCCTCTTCGGCGAGATTGGCGCCGCAGCAACGGTTCGCAACTTGAACCTGACGAATAGTCAATCGTTGCAAGGCAATTCCGTTGTCGGCGCGTTCGGTGGTTTGCTCGCCGGCATCAATGGCGGGTTCATTTTTAACGTATTCGCTAGCGGTACACTGAGCCCTTCGCCGGGCATGGGTGCCGGCGGCCTCGTGGGTACAAACTACGGCGTCATCAATCAATCGGCCGCCGACGTCTCGATCGAGGCCGTTTCGGGCGGGGTGGGGGGGCTCGTGGCGTCAAATTACGGCCGAATCACTCAAAGCTATGCGACGGGCGCGGTCGAAAGTATCGGCCCTAACTCGCTGGCGGGCGGCATTGCCGCCGGCAATAGCGGCGTTGGGGAGATCTACCAGTCGTTCGTCACGGGGCCTGTCCGGATCGACTCGTCCAATGGTGCGGCAGCTGGCGCGATTGTGGGCGGCAATATCGCAGGCGTCGCGCCCCAGAACTACTGGAACGTGCAAACGACAGGGCTGACCAACGCCGTTGGGGGAGGCGACGTTGGGGTGCCTCCTGACAGCCACGGCTTGACGACGGCGCAAATGAGCAATCCCGACAGCTTCGTCGGTTGGGATTTCAGCCCAACCGGCGTTTGGGCGATGCCGGTCGGTTGGACTCATCCGGTGTTGCGTTGGCAATTGGCAGCAGGTCTTCCACCGCAGTAGTGCATACGGCGCGTCCGCCAGCGCGCCGGCCATATGACGCATTGCGCATTGCTCTTGACGATTTTTTCGTTCACCGCGACCGCCCGCGTTGTTAAAGTCGCTGCTCGTTGCACGTGATAGATGCCCAAACGGCACACGCGGCAAAGCGAAAAATATCAAAGGGCTCGTACCATGAAGATCAATTATCTCGGCGCAGCGGTCATTGGGTTGACGCTTGCCGTATCCGGCCTCGCGCATGCAGACCGTCTCGACGACATAAAGAAAGCCGGTGTGCTGCGCGTCGCCACCTTCGACAGCAATCCGCCATTCGGTTTCGTCGATCCGAAGAACAACCAGATCGTGGGCCTCGACGTGGACTACGCGCGTGCCGTCGCGAGCAAGCTTGGTGTGAAGCTCGAAATCCAGCCGACCAACCCGGCAAACCGCATCGCGTTCCTGAAGTCCGGCAAGGTCGATCTGGTGTTTGCCAATTTCACGATTACCGACGAGCGTAAGAAGGAGGTCGATTTCAGCACGCCGTATTTCGCGTCGGGCACGCAGTTCATCGCGAAGAAGGGTGTTCTCACGTCGCCGCAGCAGCTGAACAGTCTGCGCATTGGCGCCGACAAGGGCACAACCAACGAACAGCAAGTGCGCGCAAAGTTCCCGGGGGCCACGATCGTGGCCTACGACGACACGCCGTTCGCATTCGCCGCGCTGCGCGCGGGCAATGTGCAGGCGATCACCCAGGATGGGCCGAAGCTTGTGGCATTGCTCGCCAATGTGCCCGACAAATCCAATTACGAGATTTCGGCTTTTACTATTTCGAACGACTATGAAGGCGTCGGCGCGCCGAAGGGCGAAACGCGGCTCGTGAATGTCGTCGATGGCACGCTC
>NZ_JBQCIV010000005.1:0-19635 GCF_051953405.1 Trinickia sp. | reverse complement strand
GCAAGGGCTTTCGTCATCGCAGCAGAGCGAGCAGGTGATGGCGGGCCTGAAGCAGCAGGACGCCGGCGCGCAATTGCAGCGCGTCGAGTTCGTCGGGCCGCAGGTGGGCAAGGAGTTGGCGACCAACGGCCTGCTCGCACTGGCCTGCGTCGTGATCGGTATCGTCATCTACCTGTCATTCCGCTTCGAGAGGAAAAACGCGGTGGCCGGCATCATCGCGAACTTGCACGACGAGGTGATCATTCTCGGCTTCTTCGCGTTCTTCCAGTGGGAGTTCTCGCTCTCGGTGCTGGCGGCGGTGCTGGCCGTGCTGGGCTACTCGGTGAACGAATCGGTCGTGATTTTCGACCGGATTCGCGAGACGTTCCGGCGCGAACGCAAGATGACGGTCATGGAAGTCATCAACCACGCGATCACGAGCACGATGTCGCGCACGATCATCACGCACGGCTGTACGCAGATGATGGTGCTCTCGATGTTCCTGTTCGGCGGCCCGACGCTGCACTACTTCGCGCTGGCGCTGACGATCGGTATTTGCTTCGGTATCTATTCGTCGGTCTTCGTCGCGGCAGCCTTGGCCATGTGGCTCGGCGTCAAGCGCGAAGATCTGCTCAAGGACAACAAGCCGCGTCACGATCCGAGCGATCCGAACGCAGGCGCCCAAGTTTGAGCGGCTCGTCCTTCTAGCTTGTGCGGCGCTTCGAGCTTTAGCGCTTCATCAGCTTCACGAGGGCAGCGGCGCGCATGCGGTTCATTCCGCTGCGCGCCGTTTTTCTTTGCGCGCGGCGCGCCCCGCTCCCCGCTCCCGCTACTTGCACCCGAGCGAGCGTCGAGCCGCGAGCAGCGCGACAAAGCTCACGAGCGCCGCGAAGATCATGTAAAAGCTCGGCGCGACCTTCTGGCCCGTCTCCTTGATCAGCCACGCGATGATGAATGGCCCGAAGCCGCCGAAGATCGTCACGGCAATGTTGTAGGCGAGGGACATGCCCGTCGTGCGCGTCGCAACGGGGAAGATTTCGGACAACAACCCCGGCAGTGCCGCGAAATAGCTCGTCACGAGAATGCCCATCGCCACCAGCACGGCGATCAGCGTGCCGGCGCTCGGCGAGGCGACGAGCCACGCGAAAGCCGGATAAACGAGCAAGAGCATCAGCACCGCGGCCGCGAGCATGATGCCCGTGCGCCCGATCCGATCGGAGAGATGGCCAACGACGGGCGCCCCAACCATTTGGATCAACCCTGTCAATACAACGGCCGAGAACGACACCGAGGCCGGCAGCCCCAACTGCTTCACGCCGTAGGTCGGCATGAACAGCACGAGGTAGGTGGCCACCGTGCCCAATACGACGATCCCGATCGCGATTACAAGGCGTGCCTTATGGCTGGCGAAGGTATCGCGCAGCGGCGACGCGGTGGTTTTCGCGGCGAGAAATTCGGGGGTTTCATCGACACTCGAGCGGATGTAGTAGGCGATCGGCCCCAGCAGCAGCCCGAACACGAACGGCACCCGCCAACCCCACGCCAGCATTTGGTCGTGCGTGAGCGCACCCGTGAGCACCGTGCCGAATACGGCTGCAAGCACGGTCGTGAGCCCCTGGCTCGCCACCTGCCAGCTAGCGAAGAACCCGCGTCGATCCGGCACGTGCTCGGCGAGAAAGGCCGTGGCGCTGCCGAATTCGCCGCCCGCCGAGAATCCTTGCATCAAGCGCGCCAAGACGAGAATCAGCGGCGCTGCGATGCCGATCGTCTCGTAAGTCGGCAGCACCACGATGATGGCCGTGCCGACCATCATCAACAGAATCGCGAGGGTAAGGGCCGCCTTGCGGCCCGCGCGGTCGGCATAGGCGCCGATCACGATCGCGCCCAAGGGGCGCATGAAGAACGAGACGCCGAACGTGCCGAGCGAGAGCAGGAGCGAGACAGTGTCGTTCCCGGCGGGAAAGAACAGTTTGGCGATGACGACGGCGAAAAAGCCGTAGACGACCAAGTCGAACCACTCGAGCGCATTGCCGATCGACGTGGCCAAGACCGCCCGCCAAACACGGCTACGAGAAGCCATCGGTGCTGCCGCCAGCGTGTCGCTCATGCGAGTCTCCTGTCGTGGTGGATCAAGGCTACCCTCGAACCCGGCGCCGGTTCATCGCGGGCGCCCTCTTCTGTTAGATGTACGCGCAACCAAACGCAGCCGATAGGGCGGCTGGCGCACAGTATGCGCCCGCCAAGACGACACAGGCAACGCGCCGATCGGCCAGCCACGCAAAAAAAAACCGCCCGAAGCGAGGGGCTCGCGGGCGGTTTTTTCATGAAGCTACCGGCACGCCGGCAGCGAACGGGTGCTTACTGCTTGACGCCTTCGGCTTGAATCTCGAGCTTCGTGTCCATATTGAAGCCGTATTGCTTGCCGAAATCGAGACCGAACTCGTCGCGCGGGAAATCGGCCCGGGCTTCGACGCCGCACACTTCGCGCTTGAGCATCGGATGCATCATGCACTTGAACGATTCGATCTTCAGATCGAGCGGCTTGGTCACGCCGTGCAACGTCAACGCGCCGATCACTTCGACAGGCTTGTCGCCGTCGAACTTGATTTGCGTGCCCTTATAGGTCGCCGTCGGATACTTGGCGGTGTCGAAGAATGCCGGCGTCTGCAGGTGCTCGTTCAGCTCCGCATTGCCCGTATCGATCGAACCCGGCTGGATCGTGACATCGACCGTACCCGTTTTGTTCTGACGGTCGATCGTCACCGTACCCGAGGATTTCGTGAATTTGCCGCGCCAGACCGACAAGCCGCCGAAGTGGTCGGCCGCGAAGCTGGGGTACGTGTGGCTCGGATCGAGTTGGTACGTGTCGGCGGCAAACGCCGGTGCCAACGCGACGGCCGAGGCGGCCGCGAGCGCGGCGGTAATTAGAGTGCGGGCTTTCAATGGATTCTCCTTGTTGGAAGCCGCCCGAGCGGGCGGCAATCGAGCGATGTCGGCGCAAGCCGCGAACCTTCCGGCCTACGGCTTACGGCTTACGACTTCTTCGGTACGACGATATGAAATTTGATCGTGACTTCGTCGGCAACCGTCGACGTGTCCTTCCATTCGCCGGTGCCCACGTCGAATTTCAGGCGGCTGATCGGCAACGTGCCGTCGAATGTCTGCGCGCCGCCTTGCTGGCCGACCGTCATCGGGAACGTCACCGTTTGCGCTTTGCCTTTGATCGTCAGCGTGCCCGTCACGGTGTATTTGCCCGCGCCGGCCGGCGCGATCGCCGACGAGACGAATGTGGCCTTCGGGAAGGTCTTGGTGTCGAACCATTCCTTGCCGCGCACCTGCTCGTTGTAGCTGTCGTCGCCCAAGTCGTAGCTGCCGACGTCGATCGTCAACTGCGCGCTGCCGGCTGCAGGCTTGGCCGGATCGAAGCTCACCTTCGCGTCGAACTTCTTGAACTTGCCCTCGACCGGCACGTTCATTTGTTTGGACGTGGCGGTCACCGAACTCTTCGCCGTATCGACTTGCGCGAAGACGAGGCCGGAAGCGGCCATCGACGCGGCGGTAAAGGCGGCGAGCATATAACGGTAAAACGAAGCTTTCATTGTTTTCCTTGCGAGTTGACGTCTTTCACTTCGGGCTTGTACTTGTAGTCGTCCTTCATTTCACTTCATTTCTGTTGCAATTGCTTGAAGTCGAGCTTTTTCGGCTTTCGTTTCAAACAGGGGATCATGCGGGCGAGCAAGCCGTCGCGATCGATCCATTGATGCTTGAGCGCGGCGCCGACGTGGGCCAGCACGAGCGCGGCCAAGCTCCAATTCAAGACGAGGTGCGCCGTCTTGAAAACGACCTTGAGCGTCGGATCGGGAGCGATCAGCCGCGGCAGCGGCACGATGCCGAGGTAGACGACGGGCACGTTCGAGGCCGAGCTGAACAGATACCCCGTGATCGGAATCGCGATCATGAGGACGTACAAGAGCACGTGGACGAGGTGCGCGCTCGCGCGCTGCCAAGCCGGCATACCGGGCGGGAGGGCGGGGGCGCGGTGCGTCGCGCGCCAAACGATGCGCAGTGCCGCGAGCGCGAACACGGTCACACCGATCCATTTGTGCCAAGATACGTAGCGCAATTTGGCCGGCGTAAAACCATGAATGCTCGTCATCACCCAGCCGAGCGAAAAGCCGCAAACCATCAATGCGGCAATCAGCCAATGCAGGCCGATAGCGGTGGCCGAATAACCCTCGTCGGTAACGGGAAGCGAATTGCGGTGTGTCATTGCCGTGCTACAAAAATGGATCGTCGCCATGCTACCGCAAGCCGCCGTTTCGTGCGGAGGGGCTCGAGCTGTCTCGCGCCGCGCGCGGGCGCCCCGAATGGTTCCGGGCTGGCCCGGAAGTTGCCGCATTTCGTCGCCGCCGAACGCGGGCCGCGCCCCTGCGAACGCACCGCTCGATCGGCGTGCAACACCCCTTTTGGTAAGATGGGCGCGGGTTTGCGGGCGCCGGCCATCGGTTTGCACGCCCACGCGTTTGTTCTGAGCCCCGTGAAGTCGACGTGCAACGCCTATGAATCGAAACGACCTTATTGCCTGTCACGACTGCGACGCACTGTTGCAAAAACCGCGCCATTCCGCGAAGGGCAGCACACGCTGTCCGCGCTGCGGCGCCATGCTTTATCGCCCAACCGCGGTGCAGCTCGAGCGAATCACCGCGCTCACGCTGGCTGCGCTGTTCACGTTTCTGATCGCCCAGGCGTTCCCGATCGTCGAACTGGATCTGAACGGCGTCACGTCGCAAACGACGCTGATCGGCGCACTCGTCGCCCTGTCGAACGAGGGGATGGAACTCGTCGCCGCCGCCGTCTTTTGCTCGACCATCCTCTTTCCGTTGATCGAACTGACCGCTCTGCTGTACGTACTCGTGCCGATTAGGGCCGGCGCCGTGCCGCCCGGTTTCAACGTCGTGCTGCGGGCTATTCAGTTCGTGCGGCCCTGGGGCATGATCGAGGTGCTCATGCTGGGCATCCTCGTCACCATCGTCAAAATGACGAGCCTTGCGCGGGTCATTCCCGAAGCCGCGCTATTTGCATTCGGGGCGTTGACGCTGATGCTGGCCGTCGTCGTCTTGTTCGATCCGCGCGCCCTATGGGACGTCGCCGACATCATCAAGGCGCGCCGGGAGCGCGTCGAGCGCATGGCGGCCTCCCCCGCGCATACCGCGAACAGCGGCACGTCCAGCCGATGAGATACCTCAGCGCCGCCCGAGCCGGCATGATCGGCTGCCATGCCTGCGGACACGTACAGCCGCGCGGCGCCTCGGCGGCCGCACCGCCTATGGCGCGACAGCACTGCGAACGCTGCGGCGCAGCACTCCATCTGCGCAATCCGGACAGCATTTCGCGCACTTGGGCGCTCCTGATCGCGGCCGCGATTCTTTATATTCCGGCCAACTTGCTGCCGGTGCTGCACACCACGTCCCTATTCGGCAACGAGGACGACACGATCATGAGCGGCGTCGTCTATTTTTGGGTGTCGGGCGACTGGCCGCTCGCCGTCATCGTCTTCGTCGCCAGCATCCTCGTGCCGATGCTCAAGCTATCCGTGCTGGCCTTGCTCGCCTTTACGACGCAAAGGCGCTCCGCGTGGCGGCCACACGAGCGCACCACGCTTTACCGCATCGTCGAGCGCATCGGCAGATGGTCGATGCTCGACGTCTTCGTCGTCACGCTCACCGTCGCGCTCGTGCGCTTCAAGTCGCTCGCCGTCATCACGGCGGGCTGGGGCGCGCTCGCATTCGCGTGCGTCGTCGTGCTCACGATGCTGGCGGCCCTTCAATTCGATCCGCGCCTCATCTGGGATTGCGCGGACGCACGCCCCTCACACGCTTCCGGACGAGACCATGACTAGCCCGCAAGGACAGCCTCCCACTCCGAACGGCGGCTCGGCCGGCGGCCCGCCGCAGGGCCCCGAGTTGCCGCCCGACCTGCCCGACCTGCCCGAGCCCGTCACGACACCGCGCTCGAGCTGGCTGCCCTCCCTCGTCTGGCTCGTGCCGCTCATTGCCGCGCTGATCGGCATCGCGCTCGTCGCCAAATCCGTGATCGACCGCGGCCCGCTGATCACCATTAGCTTCTCGACGGCCGAAGGCCTCGAGCCCGGAAAGACGAAGGTCAAGTACAAGGACGTCGACATCGGCTCGGTCAAGACGATCCGGCTTTCGCGCGATCACGCGCGCGTCCTCGTCTCCGTGCAGCTGACGAAAGAAGCCGATGATTTCGCTGTGGACGACACGCGCTTTTGGATCGTGCGCCCCCGCATCGGCACCTCGGGCGTAACGGGGCTCGGCACGCTGTTTTCGGGGGCCTATATCGGTGTCGACGCGGGCCGCTCGCACGAATCGCAAACCGATTTCGTCGGCCTCGAAAAACCGCCCGCCGTCACCGGCGACCAAAAGGGGCGGCGTTTCTCGCTGCACGGCGCCTCGCTCGGCTCGATCGATATCGGCTCGCCCGTCTATTACCGCCGCGTACAGGTCGGACAAGTGGTCGGTTTTTCGCTCGATCGCGACGGTACGGGCGTGTCGATCGACGTGTTCGTCGACGCGCCGTACGATCAGTACGTCGGCGTCAATTCGCGCTGGTGGCATGCGAGCGGCGTCGATCTGCGCTTGGATTCCAGCGGGCTGAAGCTCAACACGCAGTCGCTCGCAACCGTCCTCGTGGGCGGGCTCGCGTTCCAATCGCCGCGCGGCGAAGCGATCGGCACGGAGGCGCCCGACAATACCGTTTTCAATTTGGCCGCCAACGAAGGCGACGCCATGCGCGCCCCCGACGGCCCGCCGATGGTCGTCGTCATGAACTTCAATCAATCGCTGCGGGGGCTTTCGGTTGGCGCGACCGTCGATTTCCGCGGCATCGAACTCGGCGAAGTCACCGCGATCGGGATCCATTACGATCCGAAAGCGCGCGATTTCACGATGCCGGTAACGATGAACCTGTACCCCGACCGCCTCGGCCAGCGGTTCCGCGAATCGATCGAGCACGGCGGCGCATCGGCGGGTAGACATCTGCTCGAAACGCTCGTCAAACATGGGCTGCGCGGGCAGCTACGCACCGGCAACCTGCTGACGAATCAACTGTACGTGGCGCTCGACATGTTCCCGAAGGCCGCGCCCGTTTCGTTCGACGTCAATCGCACGCCCCTCCAGTTGCCGACCGTGCCCAATGCGCTGGACGAACTGCAGGTGCAGGTGGCCGACATCGCAAGAAAGCTCGATCAGATTCCGTTCGACCAAATCAGCAAGAATCTGAACGGCACGCTCGAGAGCGCCAACGGCCTGTTCAAGCAGCTCGATACGCAGCTTGCGCCCCAGGCGCGCGAGACGCTGGCCGCCGCGCAGCGCACGTTCGGCGCCGCGCAATCGACGCTGCAGCAAGATTCGCCGCTGCAATCGGACATGCATCAAGCGTTGACCCAGCTCACGCAGACGCTGCAAACGCTCAATGCGCTCGCCGATTATCTCGAGCGTCATCCCGAAGCGCTCCTGCGCGGCAAAGCCAAGGATCCCTCAAAACCATGAAGCGTGAACGATTCGCCCCGCGCCGCCACCCGCTGGTATCGCTCGCCGCCTGCGCCGCGGCGATCGGCGCCGCGCTCCTAACGGGCTGTGCCTCGTCCCCGCCGAGCCGCTTCTATACGCTCGGTACCGACCCGGCCACCGAGCAGGCGGGAACGGCGAAGCCGACCGCGCCGCCGGCGTTCCTGATCGAAGTGCCGACGCTCGACGTGCCCACCCAGGTCGCGCGCAATCAGCTCGTCGTGAGCGATAGCGCCACACGCGTGAGCGTCCTCGAGCAAGAGCGCTGGGCGTCGCCGCCGGCCGACGAACTGCGCCGAGCGCTTTCGGGCGACCTGGCAGCGCGGCTCGGCACGTTCGACGTCTTCGCATCGCCGCATCCTGCCGATATTCCCGTGTATCGGATCGCCGTGAACGTGCGCCGCTTCGAATCGTGGCCCGGCTCGCGCGCTGTGCTCGATACCGTATGGAGCGTGCACGCACTGGGCAGGCAAACCTTGGTGACATGCCGAACGGTCCAGACCGAGGCCGTCGGCCCCGGCTACGACGCCCTCGTCGCGGGCCATCGGCGCGCGGTTGGGGCGTTGTCCGATTCGATCGCTTCGGTCGTGCGCGCCCTCGCATCGGGCCAGCGCACGCCTGCGCCGGGCACGGGCGATTGCGAGAGCGGCAACGCCGAGCGCGCGGCGAGCACGAGTCAACCGTAACGGGGCCGGTGAGCTGCACCCGCGTACAATGACGCCTTTGCACGCTCGGTTTTCGTCCATGTCTTCGCCCACGCCGTTCGACTTTTTCGCCCCTTGCCCGCGCGGGCTCGAAGCCGCGCTCGCCGCCGAGCTATCGGAAATCGCCCAACGCCTGCCGAGCGCAGCCGGCGCCCCGCCCTACCAGGCCGGCGCCCAAGTGCCAGGCGGCGTTCATTTCCGCGGCGGCTGGGCAGCCGGAATGGCGGCGAATCTGCACTCGCGTATCGCGAGCCGCGTCCTGTTGAAAATCGCCGAGCGCCCGTATCGCGGCGAGCAAGACATCTACGCCTTGGCCGCCGAGCAACCGTGGGAGCGCTGGTTTTCGGCGAACGAGACGCTGCGCGTCGACCTCACGGCCATCAAGTCGCCCTTGCGCAGCCTGGAATTCGCGACCCTGCGCGTGAAGGACGCCGTCTGCGATCGCCTGCGCAGCGTGAGCGGCGCGCGTCCGAGCATCGATACGGCCCAACCGGACGTGCGCGTGTTCGCGTTCTTGACCGCCACGGTCTGCACGCTGTACCTCGATACCTCCGGCGAGCCGCTGTTCAAGCGAGGCTGGCGGCTCGACAAAGGCGCGGCGCCGCTGCGCGAGAACTTGGCCGCGGGCATCTTGCGCCTGACGGGCTGGACGCCCGACACGCCCCTGTACGATCCGATGTGCGGCAGCGGCACCTTCATCGCGGAAGCCGCGCAAATCGCACTCGGGATCGCACCCGGCGTCGAACGCCGCTTCGGTTTCGAAAAGCTCAAGCAGTACGATGTCTCGGTCTGGCAGGCGATGAAAGTCGCCGCGCTCGACGCGAAGCGCACGGCCGCCGGCAAGAAGGCCGAGTTCCCGATTTACGGCAGCGATATTTCGGGCGACATGCTCGATAAAGCCCGCACCAACCTCGCACGCGCGGGCGTCCCCACGCTCTGGCTCAAGCAGCTCGACGCGCGCGCGATCGTGCCGCCGTGCGAGCAGCCGGGGATCGTCGTCGCCAATCCGCCCTACGGCGAGCGTATCGCCGTGCGCGGGCGCGGCCCGCGCGGCGAGGTGCGCGAGCCTCGCCATGCGAGCCGCGACTCGGGCGCCGAGGCGTTCAGCCGTGCGCAGCCCGATGAGGCCGACGGCGAGTTCTTCCGCGCGTTCGGCGATGCCCTGAAGCAACGCTTCGCCGGTTGGCGCGCGTTCGTGCTGACGGCCGACCGTTCGCTGCCGGGGCAAATGCGGCTGCGCGAATCGACCAAGACGCCGCTGTTCAACGGCGCGCTCGAATGCCGGCTGTTCCGCTTCGATTTGGTCGCCGGCAGCGTGAAGTCGCGGCCGGGCACGCAAACGCCCGAAACGCCGCAGGCGTGACGGCAATCCTGATCTAAAGGGCCGACGCCGAAAGCTCGGCCACTATCGGATCAAGAACGGGACCCGCCGTTGTCCGCCGCTAACGTCGCCCGGGCCCGCGGAAGCGCGACAAGCAATCCGAGCAATAGCGAGGCCCCGCTCAGCGCAAGGATGATCGTCATCAGCACGGTCAACTCGGTTGGGCGGAGCAACGCAATGAGCCATAGCGTGAGCCCCGCGCCGGCCATCTTGATCGCCCCCTGTAGCGCGCTGCCCGCACCGGCCAGCTTCGGGAACGGATGAAGGCTGAGCCCGAGCAGGAGCGGCGAAGATACCCCGCAGCCCACCGCGACCAAAAACGCAAACGCCAGCATCGCCTGCAACCCGACGCCCGGTTGCAGCAGGCAGAGCGCGACCGCCGCGCCGCTTACCGCGACGAGAAAGGTCAACGACGTTCTGAGCACCGTTTCAGGCGCAAACCGCGCGACGAGTTTCTTGGTGGCGAAGGAGCCGATAACGATCCCCACCGCGTAGAACACGTACAACAGGCCATTTTGCGCCGACGTGAGCCGGTAATGGTCTTGGAAGATAAATGGACTGACCGTGTAATAACCGATCGTCACCGCGAACAGCAACGCCGAAACCATGCTGTACACCATGAATGTCGCGCTGGACACGAGGATCTTATAGCTTGCAAATGCATTGCCCGGCGAATGCGAATCGCGTTCGGGACGTGTCTCGGGCAGCGTCGTTTTGACGAAAAAGAAGCCCGCCAGCGTAATGAGAAACAAGGCGGCGAAGTTGTAGCGCCAGGACAGATACAGCGTGATCACGCCGCCAATCATCGGCGCGAAGGCGGGAGAGACCTGCGAGGCCATCGAGAACACGGCGAGCGCTTGCGTCAGCGATTTCTTTTCCTTGAAGACATCGCTCAACACTGCGCGGCTGATGACGGGGCAGCCCCCAGCGCCGAGTCCGGTGACGAGGCGGCACAACATCAGTTCGTCGCCGGTCCTGGCGAATGCCGTCAGCAGGTTTCCCACCGCGGCCAGCAGCAGGGAGGTCAGGATGATACGGACGCGCCCGTGCCGGTCGGAAGCGGGACCGTACCAGAGTTGCGACAGCGCGAACCCGCCCAGATAAGACACCACGAGGCTCTCGGCCTGCGCGTGGCTGATCTTGATCGAAGCCACGATGCTCGGCAGCGCCGGGTTATACAGATCGATCGAAAACAGGCCCAATACGAGAATGACGCATGAGTTGATCAGAACGAGGCGATTTCTATCCATGGCTAGCATTTTCTGGTTAAAGACCCGGATACAGCTTCATCCGCGCGGAAAAGTGTGCGTTCGGCGTGGGGAACGTACTGCCGCAACGGATTTCCAGCAGAAATGGCGTCGAGCGGTTCACGATGGCAGGCATCTGGTCAGCGAGTTCCATGAGGTTCGAAACGCGAACCCCGGGAATGGAAAAGGTTCGCGCGAAACTCACCCAATCGTAATCGGGTATATCCGTCAACTCGGCAAGATTATGCTTGTTATTGAAATAACTTGCCGCGTAGGACGCATTGTTGAACACGACGAACAGAACGTTCCGTTGATATTTGTGAGCCGTGGCAAGCTCCAAGCCTTGCATCAACATGCTGCCGTCACCCGTCACCACCATGCAGGGGAGGTCCGGGCGGGCGAAACTCGCGCCGATTCCCGCGGGTGGCCGGCAAGCTGCTGACAGAACGGTGTCAGCAGCGCTGTCGCACACTCTCCCTTACGCGCCGTCCGGCGCTTTGCCCAGCTTGTCCTCCCACCCTCGACGGAGACTGTCATGACTGCCACTGCCACTGCCACCGCCACGCGCGCCATTTCCTGGTTTGAAATCCCCGCGCTCGATTTCGAACGCGCCGTGCGCTTCTACGAAGCGGCGCTCGATCAGCCGATGCGTCGGGAGGTTTTCGGCGGCGTGCCGATGGCCGTCTTGCCGCATGACGAAGACGCCACGGGCGGCGCCATTGTCTGCAACCCGCGCGATATGCGCCCGTCGGTCACGGGCGACGGCGTCGCCGTCTACCTGAACGCGGAGCCGACCCTGCAAGCCACGCTCGATCGGATCAAGCCGGCCGGCGGGAAGATCGACGGCTCGATCGTCGAACTGCCGAACGAGATCGGCTTCATTGCCTTCTTCATCGATCCGGAAGGCAACCGCATCGGGCTGCATTCGCGCCATCTGCGTTGATACACTTGCCGCCATGACCCGACGCGCCGATCGCCTCTTCCAAATCGCCGAACTGCTGCGCGGCCGTCGCCTCACGACGGCGCAGCAGTTGGCCGAGTGGCTGCACGTGTCGCAGCGCACCGTTTATCGCGACGTGCGCGATTTGCAGTTGTCGGGCGTGCCGATCGAAGGCGAAGCGGGCATCGGCTACCGGCTCAGCCGCTCGGCGAGCCTTCCGCCCCTCACTTTTACAGCCGAGGAGCTGGCCGCGCTGGCGGCGGGCGCGCGGATGATCGAAACCTGGGGCGGCAAGGCGCTGGCCGGCGGCGCCCGTAGCGCGCTGGCGAAAGTCGCGTCGGCCATGCCCGCCGATAAGCGCGCGACGCTCGAACGTCTGGCCGTGTTCGCGCCGTCGTTTCACATCGACCGTGCGTTTTCGGAGAAGGTGGATACGCTGCACCGCGCGGTCGATACGCGCCACGTGGTGAGCTTCGCGTACCGCGATCGCCTCGGGGCGCTGACGCACCGCCGCATCTGGCCGCTCAGCCTCGTCTACTGGGGCGGGCGCTGGACAGTCGGCGCCTGGTGCGAGCTACGCGGCGATTTTCGCAATTTCGATATCGCGAACATGACGGACGTGGCCGAACACGAACCGTTTCCGGACGTGGAAGGCCGGCGGCTTGCCGATTACCTGCGCCGTGTCGAAGTGCCTTCCGAACGGAAGGCTTCCGGGCCTCGCGCCGCATCGAACCGATAGCGCGCCCCATCCGGCTGCGGCGCAGCCGGCGGCACCGAGCCGCCGGCACCCAACGTCACTCCACCGCCTTCACCATATCCTCGATCACCTTCTTCGCATCGCCGAACACCATCATCGTCTTGTCCATGTAGAACAGCTCGTTATCGAGCCCGGCATAACCCGCCGCCATCGACCGCTTATTGACGATCACCGTGCGTGCCTTGTACGCCTCGATGATCGGCATCCCCGCGATCGGCGATTTCGGATCGTTTTTCGCTGCGGGATTCACCACGTCGTTCGCGCCGAGCACGAGCACCACGTCCGTCTGTCCGAACTCATTGTTGATGTCTTCCATTTCGTAGACTAGGTCGTACGGCACTTCCGCTTCCGCCAGCAGCACGTTCATGTGACCTGGCATGCGCCCCGCCACCGGGTGAATCGCATAACGCACGTCCACGCCCTTTTCGATGAGCTTATCCGTGAGTTCCTTGAGCGCATGCTGCGCACGGGCCACGGCCAACCCGTAGCCGGGCACGATCACAACCGATTCGGCATTGCCGAGCATGAACGAAGCGTCGTCGGCCGAACCCGACTTCACGGGCCGTTGCTCGGCCGCCCCGCCGGAAGCCGCCGCGCCCGGCTCTGCTCCGAACCCGCCCAGCAGCACGTTGAAGAACGAGCGGTTCATCGCATGGCACATGATGTACGACAGAATCGCCCCCGACGATCCGACGAGCGACCCCGCGATGATCAGCATCGCGTTATTCAGCGAGAAGCCGATGCCGGCCGCGGCCCAGCCCGAGTACGAATTAAGCATCGAGACGACGACGGGCATGTCCGCCCCACCGATCGGGATGATGATCAGCACGCCTAACGCAAATGCGATCAGCGTCATGACGATGAACGGCAGCCACGATTGCGTCAGGAAGAAGATGATGCCGAACCCGAGCATCCCGAGCGCCAACATCAAATTGATTAGATGCTGGCCGGGGTAGACGACGGGCGCGCCCTGAAACAACCGGAACTTGTATTTGCCCGAAAGCTTGCCGAACGCGATCACCGACCCGGAGAACGTAATCGCCCCCACGAACGTGCCGATGAACAGCTCGATGCGATTGCCGTACGGCAGGAAGCCGGCATCGGGCGCATCGGGCGGCACGAGCCCGAACGCGGCGGGCTCGCTGACGACGGCATAGGCGATTGCAACGGCCGCCAAACCGATCAGCGAGTGCATGGCCGCGACGAGTTCGGGCATCTTCGTCATCTCGACGCGTGCCGCCACGTAGGCGCCGACGGCACCGCCGACGACGAGCGCAGCGAACAGCAGCCCCAAGCCAAGCGCGAGATTGGAACCGAGCAACGCGGCTTGCTTGACGATCAACGCGATGGTGGTAAGGATCGCAATCGCCATCCCGGCCATGCCGAATACGTTGCCGGCGCGCGCGCTCTTGGGATTCGACAATCCCTTGAGGGCTTGGATGAAACAGACCGACGCGAGCAGATAGAGCAGCGTGACGACGTTCATGCTCATTTACGCACCCTCCTTCTTCGCCGCTTTCTTGGGTTCCTTTTTCTTGAACATCTCGAGCATGCGCCGCGTCACCAGGAAGCCGCCGAACACGTTCACGGCCGCGAGCAGCACCGCGAACGTGCCGAAGAACTTGGCGGGGCCGCCCACAGTCAGGCCGGTCGCGAGCATCGCCCCGACGATGACGATCGCCGAGATCGCGTTGGTCACGGCCATGAGCGGGGTATGCAACGCGGGCGTCACGTTCCAGACGACGTGGTAGCCGACATAGACGGCCAGCACGAAGATGATCAGATTGATGACGGTGTGATTGATGATTTCCATCGCCTCGCTCCTTGGGCTTAGGCCGCCTTGCGGGTCACGGCGCCGTCGCGGGCGATCAGCGTCGCCGCGACGATGTCGTCGCTCATGTCGATGTTCAAGTTTCCTTCCTTCGTGACGATCAGCTTCAGGAAATCGAACAAGTTACGTGCATAGAGCGAAGAAGCATCGGCCGACACCATGGCCGGTAGGTTCGTGTGGCCGACGATCGTCACGCCGTGCTTGGTCACGACCTTGTCGGGTTCGGTTAGGGGGCAGTTGCCGCCGCGCACCCCCGGCAGACCCGCGAGTTCGGGCCCGCGCCCGGCGGCCAGATCGACGATGACCGAACCGGGACGCATCGCCTGGACCGTTTCGGCCGAAAGGAGGGTTGGCGCATCGCGGCCCGGGATCAGCGCGGTGGTGATGACGATGTCGGCCGCTTTCGCCCGTTCATGCACGGCGGCGGCTTGGCGCGCGAGCCACGACGGCGGCATCGGGCGCGCGTAGCCGCCGACGCCTTCGGCCGCGTCGCGCTCGTCCTGCGTCTCGTAGGGCACGTCGATGAACTTGCCACCGAGCGATTCGATTTGCTCCTTCACCGCCGGACGCACATCGGACGCCTCGATCACCGCGCCAAGGCGCTTCGCGGTAGCGATCGCCTGCAGCCCGGCCACGCCGGCGCCGAGGATCAGCACGCGCGCGGCCTTGACCGTCCCGGCCGCCGTCATCAGCATCGGCATGAAGCGGGGGTAGAGATCGGCCGCGAGCAAGACGGCCTTGTAGCCGGCGATGTTCGCCTGCGAGGACAGCACGTCGAGACTTTGCGCGCGCGTGGTGCGCGGCGCGGCTTCGAGCGCGAAAGCGGTCACGCCCGCTTCGGCAAGACGCGCCGCGTTCTGAGCATTGAACGGTTCGAGCATCCCGACCAGCACGCTACCGCGTTTGACGAGCGCAAGCTCGGTCTCGCTCGGCGATTGCACTTTCAGGACGAGATCGGCGGAAAACGCCGCGTCGGCTTCGACGAGTTCGGCACCGGCCGCTGCAAAGGCCTCGTCGGTGAAGCTGGCGGCGGCTCCCGCGCCGCGCTCGATCGTGACGCGATGCCCGGCTTGGACGTACTTCTTCACCGTCTCGGGCGTCGCGGCTACACGCGCTTCATGCGCGCGCGTCTCGGCTGGCACTCCGATATGCACGTTGTATCCTCCTCACCTGCTCGTGAATGACGCGACAGGATGGGGCCGACGATACGAAAGCCGGCTCCATCGTTTGAATACGATTACACGGCTGCAAGAAAACGCGGGGGCCGCCCGGGCGGGTTGCTGTTTGCTCGGGGCCTGCCGCGCGGCGGCAGGCTTGGCGCCCTTTCGATCGGTGCTGCGGCTTACGGTGCTGCGGATACCCGACGTGCGCGAAGGAAACGGCACGTCGAGCGTCACTTTAACCGAAGTCGCCCGCCACGACGAAAATGAGTGCCACAAACGCAAGTGATGCCTCTATTCCAGGGCCGGCCGGGAACGTCCGCGCAACCCCTTGCGGCACCTGTCGTGCGGCCCGCTCCGGCAGCGCCGAGCGCCACCCTGTAAAATGGCGCCCATGAAACAGGAACGCTGGACGCCGCGCGTCACCGTGGCAGCCGTGGTCGAGCACGAGGGCCGCTTTCTGCTCGTCGAAGAGCAAACCTCGGAAGGTTTGCGCATCAATCAGCCGGCCGGACATTTGGAATCGGGCGAAACGCTGACGGACGCCGCGATCCGCGAAACCCTCGAGGAAACGGCGTTCGCGTTCGTGCCGGAAGCGCTCGTCGGCGTCTACATGACGCATATCGACCGCCCGGACGGCGCGGCCGCCACGTTTTTGCGCTTCACGTATTGCGGCCGGCATGTGTCGCCCGACGCGCCGCGCGCGCTCGATATGGGCATCGTGCGGACGCTGTGGCTGACGCCCGACGAGCTGCGGGCATGCGCGGCGCGTCATCGCACGCCGCTCGTCATGCGCTCGGTCGAGGATTACCTCGCCGGGCGCCGTTTTCCGCTCGACTTCGTGCACACGCATTCGGTCGGGCCTCCTACCGGTCGGTAAGGTCGGCAAGGCAATCGGTTTTTCGTAGGTCGATTATTCGCAAATGGGTAAGCAAAGAGTCGTGGTGGGGATGTCGGGCGGCGTCGATTCGTCGGTGACGGCATGGCTCCTCAAGGAAGCCGGTTATGACGTGGTCGGCCTGTTCATGAAGAACTGGGAAGACGACGACGACAGCGAGTACTGCTCGACGCGGCAGGACTGGATCGACGTCGTCTCGGTGGCCGATCTGATCGGCATCGACGTCGAAGCGGTGAATTTCGCCGCCGAATACAAGGAACGCGTGTTCGCCGAGTTCCTGCGCGAATACTCGGCCGGACGCACGCCCAACCCCGATGTCCTATGCAATGCCGAGATCAAGTTCAAGGCATTCCTCGATCACGCGATGGCGCTCGGCGCGGAAACGATCGCGACGGGTCACTATGCGCGCGTGCGCGACGTGGACGGCCGTTTCGAATTGCTCAAGGCGAAAGATTCCACGAAAGACCAGTCTTATTTCCTGCACCGGCTCAATCAAGCTCAACTGTCGAAAACCCTCTTTCCGCTCGGCGACCTACCCAAGACCGAAGTGCGCTCGATCGCCGCGTCGATCGGCTTGCCCAACGCGAAAAAGAAAGATTCGACCGGCATTTGCTTCATCGGCGAGCGGCCGTTCCGCGAATTTCTGAACCGCTATTTGCCCACCAAACCCGGGCCGATGAAGACGCCGGACGGTAAAGTCGTGGGCGAGCACGTCGGGCTGGCGTTCTATACGCTCGGTCAGCGTAAGGGCATCGGGATCGGCGGGAGCAAGTCGGGCAGCGGCGAACCGTGGTTCGTCGCGAGCAAAGACATGGCCGCCAACACGCTTTACGTCGTGCAGGGGCACGACCACGATTGGCTGCTCTCGCGCACGCTCGTCGCCGGCAACACGAGCTGGGTCGCGGGCGCCGCACCCGAACCCGGTGCGCGCTTCGGCGCAAAAACGCGCTATCGGCAAGCCGACGCGGCCTGCGCCTTCGGCGCGCTCGAGACGGCGAGCGGCGGCGAACGCTTTTCACTGGCATTCGACGAACCGCAATGGGCGGTGACGCCGGGCCAATCCGCTGTGCTCTACAACGGCGACATCTGCCTCGGCGGCGGGATCATCGAATCGGCGCAGGCAGGCGCGGGTGCCGCCGAGCCGAACGCGCCCGCGCGAGCGGCAATCCCGGCGGCCTGAACGACGCGCCGATCAAACGGCGGACGGTTCGATAGCCGCCTTCGCGTAGGAATCGCGTTCGATTTCGACGACTTGAGCCGAGAGCTGACGATGGACGCGCGAAGGCGCGCCGAAGTGCGCCTTCAGGACGGACAGCACCCGCTCCGACAACGCGCGCCGGGTGTCGAGCGTCCGCCCGCTCAGGATGGCCAACGTCGCATGAACGAACGCTCGGGGCTCGCTCGACGTCCCGACCTGGAACGCATCGCGCCGAACGCAGCGGCTCTTGATGTCGACCTCCGTGAAATGTCCGGACGCGGCGAGACTTTCGTTAAGCGCAAGCAAAATGGCTTCGGCGTCGAAAGCGCCGATGTTTTCTGAATATTCGAGTGTCAAGTGAGGCATAAGGGTAGCGCCGAGGGTCGATAGGTGCCCGTGCAAGCCGCGCGCGCAGGAGCGGCGCCGCCATCGGACGACGCCATCATAGCCCGCATCCGCCGAGCCGGCGCCGCGCCCGTTGGGCCGGTAAGGTCGCCTCGTGCAACGGACTCTCGCCCGAAGCGCGCGTTACATGGGCTACGGCGCCGCTTCATGACACGACATCTCCCCCAAGTGCCCTGTCCCGCCAGTTCCTATGATATGAAATTGCGCATTGATCAAAGAACTTACGGGACAGGACACTAGCAGCCTCACTGCCGCTGCCGATCGTTCCCGATTAAACTGGCGCATCTTTTCGACCTCGGCAACCGCGGCGACGACCGCGTTCGCCGTTCAGGAGCTGCTCTTATGTTTTCTCGACGCTATTTCGCGATCTGGTGCGCGCTGCTGCTCGCGTGCGCCGGCGCCATGCTCGCCGCCCGGCATGCGATTTCCTGGTTATGGCTGTTGGTGCCGGCCGTCCTGATCGCCGTCGGCGTCTTCGATTTGCGCCAAGCCCGCCATAGCATCTTGCGCAACTACCCGATCGCCGGCCATCTGCGCTTTTTCTTCGAATTCATTCGCCCCGAGATCCGTCAATACTTCGTCGAAGACGACACCGAGGAAAAACCGTTCTCGCGGGCGCAGCGCAGCATCGTCTATCAACGGGCGAAGAACGAGCCCGATAGCCGCCCCTATGGCACGGAACTCGACGTCAAGGCCGTGGCCCACGAATGGATCAGCCACTCGCTCGCGCCCACCCAGCTCGGCACGCACGACTTCCGCATTGTTGTCGGGCCCGATCGCGCGCAGCCGTACTCGATGTCGATTTTCAATATCTCGGCCATGAGCTTCGGCGCGCTGTCGGCGAACGCGATCCGCGCGCTGAATCTCGGGGCGAAGCGGGGCGGCTTCGCGCACGACACCGGCGAAGGCTCGCTCTCCAAATATCACCGCGAACACGGCGGCGACATCATCTGGGAAATCGGGTCGGGCTACTTCGGCTGCCGCAATGAGGACGGCACGTTCAGCGCCGAAAGATTCACCAGCCAGGCGCGCGACCCGCAGGTGAAGATGATCGAGGTCAAGCTCTCGCAAGGCGCAAAGCCGGGACACGGCGGCGTCCTGCCCGCGGCCAAGGTCACGCCCGAGATCTCCGAGGCGCGCGGCGTGCCGATGGGACAGGACTGTATTTCGCCGGCCTCGCATAGCGCATTCTCCACGCCGCGCGGCCTGCTCGAATTCGTCGATCGCCTGCGCACGCTGTCGGGCGGCAAGCCCACTGGGTTCAAGCTTTGCATCGGCCACCCGTGGGAGTTCTTCGCGAGCGCCACAGCCATGAGCGAGACGGGCATCGTGCCCGACTTCATCGTCGTCGACGGCGCCGAAGGCGGCACCGGCGCCGCACCGCTGGAGTTCACCGATCACATCGGCGTGCCGCTGCAAGAAGGGCTGCTGCTCGTGCACAACACGCTCGTGGGTATCGGCTTGCGCGACAAGATCCGCATCGGCGCGAGCGGCAAGATGATCACGGCGTTCGACATCGCACGCACCCTGGCGATCGGCGCCGATT
>NZ_JBQCIV010000004.1:0-45177 GCF_051953405.1 Trinickia sp. | reverse complement strand
GACAAGATCGACAAGATCGACAAGATCGACAAGATCGACAAGATCGACAAGATCGACAAGCTAGATTCGATCGATACGATCGAGAGGACAGCGCCATGAAAACGGGCGAAATGAAAACGAGCGAATCGTCCACCGGGTTTTCCGTGCTGGAACTGGTCGTCGCGCTGGCGATAGCGGCCATACTTGCGGCCTATGCCGTACCGTCATACCAGGCATACGTCGCCCGCGGCCATCGCATCGATGCGGTCATCGCGCTGCACCGTGCGGCGCAAGCGATCGCGGCGGCCGGCGTCGCAGGCCCGGCCGCGCGCGGCGCGGCGTACACGTTACCGCCCGGCCTTGGCCGAGTGCCCGACCATGGCCGGATCGTTTATCGATTGGAATGGTCGCCGGCAGGCGACGCGCAGGGCGGCTACGAACTGCGCGCGATCCCCGCCGCCGATGGACCCATGCGTACCGACGCATGCGGAACGTTCGTCCTCGATGCGCTCGGCGTGCGCTCGAATCTAGGCCCGATAGCCGGCGAGGCGAGGATCGAACGATGCTGGTCGGGGCGCGCAACCTAGCCTGGCTGTAGGGGCCATCCGGCTACTCCTTGCTCGCTTCGTCCTGCTCGCTCGGCGTGGGTTCGTTGCGCTTGCGCGCGAGATGGCTCCACAGGCGCAGTCCGGCCCACGCGGCGCTCCCGAGGGCCCCCCACTTCAGGAGCGGTTTCGCGCCGGCGGCGATGGTTGCTCGCAGCGGCTTGCCCAAGGCGAGCGACGCCACCGAACTGGCGAGCGGATGATTGAGTACCCAGTCCATGATCGTCGCGTTCACGCCGCGTCCGCTCCCCTTGGGCCGGACGCTGCCGAGGCCCGGTACTAGCAGCTTGAGCCAGCCGAGGTTCGAGAACTTTTGGCGAAGCTCCGCGCGCGCTTGCACGAACTCCGCACGCTCGACTTCGGCGCGCAACAAGAGCAGTTCCTTGCGGACCGCGCGCATGTGCGGGGTACTCGAATCGCGCACCGGGGAGCTGCGGCGCGCCGAATGGGGCGAGGTGGTCGAGTTCATGGGGGCGAGGGTTCGGTCAAGCAAAGGGCCGGGAAGCCGCGGCGATGCGCACCGCGCCGCGCGCGGGCGCACTTGCGCTCACGGTTCGCGGAACATGTCGCGGTCCTTCTCGAATTCGTGCAGCGTGGCTTCGAAAACGATCGGCGCCGCTCGCAAACCGCTACGGGCACGCAGTGCGCAGATCACTGCACCGAGCCCATAAACGGCCGTAATCCCGGCGAGCACCTGCCAGCGGTAGGTGTCCCAGAAGGCGACGGCGATCAGTGCCGTCAAACTGATGAGCGCCATCATCGCGAACATCACGGCGACGAGCCCGAGGAAGATCACGGCGACGAGCCGCTCGCGCTCCTCGGCCAACTCGATGCCGATTAATTCGAGCCGCGCGTGAAGCAAGGCGACCACCGATGCGATCATGCGGCGCAGCGGCCCATGGCCGGCATGCTGCGAATGCGTATCGTTTGGCATGGATTGGCGAAAAAGCATGCAATGCGACGGCCGGCGATGGCGACGGCGCCGAGGCGAAGGTTCTCCGCTCGGCGCCGGCCATGCCCGGCAACAGCCCGCGATGAAGAAGGACGGGGGCCGCCCTTCGCGCGAGCGCGGGTTACTTGCGGTTGATGAGCAGACCGACGAGCACGCCGACGCCGGCCGCGATACCGATGGCCGTCCACGGACGTTCGTGCACGTAGTCGTCGGTGGCGCGCACCGCCTTCTTGCCTTTCTCGACGACGACGACTTGCACGTCCGCCGCCTTTTCCTTCGCTTGCTTCAAGCGGCCCAGCGCGGTTTCTCGCAGCTCGGAAGCGCGTTCGCCTGTCGCGCTCGCGGCTTGTTTCAACAGATCCTCGGCGTCCGCGAGAACGGTTCTGATATCGGACATCAGTCTCTCCTTGTTGACTTCTGACATTAGAGCCCCCTTATTTCGTTCATGCGTGCATCGTACCAAAGATAGGCTGACCGGCGGCGCACTGCAGCATGGTTTGCGTCTCGCACGAACCGTTCCCGATTGGCGCACTCGTAGTATGCGAGCGTGTCGGCACGCGAATTCGACTTGGGTCAAAGAATCGAAGCGCCGCGCGAGCGAGGCGAAATTACAACGCGGCGAGCAACGGGAAGTTCGGCGCAATCGGATGGACGCGCGCCGGCAAAAGTCTTGCGGCGTACGGGGTGGCGGGAGGAAGGGTTCGGCCGTATGCGGACCGGACGCAATGCGGGCCGCTGCCGAAACGGCGAGCGGCCCGCATGAAATCTTGTCGACTTCGATGCTTGGAAAATCAGAAGAATGCTTGGATGCCCGTTTGCGCGCGGCCAAGAATCAGCGCGTGGATATCGTGCGTGCCTTCGTACGTATTGACGACTTCTAGATTAACGAGATGACGGGCGACCCCGAACTCGTCCGAGATGCCGTTCCCGCCGAGCATGTCGCGGGCGAGCCGTGCGATCTCGAGGGCCTTGCCGCACGAATTGCGCTTCATGATCGACGTGATCTCGGTTGCGGCCGTGCCTTCGTCCTTCATCCGGCCCAGACGCAAGACGCCCTGCAACCCGAGCGTGATCTCGGTTTGCATGTCGGCCAGCTTCTTTTGGATCAATTGATTGGCGGCAAGAGGGCGCCCGAACTGCTTGCGGTCGAGCACGTATTGCCTTGCCGTGTGCCAGCACGACTCGGCCGCGCCCAGTGCGCCCCAGGCGATGCCGTAACGCGCCGAATTCAAACAGGTGAACGGACCGCGCAGGCCGCTCACATTCGGCAGCCGGTTTTCTTCGGGCACGAGCACCTCGTCCAGCACGATCTCGCCCGTGATCGACGCGCGCAGGCCGACCTTTCCATGAATCGCCGGGGCGCTGAGGCCTTTCCAGCCTTTTTCCAAAATGAAGCCGTGGATTGCGTCCTTGCCGTCTTCTTGGAGTTTCGCCCAGACGACGAAGACATCGGCGATCGGCGAATTCGTGATCCACATTTTCGCGCCCGAGAGCGAGTAGCCGCCGTCGACCTTGCGTGCCCGCGTCACCATGCTGCCCGGATCGGAACCGTGATTCGGCTCGGTCAAGCCGAAGCAGCCGATCCATTCGCCCGTCGCCAGTTTCGGCAGGTACTTCGCTTTCTGCGCATCGGAACCGAATTC
The DNA here is from genome assembly GCF_051953405.1 of Trinickia sp. Classification (GTDB taxonomy): domain Bacteria; phylum Pseudomonadota; class Gammaproteobacteria; order Burkholderiales; family Burkholderiaceae; genus Trinickia. Next base: position 41,998 of record NZ_JBQCIV010000004.1, on the reverse strand, counting down.
GAAGATCGGCACCATGACGAGCGACGATTGCACCGACATCATCGACCGATATCCCGAATCCACGCGCTCCACCTCGCGCGCGATCAAGCCGTAGCCGACGTAGTTCAAGCCCGGCCCGCCGTATTGCTCGGGAATCGTCGGACCGAGCAGCCCGAGTTCGCCCATCTCCCGAAAAATCTCGATGTCGGTACGCTCGTGGCGGAACGCCTCCGTTACGCGCGGCAACAGCTTGTCTTGCGCGTAGGCATGCGCCGCGTCGCGCACCATCCGTTCGTCTTCGGTCAGCTGCAGATCGAGCAGCAGCGGGTCGTCCCATTGGAACCGGGCGGCGTCGGCCATCGTCATCTCCTTTCCATGCTTGACTAAAGTTCCGCTATGCGGAACACTGTTTTGCAAACCATGATCGAGTTTAACACCCGCCGATGCGCGTATCCACTTTTCGTTCCTCGCCCGTTCCGGGCGCCCGGCCGCAGGGCTTGCCCGAGGGCGTCGACGAGCGCAAGTTCGTCGTCGCGTTGGCCCGCGGGCTGGAGTTATTGCGCGCGTTCCGTCCCGGCGACACGCTGCTCGGCAACCGCGACTTCGTTGCGCGCACGGGTTTGCCCAAAGCCACGGTCAATCGGCTTGCGTACACGTTGACGGCGCTCGGTTACTTGCGGTTCGACGAAACGCTCGGCAAGTACGCGCTCGATGCGGGCGTGCTGTCGCTCGGCTTCGGTTTGTTGGCCGGGACCGATACGCTCGAACTTGCGCGCCCGCACATGCGGGCGCTCGCGCGCGAGGTGGGGGCAGCCGTCTCGCTCGGCTGCCGCGACGGGCAGGACATGATCTACTTGGAGACGATCCGCAGCGAGACCGCACTCACGCTCGGGCTCGCGTCCGGCTCGCGGCTGTCGATGCTGACGAGTTCGATGGGGCGCGCCTATCTGGCTGTCATCGGCGACGAGGAGCGCGAAGCGTTGCTCTCGGAACTGGGCGGGATCGGGAACGAGGGCGGCACGGAGGCGGTGGGCGAGGCGCCGGCCGCTGCGAATTCGGTCGCGGCGGCGCAGGCCGTGCAGGCGGCGCGACGCGAGATCGCCGCGTTTGCTCGCGACGGGTGCTGCTTTTCGTTTCGCGATTGGCACAAGGACGTGAACGCGGTGGCCGTGCCGTTTCGCGATCCGCGCGATGGCCGTTGGCTCGTGTTCAGTTGCAGCGGGCCGGCTTCCTCGATGGGCGAGGACGTATTTCGCGAGCGGATCGCGCCACGGCTATGTGCGCTTGCGCGGCGTCTGGGACAGGCTCGCTGATCTGCCGCTACGCCCCTTCCATCCCTTCCACCCTTTTCGCCCCAGGGTCACCAACCCCGGCGGCTAACGCTCGACGCAGGCCTTTTTGGGGGCGAACAACGGCCCCTGAACGAACCGAGCGCCGAACTGCGACAACGCGTCGAACTGAGCCTCGGTTGCGACGCGATCGAAGATCAGCGGAATGCCGAGGCGATTGGCATAGGCGATCAGCGGCTTGGCCATCGCGTCGCGCAGCACGGCGGCGCCGTCGATCTTGATGAAATCGAGCCGAGCCATGTCGGATACCGACAGGATATGGCCTGCATTGGGCAAATTGCCCGCCACTTTGAAGCCGTAGCGCTGGTAGCTGTTGGCGAGGTAGCCAAGAAAGGTGCGGTGCGCGACGGCCACGCTCGGCAGTTCGATGATCACGCGCGCCGGATTCAATCCGAAACCGATTAGCACCGACGAGAAATGCTGCCCGTGATCGTATTTCACGCTCTTGAGCAGCCGTTCGTGAACCCGTAGAAACAACATGCCGTGGCGCTGGGCGCCGAAGAAGTTGACCGCATGCAGCGTACGCGCGAGGCGGTCGAGCGTGACGAGGTCGCGATCGTCGGCGACGGTATCGAACGGATCGAACGCAACGCCGTCGGCTCGCTCGGTCAACCCCTGGAAGCCGAGTTCGTCGCCGAAGCGGTCGGCTTGCTCCGGCGAACTCCACAGGGTCTGCATGCCGCTCATGCTCACGTCGAAGATCGGCTGATAGGCGCTTTGCAAACGCACGTTCCGAAAGCACGCAAAGGCCGTCCCTTCGCGCTCGTCGAACGAGAGGTGTTCGCGCAAAGAGGGGTGATCGGCGGCTCGCGCAACGAGCTCGGGAATGGTTGGCGGGATCATCGGGGGAGAAAAGGGCACGCAGACGATGGTACCAGGCTGCGCGGTTTCGGCATCAGCTAGTTGCTTATATCGACATTCCCGAGCATCGTTCCATCGGGGTTTACGTTGATTTAACTATGCGTAATCCGTTTTACTATTCGTAAATCCGACTGCGCGACCAGAGGGAGGGCTTTGTCGATGAGTTCGCCGATCACACCCGGGCGCTTGCGGACCGATCCGCGGCTACCCGATCCCGATGCCTTTTACGAGGCGCTGATCGAGATGCATCGCGATCTGACCGAGCCGGCGAGCGCGCTCGTCAACGCGAAGCTGATTCTGCTGCTGGCCAACCACATCGGCGATCTCGACGTTCTGCGCGAGGCAATGGCGCTGGCGAGGCAAGACGTCCCTGCGAGCGCCGCTTCGAATGCGGCCGGCGTCTAAGCGCCGCGTACGCCGCCTATCGATTCAACGATTCATCGTTTCATCGGAGAACTACTCATGCAGGATGTTTCTCGCCGCGACGCGGAGCCTGGCTACCAGTCGGGCTTCGCGAACGAATTCGCCACCGAGGCGCTGCCCGGTGCGCTGCCGATCGGGCGCAACTCGCCGCAGCGCGCGCCGTACGGCTTGTACGCCGAGCAGCTATCGGGCACGGCCTTCACGGCGCCGCGCGCCCACAACCGCCGCACGTGGCTTTACCGCATTCGGCCCGCGGCCGTGCATCGGCCGTTCGAGCCGTTCGCGTCGTTCGTGCCAAGCGGCGGCGCGGCGGCCCCGCGCCGGCTCGTCGCGAACTTCGCCGATACGCCCCCGACGCCGCCCAATCAACTGCGCTGGGATCCGTTGCCCATGCCGGCCGCGCCGACCGATTTCGTCGAAGGCCTCGTCACGATGGCCGGCAACGGCTCGGCCGAGGCGATGTCGGGCTGCGCGATTCATTTGTACGCCGCCAACCGGTCGATGCAGGACCGCTTTTTCTACAACGCCGACGGCGAACTCCTGATCGTGCCGCAAGAAGGGCGGCTGCGAATCGCAACGGAAATGGGCGTGCTCGAGCTCGAGCCGTGCGAGATCGCCGTCGTGCCGCGCGGCGTGCGTTTCGCCGTGACGCTCGTCGATGGGCAGGCGCGCGGTTATGTCTGCGAAAACTTCGGCGCGTTGCTGCGACTGCCCGACCTCGGGCCGATCGGCTCGAACGGCCTCGCCAATCCGCGCGATTTTCTGACGCCGCACGCCGCCTATGAAGACCGCGAGGGGGCATTCGAACTCGTCGCCAAGCTGAACGGCAACCTGTGGCGCGCCGACATCGGGCATTCGCCGCTCGACGTGGTGGCCTGGCACGGCAATTACGCGCCCTACAAGTACGACCTGCGCCGCTTCAACACGATCGGCTCGATCAGCTACGACCATCCCGATCCATCGATCTTCCTCGTGCTGCAATCGCCGAGCGATACCCCGGGCGTCGATACCATCGACTTCGTCATCTTTCCTCCGCGCTGGCTCGCGGGCGAGGATACGTTCCGGCCGCCCTGGTTCCATCGCAACGTCGCCAGCGAGTTCATGGGGCTCGTGCATGGGGTCTACGACGCCAAGGCCGAAGGGTTCGTGCCGGGCGGGGCGAGCCTGCACAACTGCATGTCCGGGCACGGTCCCGACGCCGGCACCTTCGAGAAGGCAACGCAGGCCGATACGTCGACGCCGCAAAAGGTGGGCGACACGCTTGCCTTCATGTTCGAGACGCGCACGCTGCTCAAGCCCACGCAATTCGCGCTCGATAGCGCGCAGTTGCAGGCGAACTACTTCGAATGTTGGCAGGGGCTGAAGAAGCATTTCAACGCGGAGCGGCAATCGGCATGACGAACGATTTTTCCAAGGCCCTGGCGGCAACGCGCGATCCGGCCAAGCGTAGCTGGCTCGCATCGGCAAACGAGACGACCTGCGATTTCCCCATTCAGAATTTGCCGTTCGGCATCTTCAGCGACGGACGCCATGCGCGTCCGCGCGCAGGTGTCGCGTTAGGCGATGCGATCGTCGATCTAGCGGCGCTGCGCTCGGCTGGACACCTCGCGCTCGACGCGCAAGAGGACGTGTTCGCGCGGGCGTCGCTCAACGCGTTCATCGGGCTCGGGCGCGAGGCTTGGCGCAATGTGCGCATCCAATTGAGCACGCTGTTCGATGCCGGCTGTTCGACGGTGCGCGACGATGCGGCCCTGCGTGAGCGCGTGCTCGTGCCGATGCAAGACGCGACGATGCATTTGCCTGTCGAGATCCCCGGCTACACGGATTTCTACTCGTCGAAGGAGCATGCGACAAACGTCGGCTCGATGTTTCGCGACCCGAAGAATGCACTGCTGCCGAACTGGTCGGAGATGCCGATCGGCTATAACGGGCGCGCGTCGTCGGTGGTCGTCAGTGGGACGCCCGTGCGTCGCCCGATGGGTCAACTGAAGCTGCCTGATCAGGAGCGGCCGATCTACGGCCCGTGTCGCAAACTCGATATCGAGTTGGAAACGGGCTTCATCGTCGGGCGCGGCAACGCGCTCGGCGAGCCGATTGCCTGCGGCGAGGCCGAGGATCATATCTTCGGCATGGTGCTGCTCAACGATTGGAGTGCGCGCGATATTCAGCAATGGGAGTATGTGCCGCTCGGTCCGTTCAATGCGAAGTCGTTCGCGACGACGATTTCTCCGTGGGTCGTGACGCTCGACGCGCTGGAGCCGTTCCGCGTCGCCCAGCCCGAGCAGACGCCGGAGCCGCTGCCGTACCTGCGGCATGCGGGCTCGCATGCGTTCGACATCGCACTGGAAGTGCTGCTGCGGCCCGAAGGCTCGGCCACGGCGAGCACGATTGCGCGCACGAACTTCAAGTACATGTACTGGACGATGGCGCAACAGCTTGCCCATCACACCGTCTCGGGCTGCAACACGCGCGTGGGGGATCTGATGGGCTCGGGCACGATCAGCGGGCCGACGCCCGACTCGTGCGGCTCGCTGCTCGAATCGACCTGGAACGGCGCGCGGCCCGTGTCGCTCGACGGCGGCGAGACGCGCACGTTCATCGTCGATGGCGATGAATTGACGCTCGCGGGCTGGTGTCAAGGAGACGGGTATCGCGTCGGCTTCGGGACGTGCGTCGGGAAGATTCAGCCGGCTCGGGGCTGAGCGTTCGCGCCGCCTACCCCCTCGCCATGACGCCCGACTCCTTCGGCGAAGCGTGCCGCCCCCGCGATGCCTTCGTCGAACACCGCTCGATAACCGCCCGCCCCTTCGCGACGCAGGGCCTCGGCCAGATCGTCCATCGAGCTGTTTTCAAAGGCCGATCGACGATCGGCAAGCAAAGCCGCTTGCGGAAACGCGGCGAGTTGCGCCGCCAGTATTTCGGCGGTTTCCCTTGCCGCACCGCTCGCCACGACGCGATTCGCGAGCCCGATCGCCAGCGCTTCTCGAGCATCGACGGCCCGCCCCGTCAAAATCAAATCGAGCGCACGCGACAACCCGATCAAACGCGGCAGCCTAATGGTGCCGCCATCGATGAGCGGCACGCCGAACCGTCGACAAAACACGCCGAGCACGGCGTCTTCCTCGACCACGCGCAGGTCGCACATCGCCGCCAGTTCGAGCCCGCCGGCAACGGCATGACCGGCGATCGCCGCGATCACGGGCTTCGATAACGTCATCCTCGTCGGGCCCATCGGCCCCGGTCCGCTCCCATCGGGGCGCACCTCGTTGCGGCGATCTTCGTCGCCCATCGCCGTCAAATCGGCCCCCGCACAGAATGTCCCGCCCGCGCCGAAGAGCACGCCGGCCCGCCACGCCGGCTCGGCTTCGAAATGGGCGAACGCGGCGCCGAGGGCGACGGCGGTCGGCCCATCGATCGCATTTCTGCACCGCGGCCGATCGAGCACGATTGTTGCGACGCCTGCGGCGGACGTCTCGATCCGTACGTGCGCGCCAAAACCAAAGGTCTCTTGCATTGCTCGTCTCCGTTCTTGGGCGTAACGTTGGGACACGGCGAATCGTCAGACAGATCTGTCGCGCTTGTCACGCAGATGTCACGATCGAGCGATAGGCTGCGCGGTTTCGCTGCGAGATGAGCGCAGCGAAACCGGCGTCACCGCGCCGGGCACTCCAACAATCATACGTTCGTCATGTCTACGTCCGCATCGATCCATGCGGTTGCTCTCGCACCCTCGGCCGGTCCCGCCCCGACTTGGCTCGTCCCGCTTCTCGGTCATCCCCACTACGATCACGTGCGCTTGAAACGCGTGTTCGAAGACGATCAAAGCCGCCATCGCGTCGTGATCGTCGATGCGCACAAGCTGCTCGAATGCGCCGCGCGCGACGATACCGATTACGTGCTGCCGCCCGTCGGCGATTGGCACACCGGCAAAGTCAAGGGGATCCGCGACTTCCTCGACCCCGACAACGAGCGCATCCCCGCCATGCCGTACGTCACCATCGAGACGCGCCGCGTGCACGGGCTGCTCGGCTGGCTGCGGCTCAAGCACGAGGGCGTCGTTGGGTTTCGCAACGGCCAGCATCGGGCGCGCTATCTGGCTCACGCGGGCGCCGTCGCATTCCCCGTGGAGGTGCACGAGCGCGAGGCGGCCTTGCTGACGAGCTTGTGCGGATACGTGGCGCCGCCCGCGCCCGCGGTCGACGGCGCGTCGGCGCGTTCGCCGCAGGCCCCGTTGTCCGCGCGTTGAGATCCGGTTGAGCGCCGGTTCGAATCCGGCCTTCCGAGCCAGGCCGGGCGGACGGAGCCGTGCAAAGACGGACGGCTAGCCCTATCCGAGATCGCGTTCGGTCGAAAATGCTTGCGGACGGTCCGAAATGGGGCAATGATCGGTGTTCCCTTCGCCGCGTTGCACCATTTCGGCCGAGCCTCGCGCGCGGCGGAGCGGACCCGTCGTTTCCGCGAACCCCTATTGCGCCTAACCATGTCCAGCACCGAGCCCTCCATTGCTTGCCCCGACGTCGTGTCGCTCGACGCGATCCTCCCCGAAGAACCGTTGTTGATGATGGGCGCCGGCCCGGTGCCGATTCCCGCCGCCGTGGCCAAGGCCAATGCGATCGTCATCAACCACCTCGGGGCCACGATGTCGAAGGTCATCGGGCAAGTGAAGGACATGGCGCGCTACGTCTTCCAGACGCGTTCGAAATGGGTTTTGGGCGTGGCCGGCCCGGGCTCCGCTGCGATGGAGATGGCGATCGCGAACCTCGCCTGGTCCGGCACGCGCGTGCTCTCGATCAAGAACGGCTTTTTCAGCGCGCGGATGGCCGAAATGGCGAGACGCTGCGGCGCGCAGGTGGCCACCCTCGACGTGGCCGACGGCGCGGTGGCGAGTCTTGCCGAGGTGGCCGAGGCGCTTGCGCGCGAAACGCCCGAGGTCGTCACCATTGTTCAAGGCGAGACGTCCAATACGGTCTGGAATCATCAACTGAAAGAGATTGCCGCCTTGGCGAAGGCGGCCGGCGCGCTTGTCGTCGTCGACGCCGTCTGCACGTTGAGCACGATGCCGCTCGAGATGGACGCCTGGGGAATCGATGCCGTCATTACCGGCGGACAAAAGGGCTTGTCGTCGATCCCGGGCGTGTCGCTCATTGCTTTTTCCGACGCGGCCTGGCATCGGATGAAGTCGCGCAAGCAGCCGGGGGCTCATTGGTGCCTCGACGCTTCGCTCGCGGAGAATTTTTGGCATAACGCTGGCTATCACTACACGGCGCCCGTGTCGGGCGTGCTCGCCTTGCACGAAGCGTTGCGGCTCGTCTGCGCCGAAACGCTCGAAAAACGTTTCGCGCGCCACCTCAAATGCTCGCTCGCGCTGCAAGCCGGCGTTTCGGCGATGGGCCTCGCGTTGTTCGCGCCGGAGCCGTGCCGGCTGAATTCCGTCGTCGGCATTTCGACACCGGCGGGACTGAGCCCCGCCGACGTCTGCGGCCACATCTCGCGCCAGCACCAGGTGGAGATCTCGGGTTCGTTCGGATTGCCGATCGTGCGTATCGGGCAAATGGGCGAGCAGTGCCGCGAGCACAATCTGTTTCGGACGCTGCATGCCCTCGGCCGCACGATGCTCGAACTGGGCGCGCGCGTGGATTTGCCGGCCGGCGTCGCAGCGCTCGAGCATTCGTTGTCGGAAAACGCCCGCGGACGTTGAGCGAAAGAGGGCGCCCGGGGCGTGCCGCGCCCTGGGACAAGCTTCAGGCGAGCGCGAGCAGCGCGGCGCCCGTCAAGGCGAGTGCGCCCGACCAGATCCAATCGAAGTTGATCCAGCCGCGGCGCAACATGCGCAGGCCCAGATACTCGTAGGCCGCGAAGGCGATCGCCGCGCTCGTGGCGGACGCCACGAGCGTGTGAACGACCGTGACGAGCGCGGCCGGGCCGAGCGTGCCGGCCAAGCTCGCTGTGGCCGCGACGCCGCAGATCGGCATCAACGCGGGCACGAGCATGAGGCCCGCGCCGTGCACGGTGGCGGTTGCCGCCGACCATACCGCGAGCCCCGCGGCGCCCGCCGTCATGCCCACACGTACGCGATGCCGGTGGCCGTAAAGCCAGTGGTAGAGCGCCCATCCGAGCAGGACCGCCCCGGCCACGATCTTGAGCGAGCCCGCATGCAAGGCGAGCCCAAGGACGAGGGCCGACGAGGTGACGGCGAAGATCGACGCCGCGTGGCCGAGCGCGAGCGGCGGCAACGCCGCAACGAGCGCCGTACGGCTCCCGCGTTGCAAGCCGAGGGCGGTGGCGAACAGCCAGCCCATCGCCGGATTCACGCCATGAAAAATGCCGCTGCCGACGACGGCGAGCCAAGGCGCCACGACGCTCGCTTGCATCGTCCCGCTCATCGCCGCACCCCGGTAGCCAAGATGGCCAAGATGGCCAAGGCGGCCCGTCGGCGACGGGCGATGCGGGCGCTTCGCATCGGCGCGTTCACGGATAGCAGTACGAATCGGACGACGCATCGCCGCCTTCGAGCCGGATCTGGTGCGGCCGATGCGTTTTCGGCCATTCCAGATAGAACTCCCGGTCGAACGCTAGCCCGCTGCCCTCCGGCGCGTCGAGCTTGACCATCCAGCCGTCGATGCCGTCGGGGTAGAACTGCTCGTCGATGGCGCCGTACAGCGAATTCGTGAAATAGACACGGCGTCCGTCGCGGCTTACTTCCACCATTTGCGGTCCGCCGTTCAACGGGCGATTGCCGCTGTTCGGGTGGGGCGCGCGCCCGGCGATTCCGCCGATCCTGACCGAGCCGACCAGCTCGGGATGGTGGGGATCGGAGACGTCGTAGCGGCGCATTTCGCCCGTGCCCCAGCAGGCGACATAGAGGAATCGATCGTCGAGCGAGAGCGCGATGTCGGTGACGAGCGGCGGGACGGCGCTAAAGCGCTTGAGCATCGGCGGCAGCAGCGCCGGATCGGCGGGCTCGGCCGGAATCTCGATGACTTTGCGCGCCGCCCAGCGATCGCCTTCGCGGTACCACGTCCAGATCGACGCCGAGAGGTCCTTCAAGCTGATGACCGAGTTGACGAAGCCGTGCGCCTTCGTGGGATCGTGCGCGGGACGCAACTCGAAGACGAGCTGATTTTCCTCGCCGAAGTCGATCGTTTGCTTGTGCTTGCGCGTGTTCAAGTCCCAGAAGTGCAGCCGGTGGCCGTATTGGCCGCCGAGCAGGATCTCGGGCACGAGGCCGTTTTCGAACGTGGCCGGCAGGCCCCATTCGCTCGACACGAGCGTATCGAACCCCAAATGCCACCAGGCGTCGTAGGCGAGCCGTTGCGGGCCGCGATCGATCTCCCATTGGCCGCGGATGTCGAATGTATCGTGATCCATGAGGAAGATGCCGCCGGGCGCATCGCCTTCGGCATTCGCGAGCGAGACGACGAAGATGCCTTGCGGGCCGCAGTGCACGGTATGCGGCCGCGTGTAGCCGGATTGACTCGCGACTTCATCGGGTTCGAGGACGCGCACGATGCGCGGCCGGCGCGGATCGGGTTTCGTGTCGAGGACGTGGATGCGAGAGCTTCGCAGGCCCGGCACGATGAGATAGCGGCGTTCGGCATGCGCATGCGGCGCATTCGGACAAAGATGCGAACTGCACGCATTCCAGCCGAAATGATGCAACTCGTCGCCCGTATTGGGCATGGCGACGCGCTCTACGATTTTTCCGTAATCGGAGGAACCGGGATCGAGATCGACGACGGCAATTTCGTCTGGCACGCGACGGGTGGGATCGAAGCTCGCAACGTATGCCAGCGTTTCCTTCGGGGCCTCGGCGGCAAGACGCGCGGAAGGGTAGAAGGTCGGATCGGGTGTCCAGGACGACATGAGCTTCTTCCTCTTTTTCTGGGGCGAAGCAAATATCCTAGGGGGCTAACGAACGAAAAAGCAAGAAACGAAATGGAATAAGAATTAGAGAAACCTGGAACGAAGCTTTTGCGGCTTTTTGCCTATCAATTCTGGGGGTTGTTATTTAACGTTCGGTATGAATCGCCCTCTTATGCGCTAATTCGTATTTTGAATCGGGCAAGAATGCCGAGCGGGCGGCGGGCACCATGGGGCGGCAGTGGGGCACGCGATTGAGGCGCGTTAGGGGGCAATTCCCTTGACGGGGCGACGGCTACCGAACCGGCCGCCGCGCCCTAAACGGCCGGCGCCATCCCGCCGCCGCGCACGTGCCGCAAATACAGCGCGAGCGAGAGGCACGCTGCCGCGGCCGCGGCAATGGCGGCGACGAAGAAGACCGACGGGTAACCGAAGGCCCCGGCCACGTAGCCGGCGAGCGGTCCCATGATGCCCAACGACAGATCGAAAAAGACGGAGTAGGCGGCCAGGGCGGCACCGCGGCTGGCCGGCGGCACGAGTTCGACGGCTTCGACGCCGAGCGACGGAAACACGAGCGCGAAGCCGAAACCCGTCACGGCCGCGCCAACGAGCGCGGCGTGCGGAGCGCCGGCGAGCCAGAGGGTGACGAGGCCCGCGCATTCGAACGAAAACGAAACGAGCGCCACGCGAAATCCGCCATAGGTGCGGATGGCATTGGCGAACAGCAGACGGGCGCCGACAAAAAACGAGCCGAACAGCGTCAGGGCGAGCGCCGCATGGGACCAGCCGCGCGCCGCGTAATAGAGCGCGATGAAGGTTGCGATCGAGCCGAAACCTGCGGTACCGAGCGCAAGCCCGACGCCGTGCGGCAGTACGCGCATGAACACGCTCGCGTAGCCCATGCGCTCGCCATGCACGAGCGGCACCGCTTGCAGCCGGCGCGCCAGCACGTAGCCGATCGCCGCGAGCGCGATCGTCGCCGCGCCGAGCGCCCAAGGCCCGATCGAATGGTCGAGCGCCGCGCCGACGGGCGCGCCGATCGCCAGGGCGCCATAGGTCGCGATGCCGTTCCACGAGATCACGCGCGCATTGTGCGTGGCGCCGACGCGGCCGATACCCCAGAGAATCGCGCCCGTGCCCACGCAGCTTTCGCCGAAACCGAGCGCGAACCGGCTCGCGACCAAAATCGCGAGACTGACTGCCGGCCAAGGGTGACACGCCACGGCCAAAGCGAGCAGCGCGCCGCTCCCGCCGCACGCCGTGAGACCGATGGCAACCGTGCGCTTCGGACCGAGCGTGTCGGAAAACCGGCCGGCGTGCGCCCGCGAAAAAAGGGTCGCCGCATACTGCACGCTAACCGCCGCACCCGCCAGCACCGAGCCGAGGCCGAGCTGGCTTTGCACGAAGCCGGGCAGCACGGGCAGCGGCAAACCGATGATCAGATAGCAGATAAACGTAAAGAAGACGATCGGGACGATTTGAGCCGTGGCGGCGCGATCGGACAGAGCGGGGGAGGCGGCGGACATGAGCGAAAGCAATGACAGTGCGGCGGCGATGGTAAGGGAAAACCAGACTTGAAGCCAAGCCGCCCGTGTGGCGTAAGCCGATATTGTGACATGGGACCGGTTTCTTTGCAGTGCAGCAACGCTAAACCGGGCGAAAAACGGGGCCAAAAGCGCACAGCGACACACACCGACATATCGGCGCCGGAATATGAGCAGCATGCGACGCGCCCTATGGGTTGCGCATATTGGTGGTGTTAGTTTTCGATCAAACGACAAACAAACGTGCCTTCCGGTTTTTCGCTTTCCACGACCATGAGCCAATCGATCCGTTTCTACCATCGCCACGCCATCCGCGAAGTCAGCGACGCGCCCGTCATGCGTACTGTTTTGCAGTACTTGCGCGAGGACGTCCAGTGCACCGGCACCAAGGAAGGCTGCGCCGAGGGCGACTGCGGCGCCTGCACCGTTGTCGTCGCCGAGCCCGATGGCGTCGGCGGTCTGCGGTTTTCGGCCGTCAATGCCTGCATCCAATTTTTACCGACGCTCGACGGCAAGGCATTGTTCACGGTCGAGGATCTGCGCCAACCCGACGGCTCGCTGCATCCCGTGCAGCAGGCGATGGTCGACTGTCACGGCTCGCAATGCGGCTTTTGCACGCCGGGATTCGTCATGTCGATGTGGGCGCTGTACCGCAAGCACGGCGGCGAAGGCGCCGCGCCGGCGCAGGCGGCGTCCTGCGCCGGGGCCGGCGGCGCGGGTGGGGCCGCATGCGGCAGCGCCTGCGCGCCGTCGCGCACCGAGATCGCCGATGCATTGACGGGTAACCTGTGCCGTTGCACCGGCTATCGGCCGATCGTCGACGCCGGCGAACGGATGTTTGCGTTGCCGGGCCCGAAGGCGCCGATCGATGTGGCTGCGCTGTCGCGGACGCTCGCGACGATCCAACGCGACGACACGTTCCATTACGAGCACGGCGGCGACGCGTTCGACGCGCCTCGGACGATCGATGCGTTGGCCGCGCTCAAGGTCGGGCGGCCCGCTGCTCGGATGCTCGCCGGCAGCACCGACGTCGGCCTTTGGGTCACCAAACAGATGCGCGCGCTCGGCGATATCGTCTATATCGGTCGCGTGGCGGAACTGCAGCGCATCGAAACCTCGGCCGATTGGATCGAGATCGGCGCCGGCGTGACGGTGGAGCGCGCCTACGCAGAGCTGGCGCGCCACTACCCCGAACTCGACGAAATGTGGAAGCGCTTCGCTTCCTTGCCGATCCGAAACGCCGGCACGCTCGGCGGCAACGTCGCGAACGGATCGCCCATCGGCGATTCGATGCCGGGTTTGATCGCGTTGGGCGCACGCGTCGTGCTGCGAGGCGGCGATGTCGAGCGCGAACTGGCCCTGGAAGATCTTTATCTCGCGTACCAGAAGAAGGACATGGCCGAGCACGAGTTTGTCGCCGCGCTCAAGGTGCCCACGCGCACCGGGGCACGCGAGGCGCTGCGCTTCAGGACGTATAAATTGTCCAAGCGCTTCGACTCCGACATTTCCGCGGTGTGCGCCGCTTTCTCGTTTATCGCGGACGGCGGCACGATCCGCTCGCCGCGCATCGTCTTCGGCGGCATGGCCGCCACGCCCAAGCGCGCGGCGCAGGCGGAAGCCCTGCTGGCCGATGCGACATGGCACGAAGCGACGGCGCAAGCGGCGATGCAGGCGCTCGCCAAGGACTATGCCCCGCTCTCCGATATGCGTGCGACGAGCGAGTACCGGTTGCAGACCGCGCAAAACCTGCTTTACCGCTTCTGGCTCGAGACGCGCGAGCACGATCCGCTGCCGCCGCAAGCATTGAACGTGCGGCTCGTCGATCTCGAGACGCCCGCTTAACCGTTTAGGACTGTCCGCCGATACCGCCGATACCGCCATCCGTCAGCGCCAAGAAAAAGCCAGCAGAGAGACAGCAATGAACCAGCAAGCCGAACCGTTTTTGACCGATCTCGCGCGCGACGAACGCGAGCGCGGGGCGTTCCGCCAAGTCCACGTTTCCCGACCGCACGAATCGGCGCACCTGCACGTGAGCGGGCGCGCCACGTATACCGACGACATCCCGCTCGTCGCCGGCACGCTGCACGCGGCGCTCGGTATCTCGCCGAAGGCGCACGCCAAAATCGCGTCGATGAACTTCGACGACGTGCGTGCGACGCCCGGCGTCGTGGCCGTGTTTACCGCCGACGACATCCCCGGCGAGAACCAATGCGGCCCGATCGTCCATGACGATCCGATCCTGGCCGACGGCCTCGTGCAATACGTCGGGCAACCGATGTTCATCGTCGTCGCGACGTCGCACGACACGGCGCGCCTGGCGGCGCGGCGCGCGAAGGTGCAATTCGAGGAGCTCCCGGCCGTGCTGACGGCGCAAGCGGCGCGCGCGGCGAACCGATCGGTGCTGCCGCCGATGCGGCTCGCGCGCGGCGAACCGGCGGGCAAGATCGCCCATGCGCCGCATCGCGATGCCGGCGAGCTGCTGTTGGGCGGGCAAGAGCAGTTTTATCTCGAGGGGCAGATCGCCTATGCCGTGCCGAAGGACGACGACGGCATGCACGTCTGGTGCTCGACGCAGCATCCGACCGAAATGCAGCATCACGTCGCCCACGCGCTCGGCCTGCCTTCGCACAGCGTGCTGATCGAATGCCGCCGGATGGGCGGCGGCTTCGGCGGCAAGGAGTCGCAATCGGCGATATTCGCTTGCTGCGCGGCGGTCGCGGCTTGGAAGCTGCTGTGCCCCGTCAAGCTGCGCCCGGACCGCGACGACGACATGATGATCACGGGCAAGCGCCACGATTTTCATTATCGGTACGACGTGGGTTACGACGACGACGGCCTCATCGAAGGCGTATCGGTGGATATGACTTCGCGCTGCGGCTTCTCGGCCGATTTGTCCGGGCCCGTCATGACGCGTGCGGTTTGCCACTTCGACAACGCCTACTGGCTGCCGAACGTCGACATCGCCGGCTTTTGCGGTAAGACCAATACGCAGTCGAACACCGCCTTTCGCGGCTTCGGCGGCCCGCAAGGCGCGTTTGCGATCGAATACATCATGGATAGCATCGCGCGCTCGCTGAAGCTCGACCCGCTCGACGTGCGCCGCCGCAATTTTTACGGCAAGCATGAGCGCAACGTCACGACCTACGGGCAGACGATCGAGGACAACGTCATCCACGAACTGGTGGAAGAACTCGCGACGACGAGCGACTACGCGCGCCGCCGCGAACAAGTGCGTGCGTTCAATAGGACGAGCCCGATTCTCAAGAAGGGCATCGCGATCACGCCTGTCAAGTTCGGCATCGCGTTCAACGTCACCCACTTCAATCAAGCGGGCGCGCTCGTGCACATCTACACGGACGGCTCGGTGCTCGTGAATCACGGCGGAACGGAGATGGGGCAAGGGCTCAATACGAAGGTCGCGCAAGTGGTTGCGCACGAACTCGGCGTCGGCTTTGCGCGGGTGCGCGTGACGGCGACCGATACGAGCAAGGTGGCCAATACCTCGGCGACGGCCGCTTCGACAGGATCCGACTTGAACGGCAAGGCTGCTCAGGACGCCGCGCGCCAACTGCGCGAGCGCTTGGCCACGTTCGTCGCCGACCGGTTCGGCGAAGGCAAGGCCGGGCCGAGCGACGTCGTTTTCGAAGGCGATACCGTTTATGTCGGCGACCTCGCGCTTCGGTTCGAGGAGGTCGTCGCCAAGGCCTACTTGGCACGCGTGCAGTTGTGGTCGGACGGCTTTTACGCGACCCCCAAGCTCTACTGGGATCAACAAAAGCTGCAAGGCCGGCCGTTCTACTACTACTCTTACGGCGCGGCCGTCTCGGAAGTCGTGATCGACACGCTGACCGGCGAAATGCGCGTAGTGCGCGCCGACGCGTTGCACGACGTGGGCGCCTCGCTCAACCCGGCACTCGACATCGGGCAGGTCGAGGGCGGTTTCATCCAAGGAATGGGTTGGCTCACGACCGAGGAACTCTGGTGGAACGCCGGCGGCAAGCTCATGACGCATGCGCCGTCGACCTACAAGATTCCGACGGTCAACGATTGTCCGCCCGATCTGCGCGTGCGGCTGTTCGCGAACCGCAACGCCGAGGACAGCATTCACCGCTCGAAAGCGGTGGGCGAGCCGCCGCTGCTCCTGCCGTTCTCGGTCTTCTTCGCGATTCGCGACGCCGTGGCGAGCGTAGGCGACTATGAAGTCAATCCGCCGTTAAATGCGCCGGCCACCGCTGAGGAAATTCTCAAAGCGGTCGGCGCCGTACGGGCGGCACGGGCGCAGCGCGATCTCGGCGCGGCCAGCGTGGGAGCGCCGGTATGAACGAATGGTCGTTCGCGCCGGGGCCAAGCCCGAGCCCTCGCCCTGGCACGCCGCCGCTGCATATCGTGCTGTTCGGCGCCGGGCACGTCGGCCACGCGCTCGTGACGCTGTTCGGCACGTTGCCGTGCGTGGTCCAATGGGTCGACGCGCGCGACGAGTGTTTCCCCGACGAGGTACCTGCGAACGTCCAGATCGAAGCCACCGATACGCCCGAAGCCGTGATTGACGCGGCGCCGGTGGGCGCGTGCTTTCTTGTCATGACGCACAACCACGCGCTCGACTTCTCGCTGGCCGTGCGGATCATGCGTCGCAACGACTTCGCCTATTTCGGCATGATCGGCTCGAAGACGAAGCGCGTGAAGTTCGAGCGACGCTTGATCGAGCGCGGCGTCGAACCGGGGCGGCTGCACGAGATGGTGTGCCCGATCGGCGTGCCGGGGATCGTCGACAAGGCCCCGTCCTCGATCGCGGTGGCCGTCTGTGCGCAGTTGATGCAGGTGCGGTCGCGGTCGACGAGAACGGCGGTCCTGACATGCGAGTCCGGTTCGACAACAGCGTCGGCCCATAGGTAGCGGCCGGCAAGCACGACCGGCAGCCAGCCGCGGCGTCAGCGGGAAAGCCTGCGGCGGCCACGGTTCGGTTCGGAGTCCTTCCTGTTACGTAGGCTGGCGTTCGACCGGCGTTTCCCGATTGCCGCCGCCGCGCGTCGCCCGCCCCCCGGCGACAAGCCGCGTCGCGCTCGCGGCGATCCGCCCCCGATGGGTTCCGGCCCGTTTCCCATTGCCCGCTCCCTTCGTCGATTCCGCTTGAGCCCGGTAAGAGCATTTTCCGTCGGTATCCCTTATGCTGCTCGGCGATGCGTTGCGCAGCGGGCACCGCATGCGTGCCGCCTGCATGCTCCCTGGTCGCGTCGTGCTTGCGCAACCGGGTGCCCGTCCGCGCTCCGCTCGCTCGCATTTGCCGCGGGCGTCAACCGATCGAGGAACCTGTCATGAGCCGTTTGTTCGAGCCGATGACCATCGGCAAGCTTGCGTTATCCAATCGCATCGTCATCGCCCCGATGTGCCAGTACTCGGCCGAAGGCGGGTCGGCTACCGATTGGCACATGATCCATCTGGGCCAGCTTGCGCTGTCGGGCGCCGGCCTGTTGATCCTTGAGGCGACGGCCGTCTCGCCCGAAGGCCGTATCTCCGCGGGGGACCTCGGCTTATATTCCGACGACAACGAAACGGCGCTCGCCCATGTGCTCAAGGCCGTTCGCGCCTATTCGCCGATTGCCGTGGCCGTGCAGCTCGCCCACGCGGGACGCAAGGGCTCGAGCCGTTCGCCTTGGGACGGCGGGACGCAGATTCGCTCCGACGAACCGCTGGGTTGGAAGACGGTCGCGCCCTCGGCCGTGCCGCATGCCAAGGACGAGGAGCCGCCCACGATGCTCGATCGAGCCGGACTCGACAAAGTGCGCGACGATTTCGTGGCGGCGGCGAAGCGGGCGGCGCGCCTGGGCATCGACGGCATCGAAATCCATGCGGCCCACGGCTACTTGCTGCACCAGTTTCTGTCGCCGATCGCCAATCATCGAACCGACGAATACGGCGGCAGCCTCGAAAACCGCATGCGCTTTCCGATCGAAGTGTTCGAAGCGGTGCGCGCCGCGTTTCCTGCCGAGCGCCCGGTCTGGGCGCGTATTTCGGCAACCGATTGGGTGCCGGGCGGATGGGACATCGAGGGCACCGTCGCGCTCTCCCAGGCGTTGAAGGCGCGAGGCTGCGCCGCGATTCACGTGACGACGGGCGGGGTTTCGCCGGAGCAGGCGATCAAGCTCGGCCCGGGGTATCAAGTGCCGTATGCTCAGCGCGTGAAGGCCGAGGTGGGCTTGCCGACGATCGCGGTGGGGCTCATCACGGAACCGGAACAGGCCGAGGCGATCATTGCGAACGGCGAGGCCGACGCGGTTTCGCTCGCGCGGGCCATGCTGTACGATCCGCGCTGGCCGTGGCACGCGG
Organism: Trinickia sp.; assembly: GCF_051953405.1. Lineage (GTDB taxonomy): Bacteria > Pseudomonadota > Gammaproteobacteria > Burkholderiales > Burkholderiaceae > Trinickia. The sequence goes on along the minus strand of NZ_JBQCIV010000004.1, from coordinate 23,658 downwards.
CCGCGAAGCTCGGCGCGCAGGTTCACGCGCCGAAACAATACTGGCGCTCGCAACCGCGCGAATATAAGAACCTCTTTCTGGGCGCCGGATTCGGCCAGCGTTGACGATGCCGGATAACCGCCATACCCCGCGCAGGGCGCGGCTGCCTCGCATGCCGAAAATGTCGAGCATGTTGCGACCGCCGCGGCCGCCCCGGTTCGTGGCGCGCGTGATCGCCGTTTCCTGGCGCGATCTCGCCGTCTCGATGGGGCCGATCGTGCTTATTTCGGCCGCGGCGATCTGGCTCGCGATACGGCTGATTCAGCCCGCCCCGCCCGATACGCTGACGATTTCCGCGGGGCCGCCCGGCAGTTCGTTCTGGAACGCTGCGCAGCGCTATAAGACGATCCTCGCCCGCAACGGCATTACGTTGAATATTTTGCCGTCGGCGGGATCGCTGCAAAACCTCGAACGGTTGTCCGATCCGAAGGAATCGGTCGATGTCGGCTTCGTCCAGAGCGGCGTGTCGCTGGCGCTGGCGAGCGCCGCCGCGCCGGCTAGCGAGCCCGAGGCCGCGTCGGCCGGCGCGCAGGCGGCGACGCAGGCATCGGCGGCTTCTCGGCCGGCGAGCGCGACGCGTCTCGGCAGCGAGGCAAGCACGGCAAGCACGGCAAGCACGGCCGCGCCCGCCGAGCACCTGGTCTCGCTCGGCAGCGTGTCCTACGTGCCGCTCGTGATCTTCTACGAAGGGCGCGAACGCACGCGGCTGTCGGCCTTTGCCGGCCAACGCATCGCTATCGGCCCCGAGGGCAGCGGCACGCGCGCGTTGGCGCTGGCCTTGCTGAGCATGAACGGCATCGCTCCGGGCGGGAGCACGACGCTGCTGCCGCTGACGGGCGAGGCGGCGGCCCGCGCACTGACGGCGCACGAGATCGACGCCGCGTTCCTGACCGGCGATTCGGCGCAGCCGCCCGTCATGGCTAAGCTGCTGCGTACGCCCGGCGTGCGCTTGTTCTCGTTCTCGCAGGCGAAAGCCTATGCGCGCCGCTTTCCGTACCTCACCGACATCGAATTGCCGATGGGCGCCTTCGATCTAGGCAAGAACTTGCCGCCCGCGCCGGTGCACATGATCGCGCCGACGGCCGAACTCGTCGCGCGCGATTCGCTGCATCCGGCGTTGTCGGACCTGCTGATCGAAGCGGCCAAGCAAGTGCACGGCCGCGCAAACATGCTGCAAAACGCGGGCGAATTCCCCTCGCCGGTCATGCACGACTTTCCGATCAGCGACGATGCGGCGCGGTACTACAAATCGGGTAAGAGCTTTCTGTACCGGGTACTGCCGTTTTGGCTGGCGAGCCTGGTCGATCGCCTGATCGTGCTGCTCGTGCCGATCGTCGTCGTGCTGATTCCGGGCGCGAAGCTCATTCCGTCGTTGTACGCGTGGCGCGTCAAGTCCCGCATCTATCGCTGGTACGGCGCATTGATCGCCATCGAACGCTCGGCGCTCGACGAAACGGCGACGGATGAAGAACACGCCGCCTCGCTGGCGAAGCTCGTCGAGATCGAAGCGGCCGTGAATCGGCTGAAGATGCCGCTCGCATATGCCGACCAATTCTATGTGCTGCGCGAGCACATCGGATTCGTCCGCGCAAGGCTTGCGCAGGCATACGACGAGCGCACGCATACGGACACGGAGGCGGGCGGCGCGTAAGATGCGTCACATACGGGCGGCGACGGCATGCGCGCGTGTCCTGGGCCGTCGGCGACGAGCAGCAACCGGACCAACCGGAGATTTTCATGACTCAACCGATCGACGCGGCATCGCCGCTTTGGTTCTACGATTTCGTGTCGCCGTTTTCGTACCTGTTGCTCGAGCAGCACGACAAGTGGCCGAGCATGCCGTTCGCGCTCGTGCCCGTCTCCGTCTACGCGCTCTACCGGCATTGGGGCCAGCGCCCGGCGAACGAAGTGCCGCAAAAGCGCATGTTCGTGCATCGCCATGCGCTGTTTCGCGCCGAGCAACTCGGTATTCCCTTCAAGATGCCGCCTGCCCATCCGTTCGATTCGACGAAGGTATTGCTGCTCGCCGCCGCGATCGAGGCGGACGTGCCGACCGTCTGTTCGATTTTTCGGTTTATTTGGCGCGATGGGCGCGATCCTTCGACGCCGGACGGTTTCGCCGATTTGTGCCAATTGCTTAACTTGCCGCATGGCGAACGGCTGATCGAGCATCCCGATACGCACGCGCGCTTGCAGCGTAACTTGGACGATGCCCTGGCACTCGGCGTGTTCGGCGTGCCGACTTTTCGGCTTCATCGTCAGTTGTTTTGGGGCGAGGATGCGTTGCCGATGGTGCTTTATTGCGCGCGTTCGCCGGGGTGGCTCGAATCGCCCGAGGTCAAGCGCGTGAGTACGTTGCCGAGCGGGATCGCCTTGTGATGCAGCCCTCCCGCCGCGAAGCCGGCAAAGAGGTCGGGTTCGATGAAGCGCGCAGTGCCGACGGGCTCGATGTATGGCTGCTGCGTGTGCTGCGCACGTTGCTGACCGAGCGAAGCGTGACGCAGACAGCGTTGCGCTTGAATCAAACGCAGCCGGCGATCAGCACGGCGTTGCGCAAGCTGCGCGAGATGCTGAACGATCCGATCCTCGTGCGCGGCAAGACGGGGATGGTGCCGACCGAGTTCGGCGCTTCGCTGCTCGGGCCGACGCAACGCGCGCTGCGCGAGGTCGACTTCGTCGCCACGCCGCACGGCAATTTCGACCCGGCTACGACTCGGCGCGCCTTTCGCATTGCCGCGCCCGATTACTTGAATGACTTCTTCATGCCGACGCTGATTGCCCGCTTTCGCGAGGCGGCGCCGCAGGCACGGCTCGAAATCGAATCGCTGAGTCCCACGCTCGATCATGGGGCGGCGCTGGAGGCGGGCGAACTGGATCTTGTAGTCGGCAACTGGCCGAAGCCCGATGCGCGCTTTGCGCGCAGCGATTTGTTCAGCGACACGGTGGTGTGCATGATGCGCGCCGATCATCCGCTCGCGCAGGCACCGCTGACGCTCGATACGTATCTGGCCGCGGCGCATCTGGCGCCTACGCCGTATAGCGGTGCGCGGCGCAATGCGATCGAGATTGGACTCGCGCGCGCGGGCGCGACGCGGCGCGTCGTGACTACGCTGCCGTATTTCGGGTTGGTGCCGCAAGTGCTGCTGCACTCCGATTTGATCTTCACGACGACGCGCCGCTTCGCGACGCACTATGCGCGGATGCTGCCGCTGGCCGTGCGCGATGCGCCGATTCCGTTTCCGCGGATCAAGTGCTATCAGATGTGGCATCCGCAGCCCGACCGGCCGCATGACGTGGCTTGGCTGCGCGCGCTGATGGATGAAGTGTCGGCGCAGTTGACGGTGCGCGCGCGTCGGAACGACGAGGCGGCGTAGCGCGGCTGCGACCGGGGGGCGACCGCCGCTACACGCTTATGCACCCTCCGACGCCCCCCCCCGCTCACCGCTCCGCCGCCCGCCGACGCTCGGCGATCCGATATTCGGTCGGCGACATCGACAGCCTTTTGCGAAACATCTTCGCGAGTCCGTCGCCGCTGCCGACGCCGCAGCGGCGCGCGATTTTGTCGACGGGCAAATCGGTCGAGACGAGCAGCACGCAGCTCGCATCGAGCCGCGCCCGCAGCAAGAATTCCGACGGGGTAATGCCGATCTGCGATTTGAAGCGTCGCAAGAAGCTGCGCTCGCTCATAGCCGCCACTTCGGCCGCCTTCGCCACGGAAATCGGTTGCCCGTAGTTTTCGCGGATCCATCGCGCCGCATGGTCGATTTTTTCACGCGTCCCGCCGTCGTCCAGTTCGCCCAGTACCGCCCCGAGCCGGCGCCAGGCACCGGGCACCGACCGGTCCGCCACCGCGCGCGCAGCCTGCGCGCCGCGGTCGCGCTTGACGATGGAGAGCGCCGCGGCAACAGGCCCCAGCGGATCGTCTAACGCGACAGGCTGGTCGACATGCGCGGCTGCGTGGGTCGGCTGCGTCGCGCTAAGCCCGTACGATGCGCCCGACGCAGGCCCCGACGTGCCGTGCCCGTTCGCGGCCGCGGCCGCGGCGGCAAGGATCGCGGCGCCTTCGCCGATCGCCTTCACGGCATGCGTATGCTGCAGCAACGCGCGCAAGCGTCGCAGGAACGATTCGTCGGAGGCGAGGCGCGCGGCGCCGCGCCCGCCGGGGACGAACAGCGCATGCAATCCCGTGGCGGCATAGAGATCGAGATTGTCGGACCACACGCGCATCGTCGCACTGCTGGCGATGCTGCCGCCGGTGCTCGACACGACGACGAGCGTGTACGGTTCGGCCGCCGCCGGCGCGCCGACTGCGTACCGCACCGGTGTGAGCCCCGATGGGCCGGGCAGGCGTTCGCCGAGGCCGCTCGGCGCCGCGTGGAAAGGCGCGCTCGGCGATTCGCCGGTCGTGCGCGATTCGCCGGGGCGCGCCGGCATCGGCGCTGGCTCGGCGCGCACGCGTTCGCCTTCGACGTCGTCGGCGAGCCGGAACACCTCCGCGATGGAACTCGCTTCGACGAGCGAAAACCCGTCGAAGATCAGGATAGCGATGCGCTTGGCCATGAGTGGGCAGACGTGACGCGCAGCGCACTCGCGAAGCACGCGGCGTGAGTCCAATGCGTCGCATGGTATGCGCGTGCGCCGTCCGTACCCGACGCGAGTCGGAAAAACGCGAGATGTTGGCAGATGGCTTCGATACCGCAACGGTGCCGGCGGCCAACCGCCGCTCGCGTGCCTATTCGTCGACATAGCCCGCCGGTGCGACGACATTCGCTTTCATGACGGACACATTCGTCGAGACGACGTAGATCGGCGATTCTGTGAGCGCGAGGGCAACGCGCCCGTCGCGGTAAGGCAGCTCGGCGAGATTGCCCATCGCATCGAGCACGGCGACGCGTCCCGACGTTCCTACCGCGTCGACACGCAGCGAGTAGGCGACGCGGTAGGTGTCGCTGAAGCCGGACACCGCGTTCCAACGCGCGTTTTCGTGCGTCCATAGCGCCGTGACGATCTTGCCGCCGTTCAGCCGCCGGAATGCGTAACCGTAGACGCCCGCGGGCGTGTCCTTCAAATGGCCGAGCGTCCTCGTGCCGTCGATGAGCCGTGTCATCGCGCAGATAACCATCGCGGCCGGCTTCGGGCTGATCCGGCTCGCACCGTAGGCGCCGTTCGCATGCTCGAGGTCGAAGAACAGGCCGTATCCGGGCGGCGATTCCGGGATGTCGGACGAATAGAACACGTAGGTCATATCGGCCCCTTCGCCCAGCAAAATCAGGTGCGTGCGGGCCAGCACCGCGCCTTGCGCGAACAGCACGTTAGGCGTGGGAAAGTCGTCGCGGTACTTCGTGCCGAGGTCGTAGCTGATCCCCGTCTCGGTGACGAACAGCTTCGCGCCCGGTTTCAGCAGACGGGTCATCGTCGCGCGCAACGCACGCATCGCCGCCGGCAGCGCGTTCGCCGCCACCGCCGGATCGGGATCGGCGGCCAGTCGCTCGGGCGAATGCGACGGCGAGGTGCCGGCATCGTAGTAGCCGTGGATCGCGAGGCCGTCGAGATATCGGCCGATGCCCAGCGGCGCGAGCCGCGCGAGCCATCGCACGTTTTCTCGCACCGAGGCGTTGGTTGGCCCCATGACGACCGCGTGAGGATCGGCGGCGTGGATCGCTTCGTAGGTGGTGCGATACAGTTCGACGAAATGCGCATCGGTGTCGCGCCACGGCAGACCGCCGTCGTAGTCCGGTTCCCACGTGACTTGATAGTAATTGTTCGATTGATCGGGAAAATACTTGGCCCGAATACGCGCGGTGTCCTCGCCGACACGGCCGAGGTAATCGCGGTAGGCCGACTCCGAGACGGGCGCGTAGCTGTGCGTGGCCGCGCCGGTCGGGCTTGCCCATCCGGGGATGCCGTCGAGCTGGATGAGGCGCATGATGTCGCCCGGCTTGAAATACGAGGCGAGCGTCGAGGGGCCGGGCTTGAACGTACCGGGGCGCTGCGGCTCTTCGATGTACCAATTGCGGGTGTCGTTGGCCCAAGACAGGCCGAGCAACGGGTAGAGCGGACGGTAGCCGTCGCCGTCGCAACACGTTTGATCCGTGCGCAGATAGTTTGCGCCCTGCCCGCCGAAGCGATGTTGATCCTCATGGGCGTACGACACCGGCGGTAAGACGCTCGACACGTCGGGCAGCACGCCGAACGTTGCGATGCCGGCGGGACGCGTCCCGCGCCGCGGGAGGCGCTGTCCGCCATGGACGAGCGAGGCGATCAGCGCGAAGTAACCGGCGCGGGAAGACGTGCAATGCAAAGCGATTGCCCACGTGCCGGCCTTAACGGGCATGCGTCCCGCTGCGCGAACCACGCTCCAGGCATCGCGAATCTGCCAGTCGACGACATCGGCATGGGATGTCCGCGCCGAGAGTTCGATCGCGAACGGCGTGCCCAGCGCAAAGAGTCGCGAACCATCCTGGCTTGGGGTATCGGCGTCGATGCCGTCGCCTACCGTATGGACAGCCATAGCGGAATCCGATGAGGCGGCTGCGGAAGGTGCCGCGCAAGTCAGTGTGCCCGGCGTGGGCAATGCATCGGTGACGGCAGATGCGGGCGCGGCACTGGCGCGAGCGAAAGCGGAAGCGGTTGTTGCGGATGAAGAGGAAGACGAGGCGCCTGCGTCCGATTGCGGATCGGCGCGCCCGCACGCGGCGAGCGAGGCGCATAGGAGTGCAATCGCCGCAACTGCTCGCCAGACGCATGTGCGCCCCAGGCGCAAGCTAACCCAAGCGAAGGCGTGCGCGAGCGGAGCCTTCGCGGCCGGTATCGATCGATCGGAACCGTGTCCGCGCGTGGCGAGCGCGTTGAAGGTAGCGGGGGGCATCGGCAGAGTCGGACCAAGGGGCGACCCTAAAGTCGATCACGCCGTGCGCGTGGCGTCCGTGCTCGACCGAACGAAGCAAGACCGAACGAGGCCGACCACGAGGACGGCCTCGTCCCAAGCGACGCTTATTGGCCGACGTAGCCCGCCGGCACGGTCACGTTCGCTTTCATCGTCGCGGCGTTGGACGAGACGACGTAGATCGGCGACTCGGTTAGCGTGAGCGCGACTTGACCGTTGCTATACGGCAGCGTCGCGGCGTTGCCCATGGCGTCGAACACGGTTACGCGGCCGGACGTGCCCGCCGCATCGACGGCGAGCGTGTAGGGCACGCTATGCGTCTCGCTGAACCCCGACGTCGCATTCCAATACGCGTTGTCGTGCGTCCACAGGGCCGTCACGATCTTGCCGCCGTTCAGTTTCTGGAACGCGTAGCCGTACACGCCCGCGGGCACGCTATTCAAGGGCCCAAGCGTGGTCGTGCCGTCGACGATGCGCGTCATGGCGGCCACTTCCATCGCGGCCGGCTTCGGGCTGATATTGCTGGCGCCATAGGTGCCGTTCGCATCGTTCAGATCGAAGAACAGCCCATAGCCCGGCGGCGAATCGGGCGTGTCCGACGAATAGAAGACATAGCTCATATCGGCCCCTTCGCCGAGCAAGATCAACTGCGTACGCGCGACGACGGCGCCATGGGCGAACAGCACGTTCGGCGTCGGGTAGTTGGGACCGTACGAGGTGCCGGCGTCATAGCTGATTCCCGTTTCGGTGACGAACAGTTTCGCGCCCGGCTTGAGCAAGCTCGTCATCGTGCTGCGCAGCTCGCGCATCGAGGCGGGCAGTGCGTTGGCGGCGGTGGCCGGATCGGGGTCGGTGGCCAGGCGCTCGGGCGGATGCGAGGGCGACGTGCCGGCATCGTAGTAGCCGTGTATCGTCAGCCCGTCGAGATATCGGGCGATGCCGAGCGGCGCGAGCCGCTTGAGCCAAGCCGTATTCGAGCGGACCATCGATGCCGTCACGCCCATCACGACGGCGTTCGGATCGGTCGAATGAATCCCGTTATAGGCGGCCTGGTACATCGCGACCAAGTTCGCGTCCGTGTCGACCCATTGCGTCGGGCCGCCCCCGTCGGGTTCCCAAGTGATCTGATAGTAATTGCTCGCTTGCGTCGGGAAATAGGCCGCGCGAATCTGCGCCGAATCGCTCCCCACGCGGCTCGCATAGTTTTGAAAGGCCGATTCCGACGTCGGCGCGCGCCCCTCGGTTTGGGCGCCGGTGGGGCTGGCCCAGCCGGGAATGCCGTCGAGCTGGATCAGCCGCATGATGTCGCCTGGTTTGAAGTAAGGCGCGAGCGTATTCGTGCCGGGCACGAACGTATTAGGCCCATTCGGCTCTTCGACGTACCAGTTGCGCGTATCGTTCGCCCACGACAAACCGAGGTCGGTATCGAGCGGGCGATAGCCGTCGCCGCTGCAACAGGTTTGCCCCGGCTTCAAATAGTCGGTGCCCTGGCCGCCGAAGCGGTGTTGGTCCTCATGAGCGTAGGCAACGGCGGGCAGCACGTTCGATACGTCGGGGCGCACGCCGAAGGTCGCGATCCCGCTCGGGCGCGTGCCGAGCGAGGGGAGCGCGCCGCCCGACGAAGTCAGGGATGCCGACACCGAAAAGTAGCCGGCGAGCGTCGACGAGCAGCCGAGCGTCACGGTTTGCGCGCCGGCTTTTACGGGAAAGCGTCCGCTTGCGCGCACGACATTCCAATCGTCGAGCACCTGCCACGAAACCGTATCGCTGCTCGTGGCGCGCGAGGTAACAGTAAGGTTGAACGCGCTGCCGAGCGCGAACGTGCGCGTGCCGTCGCTACCCGGCGTATCGGCTTCGATCGGCGCGCCCGTGGCGGCGGCGCTCGTCGGCGCAGACGGTTGGCCGCATGTCAGCGCCTGGCCACCCGCTGCGACGATCGGGGTGGCCGTGCTCTGCGGATTGGTATTGCCGGCCGATGCCGGCACTGCGTTGCTGCTTGCACTGGACTGCGCGCTGGGGCTGCTGCCGCCCGAGCCGCCGCAGGCGGTCAGTATCGAGAGTGCCAGGGCGGCTGCGCAACGCAGGTAGGCACGGCGAACGGGGAAAGGGGAGTTGTGCGTCATCGATCGTGTCGAGTTTCGGTGCGTCGACGCTCGCGACAAACGAAGCGCCGCGCCGCGCATCGACAAACGCGATGCGCGTGGTGCCGCGAAGGGCGACGTCAAGGGACAGGCGCGAGCGCAAGCCTCGCTGCGTGGCACGCATCGGCGAGGGCGGTCGTGCCGCGGGACGTTCGCGCGGCGTGGGGCATGGGCCGCCGCAGCGAACGAATCGAAGGTCCGCGTGAAGAATAGGGCTCTGGTCAGGCTAGGGTGGTCTGACGAAACGCTGATTTCACACGAATCGCTGGCCGAGAGACTACAAGTTTTGCGGCGCTTTTTGGAGCGTTCGATCTAGTCGATTTGCGCACGCCACCATGGCGGATTTTTCCGCCTCGACGTGCGCGCCCGAGGCCGCGCGGGACGTTTCGCTCGATATCCACCGATCAATACGTCGAAGGCGGCGGAAAGCATTACCGCATCGCGATGCAGCTAAGCGACGAGGGCGATGCCCCGCGGCGCGAGAGACGGCCGCTGTCGATCCGCACGCATGTTGCGCCGTCGCGCGGGTGACGCACGGCGAACGCGACGCATTTATCGAATTCGAATGACCGTCGGATGAAAAATCGCAATCGACCGCATTTAAAAAAATAGAATGGCCGATTGAATTTCTCAATGAAAAGAAATGAATCACGAATGAAACATGCAGAGCGATGGCTTTGATAATTCGATGCCGTTCGAAAAGAGGAAAGATCGAATGAACTACCGCGCGATCCGCCAACTTTCCGTCATTGTCTGTCTGCCAATGTGGTCTCAACAACACAGCGACGGCGATTCAGCCTTTATCGTCGGCTTGTGCCCTCGCGTACCGGCGTCCCTCCCACGGACGTCATGCGCCTTGAGTCCGTCGCGTCCCAAGACCGGGCACCGGCGAGCGCGCAGCCGCGCGCTCGGCCCGATCGGCTCGACCGAAGCCGACTTCTCCAAGTATCGCCCTGCCATATCAGACCAATCGGGGAGTTCGAGTGCCGCGCTCCGGCATGCATTTTGCCGGCGCGCCTTGGCGCTTTTCGGCTAATTGCCGCGAGAAAGAGACGGTTTTCATGATGATTTGTCCGATTCGCCCAGACATGGACGACGGGTCGTCGACATCGGCTAAATGATTAGGCGATATCAGCCTGAATCGATCCGACAAGATGTCGCTGAATTACGTCACGGGATCCGCAACATGTACCCGCACTGCCTACGATGCACTGCACTGCGAGAGGATCCGCGCCATGCCGGCGATGATTCGTGAGGGAAATGTCATGCCTTACGCGAGTACCGAACCCGCACTCATGGGATGGTGGCACGCCAGTGCCCAAAACGCGCCGAGCGCGACGCGTCGGATCGCCTTCGTGCTGTTCGACGATTTTTCGTTGCTCGGTGCGGGCCTTGTCGCCGAGGTGTTCCATGTCGCGAACGAGCTGGCCGCCTCGCTCGTCCATCATTCGCAGGCCTATGACATCGCCTTTCTGTCGGCCGATGGCGGCAACGTCCGCTGCGCGTCGTCGGTTCGCGTATGGACCGATGGCCTCGATGCGCGCCATTACACCGGCTTCGACGCGCTGTTCATCGCGGGCGGCAAGGGCGCGCGCGTCGCGGCCGGCGACGAACGGCTGATCGGCTGGCTGCGTCGCGTGCAGACGAAAACCGCCAACATCCGTTCGATCGGGGAGGGGAGCTTGCTGCTCGATGCGGCCGGCATCGGCGGAATCGACAAGGTCTATCACTTCGGCTCCTATCTCCGGCAGGCCAATCGCGAGGACGAAGCGCTCGATTCCGACGAACGCCTCGAACCGATGAAGGGCGCGCTATCGATGGTCAAGCGCGACCTCGGCCTCGACGTCGCGCGCGGCGTGGCCGAGCGCCTGATGCCGGGATCGAGCGCGCGCTTCGTGCCGCTGCTCGGCGATAGCTGCACGGCGAGCGCAGGCGACAAGATCCGCGCCGCCGCACGCTGGATCCAAGACAACTGCGAACGGCCCATTTCGATCGCCGATGCGGCGCAGGTGGCGGCGATGAGCGAGCGCAATTTCCTGCGTCGCTTCAAGCTCGAACTGGGGATGACGCCGTCCGACTATCTGCTCCAGGCGCGGCTGGCCATTACGTGCACGCTGCTCATGGATTCCGAGCTGCCCGTCGATAAAATCGCGCGCCGCAGCGGCATGGGCAACGGCGATCGTCTGGCGAAGATCTTCCGCAAACGGATGATGATTTCGCCGACCGAGTTTCGGACGCAAAGCCGTCGCGGAACCGGTGGTTGAGCAAAGGGCCTGGCCATGAGATTCGACTTGCGACGTTACGAAAGCACCGGCTCGGCCCGTGCGATGCCGGTGCCTGGCGCCATGCGGCTGCCCGAGCATGGCGCGGCCGAGCAGGCCGACGACGAAGCGCGCGGCCCGAGCACGGCTACCGCGCCTGCGAGCCTCGCAGGCGAAGCGACGCCGTGCCGCCGCTTGATTCCCGTCGTGTTGGCCGGCGGCTCGGGCACGCGCCTATGGCCGATGTCGCGCGAGCACTATCCGAAACAGCTCATCGACGTCATCGGCGCCGATTCGCTGCTGCAAGCCACAGTGCGCCGCATGGACGGCTTCTCCAAAGAGTGGGAGATGGCGGATGCGCCGCTGGTCGTGTGCGGCGACGAACATGGATTCATCGTCGACGAACAGTTGAGGGCCAACGGCGTCACCGCGCAATTGATCGTCGAGCCGGCGCGCCGAGATACCGCCCCCGCGTTGACGCTGGCCGCGGCGCTTGCGTGCGAGCGCGACGGCGACGCGATCCTCGTCGTGATGCCGGCCGACCATGCGATCGCGGACGTCAAGGCGCTGCAGCGCGCGGTCGAACTTGCCGCGCGACACGCGCAGCGCGGCGCGATCACGACCTTGGGCGTGCCGCCAACGCGTCCCGATACCGGTTTCGGCTACGTGAGCATTGGCGAGCCGCTGGGCGACAGCGCGTACCGGATCGATCGCTTCGTCGAAAAGCCGCCCGCCGAGTTGGCCGCGCAGTACCTCGCGCACGGCGGCTACTGGTGGAACAGCGGCATCTTCGTGATGCGCGCTTCGGTATGGCTCGACGCGTTGCGTCGCATTCGGCCGGAGATGCATGCGGCCTGTGTGGCGGCGGTCGCCGAGGGCGCGACGCACGGCGCGCGTTTCGACCCGTGCGCTTGCGCGTTCGAGCGCGCGCCGGCCGATTCGATCGACTACGCCGTGATGGAGCGGCTAGGCGGCCCCGATGCGCCCTGCACGGGCGTCGTCGTGCCGCTCGATGCGGGCTGGTCCGATCTCGGTTCGTGGGACGCCGTATGGGACGCGTTGAACAAGGACGCGGACGGCAATGTCGTGCGTGGGCGGGTCGTGCTCGAAGGGGCGAGTGCCACGTTCGCGCACGCCGAGAGCCGCCTCGTCGCGTGTGTCGGCACGACCAACGTCGTAGTGGTCGAGACGCCCGATGCCGTGCTCGTGGCCGATCGCTCGCACGTGCAGCGCATCAAAGGGCTCGTCGCGCGCATCAAGGCTGAGCATGCACCCGAGGCCGAGACCCATCGCAAAGTACGCCGCCCATGGGGCTTTTACGATTCGATCGATCGCGGCGATCGCTTTCAGGTCAAGCGCATCGTCGTCGCCCCGGGCGCGCGGCTGTCGCTGCAAATGCACCACCACCGCGCGGAGCATTGGGTGGTCGTGCGCGGCACAGCGCTCGTCACGCGCGGCGAGGAAGAGTTTTTGTTGAGCGAGAACGAATCGGCATTCATTCCGCTTGGCGTGCGCCATCGGCTCGGCAATCCGGGCAAGGTGCCGCTCGAAATTATCGAAGTGCAGTCGGGCGCATATCTAGGCGAGGACGACATCGTCCGCTTCGAAGACAACTACGGCCGCTCGGCGAGCGATCGGTCCCACCCATGACGGCCGACTGCCGCCCGGTACGTTGCGGAGAGACCAGATGCGAGAGATACAGGGCTTTCTGACTCGGCTATCCGATGTCGCCATCGTGTTCGCGGCGGCGGCATTGGCGTCGCAGATCCGTTTTGCCGACGCGGGGCCGCACGACTTCATCGCGCCGTTCGTGCTGCTGACCGCCGCGTGCGTGCTCGTGTTGTTTCCGGCATTCGGCGTCTACGATTCGTGGCGCGGCCGGGCCAAACGCATGTTGGCGGGACAGGTCGCCCTGGCGTGGCTCGTCGTGCAAGCGTGCGCGCTGACGGCCATGTTCACGCTGCGCGAGATCGAATACGTGTCGCGCTTATGGTTCGTCTATTGGTGTGCGCTCGCAGGCGCGTCGCTGATCGGCTATCGGTTGGCGGCGCATGCGGTGCTCGCCCGCTTGCGTCATGCCGGCATCAATGTGCGTCGCGTGGCGATCGTCGGCGCAGGCGCGCATTGCGAGGCCATCTTGCGGCGCATCGAAGCTGCCCCGGCAATGGGCTTTCGGGCGGCGGCCGTCTACGCGCCGCACGCCCGGCCGCCGGTCGCCGCGAATGTGGGCGCAACCGCCGTGGCGAGCGAGCCGGTGCGTCGCTTCGACGATCTCGACGCGTTCGCACGTCACGTTCGAAGCGACGACTTGCACGAAGTCTGGCTCGCGCTGCCGCTTTCCGAGGAGCGGACGATCCTGCACGTTGTCGCCGAGTTTCGCGACGACCTCGTGAACATTCGGTTCATGCCCGACGTGCGCTCGCTGGCCTTGTTCGACAGCTCGGGCGTGATCGATCTGCTCGGTGTGCCCGCGATCAATCTCGTGGCTTCCCCGCTTTCGCCGAGCGCGCTGCTCGCCAAGGACGTCTTCGACCGCCTCTTCGCGGCTTGCGCGCTGATCGGCCTCGCGCCGCTGCTCGCCGCGATCGCCGTGGCCGTCAAGCTGTCCTCGCCCGGTCCCGTGCTCTTCAAGCAAAAGCGCAAGGGTGCGGATGGCCGCGTGTTCACCATGTACAAGTTTCGATCGATGCGCGTGCATACCGAAGCGCCGGGCGTCTTGCAGCAAGCGGTACGACACGACCCGCGCGTGACCAAGCTCGGCGCATTCCTGCGGCATACGAGCCTCGACGAATTGCCGCAGTTCATCAACGTACTGCGCGGGGACATGTCGGTGGTCGGCCCCCGTCCGCATGCGCTCGAGCACGACGATCTGTATCGCAAGGTGGTGGCCGGGTATATCCACCGCTACCGGATCAAGCCCGGTATCACCGGGTGGGCGCAAATCAACGGATATCGCGGCGAAACCGATCGCCTCGAAAAGATGGAGCGGCGCGTGGCGCACGACCTCTATTACCTCGGCAATTGGTCGTTCGGCCTCGATCTGCGCATCATCGCGACGACGATCGTCAAGGGCTTCGTCCACAGCAATGCTTACTGAGGACGAACGAGCCGTTCGTCTTCGACGTCATGCATAACCGGCACGGAGGACATCATGTCTGACATCGATCCGCGCATTGGCAGCATCGTATCGTTAGTTGTCCTGAGTTTTGCGTTCACGCTGCCCGCCTGCTCGATCGTGCCGGGGCAGCGCATGATTACGCCACCGACCATCGCCCAAGCCGGCGGCGAATACAGCGCCGAGCCGAGTCGAACCGTGCAAGTTCCCGTGACCGACATCAACCTGAATCTGATTCGGACGATGAACGAGCAGGCCGCGCGCCATCCGATCCCCGACCAGACAAAAGCCTTATTCGGTACGCCCACCCCGTATCGGGTCGGTCCGGGCGATGTGCTGCAGATTGTCGTCTGGGATCACCCCGAACTCGCGGCCGCGCTCGGCCAGCCCACACAAAGTACCCGCACCGACGACGCGGCGCCGGGCTTCGTCGTCGACGAAGCGGGCAACGTGCAGTTTCCGTACGCGGGCACCGTTCATGTGGCCGGGGACAGTGTTGGGCAGATTCAACGCAAGATCGTCTCGCGCGTCAGCAAGGTCTTCAAGAACCCCGAAGTGACCGTGCGCGTCGCCTCGTTCCGAGCGAAGGAAATCTATATCGACGGCGACGTCGGCAAGCCCGGCTCGGTGCAGATCAACGATATTCCGATGACGCTCACGGAGGCCATCGGTCGCGCCGGCGGCTTCACGGCCGGGGCCGATCAGAGTCGCGTCACGCTCGTGCGGGAAGGCAAGCGCTATCCGATCAGCTTCGCCGATCTCGTCCGAGGGGGGCATAGCCCAGGGGAAATCGTGCTGCGGCCCGGCGACATGGTGCACGTGGGCTCGCGCGACGAGAACGGCGTCTATGTCATGGGCGAGGTGAACAAGCCGGCCACGATCATGCCGATGCGCGACGGCCGGCTCACGTTGGCCGAAGCGCTGTCGCAGGCCGGCAGCCTCAATCCGGGGACGTCCAACGCGAAGCAGCTATTCGTGATTCGCGATTCGACGGGTAGCCATCCGCAGGTCTATCACCTCGATGCCACCTCTCCCGTTTCGATGGTGCTGGCCAACCAGTTCGAGTTGCAGCCCAAAGACGTCGTCTACGTCGATAACGGCGCGCTCGTGAAATTCAACCGCGTGCTGAGTTTGTTCTTGCCGGCGATCAACGCCGGCCTGACGGCGGCAATCGTGACGAAGTAAGCGACCGAGCAGCGGCAGCCCGCTAGTGCAGGCACGGACCTTTCGTGCCGGGCGCGTTCACGACAAGAGCGATTACCATGGCTATCGATTTCGAACGTCGTTATACGGATTTCGCCGCCGGCGACGAATTCCGGCTGTCCGACTATCTGCAGGCGATCGCCGCGAACTGGCGATTGATCGCGACGATGACGCTGGCCGTCACGCTGCTCGGCGCGGCGTATGCGTTTCTTGCGCGCCCCGTGTACAGGGCCGATGCGATCATCCAAGTCGAGGAAACGCCAAACGCCGGCAACGGCGCGGCCGAGGACCCGCGGCTGCAAATCGAGCCGCTCTCGCGCATGTTCGCCACCAAGGCGAGCACCGCTGCGCAAATCGAACTGCTCAAATCTCGGCTCGTCACCGAGGGCACCGTCCGCGATTTGCATCTCGACCTGGCCGCGCAGCCGCATACGTTGCCGGTCGTCGGCGACCTGCTCACGGCGCTCACCACAGGCAAGTTCGGCTTCACGTTGCCCGCGTTCATGGGTCTCGGCGGCTTCGCCTGGGGCAACGAGACCATCGACGTGTCGCGCATGGAGATGCCGAGTGCACTGTTCGGCAAGACATTCACGCTGACGGCGGGCGAGGGCGGCACCTTCGCCTTGAGCGACCCGGACGGAATCGCGATCGCGAGCGGCCGCGTGGGCGAAGACGTGACGGGCGCGACAGCGGCCGGCACCGTGACCGTGCACATCGATCGTTTGACGGGGCGGCCCGGTGCGCGCTTCGATCTCGTGCGCGCCTCGACGCTCGATACGGTCGAGCGTTTGCAAAAGCGGCTCAGTGTCAAAGAGACGGCGCTTCAATCGGGCGTCATCGCGCTGACGCTGCAAGGCGCCAATCCGCGGCTGACGGCCGACGTCGTCAACGGCATCGCCAGCCACTTCATCAAGCAAGACGTGGATCGGCGCTCCGCCGAGGCCGAGCACACGCTCGCCTTTCTCGATCGGCAACTACCGCAACTACGCGGCGAACTCGATGCCGCCGAACAGCGCTACAACACGTTCCGCAACCGTCATGGCACTGTCGATTTGAGCGAGGAAAGCCGGCTGCTGCTGCAACAGATCGTCGATAACAAGACCAAGCTCGCCGATTTGGAGCGCCAGCGGGCGGACCTGTCTCAACGCTTCACTGCGAACCATCCGGCCGTCGCCGCACTCGACGCGCAGATCGGGCAGCTCAGAAGCGCGCAAGCGGAGATGACGCGAAACGTGGCCGTGTTGCCCGAGACGGAGCAAACGGCGCTGCGCTTGTTGCGCGACGTGCGCGTCGATACGGAGCTTTACACGAACATGCTCAACAGCGCACAGCAATTGCGCGTGGCGAAGGCGGGGCAGATCGGCAACGTGCGCGTGGTCGATTTCGCCGAGACGCCTGACCGGCCCGTCTGGCCGAAGCGGCCGCTCGTAATCTTGATCGCGTTCGCCGGCGGGCTGTTCGCCGGCATCGTCGTCGCGTTCGTGCGCAAGTCTTTGTACGGCGGCGTGGAGCGCGCCGACGAAATCGAAAGCACGCTCGGGGTGCCCGTGTTCGCGGTCGTGCCGCGCAGCTCACTGCAATTGCGGCTTCAGCAAAACGTGATGATGCGCCGCCGCGGGCTGCATGTGCTGGCCGCTCAATCGCCGCAGGACATCGCCGTCGAAGGCGTGCGCAGTCTGCGCACGTCGTTGCAGCGCTCGCTCGATCAAGCGCCCAACAACATCGTGATGCTCACGGGATCGCGGCCCGATGCGGGCAAATCGTTCCTGTCGGTGAACTTGGCGGCGCTGGTGGCGTCGGCCGGCAAGCGCGTCCTCGTCATCGACGGGGACATGCGCCGCGGCGAAGTGCATTCGCATTTCGGCGTGCGGCATCAGCCAGGGCTTTCCGAGGTATTGCGCGGCGCCGATCTGCACGACGCGATTCGGCGCGAGGTGCTGCCGGGGCTCGACGTCTTGACGAAGGGCGCGCTGCCGGCGCACCCGTCCGAGCTGTTGATGAGCGATCGATTCGGCGACCTCCTGCAGACACTCGCGCGCGGCTACGACCTGGTGATTATCGATACGCCGCCCGTGCTCGCCGTCACCGATTCGACGCTGATCGGCAAGCATGCGGGTACCACGCTCGTGGTTGTGCGGTACGGACGGCACCCGATCGGCGAAATCGGCGAGACCGCGAAGCGGCTCGAGACGGGGGGCGTCAACCTGAAAGGCGTGCTGCTGACCGACGTGCCGCCGGCCATGCCGCTGCTCGGCGGCTCGTACAAAGGCGGCTATTACGGCTACGACAGCATCGCCGAATGATGCGCGAAGAACGACGAACGACGCAACGATTGACGAATCGAGGATCTCAGAGCATGAAACGCAAGGTCGCATTGATCACGGGCGTAACGGGCCAGGACGGGGCGTACCTCGCCGAGCTGCTGCTCGACAAAGGGTACGAAGTGCACGGGCTGAAGCGCCGCACGTCGCTCTTCAATACGGATCGCATCGATCACCTCTATCATGATCCGCACGAGGTGGGCGATGCCGGTCGGCAATTGCATTTGCATTACGGCGATCTGACCGACTCGACCAGCCTTGTGCGTGTGATTCAGGCTGTCGAGCCGGACGAAATCTACAACCTGGCGGCGCAAAGCCACGTGGCGGTGTCGTTCGACGAGCCCGAGTACACCGCCAATGCCGATGGGCTCGGCGCGCTGCGCATTCTCGAGGCGATCCGCATGCTGGGCCGGCATGCGCATACGCGGTTCTATCAGGCTTCGACTTCGGAACTGTACGGCTTGGTGCAGGAAACGCCGCAGCGCGAAAGTACGCCGTTTTACCCACGTAGCCCGTATGCAGTGGCCAAGCTGTTTGCGTATTGGACCACCGTCAACTATCGCGAGGCATACGGCATCTACGCGTGCAACGGCATCTTGTTCAACCACGAGTCTCCGGTACGCGGCGAGACCTTCGTCACACGCAAGATCACGCGCGCGCTCGCGCGCATCGCCGTGGGCTTGCAACGCGAGTTGTATCTCGGCAACTTGTCCGCCCGACGCGACTGGGGCCACGCGCGCGATTATGTCGAGATGCAGTGGCTGATGTTGCAACAAGACGCGCCCGAGGATTTCGTCATTGCGACAGGCGAGCAATACAGCGTGCGCGAGTTCATCCAGTGCGCGGCCGCCGAACTCGGGATTGTGGTGCGCTTCGAAGGCAGCGGGCTCGATGAAGTCGGTATCGTCGAACGCGTGAGCAGCCGCGAGACGCGGGTATCGCCCGGCGACGCGATCGTGCGCGTCGACCCGCGCTATTTCCGGCCGACCGAAGTCGAAACGTTGCTCGGCGACTGTTCGAAGGCGCGCGACAAACTCGGATGGCAGCCGCGCACGCCGTTTTCGGCGCTTGTGCGCGAGATGGCGTTGGCCGACTACCAGATCGCGCGGCGCGATGCGCTCGTGACGATGGCCGGCTTCAAAGCGCTCGAACACCACGAGTGAGCGCGACGATGAACGCTCAGCCGCGTATCTTCATCGCCGGACATCGCGGAATGGTAGGTTCCGCGCTGGTGCGCGAGTTGGCATCGAACGGTTATGGCGAACTCGTCACACGCGGACACGATGCGCTCGACCTCACCGATCAACAGGCCGTGCGCGCATTCTTCGCCGCGGAGCGTATCGATGTGGTGCTGCTGGCCGCGGCACGTGTCGGCGGCATTCTCACGAACGCGACGAGCCCTGCGACCTTCGCCTACGAAAACCTGGCAATCGAGACGAACGTGATCGATGCGGCGTATCGATCGGGCGTCGAACGGCTCGTGTTTTTCGGATCGTCGTGCATCTATCCGAAGCATTGTCGGCAACCGATGCGCGAATCGGATCTGTTGAGCGGCGCGTTGGAGCCGACCAATGCGCCGTACGCCGTCGCGAAGATTGCGGGGCTGATGCTGTGCGAGGCCTATAACCGGCAGTACGGGACGCGCTACGTGGCATTGATGCCGACGAATCTATACGGCCCGAACGACAACTACGACCTCTCGAGCGGCCACGTGCTGCCCGCGCTGATTCGCAAGGCGCACGAGGCGAAGCAGGCTGGCGCGCCGACGTTGATCGTATGGGGCACGGGCGAGCCGCGACGCGAATTTCTGCATGTCGACGACCTGGCGAACGCGACCCGCTTCGTACTCGAGCACGACGTGAGCGATGGTATCTACAACGTTGGCGTCGGCAGCGATCTGACGATTCGCGAATTGGCCGAGCGGGTGGCGAACGTAGTGGGTTTTCGGGGCGAGTTGATCTTCGACCGATCGAAGCCCGACGGCACGCCGCGCAAGTTGCTCGACGTGTCGAAGCTCGCGCGGATGGGCTGGCGCGCGAAGCGCGATCTGACCGAAGGCATTCGCGCGACCTATGCGCAGTACCCACTGTGCGCCGCACGGCATCGCACCCTCGGTGCGGCCTCGAACGGATGAGCGAGCATGACAGCCACAGTGACGATCTTTCACAACGTCGTCTGGTCGCGTCACAAAGGCGCCGTGTTTTCGGCGCTGCACAACTTGTCGGCAGCGGGCACGATCCGCTATGCGGTGGTGCAGATTGCCGAGACGGAGACCGACCGCGTCGGCTTTTCCGATGTCGACTATTCGTTTCATCGCTATCCGATGCGCAAGCTATTCGACGGTTGCTACGAAGATGTGCCGACGTGGCGGATGATCGTACGGTTGACCTCGGAAGTGTTGAAGACGAAGTCTCAACTCGTCGTGCTGCCCGGCTACCATCGGCCCGAATATTGGGCGATGCTCGCGGCGTGCATTATGACGCGCAAGCGCCGAGCGGTATTTTGCGATTCGACGGCGTTCGATCGTCCCCGTCGGCTGCTCACGTCGATTCCGAAGCGGCTCTTCTTCTCGCTGTGCGACGGCTACTTCGGCTTCGGCGAACGTAGCCGCGAATACTTGATGTCGCTCGGGGCGAAGCGCGAACGGATCTTCGTGCCGTGCCAGGCCGCGGCGCTGCCGCGCTCGTTCTCGCGCGGGCAGGCGCTCGGCGAGCGTTTGGCGGCACGGCGCGACGCCCGGCCGGTGCTGCTCTATGTGGGACGGTTATCGGAAGAGAAGGCGATCGATACGCTGCTCGATGCATTCGTGCACGTACTCGGAACCGTGCCGCAGGCGCTATTGCGCATCGTCGGTACCGGGGGCCTACGCGATGCGCTGGCGGATCGGGTGGCGGCGCTGGCACTCGAGGACGCCGTGCAGTTCGTCGGCAGCCTGCAGGACGAGCCGCTCTCGCGCGAATACTTTGGCGCGACGTGTCTCGTGCTGCCGAGCCATAGCGAGCCGTGGGGGCTCGTCGTCAACGAAGCATTGAGCCATGGGTGTCCCGCTGTCGTGAGCGATCGCTGCGGGTGCGTGCCCGAGCTGATCGTCGAAGGGCAGACCGGGCTGTCGTTTCCGGCCGGCGATGTGGACGCCCTCGCGCGGACGCTGGTGGGCGCGGTGCGCGTGTTCGACGATGTCGAGCACACGGCGCGAACGTGCATGGAGCGCATCGCGCGCTTCGACCCGCTATCGGCAGCGGCGAACATCGAGCGCGGCTGCGCGGCGATGCTGCGAGCGCCCGACGATCGTCGTCGGCGGCGCACGCCATCGCGTGCCGGGAGCCGAGGCATCGGCCCATGAAACTGTTGATCTACGGCTTGAATTACGCCCCGGAGTTGACGGGGGCCGGCAAATACACGGCTGAAATGGCCGAGGCGTTGGCCGCGCGCGGGCATGCGGTGCGTGTCGTGTGCGCGCCGCCGTATTACCCCGCGTGGCGGGTGGCGGCCGGATGGTCGGCATGGCGGTACAGGCGGGAGATGCGTGGTGGAATCGTGGTGCGGCGTGCGCCATTATGGGTGCCCGCGCATCCGCGCGGCGCGGCGCGCGTGGCGCATCTTGCGTCGTTTGCGTTCAGTTCGGTGTTGCCGATGGTCGCGCAATGGCGCTGGCGGCCCGATGTCGTCATGGCGATCGCGCCGACGCTGCTGTGTGCGCCCGTCGCGTTGATGCTGGCCCGGGCGAGCGGTGCGAGCGCGTGGCTGCATGTTCAAGACTTCGAGGTGGATGCTGCGTGTGGGCT
The DNA here is from genome assembly GCF_051953405.1 of Trinickia sp. Classification (GTDB taxonomy): domain Bacteria; phylum Pseudomonadota; class Gammaproteobacteria; order Burkholderiales; family Burkholderiaceae; genus Trinickia. The sequence continues at coordinate 1,907 of NZ_JBQCIV010000004.1, read as the reverse complement.
GGGCTTGCTTGCGCCGGGCCCCCTCGCGTGTGCGGCCCACGCGTTCGAGGGGGCGATGCTGCGGCGGTTCGACGTCGTTTCGTCGATTTCCGAGAGGATGGTCGAGCGGCTGGCGACGCTCGGCGTGCTGGCGACGCGCACGCTTTGCGTGCCCAATTGGGTGGATGTGCGGGCGATTCGGCCGCTGCGTCGGCCTAGCCTGTATCGGCAAGCGTTGGGCATCGGCGAGGGCGAAGTGGTGGTGCTCTATGCGGGAAACATGGGGGCGAAGCAAGGGCTCGACTATTTGATCGATGCGGCGGCGCGGCTCGTCGCGCGCCCCGACGTTCGATTCGTGTTTTGCGGCGATGGTTTGTTACGCGATGCCCTCGCGCGGCAGTGCGCACAGCTTTCGAATTGCACACTGATCGGGCTGCAAAGCGCGGACCGGTTGCGCGAGTTGTTGGGTTTGGCGGATATCCATGTGTTGCCGCAGCGCGCCGGTGCGGCCGATCTCGTGATGCCCTCGAAGCTGACGGGCATGATGGCGAGCGGGCGAGCAATTGTGGCGATGGCGCATGCGGGAACGCAGTTATTCGAGGTACTGGCGGGGCGCGGCGTTGTTGTGGAGCCGGAAGACGCGGTCGCGCTGGCGCGGGCAATCGATAGGTTGGCGGACGATGCGTCCTTGCGTGCGCGGCTCGGGGCGGCGGCACGACGGTATGCTGTGCACGGGTTGTCGCTCGACAGCGTGATGGAGCGGATCGAGCAGCGGTTGTACGCATGCCGTGGCGACGGGTGCGAGGTGGGGGTGCGCATCGACGAGAGGGCGTTCGTTGGGGAAACGGTAGGGCATCGGGCGCGTCCGCCCACGTGAGGCGACCTGGGCATGCGGTATCCGGTGGTTGTAGTGCAGGCCAGATTCTTCATCAACCTGCTGCCCCTGGAACAGTAATGGCTGAGGGCCGCCCTAGCGGCCCCCTCAGCCATTCAAATGCGTCCAACGACCTCCAACTCGTCCCATAGCTGGGAGCGTCCCATCTCCTTCATGTATGTGCCATAGTCTAAGAAGCCTTGAACGCTTATCTCCTCCTTAGACAGCCATGTTGCATCACACTCGGGGCAGATATAAATCAGCTTTCGGAGGCCCTTAATTTTTGCCTCGACGATTTCGTCTTGTTCGCATCTTGGGCAGATCATCTTCCTCTCGCTAATGTACCGGGTATACCGGAATGATTTCGTTCGTGCCGGGGCGCGTAATTATCTTGACGTTCGTTTCCCCTGCTGACCCGACAGACCGCCCCATTGGAACGACATAGGCGCCTGGGTCATTCGCCAGTGGCTGGCCACGTTTCGCCCATGCCTCGTCTACAACGTCAAGAGATCCGCCTCTCTTGCATGTGCAGAAGACAGAGTGAGTTTTCTTGTTGGGATTCGGCGACTCATGCTCAAGTACGTGCTTGATTCGATTTCCCTGAGCCGAGCCTTGACCATAGTTCAATCCACCCAAAGTGCTCCAGGTCTGTGTGCTCTTGTCGTATCCGAGCTTGATTAAGCCGAGCGGGTCAATCCACTGAATCGGGTTGGGGGCGTACTGCCATGCATTTAAACCGCCGTGCAAGCCGATAGGATCAGTGGAGGCGAACCTGCCACTGCTCGGATCGTAATAGCGGTGCCGCGTGTAATGCAGCCCAGTTTCCTCATCGAACTGCCGCCCCTGAAACCCTCCACATCTCTGGGAGGTGATCTTTTCGTAGGTGCGACTTTTGTGCCGCCAGACGCCGATTCGTGAACCGCCCCGGATTTTGTGGAGGCTCCAACTCTTGAGAGAATGGAGCCATGAACAAGTCGAACAAATTTTCTGCCGAGGTCCGCGAGCGTGCAGTCCGCATGGTGCGAGAGCATCGGGACGAGTATCCGTCGCAGTG
>NZ_JBQCIV010000003.1:0-3450 GCF_051953405.1 Trinickia sp. | reverse complement strand
TCAAGTTCGTCGGCGTCGCTGAAAAGCTGGACGGGCTGGAGGTTTTCTATCCGGACCGGATGGCGAACCGGATTCTGGGCATGGGCGACATTCTCGCCCTCGTCGAAGAAGCGCAACGCGGCGTGGACGTCCAGGCCGCACAAAAGCTCGCCGACAAGGTCAAGAAAGGCGGCGACTTCGACCTGAACGATTTCCGCGCGCAGCTTTCGCAGATGAAGAACATGGGCGGCTTGTCGACGCTCATGGATAAACTCCCCGCGCAGTTTCAGCAAGCCGCGGCGGGTGCCGACATGGGTCAGGCCGAAAAGCAGATGCGCCGCATGGAAGGCATCATCAATTCGATGACGCCGGCCGAACGGGCGAAACCGGAACTGATCAAGGCGACGCGCAAGCGCCGTATCGCCGCGGGTGCGGGTGTGCAGGTGCAGGAGGTGAACCGGATGCTCAATCAATACGAGCAGATGCGCACCATGATGCGTAAGCTCAAGGGCGGCAATCTGCAAAAGATGATGCGCGGCATGAAGGGCATGCTGCCCGGCATGCGCTAGCGTCCCGCACGGGCGCACGGGTTAATGCCGTGGCGCGCATGAGCACGCCGCTTCACACTATGTATACAGTCGAGACACTCTGCACAACGCCATGAATCGCGAAGAAGCTTTTCACATCTTTCGCCACTCCGAGGAAATCGTCTCGGCGGCCGAGGTCAATGCGTCGATCGCCGGCATGGCCCAGGCCATCCGCGCGCAGATCGGCGAAGACTTTCCGTTGCTGCTTTCCGTCATGGGCGGGGCGGCCGTCTTCACCGGGATGCTGCTACCGCATCTCGATTTCCCGCTCGAGTTCGACTACATCCACCTGACGCGCTACCGCAATACGACGCACGGCAGCGCCGACATGCAATGGCGCGTGGCGCCCGCCGAATCGGTGAAGGACCGCGTCGTGCTTGTGCTCGACGACATCCTCGACGAAGGGGAGACGATGGCCGCGATCCGCGACCGGATTCTCGCCATGGGGGCGAAGCGCTTTTTGAGCGCCGTGCTTTGCGAGAAGCAGATCCCGAAAGCCAAACCGCTGCGCCCCGATTTCTGCGGCTTCGAAGTCCCCGATCGCTACGTATTCGGCTGCGGGATGGACGCCAAGGGCTACTGGCGCAATTTGCCGACGATCCGCGCGCTGACCGAAGGCGCTTGATGTCTTAAACCGGCGCGGCCCCTCGGGCCGAGCCGGCCGCGCAAAGCGTTGTGCCGAACGTAATGGGGGCGGCCCCCGTTACCGGGAACCGCCCCCGCTCTTCGCATCGGCGAGCCGCCCGCTCGGAGCGCTTATGGCGCTCACGACACTCGAGGCGGCTCGAATACCGCGCTCAGTTTGCCCGCCCCGAATCCCCAAGCGCGGCACGCACCTTCCCGGCCGCGAACGCAGCAGCGTCTTCGATCGGCAGCAGCGTCGGCTCCGTGTCGCGGCGGCCCTGATACTCGACCTTGCCTTCCTTGAGTCCGCGCTCGCCGATCACGAGGCGATGCGGCACGCCGATCAACTCCCAATCCGCGAGCATGACGCCCGGACGCTCGCCGCGATCGTCGAGAATGACGTCGATACCGGCTTCGGACAGTTGCGCATAAAGCTTGTCCGTTTCGGCGCGCACGCTCTCGCTGCGGTCATAGCCCATCGGACACAAGACGACCTCGAACGGGGCGATCGCCTCGGGCCAGATAATGCCGCGGTCGTCGAAGTTCTGTTCGATCGCCGCACCGAGAATGCGCGTAATACCGATGCCGTAGCAGCCCATCACCATCGACTGCGGCTTGCCGTTTTCGTCGAGGAACGTCGCGCCCATCGCATCGGAGTATTTCGTGCCGAGCTGGAACACATGGCCGACTTCGATACCGCGGCAGATTTCGAGGTTGCCCTTGCCGTCGGGGGAAGGATCGCCGGGGCGCACATTGCGGATGTCGGCCACCTCGGGCTCGGGCAAATCGCGGCCCCAGTTGACGCCCGTCGTGTGGTAATCGACCTCGTTCGAACCGACGACGAAATCGCTCATGTTCGCCACCGTGCGATCGGCCACCACTTTCACGGGCTTCTTCGTGCCGATCGGCCCCAGATAGCCGGGCGGCGTGCCGAACCATTCGACGATCTCGGCCTCGGTGGCAAAGCGAAAGCCCGCCAAGCCGGGCAGCTTGCTCACCTTGATTTCGTTCAGATCGTGATCGCCGCGCAGCATCAAGAGCCAAATCGTGGGCTCGGCCCCTTCGTTGTCGGTGGCGAGGATGATCGACTTGATCGTGCGCTCGAGCGGGATATTCAACAGTTCGGCAACGGCTTCGCACTTGGCCTTGCCCGGCGTGGCCGTCTTTTGCATCGCCTCGCGCGGCGCGGCGCGCTCGGCATAGAGCGGCAGCGCTTCGGCCGCTTCGACGTTCGCCGCGAAATCCGATGCCGGGCAGTAGGCGATGTCGTCTTCGCCCGTCGCCGCGATCACATGAAATTCCTGCGAACGATTGCCGCCGATCGAGCCGCTATCGGCGTTCACGGCACGGAACTCGAGCCCGATGCGCGTAAAGATGCGCACATAGGCATCGAACATTTTTTCGTACGACGCTTGCAGCCCCGCTTGATCCTTGTCGAACGAATAGGCGTCCTTCATCGTGAACTCGCGCCCGCGCATCACGCCGAAACGCGGACGGATTTCGTCGCGGAATTTCGTCTGGATCTGGTAGAAGTTCACCGGCATCTGCCGATAGCTCTTGATCTGGTTGCGCGCGATGTCGGTAACGACTTCCTCGTGCGTCGGCCCGATGACAAAATCGGTCTGCTTGCGATCCTTGAAGCGCAGCAGTTCAGGCCCGTATTGCTCCCACCGCCCCGACTCTTGCCACAGTTCCGCGGGCTGCACCGCCGGCATCAACAGCTCGAGCGCGCCCGCGCGGTTCATCTCTTCGCGCACGATCGCCTCGACCTTGCGAATCGAGCGTAGGCCGACCGGCAAATAGCTATAGATACCGCCGGCGACGCGCCGGATCATACCCGCGCGCAACATCAACTTGTGGCTGACGACTTCCGCGTCCGCCGGAGCTTCCTTCAGTGTGCCGATAAAGAAACGGGAGGCTTTCATTCAACGATTTTCCAAAAGCGGCAGCCCGCAGCGAGCCGCCGAAAGAAGGGAACGAGTCATTTTGGGACATCGGCGAGTGCCTTGCGCGCAAGAACAGCCCGCGCGATGCGGCGCGATTCGTCAGACGAGAGCAGCCACCGGCGGCACCGAGGCACGATTGTTGCGGGGCCTGGAACCCTTCTGGTGCATGCCGATGCCAAAGGCTCGTTATCTGTTTATAATCAAAGCAATTTTAAAGGATTCGAAGGTGGTTGTATGCTTGATCGCGAAGGCTTTCGCCCGAACGTCGGCATCATCCTCTTGAACGCGCACAACGAGGTGTTTTGGGGTAAGCG
>NZ_JBQCIV010000002.1:0-45458 GCF_051953405.1 Trinickia sp. | reverse complement strand
AGGCGCGCGCGTGCTGTCGCAGGTGAAACGAGTGATCCGCACGAACTATTCGAACCCGCCCACGCACGGCGGCGCAATCGTGGCGACGGTGCTCGGCACGCCCGCGCTGCGCACGATGTGGGAGCAAGAGCTCGGAGAGATGCGCGACCGCATTCGGGCAATGCGCGGCGGCCTCGTCGAGCGCCTGAAGAGCGCCGGCGTCACGCGCGATTTCAGCTTCGTGAATGCGCAGCGCGGCATGTTCTCGTACTCGGGCTTGAGCGCCGCTCAAGTCGACCGCCTGCGGGAAGAATTCGGCATTTACGCCGTCAGCACGGGCCGGATCTGCGTAGCCGCGCTCAACACGCGCAACATCGATACGGTGGCGAACGCCATCGCCCAGGTGCTGAAGTAACGGCTGACGTAGTAGCGAAGCCGCGCTACGCGTAAAAGGCCGCACACCGGGCCGCGCACCGCGCGCGGCCGTACGATGCGCGATTCGGATGGCGCCCTTTCGAGGGCGCCATTTTCGTTATGGCACCGCTGGCCACGGCACCGCCATGCGAGCCAGGCCGGCCATGCGCCTGTGCCGCCTCGGATTGTTCTAGCGCTGGTCGCGATGGATATCGTGGGTGACGAATCCCGCGTCGTTCTCGGGCATGTCGAGCCAGCCCGGTTGCGCCAAGCTCTCGCGGATGTCGCGCAGCCCACAGCCCCAGTGCACGTTCATCGTCGACGAGCCGAATTGATAGTCCTTATAGTTGCCGTCGAATTCCTTGTCGCGATAGACGAGCTGGAAGACGTTGTACCGATGCGACGACGATAGTTCCTCGGCCAGCTTGCACCATGGGTCGTCCCGATGCTCGGGCGCGACACGCGAGAGCACTTCCCGCAGCACATGCCGGAAACGTTGCGAGTGCTGCATGACATCGGTCACAAGACGCGTGCGGCTCGAGTACTGGATGTCCTTCATCCGGCCCTGTACGTCCGTGAGGTTCGTCGGCACGGGGCCGCGCGCGCTCCACAGATCCACTTGGAATGCGAGGGTGTCGCGGCGCGGGGTGGCTTGAATGACTTCCGAAAGCGGCGTGTTGGACATGAGCCCGCCGTCCCAGTAGAACTCGCCGTCGATCTCGGTCGCCGCGAACCCGGGCGGCAGCGACCCGGACGCGATGAAATGTTCGGCCCGCAGCTTCGTATGTTGGTTATCGAAATAGGCGAAATTGCCGGTGCCGACATTGACCGCCGCGACCGAGACACGCGTCTCGCCCGAATTGATGCGATCAAAATCGCACAAGCGCTCGAGCGTCGCTTTCAGCGGTGCCGTGTCGTACCAACTGGCGGTATCCGGCGTGCCTTGCGTGAAGGGCAGCGGCGGCGGCACCCGCGGCACGAAGAAGCCCTTCTGACCATCCACGATCGCGCTGAGCGCCTGCATCGTGGTAAAGGCAGTACGCACGGGCGCGGACGAATCGAAAAAAGCATGTTCGACAGCCGCCGGCAAGGCTAAACCGTAGGCGGGCTGACACACCGTCTCCCAGAAGGTCTTCAGTTTCGCCACCCGGTGTTCCGGGGCGTTGCCGGCGATCAGCGCCGTATTGATCGCGCCGATCGAAATCCCTGCGATCCAGTTCGGCACGATGCCGGCCTCGTGCAGGCCCTCGTAGACACCGGCCTGGTAAGCGCCGAGCGCGCCGCCGCCTTGCAGCACCAGCGCAACCGTTTGATAGGGAGGCAAAGCAAGCGCGGGCGCGGCGCGCGCCGTTCGGCTTGCCGTGTGCTGCCCGCCGGTTTCGTCCACTATCGCGCTCGCGCGAACACGCCTAGCGTTGCGCTCCGCCATCTCGCCTCCTTAGACCATGCACCAGCCGTGCGACACGATGAACGACTGCCCCGTCAGCGCGGCGCTCGGGAACGTGCTGAGGAACAGCACCGTTTGGGCGACGTCTTCCACGGTGGTGAAAATGCCGTCGACCGTCTGGCCGAGCATCACGCGCTTGATCACTTCTTGCTCGGTGATACCGAGTTCCTTGGCCTGCTCGGGGATCTGCTTGTCGACGAGCGGCGTACGCACGAACCCGGGGCACACCACGTGCGAGCGCACATTATGGGCGGCGCCCTCTTTCGCGAGGACGCGCGACAGACCGAGCAGCGCATGCTTGGCGGCGACGTAGGCCGACTTCAGCGGCGAGGCTTCGTGCGAATGCACCGAGCCCATGTAGATGACGATCCCGCCGCGATCGTCCTTGTACATGTGCTTGAGCGCGGCCTTCGTGGTGAGAAAAGCACCGTCGACATGGATGGCCTGCATCTTCTTCCAATCGGAGAAGCTGTAGTTTTCGATCGGATTGACGATCTGGATCCCAGCGTTCGAAACGAGGATGTCGACCGAGCCGAACTGCGCCGCGACTTCGTCGATCCCCGCGTTCACCGCCTCTTCGTTGGTGACGTCCATGGCGATCCCGATCGCCTTGCCGCCCTCGGCGCGAATTTCCTCGGCGACGGCCTGGGCGCCGGCCAAATTCAAATCGGCGATCGCCACCGATGCGCCTTGTGCTGCCAGCGTGCGCGCGATTTCCTTGCCGATCCCGCTGGCCGCGCCCGTTACGACCGCGGCCTTCCCGTTCAGACTCGTATTCAACGACGACATTCGTCACCTCTTAAGCGTACGTGGACAATGACATCATGGCGCACGGCGCGTGACAACCTGGCCGAACTGCATATGCCGTTCGGCCGAGATGGCGCGCCGCGACCGACTTCGCTATTGTGCCCCATCGACCGGCGCAAGCGCGATTCGCCGCAAATCGGATTAAGCTCTCGTTGTTCGAGATTGCGCTTACCCCGTCTTAGGAGGCATACAAATGAATTACCGGCGACTCGGCCGTTCGGGCCTGCAAGTGAGCGAACTCTCGCTGGGTTCTTGGGTGACGTACGGCAATCAGGTGGATCGCCGCGCCGCGCGCGAATCGCTCGCGGCGGCGCGCGACGCGGGCGTGAATTTCTTCGACAATGCCGAAGTCTACGCAGGCGGCAAGGCCGAGGAGATCATGGGCCATGCGCTGAAGGAACTCGCCTGGCCGCGCGTGAGCTACGTGGTTTCCACGAAGTTCTATTGGGGTTTGCACGAAGCCCCCAATCAGTACCACACGCTCAACCGCAAATATCTGCACAACGCCATCGATGGTTCACTCGCCCGCCTACAACTGGATTACGTCGACCTGGTGTTTTGCCACCGGGCCGATCCGAACACGCCGCTCGAAGAGACGGTGTGGGCGATGAGCGACATGATCGCGCGCGGCAAGGCGCTCTATTGGGGCACGTCGGAATGGAGCGCGGACGAAATTCGCGCCGCCTATGAAATCGCCGAACGCCATCATCTGCACAAGCCCGTGATGGAGCAGCCCCAGTACAATCTTTTTTGCCGCAAGCGCGTCGAGCAGGAATACAAGCGTCTTTACGAAGACATCGGCCTCGGCTTGACCACCTGGAGCCCGCTCGCCTCCGGGCTGCTCACCGGGAAGTATCGAAGCGGCGTACCCGAGGGCAGCCGCGCGCAGTTGCAAGGCTACGATTGGTTGCGCACGCAACTGACCGACGCCGACAAGAATCGTCGCGTGGCCCAGCTCGAAGCGATCGCGCAGGAGCTGAACTGCGGCGTCGGCCAACTGGCGATCGCCTGGGTGCTCAAGAATCCGCACGTCAGCACCGTCATTACCGGCGCGTCGCGAGTCGAACAGATCGCTCAGAACATGCAGGCGGCTCAGGTGGCGACGCGAATCACGCCGGAGATCCAGCAAAGAATCGAGGAGATCGTCGACGACGTGGCGCAATGATCCCGATGGGGATGCGCGCAGCGCCGCTCCCATTGAACCGTAGGCCGTATGGCCGCCGTCCTGCTTGCCGTACCTTGCCGTACAATACGCGCCCCGTTCGAGCGCAAGCAAGCTCGAACCGGGCCGCCTGGTGCCGCCGCCCGAAGCGCCGCGTGTGCAACACGGCTTCCGTCTCACTTGGGCCCTGAACCGTTCCTCGTCCTTATGCTCAGCTACCGCCACGCCTTTCATGCAGGCAACCACGCCGATGTCCTCAAGCACACTGTCGTCGTGCAGTTGTTGCGCTACCTGAGTCAAAAGGACAAGGCCTATTGGTACATCGACACGCACGCCGGTGCAGGCGTGTACTCGCTGGCCGAAGGCTACGCGACGAAGACAGCGGAGTTCGAAACGGGCATCGCCAAGCTGTGGAAGCGTACCGACCTGCCCGCCGCCTTGGAAGATTACGTCGAGCAAGTCGGCGCGCTCAATGCGGACGGGCAATTGCACTATTACCCCGGCTCGCCGTATCTCGCTTGGCGCCTCATGCGCGACCAGGATCGGATGCGGCTGTTCGAGTTGCACTCCACCGAGATCGACGTGCTACGGCATAACTTTCGCGATGCGGGACGGCGGGCGATGCTCTACGCGGGAGACGGCTTCGATGGGATCAAGGCTTTACTGCCCCCACCGCCGCGCCGGGCGCTCGTACTCGTCGATCCCTCGTTCGAGGACAAGCGCGACTACGCGCGCACGATCACCTGCCTCGAAGAGAGCCTCAAGCGCTTTGCGACGGGTGTCTACGCGGTCTGGTATCCGCAAGTCACGCGTGCCGAATCGCAGCGGTTTCCTGAGCAATTGAAGCGGTTGCAGGCCACCAATTGGCTGCACGCCACCTTGACGGTCAGCCGGCCGCCGTCCGACGGCTTCGGGCTATACGGCAGCGGGATGTTCATTCTGAACCCGCCTTACACGCTCGCTAGCGCGTTGAAGGAAACGCTGCCCTATCTCGTCGATGCACTGGGCCAAGACGAAACCGCGCAATTTACGCTCGAGTCGCGCATCGCTTGACCGATGCAGAGCGCCGCCAGACTCCGGCCGAGCGGCGGATCGAGAAGACGCCTAGGTGAATTGCATCCGCCGATGTGAGCGATGAGCGATGCCGGCGATGCCAGCGATGTCCGCGGCAACGGCCATAGCGGCCGCCACCCGGATGAACGACTACTGCCGGCTTCCCCGCGACATCCGATAGCCGGGTCCGGCCGCGGGCGCGGCTCCGTTGGCGCCGGGCAAGGCGATATAGGGTGCAACGACGATCGGCGGCTGCCCGTCCGCGGCATCCGGCGGTTGGAGCGTAGGCAGTTGCTGGGCCGGGACCATCGGTGCTCGCGACAGCGGTGCGTTTTGCAGCACCACGCCGCTACGGCCATCGTGGATACCCGTTTGAGTATCGAGCACCACGCCGCTTTGGCCGTCTTGAATGCCGCCTCGGCTATCGAGTATCAGCGGTTGTCCGTCCGCCAGCGCGTGGGACGCCGCGCCCATGAGCGCCAGATAGGCCGCCGCGCGTACGAAGATGCGCAAGCGAAACGATGCGTAATAGCTCATGGGAACAATCCGTGAAAATGCGCGGCGGCGCCTGGCGAATGATCACACCTTAGCGCGGCGGCGATTTTCGCGCCAGTCGCCGGCCCGCATCGAAGCCCACGGCTGGCGTGCGGCTCAGATCGAGTAGCCGTGTGCCTCGAGCGAACGCAGGCGGCGCTCCAGGTCGACGATGTCCGACGACGACGCGAGATACGCTTCGCGGCGGTTACGTTCGGCCGATTCGAACCAGTTGCTGAGCTTTTCGAGGATGTACGCAAACATGATGTTCTCCAAGGGTCGGGTCGCTTCCCCAGCGGATCGCGCATCAGGGATTTCCCGTAAAAGGGTTAACCCGGATTATAGAGAGCTTGCGTCGAAAAGCGAGTGAAATGCTCGAATGATGTGCATTCCGATTTGGAATGGTGCAAGCATGTCATCAGATCGACACGAATGCACCATGGAAGTGCGCGCCCGGGAAAACTCGCTCACCCTTGTCGGCAGTGGCTTGGCGGGGCCTCGTCGCGTGAGTCCGCGCTAGCCAGCCCTTCTAAAATCGGGCAGTCCGGGCGCCCATCGCCGTGACAATGGTCGGCCAGGTGAGTCAGCGTGTCGCGCATTTCCGACAGTTCGGCAATGCGGCGCTCCAGGTCGGCCACGTGTTGGAGCGCGATCGTCTTTACTTCGGCACTAGCGCGCGAGCGATCCTGCCAAAGCGCCAACAGCCTGCGAATGTCGTCGATCGAGAAACCCAGATGCCTTGCCTGACGAATAAAGCGCAGCGTATGCACCTCTTGCCGGCCGTATACGCGGTACCCGGCATCGGTGCGCCCCTTTGGCGCCAGGAGGTCGACGCTTTCGTAGTAGCGAATCATTTTCGCCGTCACACCCGATTCTTGGGCTGCTTCCCCGATATTCATGCGATTGCTCCGGTCATGCGGACTATGTGACCAAAAGCGTATACCTTCCCACCACGGGAAGGTATACGCTTTGCGGGAACGAATCGGCGGTGCCGTTGCCCGAGTGCGGCCGAGCTTCTTTCAACCTGTCTCTTCTAAGAGGAAACCTTGCCATGATCGAATTTCAAGTCGAAGGCATGAGCTGCCAGCACTGTGTCGGCGCCGTCACGAAGGCGATTCGCACGCTCGACGCCAGCGCGCACGTCGATGTGGATCTCGACGCGGCACGGGTGCGCGTGCAATCGCAGGAGAAGGCCGAACGGTTGAGCGCCGCGATCGCCGAAGCCGGCTACACCGTGCAAAGCAGCCGCACGATCGTCGATGCCTGATCGTATGAGCGCATTGCCGATGCATACCGTCGCGGTCATCGGCGCCTCGGGGTTGGTGGGGCGCGCGCTCGTTAGCGCACTCGAAGCGCGCGCCGACTGGCGCATCGTGCCGACGGCGCGTCGCCGAACGGGCGGCCGGACGGTCGCGCTCGACATTCGCGATGCGAGCGCCGTCGTGTCGTTCATCGATCGAATCCGGCCCGATGCGATTGTCATCGCCGCCGCCGAGCGGCGGCCCGATGTCTGCGAACGCGATCCTGCGGCCGCGCGGGCATTGAACGTCGATGCGGTGACGACCATCGCGTCGGCTGCTCGCCGGCACGGCGCGTGGGTGCTGTCGATCTCGACCGATTACGTGTTCGACGGCAGTGCGCCGCCCTATCGCATCGACGATGCGCCCGCGCCCCTGAACGCCTACGGCCGCAGCAAGCTCGAAGGCGAACGCGCACTGGCCCAGGCGACCGATTTCGGCTGCGTGCTGAGATTGCCGCTGCTGTTCGGTCCCGTTCTCGATTGGTCGGAATCGGCGGTGACGAGTTTGGTGCCGGCCATCGTCGCGTCGGCCGCACCGGGTGCCGCCGCAGCGCCGATGGATGCTTGGGCGACGCGCTATCCGACTTACACGCCCGACGTCGCGCAGGCGATCCTCGGCATGCTCGAGCGGCACGCCGCTCGCCAGGCGGTCTGCGGTGTTGCCCAGTGGTCCGGCGACGAGCCGATGACGAAGTTCGACATCGCCTCGCGCATCGCCCGCGTGTTGGGCATCGACGCCCGCCTCGTCGCCCAAACGGCGAGCCTGGATGCCACGCCGCGTCCGCGCGACTGCCACCTCGATTCGAGCCGGCTGGACGCGCTCGGGATCGGCCGGCGCACACCGTTCGACGTGGCGTTCGCGCAAGTGCTCGAGACGTCGCCGGCGCTGACCTGACGGCAATAGCGGTAGCAACGGCACTAGCAGCGGCTTGCGGCCGTGCGCAAGCCACCAAGGCTACCGAATCCTTCGAAGTCAGCAGAAATTGCGGCTCTCCGATTGCAAGCCGCCGAGAAGATGCGACAAATCCACGAGCCGTTTGGCCACGAGATGTCGCACTTCTCCTTGACACTGCCATACGCCGTAGACGGCCAGCAGCGACGCGCCGAGCACTTCCTTGCGCTGCTTTTCGAGCAAGCTCGGCCAAATGATGACGTTGACGTTACCTGTCTCGTCCTCGAGCGTGACGAATATCACGCCTTTGGCCGTACCCGGCCGCTGCCGAACCGTGACGATGCCGCACCCTCGCGCCGGTTGGCCGTTCCGATAGCCGCGCAGCTTCGATGCCGGCATCAATCGCTTTTCCAGCAACTGTGCGCGCAATAACGCAAGCGGATGACGACGCAGCGTCAGCCCCGCCGAGCGGTAATCGGCCACGATGTTCTGTCCTTCTGTCGGCGCGCCGAGCGAAGGGGTATCGTCGGCGCTCGTCGCCACAGCCAGCATGTCCCGCTCGGGCACCGCGGCCACCGAATGCCATAGCGCTTCGCGCCGGTTTCCGGCGAGCGCGAACAGCGCGTTCGCATCGGCCAGCACGTGCAGATCGTGCCGATCGAGTTGCGCGCGGCGCGCGAGGTCGTGCACGCTCTCGAACGCGCGCACGGCCCGCGCGTTTTCGATACGCTCGGCCACCTCTTCCTTCATGCCGCGCAAAAGCGACAGCCCGAGACGCACAGCCGGACGCGCCGCGCCTTCGATCGGCTCGAGCACAGCATCCCACCCGCTAATGGCGACATCGACGGGCAACACTTTCACGCTGTGCCGCCGCGCATCCTGCACGAGTTGAGACGGCGAATAAAACCCCATCGGCTGGCTATTGAGCATCGCGGCGAGAAACGCTTCGGGCTCGTGACATTTGAGCCAACTGCTCGCATACACGAGCAGCGCGAAGCTCGCCGCATGGCTCTCGGGAAAACCGTATTCGCCGAAGCCTTTGATCTGCTCGAAGATGGAATCGGCGAAACTGCGGTCGTATCCCCGCTCGAGCATCCCGTTCACGATGCGATCGTAGTACCGCTGCAAATCGCCCTTGCGCTTCCAGGCCGCCATCGCGCGCCGTAACTGATCCGCTTCGCCCGCGCTGAAACCGGCCGCGAGAATCGCGACCTGCATCACCTGCTCCTGAAAAATCGGCACGCCGAGCGTGCGCCCCAATGCGGTTTCCAGCGCCCGGCTGGGATAAGTCACGGGTTCGAGCCCCTGACGCCGGCGCAAATACGGGTGCACGGCGCCGCCTTGGATCGGCCCCGGACGCACGATCGCCACTTCGATCACGAGGTCGTAGAAAGTTTGCGGCCGCAACCGCGGCAGCATGCTCATCTGCGCGCGCGATTCGATCTGGAACACGCCGATCGTATCGGCACGAGAGATCATCTCGTAGGTCTTACTTTCCTCGGGCGGGATGTCCTGCATCTCGAAGCGCTCGCCGCGCCGTTCGGAGACGAGTTCCAGCGCACGCCGTATCGCCGACAGCATGCCGAGCGCCAACACGTCGATCTTCAGCAATCCTAACGATTCGAGATCGTCCTTGTCCCATTGGATGACGGAGCGATCGGGCATCGCCGCGTTCTCCACCGGCACGAGCCGCGTCAGCTTGCCGCGGCTGATAACGAAACCGCCCGAGTGCTGCGACAGATGACGCGGAAAATTGAGCAGTTGCGCCGCCAGCCGTGCCCAAGCTTGAATCAGCGGCTGATTCGGATCGAGCCCCGACTCTTCGAAACGCTCGAGCAGATCGCGGCTCGTATCGAACCAATGATGCGATTTCGCGACGGCGTCGACGATTTGCGGATCGACCCCGAGCGCCTTGCCCGTTTCGCGCAGCGCGCCGCGCGGACGGTAAGTGGAGACGGCCGCCGCAATGGCCGCGCGATGCCGGCCGTATTTGCGGTAGATGTACTGCACGACGAGTTCGCGCCGCTGGTGTTCGAAATCGACGTCGATATCGGGCGGCTCGCCCCGTTCCTTGCTGATGAAGCGCTCGAAGAGCATGTTGCCGCGCGCGGGATCGACCTCCGTAATGCCGAGGCAATAGCAGACGGCCGAGTTGGCGGCCGATCCCCGCCCCTGGCACAGAATGTTTTGGCTGCGCGCGTAGCGCACGATATCGTAGACCGTCAGGAAATACGGCTCGTAGCGCAACTCGGCGATCAACGCGAGTTCGTGCTCGAGTTGTTGCTGCACGGTGTGCGGGATGCCGGCCGGAAAGCGTCGCAGCGCGCCCGCATACGTCTCCCGCCGCAAATAGGCGGTTGGCGTGAACCCCTCGGGCACGAGTTCGTCGGGATACTCGTAACGCAGCTCGTCGAGCGAAAAGGTGCACCGAGACAGGATGTTGATCGTCTCGCGCAAGGCTTCGTCCGGATAGAGATTGACGAGACGCAAGCGCGAACGTAAATGCGGCTCGGCATTCGGAGCGAGTTCGTAGCCGCACTCGTGCACGCTCTTGCCGACGCGAATGGCCGTCATCGTGTCTTGCAGCGGCTTGCGCGAGCGCACGTGCATGAGCACTTGCCCCAGCGCGACGATCGGGATGCCCTGGCGGTGCGCCACATATTCGAGCGCGCCGCGGTGAATATCGTCCATCGCTCGTTGATGCAGCACGAGCCCCGCCCAGGCGCGGCCCGGGAAGGTTTCGTCGAGCCATTCGAGTTGCGCGGCAAGCGCCTCTTCCTTGGCCGGAAAATCGGGCACGAGAATCGCCAGGCAATCGGGCATCCCGCGCAGGTGCGCATAGTCGGGCTCGGGCCGCGAGAGATCGTACGGCGTCAGCCGGTACTCGCCCTTCGGCGAGCGCGTGCGCGCGAGGGTAATGAGTTCCGATAGGTTGCCGTACCCCTCGCGATTTTGCGCGAGCAGGATCAGCCCGAACGATGGCGAACCATCGGCATGGGACAAACGGAAATACGAGCCGATGACAAGCGGCAACCCGGCTTCCTTGGCCGCATCGTGGGCCCGCACGACACCCGCGAGCGAGCATTCGTCGGTGATCGCGATGCCCGCGTAACCGAGTTGCGCCGCACGAGCGACGAGTTCTTGCGCATGCGACGCACCACGCAAGAACGTGAAGTTGGAGAAGCAAAAAAGCTCGGCGTACGCCGGCAACCCACTGAGACCGGGAACCATCGCCTCATCCGAATAAGCCGTGAAGGAACCAGCGCGGCCCTTCGTCCGCATCGCGGCTGCTCACGCGTTCGCGGTAAATCCAGTAATAGCTTTTATCGTCGGCCTCGGCGACGAAGTAATCGCGGGCGACGAGTTCGCCGTCGAACCAGCCCGCCTCGATGCGCTCGGCCGGCGACACGAGGCGCAGCGGCGATCCGTAAAACGGACGATGGGCGCGCATGAGCAAGCGCACCGGCGTGGCGAGCATCCATGTCGGCCGCGGCAACCCCTCGGGCAGCGAACCTCGATGCGAGCCTTGGGACGAGTCTTTCCACAAACCTTTCGACGCGCCCTTCGGCGAGCCTTTCGGCGAACCCTTCTGCTTCGTCTGAACCCCATCGAGCGGCACCCATCGGTTGGCGACCTCGGGCCGGTAATCGGCCGTGGGCACGGGGCGCAGTACGTTGTCTTCGCCCAGACGCGCCACCAGCAATTCGAGCAGACGCGCATGGCTTTGCGCCGAGCCGCCGGGCTCCGGGAAAAGCTGTTCGGCCGGCGGCTCGGCCGCCTCGACCTTCGACGCGTCGAGCCGCACCGCGATCATCGGCGCCGCCAGTTCGATGCGATGCAGCCGCTCCTTCAGCAAGCGCAGCAGATGGGCTTCTTGCCAAGCGGGCTCGCCGAGCGCGATGTCGAGCAAGGTGGGCGCCATCGCTTGCTTGCCCCGCTCGTGCTCGAGCGCAAGCGTGATGGCCGTCACCGCCAATTGCTTGGCGCAGAGCCAGCCGCACAACTGCACGATCAGACGATGCGCGGCGTGCAGCGCCCCGTCCGCATGCTCGATGCGATCGGGCAATTCGAGGCGGGCGGAAAACGTGGGCGGCAGCGCGAGCCAATCGAAGAGTTCGGGTGCCGTACCGAATGCGCGATCGAGCGAATCGAGTACGTGCTCGCCGCAGCGGCGCTGCAACCCCGCGCGCGGTAACCGGCGAAGATCGGCGATCGACGCGCAGCCTAGGCCTGCGAACCAATCGACGAACGGCCGCGCTTCCGGCACCGCGTGCATCGGCAGCGGCGACAAGACGCGCTCGAGCGTGCCGAGCCGCAGCGCACGCCGGTTGCCATAGCGCGCGAGCAGCCATGCGCCTTGCCCCGTCGGGGCGATGCCGATGCGCGCTGTCAAGCCGAGTGCATCGAGAATCGCGCGCGCCTGCCTGCACAATGCCCGCACCCCGCCGAACAGTTTCAAGCTCGCGCCGATTTCGACGATAACCGTGGCTTCCTCGGCGAGCGCCACGTCGGGCGAGAACCGCATCAGTGCCACGCCGACTTCGCGCTGCGCCGCGGCCTCGCGCGCCGGATCGCGCTCGACCATGAGCACGTCGGCCGACAGCGTGAGCACGCCACCGCGCTTCATGCCGAGCCGAATACCGGCCGCACGCGCGGCCGCATCGGCGATGACCACCTTGTCCTTCTCGAACGCGACGCTGCCGGCCGCCGGCTCAGGCAGCCACTTCGGCCGGAACACTTCGAGCGGCAGTTTCGGCAAATGGACGGCGAGAAAGACGCGCATGGCGAGACAGCAAAACAGGGGTAGGTTGAAGAGGAATCGATAACGGCTCCGTGCACGACGGCCCTCGTCGCTTCACGATATCGACCACCAACCCGCTGGAGGACGGCCGCAGCGCCAACCGCAACAGCGCGGGCGAGGCCTCTTGCGCGACCGTCAAAGGCCGCACCATCACGAACAAGGTATCGCTCGATTGGGCCGCCAGATGCAGACGGCGCAACGACGACGATTGCGCATGCGAGGCCCAAAAAATCAACGCCCCGCAACTACCGGCCCGCAGAATTTGCTCGGCGGACCATAGGGCATCGCCCATCTTCGGCGCCTTGACGAGCAAGAGCCGATCGAGCGACAACCCGATGTACCCGAACCCCAAACCGTTCGGCACTTGCGGCGGCTGCAGCAGCGCGATCGGCCGCTCGCCCAATGCGCTCAGCGCAGGCTGCAACAACCGCATCTCGCCGATTCCCGCCTGCTGGACGAGCAAATCGACCAGCGCGCCCAGTGGCCACCCGCCGCCGGGCAACTCGGCCGCCAACGCCGGGTACCCCGTTTCCAATACGCGCGCGCGGCCGCGCGCAAGCTGCGAGGCCCGCCACAGCGACGGATGGATCTCTTCGGCACGGACGGAAGCGGCAAGCATGGGGGCATCACGAGAACTGTATATTTGTACAGTATCTTACACGTAATCGAAACCCCGTGAACTGGAACTTTTTCTCCGCCTGAAAGGCGTCCTCCCCTTTCGCGCGCGCCCCGAGATTTCGTAAATTCCTCAGAACTTCGTAGTTGCCGGCGCACGGAACTACGGAATGCCATGCGGCACGCATACGGCGCCCTCAATAGAATCCTCTCAGACACGTCAGGTGCCACCGGTCGGTGCAACCCCCATCGCCCTATCGTTTCAAAATCGCCTCTCGCAAGTCGTACGGTGCCGTGGACGTCTCCCTAAAACAACGAAATAAAGGACACCCCCATGTCTTATATCGACGTGGTCGAAGAACTCGAGGACCTGCAAAGTTCGGCGGCACCCTCTTCCCGCCCGGCGCCCGACTCGAACACGCGCGCATCCTGCGAGATCCGCTATATCGACGAATTGGATGTGCCCCCGCTCGCGCGCGCCGACGAGATCGCCGATGCGACCTTCATCGCCGCCGAACTCGGCGCGGCGCGCACGGCGGAAGAACGCGTCCGCATGATTCGCGGCATTCTCAACATCATGGGTTTTTCCGGCCTCGGCTACGCGGCTCTGAAGCTCGATGCGCACAAGCAGCCCGAATACGCCTATCTGCTGCGCAATTACCTGCGCACCGATTTGCTGCCGCAATCGCTCGAAGGCGGCTACCTGCTGCGCGATCCGCATATGCGGCGCGCTTTCGAATCGAGCCGGCCCCACGTGTGGGACATGCGCTCGCTCGTGAACGCATCGCGCAAGGACGGCATCGATCCGCCGCTGCGGCGCTTCTTCGACGGCATGCGCGAAAACGGGCTCGCAAGCGGGCTCGCCTTCAGCCTGCCGATCGCGCGCACGTCGTTGCGTGCGTTGATCCTGTTCGCCGGTCCGCCCGTTCACTGCGAATGGATCACCGACAGCGTCATCGCCCAGGCACTCGGCTTAGGTCTCTCGCTGCACCAGCGCTGCGCCGCCCACGTTCAGGCAATCTGTCGCCAAGACAACGCAAATGGCTTATCGCAGCTCCAGCAGCAGATTCTCGGGGCCGTCGTCGTCGGCATGCCGGACAAGGCGATCGCCGCGCGGCTGAACACCACCGTTCACAACGTCGACTACCATCTGCGCCAGTTGCGAGAAAAATTCGGCGCCCGCAATCGCAGCCAGCTCGCCTACCTCGCCGGCAAGATGCAAGTGGTGTGAGCACGGAGAAGCTGCCCTGTCGCGACGAGCGCACCGGTATCGCGTGCGCTCGTCGCATCTACGATCCTCCTCTATTGCCGGCACGCTCGTTTGATTGCTACAGTTAGCCGATCCAATATTCGGGAACGCATCGAACATGGACCCGTTGCTCGGCACGAACGGCCTCGTGGCAATCGGCATCGCCAGTGCCGTGTCCGTCGTCGCGCTGCAAACGAGTCTGGCCGCCAAACGGCAGGTGAGCGTGGCCGGGCTCGGCAACGTATTCGTCGTCAATGAAGCGCTCGGGCCGGCGCAACGCATCTTCCGATTGTTGTGGCGCCTGCTTGTCCTTGCCGTCGCCGTCACGTATCCGGCCTTTGGCCCGAGCTACAACGGCGTGCTCGAAGCGTTGGCGGTCATCGGTACGCCGCTCGCGCTCGTCTCGCTGATCGTCACGCTGCGTGTCTACGGACGCTCGCGGTTGCCCGACAGTTTTTATGTGCTCGGCACCGCGCTCGCGTGCTGGCTGGCGCTCTGTAGCGATATCTATCTGCGCAACACGGCGCGCAGCGCCCGGCAGATCTACGCCTTGACGTCCCAATTGCACGACGGCGGCCTGCCGCCGCTCGATCGATGGCCGACCTGGTCCGACAGTTTGCTGCCGCTCGCCACGAGTTGCGCCTCGGTAGCCGGTTTCGCCGCCTTGCTGCTGGCGATGCTCTACCTCATGTACGCTTATCTCGCCGCCCGCAGTTTCGACGCTTGCCTTCGCTTCCTCCTGCGCTGCGGTGTCGTGGCGTTCCTCGGCTACTTCGCGGCATGCGACGGATTCACCGCGCTCGCCTGCCACGATTTCGCCTATATCGAACGATTGCTCGAATCGGTCGTACCGGTCTAAGCGCTCGTATTATCGAACGCTCGACGCGGCGTCCACCCGCTCACCGGTAGCGCGCCAAGCATCTTGATCGGCAAGCTAGCCGTCGATCAAGGCGTTTGAGTCTCCTCCTGCCCCCTCGCCCAACGCAGCAATTTCGCGACGCGCTCGAAAAGCGATTCGTCGATGTACTTGCCTTCCGGTACGCCGTCGAACAGCGCCTCGGCCAGCGACGGGTCGTTCACAGTCGGAATGAGAAATTCGCGCGACAACTCCACGATACGTATCGCGGTCTCGCCTTCCGCGCGCAGCGAAACCCACGGCACGGAGCCGCGCGTATACTGCAGCGCCACCGCGACTCGGGACGAGTGCACCACCGCCGACGCGCCTTTCACGCGGTCTTGCATCGCATCGAACACCTGCTCGCGCGCCATGCGCTTGCGCCGCGATGCGATCTGGGGGTTGCCGTTCATCTCGCGATATTCGCGGCGCACTTCCTCGGTGGACATGCGCAGCTTCTTCATGTGCTCGTACTGCTGGTGAACGTAGTCGATCACCGCGAAGCAGATGAAGACGATCGCCGCCCAGCCGAGCAGCAGCGACAGCATACGGCCCATGAGGGCAAGCATGCCCGCCGGCGTCAAATAGCCGGCTTGCAGCGGCGCGTCGAGCGAGCTGTGGATGAGCGCCCAAATCGTCCCCGCGAGGCAGGCGGTCTTCACCGTCATCTTGACGAGATTGATCAGGCTGCGCATCGAGAACATCTGCTTCATGCCGCCCGCGGGATTGAGCTTGTCCAAGCTCGGCATGATCCGTTCGAACGCCACGAGGCCGCCTGTCTGCGCGAGCGCCACCGCGGCCGCCACCACGCCGCCCACCGCCACGATGCCGATGCCGACCATGAGCCATGCGCGCATGGCGCGCGTCAGCACGGCGTGTATGGCGGTAGCCGGATCTCGCGAGGCCACGGCCTCGAACATCGCATCGAACAAGTCGCGCATGAGCGCGATGAAATTCGGCGCCTGCGTGGCCAGCGCCGCAACCGTGGCAATAAACACGAGCGCATCGACGAGTTCCGTGCTGCGCGCAATGTCGCCCTTCTTGCGCGCATCGCGCAGACGCTTCGCGGTAGGCGGTTGATTTTTTTCGCTCATGAGGCCTGTGCGAGCGCGGTCAAAGCATCGACTTCAGCAGCCCGACGAGACCGCTGTCGGGACCGAGGAAACCATGCAGCGACGAATAGACGAATGGCAAGAACAGCGCCATCATCAACACGGCCACCGCGCTTTTGACGGGCTGCGACATGATGAACACATTCAACTGCGGCATGGCACGCCCGATGAGTCCGAAGCCGAGTTCCACGACAGCGAGCACGATAACGACGGGGGCCGCGAGCTTCACCGTCCACAGCATCACGGCGGCGAGGCCGCGCTCGGCGAACGGCAGTAGCGCGTTGCCGAAATGCGGCGCGAACGAATCGACCGGCCACACGCGATACGACTCGAACAACGCTGCCAGCATGAGATTGAGCCCCCCGCCCGTGACGAACAGCGTCACGGCCAGCAGGTTGAGAAACCCCGCCGTCGGCCCGCCCTCGTGCCCGCCGATCGGATCGAAAAACGAGGCGTTGCCCGATCCCGTCTGGAAATCGATCATCGTGCCGGCCGCCGCGATGGCCCACATGACGGTGCTGAACGCGAAGCCCAGCAAGATCCCGATCAGCGCTTCCTTCAGCACCACCGCGATCCACACCAGCGGCGGGACCGTCATCAGCGAGTGAAAATCGAGCGCCGGCGCGATGAACATGGCCATCACCGCCAGGAACCCGTTGCGCACGAGCCCCGTCACCACCGTGGGGCTGAACGCGGGCACGATCACCATGATGGGCATGACGCGCGGAAACACGAGCGTCATCGGACGCAACATGTTGTAGATGTCGTCGAAGCTCGAGACCATGATCAGCTTGTCGCGCCGCTGTTGCGAATCGAAGCCGCGCCGATGCCGAGCAGTGCGGCCTCGTCGGCCAGCGCCTCTTCAAGCGCTTCGGCGCGGCGAGCCGCATCGCGCTCGAGCCGCTCGCCCGTGCGCTTCAACGTCTCGCACTTGGCGTCGACACGCCGCAAC
Organism: Trinickia sp.; assembly: GCF_051953405.1. Lineage (GTDB taxonomy): Bacteria > Pseudomonadota > Gammaproteobacteria > Burkholderiales > Burkholderiaceae > Trinickia. The sequence continues at coordinate 28,246 of NZ_JBQCIV010000002.1, read as the reverse complement.
GATTTTTGGATTTCCGCGAGCTTGGCCTCTTCCTCCCTCAGCCGTTTCAATGCCTCCTCGATGCTTTCTCGCTTGGCGTCGGCTTGCCGGTCGTACACGAGCACGTCGATGCCGGCGCTGGCGAGATCGGACGCTGGAAATGCGCTCCCACGCCAGCGCTGCGCCAGCCTCTGCAGATGCTCGCTCTTATCGACTTCGAGCTGCTCGAGCGCCCGGCGCGCCCGCTCGAACGCCTCTCTGGCACGGTCCACCTCGGCTTGTTGGCGAATCGACCGTGCAAGCTCGATGTCGCGCCGGACTTCACGCAGCCGGGCGATCTTCCCGATGGTCTTCTCCAAATTTCCCTCTCAATTCGTCCAGTTTCGCCAGCGTGTCCTCGTAAGCCTCGAGCTGATTGCCCCGCTGCATGGAAAATTCGCGCAAGGCGCTGCGCGCCGCCAATGCCCTGTCGGCAAGCGCATCGCTACCGGCCTGGTATTCGCCGATCTGCACCAGCAGTTCGATTTCCTGATACTTGGCGAGCAATTCGCGCATTCTCGTCGCGCTCGCCTGGTGTTCGTCCGACGCGACGCGCGTCATCACGCGCGAGGCGCTCGCAAGCAGATCGATCGCCGGATGATGGCCCGCCGCCGCGAGCTTGCGCGACAGCACGATATGGCCGTCGAGAATCGAGCGCACTTCCTCGGCGATCGGATCGCTATCGTCCTCGCCCTCGACGAGCACCGTGTAGAACGCCGTGATCGAACCGCGCACGCCCTGCCCCGCGCGTTCCAGCAACTGCGGCAAGACCGAGAACGTCGAAGGCGGGAAACTGCGGCGCGTCGGCGGCTCGCCCGACGCGAGCCCCACTTCGCGCTGCGCGCGCGCAAATCGGGTCAGCGAATCCATGAGGAGCAGGACCCGCTGCCCCTTGTCGCGAAAGTATTCGGCCACGGCTGTCGCGACATACGCCGATTTCACGCGCTCCATCGCCGGCCGGTCCGAGGTCGACACGACCAAGACCGTGCGAGCCAGCGCTTCGGGAGACAGATTGTGTTCGATGAACTCGCGCACTTCGCGACCGCGCTCGCCGATCAGCGCAACCACGGCCACATCGCAGGCCGCGCCGCGCGCGATCATGCCGAGCAGCGTGCTTTTGCCGACGCCGGCCGGCGCGAAGATCCCCATGCGCTGCCCGATCCCGGTCGTGAGAAAGCCATCGATCGCGCGCACGCCTGTCGGCAGCGGTTCGTCGATCATGGCTCGCTCGAGCGCACCGACGGGCTCGGCCAACGCGCTCACGCGTACGCCTTGGACAATCGCACCTTTGCCGTCCAGCGGCTCCCCTAGCCCGTTCAACACCCGGCCAAGCAGTGCCTCGCTCACGTCGAACGTATGCTGCCGCCCGGTCGGCACGACCTCGGTCGCAATCGACAATCCGGCGAGCGACCCCAACGGCGTGAGCACAGTGCTTTGGCGCGAAAAACCGACGACTTCGGCCAACATCGGGCGCAAGCCCGGCGTATGCAGTTCGCAGACCTCCCCCAGTTGCGCCTGAATGCCGGAGGCGTGGATCAACAGCCCGGCCGTTTGCGTGACGCGCCCCCGCATGCGCAGTCCGCTTAAACCGTCGAGCGATTGCGCGAAGCCGCCCGAGAGTCCGTCGCCGCGCAGTTGCGCGGCCAGCGCGTCGCGCCAGCTCACCCCAAGCGCGTCGCGAGCGGGCTCGGGCGGCTCGGGCGGCTCGCTCGACGCTTGCTGGCCGGGCAAGGCCTCGGACGAGAATGAAGACGATGAGGAGCGCGCCGACGAGGACGATGGGACGAATTCGTTCATGGAGTCCTCCGATCGAGAATCGCCGCGCGAATCGCCTCGATCTGCGTGGCGAGCCTGGCATCGATGCTGCCCGCCGGGGTTTCGACCACGCAGTCGGACGCGCCGAGCGTGGGATCGGGCACCACCCGAACGGCTTGGGTGCGCAGCACGGTCTCCCCGTCGCCGGCGTGCGCTTCGCGATGCGCGGCCAGCACGTCGCGCATCGACTCGACGGCATCGGGCGCCACGCGCACGATGAGGAACGCCTCTTCGCGCACCAGTGCATCGATTTTGTCCAACACGCGTGCGAATATCCGTTCTCGATCGACGCTCCCGACAAGCTCGTGCAATGCGCGCACCACGAGGTCGGCCATCGTCTTGCGGGCGAACGTCAACGCATGCGCCGTATCGAGCGTGGCGGCATAGGCACGCTGCGCCCCTTCGCGCTCGCCGCGCGCCAGCCCCTCGCGGTAGCCCTCGTTGCATAGCGCCTCTTGGCGGCGATTCGCCGCTTCCAGGATCCGCTCGGCTTCCTGCTTGGCGGTGCTGACGATCGAATTCGCATCGAGCAGCGCGGCGTACTCGTGCTCCTTGAGCACCTTGCGCTCCGAGAGAATTTGCAGATTGTCGCTCGTGATCAGAAAAGCCAGTCCCATGCCTGCAACCTCTCGGGAATCAAACACAGGTAAAGCAGCTCGGCTAGCTCGTCTCGCTGCGCGTCGTTGAGCCGGTACTCGGGCTGCACGTCGGCGATGCGCGGCAATTTCAGGCGCATGCGTGCGAGCACCGGCCGGCCAGCCGTCGCCACGAAGTCGAGCAACAGGCGCGCGCCGCGCGCGCGAATCGTTTGCACGACGAGCTTCGGATAGCGCTGCACGGGCTCGAGCGTTTCGCTGATCGCATCGAATGGCGGCGTGCGCTCGCGCACGAACGCCATCGTTTGTGCGCCGAACTCGGCGAGCATCGCCTTCTCGACCCCGCGCGTCACGTCGCTCTTCAACCACGCCTTGTGCAGACACAGCCCGCACAACCCGGCCAGCTCGAGCAACGGCTCGCGCGGCAGCAATGCAAGGCGTCCTTCGCGTGCGGCGAATTCGAACTCGCACTGCGCGGCGCCCGAATCGTCCATAGGAACATCCACGGCCATCAGCAGTGCATTCGCCAGCACCCGTGCGCCGCGTTCCCTAAAGCGCGCGATCTCGTTCCAGGGCGAAGGCCACATACCGGCCGGCCAGCTCGGATCGACATAACGGTCGGGCCGCAGATTGAATTCGCTCACGAGCCGCGCGAAGCGGCCGGCCCGATCGCTTTGCTCAGTTCGCATGGCGCTGCGCATCGCCCGCCACGACACCGGGCAGCTTGAACAAGCCGCGCCGCAAGACGAACACGGCACCGACGAGCAGCGTGAGCAGCGCCAGCGCCACACCGAGCCACGGCAGGAGGCGCATACCGAGCGCCCAATCGTCGCGCGGCCCCGCCGGCTGCGGCGGCGCGCTTTGCAGGAAGAGCGAGACGTTATCGTAGGTCAGCCCTTCGATGCTGTGCGCGACCATGTCCTTGACCATCGGCGCCATCATCTTCAGATCGACGCCGGAGCGATACTTGATGTAGACCGATGCGGACGACGGCTTGATCTTGTCGGCAAGCGGATCGTTTTCCGGTATGACGACGTGCACATGGGCGACGATCACACCGTTCACGTCTAGCAGCGTGTTTTCGAGTTCCTGCTCGGCGCCGTAGATGTAGCGCACGCGTTCCTCGGCCGGCGTCGAGACCAGCCCCTGCTTGCGAAACAAATCGCCGAGATTTTCGAGCGACGGGCGCGGCAAACCGTCGGCATGCAGCGCATTAAGCGCGGCGGGCACGTCGCGGCCTTCGACGGTCACTTGCCATCCGTGATCCGGCACCTCGGACTTCGAAGCATTGATGCCCGAACTGGCGAGCGCGGCGATCATTTCGTTCGCCGACGACTCCGACAAGTCCATATAAAGTTCCTGCTGGCAACCGGCCAGCAACAACGCACACGCCAGCAGAGCGCCGGTGCGCAACAGCTTTCTCATGATTTGCATCCCCGCTTCGCGGTTGACGACATCGCGGCGCAATCAGCCCCCGACGTCATTCTTGATGAGCGACTTCGTCGTGCCCGTCGACGCATCCGCGATGTTCAAACTGAACTGGTACTGCATGAGCATCGTCGTGGCCGAGTAGCTGAAATCGGCCATCCGCACCATCGACATCATCGGATCGTTCGAATCGATGAAAGACGTCGCATGCACGCCTTGGGAGAACGTCGAATCGAATTTGGCATCCAGCGCGGCCGTCTCAGTGCGCAAATGGGTGACGACCTCTTCGAAGCCGTGCGGCTTGCTGACGCCATGGTGCATCTGGACCGTCCCGACATTGCCGACGGTGGCGGCATCCTTGCCGGCGACTTGATGGTCGAAGTGCTTGGCGTCGGCGGCGCTCGGCGCGTGGCTGGGCGCGTCCGGCATGACGGAGCGCGCATCGACGTGCTCGGCAGCCTGCTGATGGGTGGCAGTCGGCTTATGGACGGCAGCCGGCTCGATTGCGGTTATCGCTGGGACGGTCATGTTGATCTCTCTGTATCGACGGCGTATATCCACCGAAAAACGAAAAACGCTCCGAGGGCGCCGCAAGGCGCCCCCAGGGACGCGTTCAACGTCCTGGCCAGCCTCAGGACCTCGACAGATCCTTCATGTCTTGGCCTTCCGATTTGCTCAGGTCCGCCCTCGCCGTGTTCGTCGACGAATCGATCTGGAGGGCCTGCATCGCCTCGGTGAACTTGGCTTGCGCCGCCTCCATCGCTTGCGCGTCGGCCGTTCCTTGGTTCATATCGTTGATGGACTGGCTGGCGGTGCCGCTGATGCCTTGTGTTCCGCTCATCGTTACTCTCCTTTCCGATACTGCGTCAAAATACGCGCCCCGTTCCCGGGAAGCGCTCTCCGATGCGCGTCGCCGCGCTCCAATGCCCGCGCGGCGCCTGCGCGCCACGCCAGACTGCTTGCCGCGGGTGCTTGCACGCGCGCCTTCGCGTGCCGTCCCGCTTCGTTCAACCCGGCGGCGCAATGGCATGCATCGCCGCCCCGCTCACCTGCATGAAGAACCGATCGGCGCCGCGCGCAAACACCACGCCATCCGGGCCGATGTGCTGCAGTTCGAGCCCGCCCGGCAAATGCGATCCCTCGAAATAGCGCGCCCCGTCCTGCGTCTCGATGAAGCGCGTGCCGGTGCCGTCGTCGTAGACGCCGACGATGTCGGGCACGTCGCCCGCGCTCGGCTTGGCCTTGTGCGGCGCCGCGGCCGAATCTTCGTAAGCCACGCGATCGATGACCTGCAACGCGGGCTTCGCGTCCTTCGTAAAATTCGCCACACGCTGCTGCAACGAGCGCGCCCCCGCGCCGCCGATCACGACCTTGCCGTGCCCCGCGTAGGCAACCGTCAGCGGCGTATCGCTGAAGTAAAGGCGCGCGGATCCGAGCAACTCGTCGATGACGTACACGTCGCCCACCGTCGTCTGCGGAAAACGCTGGACTAGGCGCTGGACACGATCTCTATCCGACAGCGAATTGACGTAGCCGAACACCACGAACCCCTCTCCCGTCGAGACGACCTTCACCTCTGGGTAGTCGTGCAGCGCCTGCGTCACTTCCTCGAGCCGCTCGGTCGCGCTCGCTTGGAACCAGAACGGGTTGGTCGCCCCGATCGCCAGATACGCGCCCCCGGCCAACACGATTACCCCCCAAAGCGCGGCCAACGTGACGAGCACGCGGCGGCTCGCGGCCCAGGCGGCCCAAGGTTGCTGCGCCCACTTCGCGAGCGTGCCGGCGCGCTTCGCTTGAGGCGCCTCCGGGGGCAGCTCGCGCGGTTGCTGCGCCGGCACGATCCCGAGGCGCATCGTGCCCACCTCGATCACATCGCCGTGTCTCAGCGCGCGACGGCCGCTGTCGAGCGGCTCGCCGTTGAGCGACGCCTCGGCCTCGCCGACGTTCTGAACCGTGACGGCGATTTGCCCCACCGAGAGCCGCAGTTGCCGCGGCGAAATCTCGCCGTCGGCTACGATCGCATCGCAGTCGGCGCCCGAGCCCACCCAGTTGTCGCCGAGCTTCAAAGCGATCGTGCGCCCGTATAGCGGGCCGCTCAGGAACGAGAGGCTCCATGGCGCCTTGACGGGACTCGCTTGTGGGGCCGGGGTGTCCATGTCCGTCGTCCTTTCGTCCTCTTATCCTCTAGTCCTTCCTAACGTCCCGACGCCCGGACGAACGGCTCGGGCAGATCGGCAGCAGCCAGTTGCGTGTGCGTCGCCGGCTTGCCCACCGATCCGCTCGAAGGCAGTTCGTTAGCGGCGGTGGCCGACGGGCGATGCGGCGCGGCCGGCGCCGACGCCGGCGCTTGCGTGCCGACCGGGGGCACCTTGCCTTGCTGAGTTGCGCTGCCCGGTACCGTCGTCGCCCCGGGCGACGCATCGTCGGATGCACCGGGCACGACCGTGCGATCGTTCTCGCCCTTGCCCGGCGACGCCGAGGGGTTGTACGGCGCGCCCGGATTCGTCATATGGCCGTCCAGCGGCGCGGCGCCCGGCTCGTAGGCGCTCGCCATCTCCACCACGCGCGGCGTCAACAGATAAAAGCGATCGGTGTGGTCGCCCGTCTTCGTGGTGTACTTGAACAGATTGCCGACCCACGGAATGTCCTTCAGGAATGGGATCCCCGTCTTGGTGACGTTCTCGTCGTCGTTGTTGAAGCCGGCGATGAGCAGGCTCTTGCCTTCGTCGATCATCGCCTTCGTGACGATGTTGCGCTCGGTCACGGCCGGTACATTCGTGACCGTGATATTCGGATTCAGTTGACCGTCGTCGATGTCGATCGACATCATCACGCTCGGGCGGCCCCCGTCGTTCACGATACGCGGCGTGATCTTCACGCTCGTGCCGGTCGTGATCCCGTAAAGCGAGGAATCCTGATACCCGGCGACTTGAACGTAAAACTCCGTCAAGTTTTCGAGAATGGCCTCGTTGTTATCGAGCGTGAGCACGCGCGGCTTCGACAAGGTTCTGGCCTCGCCCTTGTTCTCCAATGCGTTGATGCGCGCAAGGAAGTAATTGAGCATCGAGCCGCCGACAGAGGCCGTCAATGCCAAGCCCGCCGGCACCGTGGCGCCCGTTTGCCCGGCTTCGGTCGTGCTGTCGAACGTCAGCGGCGGATTGGTGCCGTTGCCGAACTGAAGATCGCCATGTTTCGTGTGCAGGCGCCAATCGACCCCCACCGAATCGAGCGCGTTCTCGTTGATGTCGATGATCGTGAGGCTCAGCTCGATCAAGCGCGGGCGCGCATCGAGCGTGGAAATCAACTGCGCATACTGCGGCATGTGCTCGGGCACGTCGCGAATCAGCACGGAGTTCGTGCCCGCGTCGGCCACGATCTGCGGCAAAGAGACCGGTGCGCCGGCGTAGGACGGGCTCAGGCCCAGGCCCGACGCGGTGTTCGAACTCGCCGGATCGTCGCCGGCACGGCCGGCGTCATAGGCACCGCCGCCGCTCAAGCCGGCACCGCCGGGCCCGCCCATGTCGATGCGAGGCACGCCGATGGTGTCGCCCGAAGACAGCTTGACCTGGCGCGTCGCGTCGGTCATCCGACCGCCGCCCGGCAGCGCATTGCGGCCGCCGTTTTTGCCGTAAAGCTGCGAGAGAATCGTCGCGATCCCGGGAATCTTGACGGCCTTACCCGAGCGATTGATATCGAAGTCCGATGCGAACGCGTAGCGCAGCGGGAAGGCATGAATTTCCGCGCGATCGAGCCCGCGCGAGGGATCCGCCAAGGTCTGGATCGCTTGCCTCACGAGTTCGATGTAGCGCTGCGGGCCTGACGCGTAGATCGTATTTTCCCGATCGCTGATGATGAGCGGGAAACGCTTGTCGGGAATCTGCATCGCCTGCAGCGTGCGCGAGAGTTCGCCCGCGCTGCCCCGTGGAATCGGAAACACTTGCGTCTGCGCATCGGCCGCGCGGCCGATGTAGAGCAGCGAGCCGTCGTAGTAGTACGTGAGCCCGTAAGTCGCGCACACGCTGCGCAGCGTGGCAAGCGGCGTCCCCGAAAAATTGCCGCTGATCGTGCCTTCCACCTTATCGTCGACGACCGCCGTCACGCCTTGCGCGGCAGCGAGTTCGCGGATGAAGTCCGCCACCTTCTTGCCGTCCGCGACGATCGTATAGGGCCGTTCGCGCCATTGCAGCTCCGCACCCCAAGCAGCGTTCGTGCTGGTGAACGCGCTCGCCGCACACACGACCAGCGGCACGAGCGGCACGAGCGCGGCACGCCGCGGCAGCGTGGCCCGCATGAAATTTGCCAGCACAGCAAGTGTTTCTATTCTCAAAACAACCTCGCAAAAGACTGCTGACCAAACAGCAACACCGAGCGGCCGATCCAGCCGCCCACCAGAATCAACGTCACCATCACGGCGATCATGCGTGCCGCCATCCCGATCGACTGGTCTTGCACCTGCGTGATCGCCTGCGCCACCGCGGTCACGAGCGCCACGCAAGCGGCGACGAGCACGACGGGCAACGACAGCATCAACACGAGCAGCAACGCCTGGCGAGTGATATCGAGAATCGTTTCCGTAGTCATTCGATGCCTGTTTCGAGCGTCTATCCGAATGTTCGACCCGCGGCGCGGGCTTCAGGGCTTCACTCGGCCGGGTTCGCCACCCAGCCGATCGTGTTGAGTTGCACGTCTTCTTCGAGTTCTTGGTACGACAGCACGGGCACGTCGGGCAACACCGCGGCGAGCGTGGTCCGCACGTAACGCCTCACATTCAGCGAGACCACCACCGCCACGCGATCGGCTGCGCCATCGGCCTTGCGGCCGCGCGGCCGCATTTCGCTCAAGCCGGCCCGCCCGTTGAAGATCGTGCGCGCCTGCTCGCAGACGTTCTCCTTGATCCCGCGCGCGAGGCCGAGCACGTTGCCGGTGCGTGTGCGCACCACCGCCTCTTCGAATCGCGTCTGCAACTTCGGCTCGAAGAGGATCACGTCGAGCTTGCGGCCGCTGCCCGCGTAGCGGTCGGAAATCATGCGTTTCAAGTCGACGCGAACGAGTTCGACGAGCGCGATCGTGTCGTCCGGCTCCTTGGGTGCCCACGTGATCATGCTTTCGAAAATGATGCGCAAGTTGCGGATCGGGATGTCCTCCTGCAACAAGCGGCGCAGGACCTCGGTCACACGCTGTAGGGGGACGACGCGCGTCAACTCGCTGACCAGCTCGGCGTGATCGCGGCGCACGAGGCGGATCAGTTGCTGCGCCTCCTGAATGCCGATCAGCGATGCTCCGTGCTTGCGCACGACGCTCTCCACGTGCTCGGCGATGATCGTCTCCGAACGCAGCCCCGCGGCGCCGATCTCGTCGACCGCCGTCGCACGCTCGCCCACGGCACCGTTGACTTTGCGTTCCTTACCTTTGTCGGGCGCCGTCAGCGCCTGCGCCGGCAACCACACGACTTGCTGGAACGGACCGAACGCCTCCCCCGGCTCGCGCTCGATATGCTCGGGAATCGGCGTCACGCCATCCCACAGCCGCTTGTCGGGCCGCACATAGCCGGACGATGCCAGCACGTCCTGCACGAACACACGGTAAGCGTTCTCCGGCAGCGAGGCATCGAAGCTGACGTGCACGCGCGGCAGGATCGGCCCGATGTCGGCATCGACACTCGTCTTCGCCTGCGCAAACGCTTCTTGCAGGCGCACGAGGTTGATATGCGACGACAACCCGCGCGCGAGCGTGATGGCCAGCGGTGCCGTAATTCCCGACGTATGCAGATCGATTCGCGCTTCCTCGCCGTCGTCGGCAGGCGGCTCCGCGAGCGAGATCAGCTTGAGCGGCGGCATCGTTTTACGCCGACGCAACAGCAACGCGCCGCCACCGCCGATCGTCGCCGCCAACGCCAGAAACGACCACGTCGGAAAGCCCGGCACGACGGCGAACGCGAGCAGCACGGCGGCGGTAATCAGCAGCGCGCGCGGGTGCGCCGTGATCTGCTTGCCGATCTGTTCGCCGAGCTGACTTTCGCTGGCATCGCGCGTCGCCACGCGCGTCGTCACGATCCCGGCGGCGATCGAGACGAGCAGCGACGGGATCTGCGATGCCATGCCGTCGCCGACGGTCAGAATCGCGTATCGATGCAACGCATCGCCGATGCTCATATCCTTCATCAGCGTGCCGATCGCGATACCGGCCAAGATATTGATGAAGGCGACGATGACGCCGGCGATCGCATCGCCCTTCACGAACTTCATCGCGCCGTCCATCGCACCGTGCAACTGCGACTCCTGCTCGAGCCGCTCGCGCCGTTGCTTGGCCTCGTCGGAATTGATGATGCCCGCGCGCAGATCGGCGTCGATGCTCATCTGCTTGCCCGGCATCGCATCGAGCGAGAAGCGCGCGCCGACTTCGGCCACGCGCTCGGAGCCCTTTGCGATGACGACGAACTGGACAATGGCGATGACGAGAAAGACGACGCCACCCACGACGATGTTGTTACCGACGACGAGGTGCCCGAATGCGTCGATGACGTGCCCCGCCTGCGCGTTGAGCAGAATCAGCTTGCACGAGGCGATGTTCAGCGAAAGCCGCAACAGCGTCGTGAACAACAACAACGCCGGAAACGACGAAAAGCTGACGGCCGAAGGCAAATAGGTGGACACCGTGAGCAGCACGATGCTCACGGCCAGATTCAACGAAATGAGCCCGTCCATGACTGCCGTCGGCAGCGGCAAGACGAAAAGCGAGACGACGATGGCAACGAAAGCCGCCAACGCAAGGTCGTAGGGCCTCGTGGGACGACGCATGTCGTCGGCGCCGCCGGCCGCGCCCGGCCACCACTGCAGCAACCGTTTTTGAAGCCCCGTCATAGCTCGCCCTTGCACTGAACAATCGTGAATATGCGACGGTCAGTTTAAAAGTTCGCGACCGCCTGTCTCAAGCGCGAATCTCGTAGTGCAAAGCGGTATCCACGCAAATGAGTAGGGCGAAGACTACTGAACTGGCCGGTTTAAGCGAGACCGAGGGACAGATATAGTGATCGACATGCAAATTGCCGCGTAATCGGGCGCACCGCCGCTCCTACTACGCACTTCCATAGAGGAGATCCGCATGTCGCGCCCCTTGGCCCGCAAAGGCGTATCGAAGGTGGACGATGAGCGGGCAGTCAGACGAGGGATCGACATCATCGAACTCGAGGATTGCCAGCTCTTGGTCAGCGAGGCCGTCAGCCCGCCCGGCAAGCCGTCCCGCGGGGACCGCGGATCCGAGATTGCCAACGATCTCGCCGGCGCGATGTCGCCCGACGAGCGTAAGCAGTTGATTCACGTAGCCTTGCGCACGATCGGCTTCGATTGGCTCTGCTATTGCCGCCTGACGCGCCTGGGCGAACTCGTCAACCGGGTGCAATATTTTCATCCGTGTTCGCCGCCCGGCTGGGCACAGCGCTATGTGGATAAGCGCTACTTCGAACTCGATCCGCGCATGGCTTTCGCGTGCCGCCACGATTGGCCGCTCGTTTGGGACCATACGACGCTGATTCACGAGGGCGGTGCCGACGAGCGCAACGAGCGCATGCAGCACTTTCTCGACGACCTCCAAGCGAGCAGCATGCACAGCGGCATCGCGTTCGGCCTCGTCGATCCCGGCAGCCGCGAGCACAGCGTGATGATCTTCAGCTCGGCGAACCCGACGCGCGGCTGGATCAACGACCACACGATCGGTCAGGCCTACGCGGTCGGGCTCGGCATTCATGCGTTCTTGGCCGGGAAAGTGTGGGAAGCGGAAAAAGAACCCGAGCTGTCGGACGTGCAGCGGCGCATCCTGAAGTTTACGGCGAGCGGCATGAGCGACCGCGAAATTTCCACGCAGTTGAACATGTCGATCAGCAACGTCGATTACCACATGCGGCAGATCCGCAAGAAGTACGGCGTGCTCAACCGCGTCCAGCTCGCGTACCTTGCCGGGCGTTTGCTCGTCGCCTGACCGATCGTGTCCGCCACCGCGCTTCACTCGCCGCGTGCGGCGCCCGCTCAGTCGAATGCCGCATCTAGCGCCGCGCAGTCGTTAGCGAACGCGGCCGCGCTACCGCGCGTCGCAGCGGTCGCCGCTCAGGCGCTGAACCGCGCCTACGCTTGGCCCGCCCCGTTCGTGCTGGCGCTCGAGAAGGGCCGCTACGAACTCAAGTGGGATGCCGACGCGCAGATGAGCGGGCCCCTGCGCGTCTATCCGTTCACGTTCGGGCCGGCCGAAGGCCGGCTGGTGCTCGATGCGATCGGCGAGCGCGAATTGATCGGCGAGGCCGCGAGCGATCGCGTGCCGGCCGGCATCCGCGCCGCACTGCTGGCCGATGCGTTGGCGCCCGTCGTCGATGCGCTCGAGCGCGTGACGCGGCAAGCGCTCGAGATCGGCGTGCCGGACGAATCCGTCAAGGACGACGTGTCCCACGCCCCGGCCGCCTTGCGCTTTCGCGTGACGAAAACCGGCACCAACTGGCATTGCCACGGGGCGTTGCGCTTCGCCGACGAACGTTATCTCGGGATCGCCTGCCCGCAAGATCCGCCGCAACCCGAACTCGCCCCCGGCGATTTCGACGCGCTGCCCATTGCGCTGCGCGTCAGTATCGGCAGCTCCGTGTTGAGTATCGGCGAATTGTGCGCCATCGCCCCCGGCGACATCGTCAGCATCGAAAAGTGGCGCTCCGCCGGATCGGGGCTGCACTGCACCGCTACGACGCTCGACGGCCGCGTGACGCTCTCCGGCAAAGCGGCCGGCACGCGCATCGTCATTGAACACATCGAGGAGAATGCCGTGGCTGACAAACCGCCGGGCGACGCCCCCGCACCACGCCGGCCGGCTCCAACGCCCGTCTCCGCCGTGGCGGCCCAAGCCGCCGCGCAGGGCAACACCGCGCCGTCCGCGGCCGCGACGCCCCCGGTCTTGACTCGGATCGACGGTCTCGAGGTGCGCGTCACGTTCGAACTCGACGAGCGCTCGATGCCGCTACGCGAACTCAAAGCGCTCAAGAGCGGCTACGTGCTCGAACTCGATCAACCGCTGAACCAAAGCACCGTCTATATCCGCGCCAATGGCGCATTGGTCGGTCATGGCCACCTGATCGCCGTCGGCAATCGCCTCGGCATTCGTATCGCCAGCTTCGCCGAGGGCAAAGATGAGTAGTTTGCCGAGTCCCGTCTCGATGATCGCGCTGATCGTCGCGATCGGCATTGCGCCGTTCGCGGCGCTCATGGTCACGAGTTATACGAAGCTCGTCGTTGTGCTCGGGTTGCTTCGAACCGCACTCGGCTTGCAGCAGGTCCCGCCGAACACGGTGCTCAACGGTATCGCGCTGATCCTCACGATCTACATCATGTCGCCCGTGGCCTCGTCGATTTTCGACAACATGCAGCAGCAGCATGTGCAGGTGGGCAGCTCGATGAGCGTCGACGACGTCATGGCCATCGGTCAGGCCATCGGGCCGCCGCTCAAGAAATTCCTCGAGCAGCATACGGTGCCGGCCGAACGCAACTTCTTTCAACGTTCCGCGACGGCCATCTGGCCGTCCGCACGCGCCGAAACGCTCAAGTCGGACGACATGATGGTGCTCGTGCCGAGCTTCATGTTGTCGGAGCTGACGCGCGCGTTTCAAATCGGCTTCGTGATTTACGTGGTGTTCGTGGTCACGGATCTCATCATCGCCAACGTGCTGCTCGCGCTCGGCATGCAGATGATTTCACCCACCACGATCTCCGTGCCGTTCAAGCTGCTGCTGTTCGTGATGCTCGATGGTTGGTCGCTGCTCGTGCACGGACTGGTGATGTCGTATCACTGACCGGAGGATAGGACCATGCGCCGATGGCTGTGGTTGATCGCATTGCAGGCGACACTCTTCGTCGGTGCCGGCGCGGCGCATGCCGCCGATTTTCTTTCGCTCGCGCAGCGCTGCGCGCCGCAGGTCGATCCGCACACGATGGCGGCCATCGTCAGCGTGGAGTCGGGCTATAACCCCTATGCGATCGGTGTGGTGGGCAGGCATCTCGTGCGGCAGCCGACGAGCGAAGCCGAGGCGTTGGCCACCGTTCGGATGCTGACGCGGCTGAACTACAACTTCAGCCTCGGGCTCGCGCAAGTGAACCGTTACAACCTGGCACGCTACGGCGAAACGGCCGAAACGATTTTCGATCCGTGCGCCAATCTGCACGCGGCCGCCGCGATCCTCAGCGAATGCTTCACGCGTGCCGTCCACGTCGACGCGAACGAACAAGCCGCCCTGCGCAAGGCGATCTCGTGCTACTACAGCGGCAACTTTTCTACCGGCTTCACCGCGGGTTACGTCGAGCGCGTGGTGGACCATGCTGGCACCGACGTCGGCACGGAGGTGGCCCCGATCCCGCTTGCGCGCGGCAGCTCGCCGGGGCGACCCGCAGCTTCGCACGGCGAGACCGACGACGCGCGCGCGCCTAGCATGGGCAAGCACGTGCACGCGACCCTCGCGCTCTCGCGCGGGTCCGGGCACTCACGCTGCTCGCCAGGGATCGTCGTGATCTCCGATTGCGAAAGCGACGGACTGCAGAACAACGGCTCGATCAAAATCCTGCATTAGCCAATCCGAAGCTTCGGCTCATTTCGCTGCGCAGCCCGTCGACGTATTTACCGACCGCCTCCTTGGCAATTTCGATCAACCGCTGCGGCCACGCCACCTCGACGCTCGAACGCCACGCCGCGACGAACGGCATCGGCGGCGGTACATCGGAGCAATTGATGACCTGCAGCGATCCGTCGAGCACCAGGTTCTGAACGAGCGCGAGCGGCATGACCGCCACCCCGAAGCCGTCGTGCGTCAGCTTGGTCATGGCGGCCACCGAATTGACGCAGCTGATCCATGCCTCGTTGATCCCCTGCGCCTGCAACATCCGCATGAGGTCTTGGTGCGGACGCGAATGACGCGAGAACGTGATGATCCGTCCGCGCGCCAACGAGCGCAGCGACACGGGCGCCCCGGGCTCGCCCAGTTGCAGGGCCGCGAGCGGCTCGGGCGCGGAAATCCAGCCGTACGGCAATTGCAGCAGCTCGACGCTACGGATCGTCTCGTCGCGCAGCAGATCGGTTTGGAACACCAGGTCGAGCATGCCGCGGCGCAATTGCTCGTTCAGGTTCAAGGCCGTATCGACCGTGACCTCGATGTCCAAGTTCGGGTACAACCGCGTGACGTCGGTCACGAAATCGATGAACCACGTGTGGACGGCGCTATCCATCGCGCCGATGCGGATCGTGCCGAATGCGAGCTTTTCGTCGCGGATCGACGTGCGTAGGCGCGTCATCGTCTCGGCGATGTGCTCCGCGTAGTGAAGCACGCGCTCGCCTTCGCGCGTGAGCACGACGCCTTTGGGATCGCGAATGAAGAGTTTGGCGTCGAGTTCTTGCTCGAGCACGGAAATGCGGCTGGAGATCGCCGCTTGCGTGGAGTGGAGTTTGTCGGCCGCCAGACTAAAGCTACGCAGCCGGGCGACCCAGATGAACGTCTCCAAGAACCTCAAATTCATTGCGCTTCCCCTGCATATGCTTCGCTGGCGCGGCGCCGGGCAGACCACCGCGCCGGCACCGCGCAATGCTACCAGGCTACAAGAACAAGAAGATGTTCAACAAAACGATGTTGACGGTCAAGAGCAAGATCGCGGTCGGTACCTGGGCGCGGATCACGCCGTACTTGTCCGGGAGTTCCAGCAGCGCCGCCGGCACCATGTTGAAGTTCGCCGCCATCGGCGTGAGTAGCGTGCCGCAGTAGCCCGAGAACATGCCGATCGCCACCATCGGCGCCGGATTGCCGTGAAATACGCCGAGCAGCACCGGCACCCCCACCCCACCCGTCATCACGGGGAAGGCGGCGAAGCCGTTGCCCATGATCACGGTAAATAGGGCCATGCCGATGCAATAGACCGCGACAGCGACGAAACGCGAGTCGAGGTCGATATAGGACGTCGTCAGGTGGGCGACGGCCTTCCCGACGCCCGCGTCGGCAAACACGATGCCCAGCATGCCGAGCATTTGCGGCAAGACGACGGCCCACGACAGCGCATCCACGAGCCGCCGACCTTCCTTCATCGATTGACCGACGGAATCGCGCGTGAGCCGGCAGGCCACGATCAGCGCCACGATGCAGCCGATGCCGAACGAAACCAGGGTGGTCGCACTCGGCTGCAGCAGCGGCTTGCCGCCGAAGACGAGATGGCTTGCGCTCAGCGTGCCGATGACGGTGACGAGCGGAATCGTCAGTGCAGGCGCGAACAGCTTGTTGCCCAGACGCGTCGCGCTAGCGCGGCGATCCGCTTCGCTGCGCTGGACTGGCTTGGCGCTCGTCACGCCGCCGAAGCCGGCCACGAGCGCCATCGCGATCACGGCCACGCCGACGACGGAGGGCGGCAACCAATCGCCGATCAGGAACACGAGGCCGTACAGAATCCAGAATCCCCCCGCCAGCAAACGCTTCGGATGCGCGCGATCGGTGACGATCATCCCGCCGACCACGAGCAGAAACAGGCCGACGAGCCAGAAGAAGTGAGTGATGGTGAGCGTCATGCGTTTTCTCCTTGCGAGGCGACGGGCGACGATTCGGCCTTGCGGCTCGGCTGAGCACCGCTCTTGTGGGCGGCTTGTCCACCGAGTTCCGCGGCGAGCGAGCGATCGAGCCGGTACAGACGCGCGGCATGAATGAGGAACGCGGCCAGCGCCGTCGGCATGCCCCACACCGCGACGTGCATCGGCGCCACGACGACGCCGGCTTCCTTCAAGAAGGTGACCATCAAAACGATGGCGCCGAACGCGACGAAAATGTCCTCGCCGAAGAACAAGCCCACGTTGTCCGTCGCCGCCGCGAACGCGCGCAGGCGATAGCGCACGGCATCCGAGAGCGGCCCGAAGCGCGACTGCGCCGCGCCTTCGGCCATCGGTGCCACGAGCGGCCGGACCATCTGCGGGTGGCCGCCGAGGCCGGTCAAGCCCAGCGCGGCGGTGATTTCTCGCGCAAACAGGTAGACGATCAACAAACGTCCCGGCGTCGCCGCCTTGATGCTGCCGATCCACATCTGCGCGCGTTCGCGCAAGCCGTGCCGCTCCAGCAGGCCGATCACGGCGAGCGGAAGCAAGATGATCAGCGGAATCATGCGCGTCTTGATGAAGCCCGTTCCCAGCGCGGCGAGCACCGCCTGAATCGGAAAGCCGGCGGCAAAACCCGTGGCGATGGCCGAGGCCGCCACGATCAACATCGGATTAAAGCGCAACACAAAGCCGGCGACGATCACGGCGACGCCGATTAGTGGATATAGATTGACCCCTGTATGCATGATTCGATCTCCTCCTGTTCCTCTGGCCGGTGCGATACGTGCAACACGCATCGCATCCGGCCAGCTATTGGCTAGAACGACAAAATGAACGACCTACCCGTCTCCTTCTTTCTGCGAACTTGCTTCATTCCGCGAAACCGTACCCACCGCCGCCCGGCGTTTCGATGACGAACACGTCCCCGGCTTCCACCACGGTCGTATGCGTCGCGCCGAAGCGGTCGATCGCGCCGTCGGCACGCTCCACCCAGTTGCGACCGGCTTCGCCGCTCTTGCCGCCGGCCAGGCCGAACGGTGCGACGCGACGGCGGTTAGCCAAAATGTTGGCCGTCATGCGGCGCGTGAAGCGAATGCGGCGCGTGGCGCCGTCCCCGCCGGCTTGCTTGCCGAGCCCGCCGCTACCCGGGCGAATCGCATGCTGTTCGACGACGACCGGGAAACGCCATTCGAGCACCTCGGGATCGGTCATCCGCGAGTTGGTCATGTGCGTCTGCACCGCCGAGGTGCCCGGGTGATCGGCGCCCGCGCCGGAGCCGCCCGCGATCGTCTCGTAGTACTGATGCGTGTCGTCGCCGAAGGTGAAGTTGTTCATCGTGCCTTGCGACGCCGCCATCACGCCAAGCGCGCCGTAGAGCGCATCGGTCACCGTCTGCGACACTTCGACATTGCCGGCCACGACGGCGGCCGGATACGCGGGGTTCAGCATCGAGCCGTGCGGTACCACGAGATCGATCGGGCGCAACACGCCTTCGTTCATCGGAATGTCTTCGTCGAGCAGCGTGCGGAACACGTACAGCACGGCAGCCTTGCAGACGGAGCGCGGCGCGTTGAAATTCGTCTGACGCTGGCGGCTCGTGCCCGTGAAATCGACGCGGGCCTGCCGCAGCTCGCGATCGATCGTCACCTTCACCCGAACCTCGGCACCGTCGTCCATCTCGTAGCCGAACTCGCCGTCGGCCAGCTTGCTGATCGCTCGGCGCACGGCTTCTTCCGCGTTGTCCTGCACGTGCTGCATATAGGCCAGCACGACAGCGGCGCCGTAGCGGTCCACCGCGCGCAGCAACTCGGCCGCGCCCGATTCGCAGGCGGCCACCTGCGCGATGAGGTCGGCGATGTTCTGATCCACGTTGCGGCTCGGGTACGGCCCGGCGAGGAACAGCTTGCGCACCTCGTTTTCGAGGAAGGTGCCGCCTTCGACAATCTTGACGTTGTCGAGCAGCACGCCTTCTTCGAGGATCGTCGTGCTGTTCGGGGGCATCGAGCCCGGCGTGATGCCGCCGACGTCTCCGTGGTGGCCGCGCGCGGCCACGTAAAACAGCAGCTCGGCGCCCGCGCGGTCGTATACCGGCATCACGACCGTGATGTCCGGCAAGTGCGTGCCGCCGTTATACGGCACGTTCAGCATGAACACGTCGCCCGACTTGAGCGTGTTGCCGTGCTGATTGATGACGCACGTGACGCTGTCGCTCATCGAGCCCAGGTGAACGGGGATATGCGGTGCATTGGCGATCAGATTGCCGGCTCGGTCGAAGATCGCGCACGAGAAATCGAGCCGCTCTTTCATGTTTACCGAGTACGACGTCTTTTCGAGCGTCGTGCCCATTTGCTGCGCGATCGACATGTACAAATTGTTGAAGATCTCGAGGTGCACCGGGTGGCGCTCCGTCGTGATCGATTCCGCCAAGCGCGGGCGTCGGTCGGAATCGATCCATTCCGACTCGCTGCGCTGCAGGATCAGCGTGCCGTCGTCGAGCATGTTCGCGCTCCAGTCGGCCTGCAGCACGATGGTCGAGATCTCTTCGCTGATCAGCGCCGGGCCGTGAATCGTCGCGCCGGGGCGCAGATCCTTGCGTACGAAGAGCGGCACCATGCGCGCATGGCCGTCGAAGAACATCCGCACGCGGTCCTCGTGCGCCGCCTCGCGATCGGCGCGCGGCGACGTGGCCGATGCGGCGGCAGCCACGCCCGGCAGCGAGGCCGATTGCTGGGTCGCGCCGACCGCTTCGACCGCGATCGATTCGATCACGAGCTTGCGGTTCTCCATGACAAAGCCGAAACGCTTGCGGTGCAGCGATTCGAAGGCGTACGTCATGCCGGCGGCGTCCGCGAACGGCACCTCGAGCGTCGAATCGGTGTCCTTGTACTTCAGCCGTGCCGTGCGGTGCGCGCTCAGCCGCTCGCGCGGCACGCGCTGGCTCAGAATTTCCTCGGTGGCTTCGCGCTCGAGCGCTTCGAACGCACTGCGCAAATCGTTGACTGCGGCCGTGTCGAGCAGCGCTTCGACCGCGCGCTCGCGAACGGCCCGCTGATCGGCGAGCCCCATGCCGAAGGCCGAGAGCACGCCCGCAAACGGATGCAGGACGACGCGGCGCATCCCGAGCGCTTCGGCGACCGCGCACGCGTGCTGGCCGCCGGCACCGCCGAACGCGCCGAGCGCATAGTCGGCCACGTCGTGACCGCGCTCGACCGAGATGGCTTTGATCGCTTGCGCCATGTTGTCGACGGCCACAGCGAGAAAGCCTTCCGCCAGCGCTTCGGGGCTCATCTCGCGGCCCGAATCCTCGCGCACGGTTTTCGCGAGCGCTTCGAACTTCTGACGCACGATCGCGGCATCGAGCGGGAGATTGCCGTTCGGTCCGAACACGTGAGGGAAGTGAGCAGGCTGCACGCGGCCGAGCATCACGTTGCAATCGGTGACCGTGAGCGGGCCGTTGTTGCGATAGCACGCCGGGCCCGGATACGCGCCCGCCGATTCGGGCCCGACTTTCAGGCGACCGTTCTCGTAGCTGCAGATCGAACCGCCGCCGGCTGCCACCGTGTGGATGTCCATCATCGGGGCGCGCACGCGCACGCCGGCGACCTTCGTTTCGAACACGCGCTCGTAGGCGCCGTCGTAGTGGGCGACGTCGGTGGAGGTGCCGCCCATGTCGAAGCCGATGACCCGGCGCTCGCCCACCGCCTCGCAGGTCTTCACCACGCCGACAATGCCGCCCGCGGGGCCGGACAGAATGGCGTCCTTGCCTTGAAAGCGATCCGCATCGGCAAGACCGCCGCTCGACTGCATGAACATGAGCCGCACGCCGCCCGTCTGGCGCGTCACTCGGCCGACGTAGTCGCGCAGCACCGGCGACAGGTAGGCGTCGACGACGGTCGTATCGCCGCGGCCCACGAGCTTCATGAGCGGGCTGACTTGATGGCTCACCGAGATCTGCGAGAAACCCGCTTCGCGCGCGAGTTCGGCCACGCGCAGCTCGTGTGCGGGATAACGATAGCCGTGCATGAGCACGATCGCGATGGAGGTGATGCCGTCGGCGCGCGCGCGTTGCAGCATATCGCGCGTGGCGGCTTCGTCGAGCGATTTGAGGGTGCGGCCTTGCGCATCGATGCGCTCGTCGATTTCGGCGACACGCTCGTACATCAGCGAAGGCAGTTGAATATGGCGCGCGAAGATATCGGGGCGCTCTTGGTAGCCGATACGCAGTTGATCGGCGAAGCCGCGCGTGATGGCGAGCAGCGTGCGCGCGCCTTTGCGCTCGAGCAGCGCATTCGTGGCGACCGTGGTGCCCATCTTGATCACGTCGATCTTCTCTTGCGGGAGCGGCTCGTCGGCGCTCAGTCCGAGCAGATCGCGCATGCCTTGCACGACGGCGTCCTGGTAGCGGTCCGGGTTTTCGGACAACAGCTTGTGCGTGATCAGGCGGCCGTCGGGACGGACGGCGACGATATCGGTGAACGTACCGCCACGATCCACCCAGAACTGCCACTTGCCGCTGCCCGATTCGCTTGTGCCCATCGGGCTCCCTTGTTGCGTTGCATCGTTCATTGTTGCGTCCCCCATCATCTGAGCCGTCGTCGGCCGGACCGCCGGCGCACGGTTGCTTACCCATGTTTGCTGGGACCGATTTTCGATGGGGCACTGCCGGCAGGCGAGCTAGAAAAATAAAATCTGGCCATCAAAAAAATTTGTAGGCTGGCTGCGGACGCGACAAATCGCAGCCCGCCTTGCGAGAGGGCTGCGATTCGGGTCGGTGTCGATCGCGCGGGCGCGATTCGGGTTATCGCTGTCTCGGCCTTGGGGCGGCGCTGGGCCGCTCTCCTTGCGCGTGGTCAGCCGATGCGGATGACGTCTCCTATATAGATGAGGTTCGGGTCGCGTGTCCCGCCGGGTTCCGGCGTGCCGCCGTCGAGCGAGCTGAAGTCGAACTCCGGATTGAGCAGCTCGAAGCGCTTCCAGGCGCCCTCGTCCTTCTGGGCCGCATCCATGCCCGAGGTGTCGATCTCCTCGACGATCGTGGTTTCGTACTTGTCGAAGATCCCATCGAGGGTGTCGCCGCGTTTGACTGTGACCGTCGTTGGGGTGGGCGACGGGGTTGGGGTCGTGGGCGATGAGCCGGTCGAAGGCGATGAGCCGGTCGAAGGCGATGAACCCGTCGATGGCGATGCACTTGCCGAGGGCGATGCACTTGCCGAGGGCGATGCGCTAGTGGATGGCGTAGGGCCTGCCGATGTCGTCGGTGTCGGCGACCCCGAACCGGACGGCGTGGGAACGACCGGCTGCGGATGAGGAGGATGCTTGTTCTGACCGTTCCCGTAGAACGACGAGATGAGACTCGTCGCGCCCATGAGCGCGAGGCCCGCTCCGGCACCGACCGACAGCCGCGGTACCGTTCTGGGTTTTTCGACGCCGCCGTTCATCTCCGCTCGAACCGCATTTCGAGCAATGCGCGAAGTGGCGTACCCCACCCCCGCCGCTACGCCAGCGTTGATCCAGTCGAAGACCTGAGTCGGCGGTACGGTTGTCATCGCGTTCATCACCATTTGGCCCGAATACGCGAAGTTACCGATGCCGATGGCCGGCCAGGCACCGAAGTTCATGACCTTGCGAATCGGCGTGATCTCGGTCAAGTTCTTCCGGAACATGCCGCTCGCGCCGCCTAGCACCTGATAAAGCGTGAAAGCTCCGTTCCCAACGAGTAGCGGCAGCGCATACAGGTGCGTTCCAAGCCCCGCCATGATGCCCTGGACTGCCGTCATCGTGCTGACGGTATAGCCGGCGCCCGTGACCATCGAGAGCATCGAACCGAACTTGGTCGAGAAATGCGTATCGTCGACGGTACCCCATGAGTACCCGACCGCTTGATCGGTCCGCGCATTGACGTCGCCGTTGGCGCCGACCCGCTGCATGAACCGGTCGTAGCCCCCTTCTCCCGCATCGACGTTCAGGGGTAACAGGCTGGCGATCCGCGCGGTGGCCTCCGCCTCCGCAAGCACTGCGTTGACGCCGGTGGGCCCTTCGAGCCGGTCGGGGTTAAGCCCCGATGACGGCAGCGAACGATTCAATCGCCACGCCGTGAAATTGAAGATGCCGCGCGGCATGATGCCCTGTTCGTTCACGGGCTCGACCGTCTTGCGGTTCAGCTGTGTGCTTGCGACCTTCAGGTTGAGCGACACGGCGCGCACGAGCAAAGCCACCCCGCCGATCGCCGACGTCACCGCTCCCGCGTGCAGCGTTATCGCGCCTACGGCGGTAAGCGCGGCAAGGCTCACCACGGACCCGCCGAAGGTACGTGCGATCTTGCGATTGCGGTCGCGGCTGACGGTCAGCACATGCTCCTTGTTGTCGGCCTGGCGCGTTGCCACGAAGTCGACGCCCAGCATTTGCGCGAGCTGGTCGCCGAGCGAACGGCCCACGCGGGCCGCGTCGATACCGACGGCCATGGCTTCGTCGCTAAAGGGCGGATAACCGCGATCCGCTCGGTACTGCGAGAGCGCTTCGAGTTGATCCGCGTTGAGCGCCGGTTCGGCGAAGAGGTCTGCGGCCTGGTCCCGGCACTTGGCAATAAACGCCTGGAGATCGAACGGTTGCGCAGCTCCGGCTTCGCCTGCCGCGCTCGTCGCCGCCGACGCAGCGCTCGAAGTTGCCGCTTCCGTGGCAGTCGTTGCTTCCGTGGCAGTCGTTGCTTCGGTCGCAGACGTTGCTTCGGTCGCAGTCGTTGCTTCGGTCGCAGTCGTTGCTTCGGTCGCAGTCGTTGCTTCGGTCGCACTCGTTGCTTCGGTGGCACTCGCCGCTCCGGCGGCATTCACCGGTTGAGCCGGTGTCGACTCTCCCGCGGCACTCACCGGCTGAGCGGACGTCGACGGTTGTTGCGTCTCCGGCGCTTCGGACGACTGAGCCGGAGGTTCCGTGCCATGCGTACTGGCGATGCTGCCGGCCGAATCCGCATATCGATATACATCGGCCACTTGCTGCGGCGGCACTTCTTCTCCGGTTGCCGCCAGCGTGACCAATTGCACGACCTGGCGCGGTGGCGGCGTCATCGCACTCGTCGGCTGGATCGGCGGTGCCGCTCTCAGATCGTCGCCCATATAGACATCGGGCGGCGGCGGACCATCCGGACGAACGCCGGGATGCGCGGCCTCGTACTGCGCGACGAAAGTATCGAGCGCATCCCTGCGATCTTTAGGCAAGTTGTCGATGAACTTCGCCACGATCGGATCCGATCTGCCCTTCGCCTGCTGGTAGCGGAACCACGCCTGCGCGGCTCGGGCGCGATCGACGACGCTCATGGCGAGCCCGCCCGCGTACCAGCCGAGCAGTTCGGGATCGCGCTTTTCGAGTTCGCGCAACATGGCTTGCTGCTGCGCCCACGGCGTGTTCGCTTGGAGCTGCGTCTGCGAATTGACCTGGTCGCCGCCGTAGCCGACACGTCCGCTGCCGATGGCCCGTAAAGCGGCGGCTACATTCTCCGGATCGGAATAAATGTCCGCCTTGACCGGGCTCCACGAATCGTCGAGGTTGACGTGCGACAGCAGCGGATTTCCGAGCATCCAATCGAGGTTCGACCAATGCAGCGGCCCGTGGCCCGCCCAATTGCCCAAACCGCCGGCGTGCGCCCATACGATCGATGCCGGCTGTTGAGACGGCGCCGAAGCCAGAATTTCGCGCAAATCGGCATCCGACAGCGTGAAATTCCGATCTTGCCAGTCCAGCCCGCTCAGGTCATAGGCGCCGGCCTGCATGAACATCTTCATCAGGTAGTGGAAATGCTGCCCGGTGCTTGGCGTGCGAACGGGCGCACCGTCTTTGCCGAATTCGATATCGCCGGCATCGGCGTGAATCGTCACCGGCACGCCGGCTGCCCGCGTTCCTTCGAGCAGCGCGGCAAACGCAGGTTCGGCGCCGGACATACCGCGTTCGCCAAAGGTGACCGGGTGCAACTGCGGACCCCATTGACGTCCGCGCAGCGCCGTCATCATTTCCTTCGTATTGGGATTGACCTCGCCGTTCCAGATGACGTCGATCTCCGGGTTTTCGACCATCAGCATGGCGAGGTACGTCTTCGGGGAGACGACCTGCCCGCCCACTTTCATGCGCCCGTATGCCGCCAGCTCGGTTCCCACGACGCACGGAATGTAGCGCCGCTGGGCCTCGTCCGATAGGCCGCGATACTGCGCGAGCATCTTTCGATCGCCGTCGAGCGACGAGGCGATTTCGGCAAAGTCCTTCCCCGTGTAAGGCGCCCAACTGCCGGACATCGCGCGAGTGGTGTACGGCAGCCCCATCAGCGTATACATCAAGCGCGCGTCCGGGTGCTCATCGAGCGCTTGGGGCCCATTCAACATCCGGTCATTGAACGCCTTTGGACCCGCGCTCAACGGTTTTGCAAAGGTCGTGAAGTGGTTGTGCAGATCGACCCAATACAGGCGGCCGGTCTTCGGATCGACGCGCGGAACAAGCGGGCGCCCCAGATTGATATTGATGTTTTTCGAGGCATACGCCCCGCGGTCTGGGCGGCCCTTCGGCTCTTGGAACTTGGAAAACACACGAACCGGTACCGCCAGTGCCTGCGCACGTGTATCGACGTTGGGTTCGCCGATCTGCTTTTCGTACAGAACCTTGTTGCCGATCTTGATACGAAGTTTCACGCCGAATTTGCCATGCACGCGCTCCACCAAGCGAGGACCGTCCGGTGCCGGCAGCTCTTCGGCCGTGTTGCACCACTGGCGAACGACGACGGGACGCTGTGCCAACTTTTCCGGCGGCGTTCTCGATATCACAACGGCGTGCTCGAGGCCGTCCGGCGCTTCGCCGAACTCGTCGTCGCGACTGCGCGGATCGACAACCTGCGTCGGGTGACCGCTCTGCCAATCGATCGTCCCCTCTCCGGCCCGGATGACCCCCTGCGCCTGCACGTCGTCGGCAGTGACCGTTCGCACCCTACCGGCCTCGCTATGCGGGACGTGCAACACATAAACATAAAGGTCGGTGGGCTCGCAAATCGCCCCTGTCTGCAGGAAGGTAGGCATCGCCCACCATGCCCTGGAGCCGATGACCACGTGGTCGTCGCCGTTTGCGGCCGACAGTATGCTCACGCCGTTCTTCCAAGCCGGCGCGGAAGGATCTTCCGAGGCGGCGGAAGCGGGGCGCGGCACATGATGGTCCGGCGTAACGGTAGCTGGGCCTCGCGGCGCCGTACTCGAACTCGAATTGCGGCTACTTGGCCGTTGCCGCCGCGGCCGCGGCTGTTGTGGTTGCGACTGTTGCGCCGG
Source organism: Trinickia sp. (assembly GCF_051953405.1). Lineage (GTDB taxonomy): Bacteria > Pseudomonadota > Gammaproteobacteria > Burkholderiales > Burkholderiaceae > Trinickia. Next base: position 2,514 of record NZ_JBQCIV010000002.1, on the reverse strand, counting down.
CTGCGGCTGTTGCTGAGACTGCTGTTGCGGCTGTTGCTGAGGCTGTTGCTGAGGCTGTTGTTGCGGCTGCTGTTGCGATTGTTGCTGAGACTGCTGTTGCGGTTGCGCTTGTTGTTGCGGCTGTTGCTGGTTCGAGCCGCCCTCGTTCCCGGTGCCCGAGTTCGGGGAATTGGTGGCGGGTCGCTCTCCCACGGGGGGCGCTGCCGTCCCAGCGTTCGAGTTGCCGATCACGATCACCGTGGGCTGCTCGTTCGTCGTGCCTCGGTTGAGCCGGACGCCGCCCGGGTCCGTCGTCGCGAAGCTCGGAACCGCTTGGGACTGGCCGGTCGCCGGGGCTCGATTCGCTGCGCCCGCGTTCTGATCGCCGCTCTGCGGCTGCTGCCGTTGCGGCTCGCTCGAGGGACTATTCCCGTGTCCCGTCGTCGCGGGATTGGCGGCGGTACGCTCGGTCGCGGGCTGACTTACCGTCGCTGAAATAGCGGCGCCACGCGGTGTCGCGCTCTGTTGATTCGAGCCACCGGTGCCGAGTGGAACACGTCCTGGATCTGTCGTCGCAAAGTTCGGCACGACCAGAGGTTGAGGGCTTGCCGAGCTTCGATTCGTTCCCGAAGGTGGATGGCTGCTTTCGGGCAGCTGCGACTGCTGCCGCTCGTTCGAGCGCCCATTGTTGCCGTCTGGATTCGACGCAAGCGCGAGGGGTTGCTCCTCCAAGGGTTGACTTGCCGTTCCGGAATTGCCGGCGCCGCGCACGATGACGGGCTGTTGATGCGAGCCGCCATGATCGAGCCGAACGCTGCCGGGATCCGTCGTCGCGAAGTTTGGCACGGCGGGCGTCCGGCCGGTTGCCGGCGCTCGATTTGACGTCTCCGAATTCGGCGTGCCGTTCTCGAGTGGCTGGACCTGCGGCTCAGTCGAGCGGGTGTTCTCGCCGCCTGTATTCGCCGGATTCGGGGGGACTTGTTCTTCCAGAGGTTGACATGCCGTCCCTGAATTGTCGGTACCACGCACGATGATGGGTTGTTGATTCGTGCCACCGTTATCGAGCCGCACGCGACCCGGGTCCGTGGTCGCGAAGTTCGGCACTACCTGAGGCTCGCCGGTTGTCGGAGCTTGAGGCGTGGCGCCCAAACTCGGATCGGTGCTCACCAGTTGCTGCGGTTGCTGCGATTGTTGCGGTTGCTGCTGCTCGTTCGAGCCGCCGTTGTTGCCATCGCCGGTGCTCGTCGTGTACGCGGCGGTTTGGGCCTCTAAAGGCTGACTCGACGTATCCGAATTGACAGTGCCGCTCGCCACCGGCTGCCGATTCGTGCCGCCGCCATTAACCTTAGTCGAGGCACCGCTAACAGCTTGAGCGCTGCCGGGATTCGTCGTCGCGAAGTTGGGCACCGACTGAGGTTGGCCCGCTGTCGAGTCCTGCCCCGCTGCACTCGGGTTGGCGTTGCCGCCCTGGAAAGGCTGTTGCTGCTGGTCCGAGCCGCCGTTTTCGCCGCCCGTGTTCGTCGTGTACACGGCAGCTTGCGCGGTCACCGGTTGGCCTGCCGCTCCCGCATTGGCATTGCCGCTCGCTCCCGGCTGATTGGCCGTGCCGCCACCGACCTGGACCGAACCGCCGTTATTGACCTGAGCACTGCCCGGGTTTGTCGTCGCGAAGTTCGGAACCGATTGAGATTGGCCGGCCGTCGTTCCCTGCCCCGTCGCGCCCGGGTTCCCATTGCCGCCCGCAAACGGCTGTTGCTGCTGATTCGACCCGCCGTTTCCGCCACCCGTATTCGTGGTGTACGCCGCTGTTTGCGCCGTTAAGGGTTGATCTGCCGCACCCGGCTGATTGGAAGTGCCGCCACTAATTGCGATCGAACCACCGTTGTTGACTTGAGCGCTGCCGGGATTCGTCGTCGCGAAATTCAGTATCGGTTGAGGTTGACCGCCTGCCGAGCCCGCCGCCGTGCTTCCCGCGTCCGCATTGCTCGTCGCGCCCTGGTTCGGCGCCGCGCCTGTCATGCTAACGTTGGCAGCCGTGGCAACCGTACCCGACGCGCCGGTTGCGCCAGCGGCCGCAGTCGGATTGCTCGGACTGCCTGACGTCAGCGCGGCTTGTGCAAGCGTGGTCGCTCCCGCAGCGGCGGCCGCGTTTTCCGTTGTGCCCGTGTCGCCCACGCCATCGCTCGCCTGGTCGCGGCTACCGCCTGCTCCGCCTCCGTTGCCGCTGCTTGCCGCAACCGACGTCGCTTTAGCACCGCCCTTCGATGGCGGCGTCTGCGGGCGCATCTTCGCCACCCCGAAGCCCACACCCATCATGCCTGCCGACGACAGGAACTGCGCCCACTGATCCCCAGTCGCGTTATCGCCCGCCTTGACGAGCTGGTACCCCTGGTGCCCCATCGACACGATGTTCGTCACCATCGCCCCCACGCCGATCAGGTTCATCACAGCCCCGGGCTCGTAGGCCTTCTCCACCTGGCCCAGTCGCTGCGCGACCTTCGTCGAACGCGCCGCCACCCCGCCCATGCCGGCCTT
>NZ_JBQCIV010000001.1:0-3791 GCF_051953405.1 Trinickia sp. | reverse complement strand
AGCTCGGGGCCGCCGGCGACGCGGAACTGATCGAATACGCGCGGGCCAACGGGCTGGCGCATCGGGGGATGACGTACGACGAGGCGTCGTAGCGGGAGAGGGAGAGGAGGGCAGCGGCGGGGCCCGGAGGGGCGCGGGCGGGTTGTCCGCCTGCGCGCTGCTCCTCCCGCGACGAGCGCTGGCTTACTGCGGCGTCGCCGTCGCTCCGCCATGCGCGGCCGACCACTGGGCCGGCGCGTTCAAGAACTTCTCGACTTCATCGAGCGTCTTGGCGTCGAAGTAGCCCGATGCCTTCGCGACGCGCAGCACGTCCCACCAGGTCGCGAGCGCGTGCAGATCGACGTCGATATCCTTCAGGACCGATACGCTTTCCTTGAAGATGTTGTAGTGGAACAGCACGAAGCAATGGTTCACGCGGGCGCCGGCCGTGCGCAGCGCGTTCACGAAGTTGATCTTGCTGCGGCTGTCGGTCGTCAGATCTTCGACGAGCAGCACGCGCGAACCTTCTTCCAGGTGGCCTTCGATCTGTGCGTTGCGGCCGAAACCCTTCGGCTTTTTGCGCACGTATTGCATCGGCAGCATCATGCGGTCGGCGATCCAGGCCGCGAACGGAATGCCGGCCGTTTCGCCGCCGGCCACGGCGTCGATCTGCTCGTAGCCGACGTCGCGCAAGATGGTGGCTTCGGCCATTTCCATGAGGCCACGGCGCACGCGCGGGTAGGAAATCAGCTTACGGCAGTCGATATAGACCGGGCTTGCCCAGCCGGACGTGAAGATGAACGGCTTTTCGGCGTTGAAGTGCACCGCTTGCACTTCGAGCAGAATCTTGGCGGTCGTATCGGAGATCGTTTGGCGATCGAAGCCTGTCATGGGCAAATCCTTCGGAATGATGGCGTGTGGTGCATCAGCGTGCACAAGGCGGGCGGGTCGCCCTCGGGCAGCAGGTTGGCTTGCTGCGCGCGTAGGCCGGTATTTTACCCGAGTTCGGCGCGGCTCCCTCTGGCAAGCGAGATTAGGGGGTGTACACTAGGCGCCCCGCAAATCGCTCGCGCGCATGCTCCGCTACCCGCGAGAGTTCCCGGCGCCGCGCCCACCCGGCGCAAGTCGAGGCCGCTGCGGCCGCCGCAGTCGCCATCCGCCGACTGGCCCAGCGCGGCGCCAAGCGCGAGCGTGTCGGCCCAAATTCTTTACGTCTCGCAGGCAAAAACCATGGACGAACAACTGAAGCAAAGCGCCCTCGCATACCATCAGAACCCTAGGCCCGGCAAGATTTCGGTCACGCCCACGAAGCCGCTGTCGAACCAGCTCGATCTGTCGCTCGCGTACTCTCCGGGCGTTGCCGCCGCGTGCGAGGCGATCCACGCCGATCCGCTCGATGCGCAGAAGTACACCTCGCGCGGCAACCTGGTCGGCGTCGTGACGAACGGCACTGCGGTGCTGGGCCTCGGCAATATCGGCCCGCTGGCCGCCAAGCCGGTCATGGAAGGCAAGGGGTGCTTGTTCAAGAAGTTCGCCGGCATCGACGTCTTCGATATCGAACTGTCCGAATCCGACCCCGACAAGCTCGTCGAAGCGATCGCGATGCTCGAGCCGACGCTCGGCGGCATCAACCTCGAAGACATCAAGGCGCCCGAGTGCTTCTACATCGAGCAGAAGCTGCGCGAGCGCATGAAGATCCCCGTCTTCCACGACGATCAGCACGGCACGGCGATCATCGCTTCGGCGGCCATCCTGAACGGCTTGAAGGTGGTGGGCAAAGAACTGTCGAAGGTCAAGCTCGTGTGCTCGGGTGCCGGTGCGGCCGCCATCGCTTGCCTCGATTTGCTCGTCAAGCTCGGCTTGTCCAAGCAGAACGTGCTCGTGGCCGATTCGAAGGGCGTCATCTACGAAGGGCGCGGCAACCTCGATCCGTCGAAGGCGCGCTATGCCGCCGCGACCGACGCGCGCACGCTGGCCGACGCGATCAAGTCGGCCGATGTTTTCCTCGGCTGCTCGAGCGCCGGCGTGCTCAAGCCGGAAATGGTGAAGGACATGGGCAACAGGCCGTTGATCCTGGCACTCGCCAATCCCGAGCCGGAAATTCGTCCCGAAGACGCCAAGGCCGCGCGGCCGGATGCAATCATCGCGACGGGCCGCTCCGACTACCCGAACCAGGTCAACAACGTCCTGTGCTTCCCGTTCATCTTCCGCGGCGCGCTGGACGTCGGCGCGACGACGATCACGGAAGAAATGAAGCTCGCTTGCGTGCGTGCGATCGCCGAGCTGGCCGAGGAAACGGATCAGGGCGACGAAGTGGCGAAGGCCTATGAAGGCCATTCGCTCGAGTTCGGTCCCGAGTACCTGATTCCGAAGCCGTTCGATCCGCGCCTGATCATCAAGATCGCGCCGGCCGTTGCGCAGGCGGCGATGGATTCGGGCGTGGCCACGCGTCCGATCCAAGACATGGACGCTTATCGCGAGCAACTGGGCGCGACCGTCTACCGCACGGGCATGGTCATGCGTCCCGTGTTCGCGGCCGCGAAGCAAAAGGGTGCCCGCATCGTGTTCGCCGAGGGCGAGGACGAACGCGTGCTGCGCGCCGCGCAGTTCGTGCTGATGGAGAGAATCGCCAAGCCGATCATCGTCGGGCGCCCGGCCGTGGTCGAAATGCGCTTGCAGAAGATGGGTTCGAAGCTGAAGGCCGGCGTCGATTTCGAGATCGTCAATCCCGAGGACGATCCGCGCTTCACGCAAAGCTGGCAGCTCTATCACGAGATCGGCGCGCGCGACGGCGTGACGCCCGAAATCGCGAAGGCCGCGATGCGCAAGTTCAATACGTTGATCGGGGCGATCCTGATCCGCCTTGGACAGGCCGACGGCATGATCTGCGGCATGATCGACACGTACCACAGCCATTTGAAGTTCGTCGAGCAAGTGCTCGGCCGTGCGCCGCAAGCCGAGCATTACGCGGCGATGAACTTGCTGATGCTGCCGGGGCGCAATCTCTTCATTTGCGACACCTACGTCAACGAAGTGCCGAGCGCCGAGCAACTGGCCGACATGGCGATTCTGGCTGCGCGCGAGATCGAGCGTTTCGGTATCGTGCCGAAGATCGCGCTGCTGTCGAATTCGAATTTCGGTAGCGCCCCTTCATCGTCGTCGCAGCGGATGGCTGCCGCGCGCAAGCTGATTGCCGAACGTGCGCCGCAACTCGAAGTGGACGGCGAAATGCACGGCGATGCGGCGTTGTCGGAGGCGATCCGCAAGCAGTCGTTCCCGGGTACCACGCTCACGGGCGAAGCGAATCTGCTGTTGATGCCGAACGTCGAAGCCGCGAACATCACGTACAACCTGCTGAAGATGGTCGGCGGGGAAGGCGTGACCGTCGGGCCGTTCTTGCTCGGCGCCGCCAAGCCGGTGCACATCCTGACGCCGGCCGCGACGGTGCGGCGCATCATCAACATGACGGCTGTGGCTGCCGCGAACGCGCGGGCGGAGTAGGCGTTAGTGTAGGGCGATAAAACCTTTGCCTGATCGGTGCTGCGGGTGGCGCCGATCGGGTTAGTTGGTCTGCAAAGCGTCGATGTCGGCGCTTTTTTTTCGTTCGGGTGCCTGCTTATTGGCGGTAGTGGTCATAGCCGCTGGGGTGTCGGGGCCCGCTTCCGTCGACCGGCATTTAACGCCACCCGCGGCCCCCCACACCCCAGCGGCGAAACGCGCGGTGGGCCCGAAAAAGATCGTGGACGGTGAACAACCGCTGGTGTCTTAAGCGTGTGAGTGCTTTTCGGTCGGTGGGGCGGGCGGGCCCTTGC